>NZ_JBITPN010000022.1:0-810832 GCF_050467985.1 Brevibacillus sp. NRS-1366 | reverse complement strand
ACTTTCTGGACAGCCCCTTTTGCTTGAGGGTACAAACATCGTTTTATCCGGAAATAGCAGTCTGTCTTTTTACAACCTTGATCGTTTTTAATGTCTCATCCTCTGGTCCCTGTACAGGCAGACCCACCCGAATGTTCTCTTGAATGTATGCAATATTTTCTTCTGTAATGACTTCTCCAGGCAAAAAAATAGGGATTCCTGGTGGATAGACCATAATAAATTCGGTAATGACCCTGCCCGCTGCCTCAACGAGCGGAACGGTCTCTGTCTCCGCATAAAAGGCATTGCGAGGAGTCGTCGACAGCATCGGAATGTTGGGAAGCGAGATAGTTGGCTTATCCTCTGCTTGGGCATGTGAGAATTCAACTGACAGATCGCGCAAAGCGTTTACCAATGTTCGAACGGATTCCTCCGTATCACCAGCAGTGATGAAGCAGAGGATATTGTACAGATCGCTCATTTCTACTTCGATGTTGTACTTGTCACGGAGCCAGTTTTCCACTTCCCAACCGGTAATCCCCAGATCGCGTACGTGGATCAACAGTTTAGTCGGATCCATGGCAAAGGTGGCTGGTTTTCCGAGAATTTCTTTTCCTACACAGTGAATACGCGGGATTTCATTAATCAGGTTCCGTGTTTTTTCAGCCAGTTCCATGGCTTGTTCGGCGAGCATACGTCCGTTCAGCGCCAAATGTTGACGAGCCATATCCAGTGAGGCTAGGAAAATGTAAGAGGTCGAAGTCGTCGTCAACATGCTCATCACTGTTTTTACCCGATCAACATCAACTAGTCCCTCGCGAACGTTTAAGATAGAAGTTTGCGTCAAGGAGCCACCCAGCTTATGTACACTGGTAGCGGCCATATCGGCGCCAGCTTGCATGGCAGATATCGGCAGCTCTTCATGAAAATGAATGTGAACACCATGCGCTTCGTCTACCAGTACGGGGATTTCATAATTATGCGCAGTCCGAACGATCTCGCGCAAGTCGCCGGCGATTCCGAAATAGGTTGGATTGATTACCAATAATGCAGCAGCATCTGGATGGGCTTCTAGTGCTCTTTGTACGGCTTTCACTGTGATCCCATGAGAGATGCCCAAACGCTCGTCCATAGCTGGATGAATAAAAATGGGTACGGCTCCTGCAAAAATAATCGCTGACATGATGGATTTATGCACGTTACGTGGAACGATAATTTTGTCGCCAGGCTTGCAAGTGGCCATGATCATCGCCATGATGGCACCGCTCGTCCCTTGTACAGAAAAAAATGTATGGTCAGCGCCGAAAGCTTCGGCAGCGAGTACTTGGGCTTCTTTAATCATTGCCTTTGGGTGATGCAGGTCATCCAGAGGCGCAATATTAATGAGGTCTATCGAGAGAGCGTTCTCCCCGATGAACTCGCGAAATGCCGGATGCATGCCCATACCCTTCTTATGGCCCGGAATGTGAAATTGTATCGGGTTCCGGTTGGCGTGTTCCAACAACCCGCTGAACAAAGGAGTTTTCATTTGTCTCACTTTCGATCGCCTCGCTTTACTAATCAAGAATAAATGGGGAAAAAACAAACAAATTGAGTATAGCAAAATAGGGGGGGAAAGCAAACGAATTTTTATTCACATTCTCTGCGGACAGCAGGAGTTTTACCTAATGGTCGAGAAGCTTTACAAAAATGGGGTGATGAGGATGAAAACAAGGGTAAGTGAACTGCTTCAAATCGAATATCCAATAGTCCAAGGAGGATTAGCCTATCTAGCATATGCTGATTTGGCTGCAGCGGTGTCAAATGCAGGAGGACTCGGACAAATTACCGCCATGTCATTGCCGTCAGCAGAGGCTCTGCGCGAAGAAATTCGCAAGGTACGTTTATTGACTGATAAGCCATTTGGAGTGAATTTCGCCATTGGTCAATATAATCGTCCGTACGAAGAACTGTTGGATGTCGCAATTGATGAAGGCGTAAAGGCCATTTCGGTTACGGGGGGCAATCCTGAGCCGTTGATCCGCAGGCTGGATGGCCATGATGTGAAAAAGCTCGTGCTGGTCGCCTCGGTCCGGCAAGCGCAAAAGGCAGAAGCGATCGGCGCGGATGCGGTTATGGCAGTTGGCCAGGAAGGCGGCGGCCATCTGGGGCGGGATGATATAGGGACGTTTGTCCTCATTCCACGGGTTGTGGATTCGGTCAAAATCCCTGTGCTGGCAAGTGGAGGCATTGGGGATGGGCGAGGAATTCTTGCGGCTTTGGCATTGGGTGCTGAAGGAGTGGAGATGGGGACGCGTTTTATTGCGACCCAGGAGTGCGTCCATGCTCATGCAGCATATAAAGAAGCCATTCTAAAAGGAACGGAGCAAGATACTGCTGTCATCAAAAGAACTCTGGGTGCACCCGCACGAGTAGTGCGTACACCTGGTTCAGACCATATCCTTTCGCTCGAACGAGAAGGAGCAGGGTACGATGAACTAAAGCCGTTCATCAGCGGTGCGAATAACCGTACCTTCATTTATGAAGGGGATGAACAAAAAGGCTTTGGCTGGGCTGGTCAAGTAATCGGCTTAATCCAGGACGTTCCTTACGTGCAGGAGTTGTTTACACGGATGTTCGACGAGTTTGAGCAATCATGGACTCGAATCCAGAAATACCAAGAGCGGTAGGTGTATCTATCCGCTATTGTTCCCGAAAAACAAAAGAACAGGCCGACGCTTTTTCATTAGAAAGCGGACCTGTTCTTTTGCATATATCTTACCGTATAGGAAAATGTGAAGTGCTTCGGTCGCTCCTCCATGAGCAGATCTTCGATACAGGTTGTTTTAACAAAGCTAGGAAGAGGCGGTCAATGCACCAGAGCTGCTAAGATTGTATAGTTTGGTTAATACGGCAAAAGTTGTTTCCAGGCGGGCAACAAGGGCATTTCCGTCAAGAAGAATCGGATCGTTTCGATCAATGGTAATCCCGCAAAGGAGTTCTGCTTTTTTCACTTGAGCCAGTCTGTCTACCAGCTTTGCTACACCCTCTTTGCCGAGCTCGTGCTGTGCGGTGCTAGCAGGCTGGGTATGATCAGGGGACCAATGAAAATGATCTGGAATCAATTCCAGAATTTCATCCATATTCTCCTTCATTGCCTGACTGATAGCTCCTTTTGAGGGTGCTTCATAAATGACGGCATACCAGACGAACAAATGAGTACCCCACAAGCCGATTTGGAAGTGCGGATGCTTTTTGTACCCGCGTTTGTCTGCTGCCCAGGCGACCCACGTATCAACAGGAGGATTCACCGTGCGACGGGCGTGCTTTGCTACATGGTAAAACATTTCGTGGCCACATGAGATGGAGAGCAGTGGAGCGAATTGCTGACCAAGTGCTTCCAGTTTGGGCCGGATAATCGTTTTGATGGCATCCATACGCTGATCCAATCCATCAATGCTAAAAACATCGAAATCTTCTTGCGCAAAACCATGAAACGCTGACATGCAACGAACACCTCTTTTTATACATCATCGGACCACTTGTAAGAAATGGGCGAAAGTCCCTGTCAAGGGAGCTTGGAATCCTCATATGATATCATACCACGCAGGAAAAAAATACATGCCGGGATATGAATAGCAAAACCGAAGCCTGAATAATATGATATACCACTCACTCCCTTACAGCAAAAATGATATCTGAGTATTCTGTTAATGGGAGGGGCCTTGATGAATCTCGGCATTGAGTTGGAATATTTTAATCTGGCCGTATGGTTTAACCGCAAGACGTTGCACGCAATGTTGCAGGCCCTGGTGGAAGCAGGGGTGAGCGTCAAGTGGAAAGAGACTCCCGAGCAGTTTCACCTCCTCGTGAACACCACAGATGATCAATCCGACTGGAAAATGCAGCGTGTGAATGGTTCTTACAAGCTGCATCTGGCAGGAATTCCTGTCCATGACAAACGTGTGGCCTTCGTCCTTGAGTCTTTTATTGAAAAGGCCAAAGGCCATGCCATCATCAAGACCATTTTCGACGACAGGGTTCAAATGAAGCATATCCGGTATGGAGAGGCCATCAGAATAGTGGAAATAAAAGGAGCTGAGAAAAAAGTGATCTACGAAAAATCTTTCAATGTGACTATGGATCAGGTGATTGCTGCTTTGAAACGGCGTGATTTGGAAGAGCGTATCCCCGTTTTACGTCTGGAGCTGGACTATGAGTTGGCTACCTTGTTTGATGCGATGATGGCAAAGGACAATGTTCAGATGAAACAATCCAAGGAACGCTTGAAACAGCTCCGAAGAGAAATGCTGCTACTGGAAGCGTAAGGTAGACTGGAGGATAACTGACGGACGATGAGTTTGACACATAAGCATACGGAATGAAGGAAGCGACATCTCAAACATGAGGGTGTCGCTTTTTTTGGCGTGTTTTTATTGATAGTCGTACGTTTGTCTTGGATCGATCGTCTTATTCCTGCATTTGCGAAAAGACTTTGTTTGAATGGGCGACGTGTCGGAGGTACAATATATAGGGATTGTGACTATGTACCCAAGTACCAGAAAGGAAGAAAATGTTTTGGAACCATTCCTATCACAAATCTCCAATGTGGGGATTCTGCTTTTGGCTGTCATCGCTTTGAATGTGGTCTTGCTTCTCGTTTGCATCATGCAGTCTCTGCGTATCAGTCGACTGCGCAAATCTGTAAACCGATTTATGACGGGAGCGGGCGGTGCAAATTTGGAGGAAGGTATGCATCGTTTACTAGATCAGATCGATGAAGTGAAAAAGTTTCAAAATGACCAGCAATTTGTGGTGAATCGATTATCACAACGTATAGCCTCACAGTGTGGGAAGGTAGCAGTTATTCGGTACAATGCTTTTGGGGATGTCGGCAGCGATCTGAGTTTCTCCATGGCGATCGTGGATGATGCACAAAATGGTGTTGTGATTACGAGCATTTTTGGAAGGGAAGAATCGCGCGTGTACGCGAAGCCGCTTATCGCAGGTACTTCTGTGTATCATTTATCAGAGGAAGAACAAGCGGCCATTCGTAAAGCGATGAATCCTCCCGTTGGAGCATAAAGTACATCGAATTTCTCTGAAATTGCAAGCATATGAATGAATCAGAGAGTTCTTTCCTTCTCCGTGCCGCTAAGTGACGATATTCAGCCTTTTTGCGAAAATTAATCCGCTTTTTGTTCAAGACTTTTGATGGCGTCTGTTGTATAATAAGAAGTGTCAAGGATGGTTTTTTTTCGTTAAATACAAAAAGTAGGTGATCCGCCTTCATTACCCAAATCGACTTTCGATTCGCGGGGCAAGGCCAGGTTCTACAGCGTTCCTTCGTTGACACTTAGCGTATCTCCTCTCATTTGGATAATTGTTAGGTCGTACTCGGCCACTGCAAACCAAAAGAATTGAGGAGATATTTATGGCACAGCGTTTAGCAACCAATTACGCCAAGGCCTATTTTACGGTGAATGAAGAAGAGCTGAACCAATTCGTCTCGCTCTTCACCAATGAACACATTTCAGTCGATGTCAAAGTATGTGACAATGGTGACCGTGACGTTATCCTGACCGACAATAACGGGGAGATTCAACTGAGTTTCTTGCGTGTCGGCAATCGCTATTCGTGTGACAGTTCCTATCTCATTCGGGATCGGCAATTGGCAAATGCGATGCGCAAAGCAATGAAAACGTTCCGCGGCTACGGTATTGTCCATCGGATTTATGATGGTTTTACGGTCGTATACCACTACGATCAAGGGTCTGTCGTCAGTATTCAGGAGCTTTCCGGGGATGAGGAGACTTCCATTTTTGAAAATACCTCGCCTAGCATTACTCATGAACTGGAATCTTTGTTCCAGCAAGTGGGGAGCGAACAGGAAATTGAATCCTTACGTTTGGAAACAGACCGTTGGCTGGATTTGCGTAATTGGGCAAAGGGTGCTGCCCCCGAAAAACTTCCAGCAATTGATACTCGATTAGCTATATTATCGCGACGTTTGTTTGAATTAGAAGTATAAATCAGGGAAAATGGGTGCGTTCGCAGCCCATTTTTTATTTTCTTGAAAAAAGGTATTGTCAAATTAGGCGAATGCATGGTATGGTTGTTTTCGTTGGAAACAGGATTAGGAACCAGGATTCACTTTAAAGGGTGGATAACAAGAGGGAAACCGCCCCCGTTAGTGAATGACGCAGGTCCTAGCGATGTTTAACATTACACTTGCTAGGAAGGGGGAACCGAAAGATGGAATACTCGACTTTCGGAAGACACGTTGCTGTTGACACATGGGGAGTTCAGTTTGACTTGTTGAACGACGCAGAATTTTTGAAAAGGGAAATGATTGAAGCTGCTGAGGCATGTGGTGCTACGGTACTAAGCGTGCAAGCTAAGCAGTTTTCTCCTCAGGGTGCTACCGTACTGGTTCTTCTCTCGGAAAGCCACCTGTCCATTCATACCTATCCCGAGCGTGGTTTTGCTGCTCTGGATTGCTACACTTGTGGTGAGACAGTTGACCCGCAAGTTGCCATTGACTATTTGGTATCCGTGCTGAAGCCGGAAAAAACCTACGCGAAGAAACTGGTTCGCGGTACAGGTGAACTGCAAGTAGTTGAGCCAGAGATTAAAGTGGCTGAGTTGGCAAGTAAGTAACAAATGTAAGTATTCAAGAGGTGCGGATAGAGTCCGCACCTCTTTTACGTGGGGGATTTGGCCGGGCTCTGTCAGCGGCTGTATGGAGACGGGGTTTTGCCTGTATTCCCCAAGTCATGAAGAAGCCCGCGGAATTCTGTTGAAGTATTTGTTAATTTGTTGGTAGCGTTTGGATTTACGTAAACATCGCTTGTCCGTTGAGTAGCTTCATTATAGATGGCCGAATTGATATTACGTAGACGATCGAACATGGCTGAGTCAGAGGTGACGCGAATGTGGATATTGGGTGCCACGGAACGAGCAGCTGCGTGCACCTGCTGTTCGATTACCCTGGCCTGTTGTTCACCTAAATTAGTACGTACGCGAATTCCTACGATGGCATCGGCACCGCTCACCACTACAGTGGCCCTATCGACCCCAGGAACATCATCTGCTGCTTTTGTTAATTGTTCTGCCAAGTTTTGATTGAAGCCATTGACTGTATACCCATTTACGTAGTTATGTGCATTGGGTCCCTTTGTGTAAGCATTGAAATCATGGGCAATGCTGGAACGAGTAGCAGGTGTTTTTTGATAGGTCATATTTTGAGTGTGTGGCCCATTAGAAGTCCCTGTACCCCAGTTCGCACATCCGGACATGGTAGTTGCAACGGCCAGTAGACCGGCAAGACCGATAAGCCAATTCAGTTTCATGGGTAGACACCTCCATCACTTAGTATGACGAAAATGGAGTACACTACTCAGGAAGCGCTACCGTAAAAACTACCCATTGTGCCGCGTTTCACGACCTGTTAATATGAATGGTATGCTTAAACTAGGAGGTTCACATGAAGCGTCTTGACATACGCAACATCGCCATTATTGCCCACGTTGACCATGGGAAAACAACACTGGTTGACAAACTCTTGATTCAATCGGGCACATTCCGCAGTAACCAACAGGTAGAAGAGAGAATGATGGATTCTAACGACCTGGAGCGCGAGCGCGGGATTACCATCTTGGCTAAAACCACGTCGGTAAAATACAAAGAGTTCACAATCAATATTTTGGATACACCTGGTCACGCAGACTTCGGTGGTGAAGTTGAGCGGATCATGAGCATGGTAGACGGTGTTCTTTTGATCGTCGATGCGTTTGAAGGCTGTATGCCACAAACTCGTTTCGTTTTGAAAAAAGCACTCGAAGCAAAAGTGACTCCTATCGTTGTCGTGAACAAAGTAGACCGCGACAATGCCCGCCCACAAGAAGTAATTAATGAAGTATACGATTTGTTTATTGATCTGGACGCAACAGAAGATCAACTCGAATTCCCTATCGTCTATGCTTCTGGCCTGCAAGGGATTGCTGGTTTGGAACCAGACAAGCTGGAAGGCGATCTGCGCCCACTGTTCGATACCATTATTGAGCACATGCCTGCACCTGACGCAGACGAAAATGCCCCCCTCCAAATGCAAGTAACGATGCTAGATTACAACGATTTCTTGGGCCGTATCGGAATTGGCCGTATCTATCGCGGAACGATGAATCTGAACGAAATGGTTTCTGTCACGACCCGTGACGGCGAAGTGAAAAAAATGCGCATTCAAAAGCTGTTCGGTTTTTCTGGCTTGCAGCGTGTTGAGCAAAAAACAGCAAAAGCAGGAGATATCGTAGCCATTGCTGGTTTGGCTGATATTAACGTAGGGGAAACCGTATGTCATGTGGATCATCCAGATCCTTTGCCACTCCTGAAAATTGATGAGCCTACCTTGCAAATGACATTCTTGGTCAACAATAGCCCGTTTGCTGGTCGCGAAGGTAAACACGTTACCTCTCGCAAGCTGCGCGATCGTCTGATGGCTGAACTTGAGACGGATGTATCTCTTCGTGTTGAAGAAACAGATTCACCAGATGCATTTGTTGTATCTGGACGCGGCGAATTGCATCTGTCCATCCTGGTGGAGAATATGCGCCGTGAAGGTTTTGAGCTGGGTGTGTCCAAACCAGAAGTAATCGTTCGTCTCATTGACGGCCAAAAAATGGAGCCGGCTGAGTTTTTGGTGATTGACGTTCCTGAAGAGTATACAGGTCCGGTCATGGAAACACTGGGTCAGCGCAAGGCTGAAATGGTGAACATGATAAACAATGGCTTCGGACAAGTTCGTTTGGAATTCATTATTCCTTCCCGTGGCTTGATCGGTTATCGTACAGAGTTCTTGACGATCACTCGTGGTTACGGAATTTTGAACCACTCCTTTGACAGCTATCGTCCGCTTGTTCAGGGACCAGTTGGTGGACGTCACGCAGGTGTTCTGATTTCCCACGAATCCGGAACGGCAACAACGTATGGCCTGATGTCTGTTGAAGACCGCGGGATCATGTTTATCCAAGCGGGTACAGAAGTATATGAAGGCATGATCGTTGGTGAACACAACCGCGACAACGACCTGACTGTTAACGTATGTAAAGAAAAGCATGCGACCAACGTACGTTCTGCAACGAAGGATGAAACAGTAAAAATGAAAACACCACGTCTCTTGACGCTGGAAGAGGCGTTGGAGTATTTGAATGATGATGAGCTTTGTGAGGTGACTCCTCAGTCTGTTCGTCTGCGCAAAAAGTATCTGAACAAATCAGATCGCGAGCGCTACGAGAAACAAAGACGCTGGGAAGCTCAGCCACAAGCGTAAGAGTGAAAGACAAGAAGTAGAAAAAAGCCGCTTTGTCCAGGTAAGGGGACGAGGCGGCTTTTTTACGTACGGTATTTTTTATGGGCGAGGAATTGTTCCTGGTTTCCCTCTAGGACAAATGATTTGTTTACAGGAGGGCTTCAATATCGGCGGTCAGCTCTTCTGGTTGGACGCGAGCACCGATGCGTGCTGCGACCTTGCCGTTTCGGTCCACGAGAAATTTGGCAAAGTTCCATTCGATCTCTTCATTCTCTCCGTTAGGAGCATTTGATTTCAAAAATTGATAAAGGGGATGTGTATCAGGTCCGTTTACATCCAACTTTGCAAATAATGGGAAGGTAACACCGTATGTCCGATCGCAAAACTCACTGATTTCTTCTTCAGTCCCCGGTTCTTGCCCGGCGAATTGGTTGCATGGGAACCCGAGGACGACAAGACCTTTCTCCTGATAGCGCTCATGCAATTCTTGCAAGCCTTTGTATTGCGGGGTCAATCCGCATTTGCTTGCCGTATTCACAATCAGAAGCACATGCCCCTTGTAATGTGCCAGTGTTTTTTCTTCCCCAGAAATCGTCTTGACAGCAATATCGTACAGGCTCATTATTTTCCCACCTTTTTCTATGTAAGTGCCCTCATCATATCATGTCCAGCAGCACGCGTGCCAGCGACAAGTGTCGCCAAATCGTACCGTTTCCATTTTTGACAGGGCACCAGCCACCTGATAAAGTAAAATGGTAGATATTGAGGTAGGAGTGAATCCAATTTCGGAAAGCTTTTGTACATTGCGAAGCGTCTTAAGAATGGGAAGAGGCGACTGTCAAAGAGATGAAATGGAAAAAAGTCTATCTGCACGGCTTGCGTAGGACAGGACAGTCTTACGCTCAACAGGAGGGATAATAATAATAATGGACTGGATACAACTAGCTTCTACATATGTACCAGCAAATCCGGATCAACTGTCAGCCTTTGACAGCTTCCGACTTTGGGCCGACCATAATCGGGCATGGATCTTATTCGTTCAACTTATTCTTGTTTACTACCTTGGCTTTGCTACGCGTATTCGTATGCCGATTCTCAAAACGGTTTTGTTGTACGTCCTCTTATTCGCAGGAGCACTTATTTTCGCCATCCTGGATGTACAGCTACCGGTTAAGAGTGCCATGCTGGTCGCGATTGCGATTCTGGTCATTGTAAAAGTTCGGATCAAGCCGGAGCAAACCCAAAGAAAGTGAGGCAATCACATGAAGCGTGAAGATGCCCTTTTAAACTGGCTGCAGATTCAGGTGGTCGCCGACGCCAGGCCTCATGACCAATCGGCATTGGATACGTCTTCTTTTTTCCGCCAGCTGCTGCAGGAAGACTATCAGATCCGTGAACTTGGTTATCGCAAGGAAGGGAATTGGTATGTGCTAGTCGGCAAAACCGAATCCGATGAATGGGAAAGCCGGTATCCTGCCGAGATGATAGAATCGCTCTTGATTGCGATCGAAAGTGAACCCAAATACAATCAATAATGAAAGAAATCTTCTTTTGGACTAAGTCTGAGAGGAGATTTTTTTATATCTAGGCAAGGAGAGGGAGTTGTCCCAGCAAGCATGTGGGGTGATTATAGGTCCTAAGTCTTGTTTTGATTCCCGATGCAACTTTTTCCATAATCCTGGCGTCAGTAATTGTGCCCAAGGCAACACGGGAATATCAGCAGTATAGAAGGGGGATTCACCATTGAAAAAGTATATGACCAAGCCTGTTTTAGCAGTTGTGGCTGCGGCAACCATCGTTGGCGGACTTACGCCGTTTTTAGCGAATGCAACCTCGATTGGCTCGCCGAGTGCTTCCAAGGTAGTCATGAATGAAGAGGGCAAGCAAGTAACGCGTTACAATCTAAAGGAACTCGCCAAAAACGATCCAACCACATTGAATATGCTGTTAAAGACGCAGGCGGATCATCTGTATATCATTGTGGATGAAATCAAATTGAATACAAAGCTGCAAACGTATATGGAAGAAAACAAAGAAGAGTGGGAGCGTATTTACAACGAATACTACAGTGATATTTGGTTGGAAGTGCGCTTAACCGAAACCAATGAAGAGATTGTCAGCGTAGGTGCTCAATCCAAAGATAACAAGGTGTATGTGAAAGGGATTGTGACCCCTGAGGTAACCAAGGTCGTCATCACCAAGCCAAACGGTGATACGATTGAGGTAGTGCCTACGAGTGAACACTCCTTTACCGTCACCTTTGCGGCTTTGGACAGTGCAAGCAAGCAATACGTGACAGTAAACGCGTATGCGGGTACGAAATTGGTGGATAGTGAAAAGGTCGAGCTGATCCCGCAGGCCGTAGAAGAAGCGGACATGATTATTCATACGGTTTCAGTGCTTGACGCGAAGAAAGAGGAGCTAAAAGTAAAAGGCGTTGTCAAGCAGGGTGCTGACAAGGTATACGTTACATACAACGGTGTGAAAAAAGAAGCGAGTGTAAAGAAGCTGTGGGATGGTGTAGGGAGCTTTTCCGTTACTTTGAAGGATGTAAAAGCAGGTACTGGCAAAGCACTTGTTGAGCTTTATAAGGATGGTAAAAAGCTTGACTCTAAGTCAATTGAAGTGGAAGTAGTAAATGCCCCTGCGAAGGAACAAGAAAAAGAGTATGCGATCACAGGAACAGCACTACTCGACCCGAAAAACAAAACCGTGCAAGTAAAGGGTACAGTTGCCGGCTGGACCAAAAAAGAGAAGACTAAACTCATGGTAATCGCCCCAGATGGAAAAAAACAAGAGGTGAAACCGAACGACAAAGGCGAATTTGCCATTACTTTGTCGTTCAAGAACCGTTCGTACAGTGCGAAAACCGTTCATTTTGAACTATATCAGGACAATAAGCTTGTAGGGCAAGCTGACATTTTGCATAGTACAAAAGTAATCGTCACACCGGGCAACCATGACCGTGATGAGGATGGCGATGATGACGACGACAAAAAGAAGAAAGAGAAAAAAGAGAAAGGGAAGCATGACGATAAGCATCCCAACGGAAATGCGTACGGTTATTGGAAGAAGCATGGACAAACGTCAAATGATCAGGACGACAATGACGACCACGACGATGACAAGTAGGTCATAAGTTTCTTACCTACGGTTTTTGATAGGACTGTATGTACTCAATTAATTGTCGAATGAAATCCCCGATAATCGGGATGGACAGAAATTGGGTCAAAAGCGACCCAAGAAGCGCAAGCACAATCGCTGTTCCGATTGTTAAACCCAGACCCCGGGCAAGGCCTGCTAGGAAATTGATCCAAAGCAGCTTGCGCGGGGCTGTATAATTTTGTATGACATCAGCCAAACGGATATCTTCTAGAAACATGGCAACCTTGTGCATGCGTTCATTCAGTTCCCGGACTTCGTGAAGCTCTCGTAACATCTGATCAATTTGTGCAAGAATGCGATCTGTAGGTGACATTCGTCCAACCTCCTTTTCAGTTTCGGGCTTCGCTTTCCTACCAGTTTAAGGAAAAGGCACGCTAGAATCAAGGGACCAAGGTGTCAAGGTAACGTTTGCCTATCACCCTGACAGGGGGGTACAATAGACATACCAAACTTTACAAGGAGGAATCGGAATGGCTGAAACAGTTTCCCAATCACTCTCTGAAGAATTATTTGCTCTCTTGCAAAAGGAGCGTTTTGTAACGTTGGGTACCATTGATCACGAGTCGGGCGCACCGTCACTTAGCTCCTTATCGTGGACCTTTGCCCCTAACGTAGAGTCCATTCGATTCGCTGTAGACAATCGTTCCCGCATCTTGGCAAATATCGCAAAAGACCCACAGGTGGTGCTTCATCTGATCGGAGCCGGCTCCTCTTTTGCCATCAACGGCAAGGCTGTTTTGCAAGCGGAGAGGATGGAAGGCGTCCCGCTCAAGCTGGCCATGGTGGAAGTAACGATAGAAACGGTTCGTGACATTATGTTTTATGGTTCCCGTATTTCTGTAGAACCTCAATACGAAAAAACGTACGATAAAAATGCGGCTGCGAAGCTGGACAATCAAGTCATGACTGCTCTTAAAAACGCAAATTAAGCTTGTTTGTGATCTGTGGAAAATCTTGTTGACAAAAAAGCAGCCTATCCGTTAGTATTAAGCAATCAAATTGAATAGCAATCTTCTTATCCAGAGCGGCGGAGGGACTGGCCCGATGATGCCCGGCAACCAATCACCTGTAATTTATACAGGGAGATAATGGTGCTAATTCCTGCAGAGTTTACAAACTCTGAAAGATGAGAAGGTCTTGCTTACGGAAACGTAATCAAAGCCTTCTTTCAGAGGAAAGGGGCTTTTTTTCATGCCCCTCGTACACCATTGGAGGGAGAGAGATCATATGCATTTGGAAACCAAATTAGTTCAGGCAGGCGTAGGAAAAGATGAAAAGACGGGGGCAGTCAGCTTCCCAGTCTATTATGCCACCGCTTATCGCCATCCCGCTTTGGGACAGAGCACAGGGTACGATTACTCGCGAACCGCAAACCCAACAAGGTCAATTCTAGAGGAGACCATCGCTTGCGCAGAATCAGGAGACGCAGGATTTGCTTGTGCGTCTGGAATGGCAGCAGTTCATACGGTGATGGGATTGTTTTCCCAAAACGACCACTTGATAGTCTCTCTGGATTTGTATGGAGGAACGTACAGGTTGTTTGAGCAAGTTCTGTCACGCTACGGCCAGACATTCACTTATATTGATTTGCGTGACCGACATAAATTGGAGGAAGCGATCCGTCCGGAAACGAAAGCGATCTTTGTCGAAACACCCACGAATCCGCTTATGCAGATTACAGATATCAGAGAAGTGGCTCAGTTGGCAAAGCGCCATCAACTCTTGACGATTGTAGACAATACTTTCATGACCCCTTATTGTCAACGCCCGTTGGAGCTCGGAGCGGATATCGTACTGCACAGTGCAACCAAATACTTGGGTGGACACAATGATGTTCTCGCAGGCTTAATTGTCACAAAAGGGGAAGAGTTGTCTGAAAAGGTAAGGTTTTTGCACAATTCGATCGGAGCTGTGCTAGGACCTCAAGATAGCTGGTTGCTTGTTCGTGGCATGAAGACACTTGCTCTGCGTATGGACAGACATCAATCCAATGCTTTTGCAGTAGCCAGCAAGCTGCGCGAGCATCCTGCCGTGGCAGAGGTCTTTTATCCAGGCCTGGCGGATCATGAAGGCTATGATGTGCAAAAAGGACAATCAAGCGGGTTTAGCGGGATGGTATCCTTTCGGGTCAGATCGTCTGAGCAGGTGGGGCTGTTTTTGCAAAGCTTGCGCATCGTATCCTTTGCAGAGAGTTTGGGCGGTGTAGAGTCGTTGTGTACATATCCTGCGACACAGACACATGCTGACATCCCGCAAGAGATACGGGAGTATGTCGGAGTATGCGATCGGTTATTGCGCTTGTCCGTAGGTATTGAGCACCCCGATGATCTACTCGCAGATCTTTGCCAAGCTTTGGACGCAAGCCTTGTAGTAGGGGGGACTGTGCGATGAACTTTGCAACCAAAGTATTACACGGTACATCTTGTTTTGATCCAGTGACTGGGGCATCGTCCGTACCTATTTATCAGGCGTCTACGTTCCATCAGGCTGATTTGGATCGTCCTGGCACATTTGATTATGCACGATCCGGCAATCCGACTAGACAGGCACTGGAGGACGCCATTGCTGGTCTGGAAGGAGGAGCACGAGGCTTTGCATTCGCTTCCGGGATGGCTGCAATCTCCAGCGTGTTCATGCTATTTTCTGCCGGTGACCATGTGATTGTGGCGGAGGACGTATACGGTGGAACATTTCGGTTTTTGACCAGAGTGTTATCGAGAATGGGCATCTCGGTGACCTTCGTGGATGCCAGCAAGACAGAAGAGGTACGTGCGGCGATTACTTCGTCCACAAAAGGAGTCTACCTCGAAACGCCGTCCAACCCTACTCTGAAAGTGACAGACATTTCAGCGGTTTGTCGGATTGCAAAAGAACAGGGCTTGCTCGTGATCGTAGACAATACGTTTATGACACCGTATTATCAACGGCCACTAGAGCTTGGGGCCGATGTCGTGATTCACAGTGCGACCAAATTCATCGGAGGGCACAGTGATGTTGTAGCGGGCCTCGCCGTTACCCGTGACGAAGCATTAGGGGAGCAGCTCTACTTCATCCAGAATGGCATGGGAGCCATTTTGGGGGTCCAGGATTGCTGGTTAGTGATGAGAGGGTTAAAAACACTCAAGGCACGACTGGATGTCAGTACCAACACGGCAGACGAACTGGCACGATGGCTTTCTACTCATCCTGCAGTGAATCGCGTGTACTACACAGGCTTGAGCGAGCATCCGGGACATCTTATTCAAGCAAGTCAATCAAGCGGTCATGGTGCTGTCCTTTCCTTTGACGTGGGTAGCCGAGAGCGGGCCAAAGCGCTGTTTGATCGGGTAAAGCTACCGATTGTAGCGGTTAGCTTGGGAGCAGTCGAAACCATTCTTTCTTATCCGGCAACAATGTCTCATGCGGCAATGCCTGTCGAAGAGAGAGAAGCTCGTGGCATTACAGACGGATTAATCAGACTTTCCGCAGGCTTGGAGGACGTTGTCGATTTAAAAGAAGACCTACAGCAGGCGCTGGACAGTTTGCTGCCTAGGGCACATCTAGAGGAAACAAAAGAGGCATTCTCCCGGGCATAAAGCCTAGGAGGATGCCTCCTCTTGTGTTGTAGTCTTAAGGTGTTGTGGTTCGATTGACATCGATTTTGTTGTTTCCGTGTGGAGTAGCCCTACCGTCCTTGTTGATGCGTTGCTCATTTTCCTTGGTCGTAGGCTCTTCCTTCTGTTTAACATTGCGGGGTAATTGCGGCATGAGGCGCCCAACAATATCGGACAGTTCTTCTGCAAATCCAGATACAGGGTGACCACGACGAATATCAGCAGCCATTTCCCTCAGTCGTTGGACAATATCAACGTCAGCTGTAACGATGGCGTTTGCTCCCTGTGGATCTTCTTTTAAAGCCTCGGCAACTGAGTATTTGATGACACCTACTTCTGGGCGGTCGAGGTGGGCATCTACATCAATGCCCACGACAGCGTATTTGCCAATGACGACTGCTGTTGCTCCATGTACCTTTTTCACACGGGTAGCAAGCTGTACAAGGCGGTCTGCTGTCGCCTGCGATGATTGGTTATAAGCTGGCTGTGGGGCAGTTTGTTTTACGCGTTGGGTATGTGGGGCTTGTTGATTGGGCTGTGGCGCAGCCTGATTCGCCGGCGGTTTATTGCTCGTCATGCATGCAGTAAGCAGCAAGCAAATACCGAGGCAGCCGATTACAATCCGTTTCACAGGCATTCTCCCTTTCCCAGTATTGCCTTCCTTACTTCGGAGGGCAGGGTTACAAGTATTGTGTTCCTGCTTGTCTGATTTCATTCTGCCATTGGGCCGTCTATCTGTAGAACGCCGAACATAGACTTTAGTACATCACGTCGCCACACCTTAGCATCCCTCCAAAAATTGCATAGGGTATATAAGATGGGTAATAGGAGGCGAGATTTTGAAGAAAATCTACGTACTGGACACCAACGTACTCCTGCAAGATCCACGGGCGATGTTTTCCTTCGCTGACAACGAGATTGTCATACCCGCTGTGGTGTTGGAAGAAGTCGATTCCAAAAAGCGGTATATGGATGAAATTGGCCGCAATGCTCGGTACGTATCGCGGCTATTGGACAGTTTTCGCGAGCTAGGCCATCTGCACACAGGCATTACCTTGGAAACGGGTGGATTGTTCCGGGTAGAGCTGAATCACTCCTCGCTACACAAGCTACAAAAGCAATTTACGGAAATGACGAATGATAATCGAATCTTGGCAGTGGCTCTAAATTTGCAGGAGGAAGAAAATCTATTGCCGCAACCTCGTCCAGTCATCCTCGTGAGTAAAGATGCTTTGATGCGGGTCAAAGCCGATGCTTTGAACATCTCCGCAGAAGATTTTCTCTCGGATCGGGTAGTCGGAGAGTATTCCAGTATTTACACCGGGTATCAAAAAATGATGGTCGCATCCGAGATTATAAAGACGTACTATGCCACGAGAAAACTGCAATTAGCCTCCTGTTTCCCACGCTATCGTTTTTATCCCCATCAATTCCTGGTGCTAAAGGATGAACTCAACCCATCCATTTCTGCGATCGGGAAAGTAGACAATGATGGGAAAACTTTGGAGATGTTGGTGTCAGATGATGATCCAATATGGGGGATTCGCGCCCGAAACGTACAACAGCGAATGGCAACCGAACTCTTGCTTCGAGATGATATTCCGCTCGTTACCATGACGGGCAAGGCCGGAACGGGAAAAACCCTGCTGGCGCTGGCCGCAGGACTTTTGCAAATCGAGGATCAACAAAAATATAAAAAACTGTTGGTAGCGAGACCCATCGTTCCACTCGGAAAAGACATCGGTTACTTGCCCGGCGAAAAAGAAGAAAAATTGCGTCCGTGGATGCAACCGATTTATGATAATTTGGAATACTTATTCAACACGAAGCGCCCAGGCGATCTGGATAAAATTTTAGCAGGAATGGGGAGCTTGCAGGTGGAGGCATTGACTTATATTCGAGGGCGTTCCATTCCGGGGCAATTCATCATCATTGACGAAGCGCAAAACTTGACTAAGCACGAGGTCAAGACGATTCTGACCAGGGTTGGAGATGGGTCCAAGATTGTTCTGATGGGGGATCCGGAACAGATCGACCATCCTTACCTGGATGAAAGCAACAACGGATTGACCTATGTAGTTGAAGTGTTCAAAGATCAAAAGCTGGCAGGCCATATCAGGCTGGAAAAAGGAGAGCGCAGCGTGCTTGCACAACTGGCTGCAGATTTATTGTAAAATAGACTGTGCATAGAATCCGGTAAATGGTTCATACTAGTTTTTGTCGAGCCCGATGATTCATGTAAAAACGGCCTATAGCCTTGCAGGAGGCGAAGATCCGTGGATAACCATGATCAAGCAGCCGACGAAAGTCGAGAGTGGCGAGAACCGATTTCTTAGGTAACCTATCTCTATCATGGAGGTTGAAGTGCCAAAGAGAATAACCGGTAGGACCCCATAAAGCAATCGGGCTTGACAAGGACCGCTCCCTTATTGGGGGCGGTTTTATCGTTCTGTTTTTAGTGGTGAAAAAGTAACAGTGTAAAGAAAGTTTTATTTTATCATTGTTTTTATGTATCACAAGTTTGCCGATAAAAGAGAAACAGATTGTGTTAGATGCTATTGATGTGAAATTGATGTGAAAATTAAATCGAGTAGAGTTGATGATCATCGAAAATAAGATAAATAAAAAGAATAAAAGCACTATGGGAATATGTTTCTCCAGTGCTTTTCATGAGTAGATGACCATTAAGAGTTATCCTTTCGCAGTCACAGAAAGGATGTTTTCGAATGTATCTGCTGCTGCCTGATCAGCAGAGCGCAGAGCATGTCCATAGATGTTCATTGTGGTTGAGATGGTAGCATGTCCAAGGCGTTCTGAAATGATTTTAGCATGGACACCTTGACTTATGAGAAGGGTAGCTGACGTATGCCGGAGATCGTGAAAGCGAATGTGTCGGAGGCCATGTTTTTTAGTAAACTTTCTAAACCAGTGGTAGGGACTTCTTGGGTAGAATGGTGTCCCGTTGGCTTGAGAAAATACAAAAGAATGCTCTCCCCCTTGCCAAGCATCTCCAATCTTCAACCGCTCCTTGCGACAATGAAGGGAGTACCGTTGTAACTCTGTCAATACAGAGGCAGGGAGAGATACCTTTCGTTTACTGTTTTTGGTTTTAGGCTCCTTTAATACAATATCTCCCCTCGTGGAAGAGGCAACACTTTGTAAGACCTCAATAACTCCGTTGTTTAAATCAACGTGCTTCCATTCAAGTCCTAACAGTTCACCAAGTCGTAATCCAGTTGTAAGTGCAAGGGTAATCATCATACGCCAGTGAAATAGCTCTCTCTGCAATGCTACGAGTAATGTTTGCACCTCCGATTCGTCATACGGCAAATTCTCCTTGTAGACGACTTTGGGCTTTTGAACACTGGCAACTGGATTTGATTTAATCACTTTCCATTCGACAGCACGGTTAAAAATGTTCTTCAAGACACGGTGATGATACTGGATTGAGCTGGAGGACAAGGAACCTTTTTTACCATCTTGACGAGAATTATCTTTGCTCAGAGATTCAAGAAAGTCCATGACGTGGAGGGGCTTAACCTGATCGAGTCGCAAATGCCCCAGAGCTGGTAGTATTCGATTCTTTAGGCATGACATGTACTGATTAGCTGTTTTAGTCTCCAGATGCTTCACTGCATACTTTTCCCTCCACTCATCCACAAATGAAACAAGTGTCATCTTCTCAGGAGCAATGTATTCACCAGCCTCAACCTCTTGTCGGAACTTGGCATATTCACTATCGAGATAGTCCTGAAGCTTCTTTTTTGTTTTCAGTAGAGCTCCATCATCAACTGTGATGGTTTTGGTCTTGCGAATATATTTTCCATCAGCACCTTTCCCTAAATACACAGTGAAGAACCAAGAATTATCTCCGCGTTTCTGGATGTTAGCCATTATGATCACACTCCTTTATTGAATACATCTAACGCATTAAACGCATTAAACGCAATAACCAAACGAAACCAGAAATACCAAGGGTTTCAACGTTTTTTTGATCACGTTATTAAATGAACATTAATTACGCATTAAATAGCTCGCCCCAAAAATGGGGGCAGTAAAAACACTGCATCGCTCCGTTGTGGTCGAACGAACAGGCGATGTCTTTGGGGAGTCCCTATCTAAGGGGGGGAGCTTCTTTGCATTAACTCATTTTGCTGAACAAGTCCACGCCTTTTGAGTAATGCATAGGCATTAGAAATTCTATATTCTAGGGTAAATTGTGACCGAGGTGATACCCTCAATTTTTTCAAAATGCTCTACTCCTTCATCCAATATCAGATCATTAAGAATGTCTGTAACGTAACTTTTAACCCAGTATTGAGAAGAAGATAAAAAAGTCTCAAGATAGTTTGGTTGAGCAAAATGATAACCAAGGCTTCTTATTTCTGATTTACGATCCAGTTGGTACTCAACTTTTAAAATGAATTCCCCATTATAATTTGATGTTCCAATTTTTATTTCACCGATAACTGTCATATTGCACTGGATTTCAGTGGAATCAATAAAATCATTATCTCTATCCCGCTTCTCAGCGATAGTAATATTGTCAATTTTGTCAATCGTGAATTTAGCCTCTACTGCTGCATAAGAAAACAATTCCCCAGGTGTTATTTTTAATAATTCACACAGAGCATCCATCGTATCAAACTGTATCCCTTTGCCAGAATTATTATAGAGAGCCGAAATAGTGGTTCTTGAAAGCTTTGTTTTGTCTGCCACATCCTGTATATTTAACCCTCTTTCTGCCATCAAAACTGCCAAATTACAATTTATCATGACGCACCTCCTGTATTGCAATCATTATAGCACCATATGCACTCATAATAAACAAACAATTGGTTATTATGTGTTGACAAGAATCTATAACAGAAGTATATTGTTCACAACGAAATAACCAGACTATTGGTTATTTTGACTGTTAATCAAGTTATTTTGTGAAGGAGGGAAATCAATGGGTGTTAGGCTTAATAATCCTGAACTGCTAGACAAATTGATCATAAAAACTGGTCATTCTAGGCGGTCGTTTGCAAAAGCTATTGGTCTTGGAGAAGCAACAATTATTCAAATTTGTTCTGGGAAGCGCAATCCTAGTCCTGGAACAGCAAAAAAAATTATCGAAGCTCTACAGATTGAATGGGATGACATTTTTGCTATTGAGAAGATCAGTCGGGTTGCTAATTAGTAACTACTATCCGTTTCAGTTCCTTGAAAACCAAATATTTTGATGAAAGGGGAAAAACTCATGTTTCAACTGTCATTACGTGAAGCGCGATTGAACTGCCGCTTGGAACTAGATGAAGTATCTGCGCGATTAGGGATTCCTGTCCGTACACTAAAACGCTGGGAGATTGACTGCGGAAAAGCGGAAGTTTATACGATCGTTAGGCTTATCGGCTTGTACGGTATCTCATCTAATCACGTTTATTTCGGTTCAGAGGTCGCTCTTTTTGCACGTAGGAAAGCGGCGTCGGAGAGTCATCAGGATACTCCTCTAAGCCATACAAAGGAACAGGAGGGAAGCACATGGGTAATGTAGGAACACCCTTAGACTCCCCATTCAAAGGATTCCCTGAGCATGTTTGGGTTTTAGCTGAAGCAGGGGAAGATGGCCTATACCGTATCCATGCTAAGGTGCATCCAAATGGGAAATGCAAAACCTTTTCGGAGCGAGTGGGCTTGAGAGAGGCGCTTGAAATGACCGAGCAGATGAGAGAGTGGCTCGGCTTGCCGAAAGAAAGCATCCTGATGTCGGTAACCGAATCCGTCTTAAAAGCCCCCCATGTGGACAATCGGAGGCTCAAACACTATATGGAGAAGAGGAAATAGGCCATGCGGATTAAATGCGGAACATGGCAGCGACTCTCTGCTGGAACTAAACTACGGCTGCTGAAAGCTGCTGTCCATAAAGGAAAGGAGAGATTGGGGCAATGTTGCAATTGACAGTAAATGACTCAAATAAGATCACGTTACGTCAGGCGAGGGAGAAACTCGGATTATCGGAGCAAGAGGTTTCCGAAAAGACAGGGATACCTGTACATCTGATCAAATGTTGGGAGTTTGACAATAGAGAAGCATTATTTGATTTGATCTTTGATCTTATACGCTTTTATGGTGTCACTTTTAGTCAAGTTTATATCGGACCAGAATCGGATCTCTTGACCAATAGTGAAGCGACGGTAGGGAGTAATCAAGAAAACAAACCATCTGGTGAAATTAGGGGGAAAAGAATTATGGATATTCATATGCTGCGCCATCTCACTGGGATAAAGAACGATCTTGTCGAGGTTACTTGCCGCCTAGTTTGCGATGATGTCTATACCAGAGAAATGGCTGTGCGTGAACTGCAAAAGATTGTTTCGGAAGTCCACCATGTCGAAGAAATCTACATCAATCAAACGGAGGAAGAAGCTGATGCAAAAAATTACGTTGTCGGTCAATGAAGTTGCAGAGTTGATCGATGTTTCAACGGCTTGTGTTTATAACATGGTAAGAGATAAACAGATTCCACACGTAAGAATAAGAGGTCGCATTCTGTTTCATCGAGACATTATTGAAAAATGGTTGCGTGGGGAGTTGGCAGAATCGAAACATGCGTAGGTGGTGGTGGCTGGATGGGCATTGAAAAAATACCAGAAGAATTACGACAGCGCCCACAGTGGGTTTTGTGGAAATTGGAGAAGCGCGGTGAAAAACAGACAAAAATCCCATATCAAACTAATGGTAGGCAAGCATCCGTAAAAATGCCCGGACAATGGACAAGCTTCCATGATGCGCTTGATGTTTTCCAACGTTCTAATAGCAAGTATGACGGCCTTGGATATGTATTTAGCACCGATGATCCGTTTCTAGGCATTGATCTTGATAACTGTGTAGTAGATGGGAAACTTACGAATGAAGCAAAGCACATCCTTATAAACCTAAACAGCTACACCGAACGAAGCCAAAGTAAGAATGGTGTCCATGTGATTGTTAAGGCGAAAATGCCAGGGGAACGAAACAGAATTAGTGATTATGAAATGTATGACCGTCTTAGGTTCTTTGTAGTTACTGGTGATCATGTAGGAAAAACTCCGCAAACAATTGAGGAGCGCCAACCTGAAATAGATACTCTGTATGAAAGATTATTCAACAAGCCACTACCCCAGAGACAGCTGCAGACGACCACAATGGAAGATCAGGACATTCTAAGCGTAGCGCTAAAATCAAAGAGCGGTGAAAAAATCGCATCTCTATATTCGGGAGATTGGAGTGGCTACAACAGCCAGAGCGAGGCAGACCAAGCGCTTTGTAATATGCTAGCCTTTTATACCAAAGATCCGGAGCAGATCGAACGGCTCATCATGGGAAGTGGGCTTATGAGGGACAAGTGGGAACGGGACGACTACCGGCAAAAGACAATCAACAAGGCGTTGGCCGATGTGACCGAACATTACAAAGGTACAAAAAAAGCCGCAAATGTGGAATCCACCTTTAGCTCCACTTTACCACAGTCTGGGGGAGTTGATGAACAGGAATTTGATTTTTTGCTCGAGACTCCTGCCGAGTGGGACGGAAAGTTGGGGGAAGCTGCTCTACATGGGCTAGCCGGGGAAGTTGTCCGTTTGATCGAACCGCATACCGAAGCTGACCCAGCTGCTTTACTCATTAATTTTCTGACCATATTCGCAAACATTGTAGGGACTGAGCCGCATTTCGTTGTGTCTGGCGGTGAACATCGAATGAAAGTGTTCAGTGTTCTTGTCGGTCCAACCTTCCGGGGTAAAAAAGGGACATCGTTGGAACCAGTTATGAAGTTAATGAGAGCAGTCGATCCTGAGTTGGTTTACCGTACGGCTTCTGGCCTTTCCAGTGGTGAGGGTGTGATTTATGCAGTCCGCGACCCGAAAACGGAACGAGTACCCATTTATGATGGGGAGGGGAAGAAGAAAAAGCCAACTGGCGAGTACGAAGAGGTTATCACAGATCCAGGAGTGGAGGATAAACGGCTCCTAATTGTGGAGAGCGAGTTTGGGGGAGTGTTAAACGTATTGCGCCGAGATGGGAATACACTTTCTGCGATCATCCGTAATGCCTGGGACGGCAGCGGTGATATTCGAACACTTACCAAGAATCCAATGAGCGCAACCAATACACACATTTCCATCTTGGGACATATTACGCCAGAAGAATTACGGAAGCTGTTAACTGGCAACGAGATATATAACGGCTTTGTAAACCGCTTCCTGTGGCTATACGTTCAACAATCTAAGTCCCTGCCGTCCGGCGGTGAATTTCATAAGGTGGACGTTGGCCCGATTGTTCAAAAAATCCGCGAAACTGTTAATTATGCAAATTCGCACGATGCCCTATATGACCACCAACCAATGGAAAGAGATAAGGCTGCAAATGCCCTATGGGAGCGTATTTACGAGCCTTTACAGCGTGACGCTGCTGGAATTATTGGGGCTGCCACAAGCAGGGTTATTCCTTACGTAATGCGCTTATCGTGCATTTACGCTCTTTTGGACAAGACCCATACGATTCGAGTAGAGCATCTAAGGGCTGCAATAGCTGTTTGGGAGTATTGCTACAAGTCTGTGCAGTTTATTTTCGGAGAACAAACATTGCAACATGACCCATTTGTAAAACGCATATTGGAGGCATTACAGACTAGGGAAGAAGGAATGAGTGCAACAGATATTTATAGTGGTGTTTTTAAACGCAATAATGCGGAAAGTATGAAAAGTGCTCTAAAAAAGATGGTTGAAAACGGACTGATCTATGTGGAAACAGTTAGCACTGGCAAAGGTAGACCTAAGCAAATTTACCGATTGAATCAATCAGGAAAGCAATTGGCTAATTAATGCGTAGCTTTTTGCGTAGCAATTTACGCACTAAGAAAACCAGTAATATCAAGGCTTTAAACCACTTAATGCGTAAATGCGTTTAATGCGTAAGCAAATACAAATAGTTATCTAAATCAGGTGATATACATGCCAACTATTGATGAAGTCATTTATCAAAATGAATGTGATCGAAGAGATCAAAAGGCGCGTGTGGCTGGGTTCCTGGTTCTCATAACTGGTGAAGTGTATGAAAGGCAGTACAGTAGGACAAGCCATGTGTTTGTAACTGTGGAGAACGGAGTATGGAGCGCTTGGCGAGAGACGTGGCAACCTTGGAACTCAGAACTGAGAACGTCATCCTCACAAAAGGTTATTGCTGAACGAGTGACGTTTGATCAGGCTTTAATGCAGGCAAGGCGATATGTTGGATTTGTAACAAAAGGAAGAAAGTGAAGTCATGGGTCATGAGCAAAAAAATAAAAAGGAGAGGTGACATCAGTTGAAACTCTTTGATTCGCGAAAGAAGCGGTATGAAAAGCTTAAAAAGATCTATTTGAAGGCCGTAAATGAATTTACCAAGCTACAACTACTGGCTGCCGAAAAACCTTTTGTAACGGAAAGGGAGTTACAAAAAATCGAAGCTAGAGTAGCAAAACTGAATCAAGAAATAGACACCATGAAAAGAGAGCTAAAAGAACTAACAAGCGGATCACCAAAAGGGGGTGATTCAAGGAGGGATAGTCCGATTCAAAGAAAAGGGAGGTGATAGACGTTAAGGGGCTGGTTGTTGCTCTTAAAGTTGTGAGCATTGATGTGAACGAGCATGTAGAAAGAAAAATGCCGACACCACTGCGAATGGTGACGGCACCGTAAATTTAAGCAATTAACCGTAACAATTGTACCATAATCGTTGGGGGAGTAAAGGTTCATTCTCATTGTTCTTCATTCTCTTAAGAAGACTACCGGAAAAATTTAGAAATCTAGAAAAGAGGGAGATTGATTGGGAAAAGCAATTTATGGACTTTCCATACCGTTTGAAAACTATCCTTGCTGGAATTATGACGAGGATGGTGGGACATACACATTTGAACGTATTAATCCGAAAGGTATTATGACGGATGGACTCGTTGGAATGCTAGAAGGGCATTCTTTTGACAAGCAACTTGGGCGCACGGACGATGGAACACTAGATCTGTACGTTAATGAGCGTGGCCTATTCTTCCGTCTTATACCAGCAAACCAGGCGGCATTGAGTTGCTATAAGAGAGTTAAGCGGAACGCCCTACGTCATTGCAGCATCGCCTACCATATCCAAAAAAAGGACCGTGTTCGAATACCGGTTGACGAGGAAAAAATCAAGCAGCTTCAAGCCCTTGGAGATGACAAGATTATTTTTCAAGAGTTACGAAAAATCCAACTGTACGAAATATCTTTACTTAACAATCCTGGTCAAGATGGCACATTCTGCACAACGGACAAACATGACTATCGGTTACAGGGCATTGACTGGGAACGACCAATTCAACTAACGAAGGGAAAGATTAAACAATGAGAACAAAGCCTGAAATCATGAAGGATATTGAATTAGAAAAAGAACGTGCAGCCGCGAAAGTGGCAGAACTACAGGAACAGCAGAAGGAGAGCCGAAAGATGCTGGAACAAGCGAATGAGCGGTATTTGGAAGCGCTGGCCTCATTCTCGGATGATGCGGAGATCGCCATGCTTCAGGGTGAAGTAGAGACGATCAAGCGAACGATCAAATTAACCGACGATACGATTCAGGTGCTCGCAAAGAATCCTCGCATTCAGGCACTGGAAGCTGAACGCGTCGCCTTGTTCCTTGATTCGAAACAGGAACTCGAACAAAGGGCGCAAGGTTTGTACGAATCCCTTAAGCCGCACTATGAAGCTTTGATAGGTGGAATTGACGAACTGAACAAACTGTATCACAAGTGGTATAGCTATCGTTCTGCGATCAACGAACAAATCAAAGAATTGCCGTCGGCACATCGCGAGAGTTTGGGCCTGACACATAAAATATACGACAGGAATCCTGTGGCAGAAATAATAAATTCACTCCTTGTCGAGCGCACCCGCGGCTTCCGGCAGTAATACATGCTAACAAACGGAAGGGGTGAGGCAGAATGATAATGACGAGGCGACATGAAGTACAGGCGGGAGCTGCACTCATGGCCAGACTCTCCAACAGTGCACCGCCAGGCATTATGGAGTTGTATAATGCCCTGCAAGAGCATTACAGGGCTACTGGAAGACGGGCGACCGATGGAAGGGCAGAGACTCTAAACGCAGCAGAGCGGCAGAGGATCGTTAACGAGGCGAAAGTAAGCCTTGTGTGTTTGCAAATGGATCTCGAAAGGATTATGGGAGGGCGTTAGCCCCCCCTCCCCTCAAAGTTGAACAAGCTTTTCCCAGGGACCGGCGCGGCCCCTTCGTTTACACCGCGGGGTAATTTTTCATGAAAGGGGGGTAATGTAATGAGCAAAATAATAATTCTCAAAGAAGTCAGGTGCAAAAAATGCAAAAAACTCCTAGGTAAAATTAACGGTATTGCTGAGATAAAATGCCCGAGATGTGGCACTTGTGAGTATTCTTCGTAATTCAGATTAGAGGATCAATGAATCCCAGAATTGAGGCTCACGAAGCCCTAACCGCACTTTGCGTGTGGTAGGGCTTTTTCTTTTGCTCCCAACGCAAAGCGCGAGTCTCAATAGGGATGTGATTAAAGTGTCTAACATCGAAGTTGGCGATCTAGTCGCCAGGATCTCGCTAGATGACACGGGCTTGGATAAGTCCATGGCTCAAATCCAGCGCGAAATGAAACTCGTTGCAAGTGAGTTCGATAAGGCTTCCGCAGGACTCAAGGCATTTGGAAACGAGGAAGCGCAATTAAAGACAAAAAGCGATCAGTTAACAAAAGAGCTTGCTTTACAAGGACAAAAAGTCAGTCTGTTACGGCAAGAATTCCAAAAATCGGCCAGAGAAAAGGGCGAGGATTCTGCAGCTACCCAAAAGCTTGCAACGCAATTAAATAAAGCTGAAGCAGCAATGTTCCGGATGCATGCCGAGCTGAACAAAGTCAATAAAGAATTGGCTGATCAGCCGTCACACATGCAGAAGTGGTCAAAGGAATTACAGAGTGTTGGAAACCGCATGCAATCGGCAGGTATGGAGATAGCAACATCCTTCGGCCTCGCTGGTGCAGCAGTTACAGCGGCGTTAGGGCATGCAGTAGGCACAGCAGCAGACTTTGAGGCGAAGATGGACAGGGTTGGAGCTATTGCCGAAGCAAGCGCAGCTGACCTTGATGCAATGTCAGAATCAGCTATGAAGCTAGGAGCTGCTTCAAGTAAATCAGCAAGTGAAGTTGCTGAAGGTATGGAAATGATGGCAGCTATGGGCTTTCAGGCAAATGAAATTATCGCTGCAATGCCTGGTGTCATCTCTGCTGCTGAAGCATCCGGCGAGGATATGGCACTGGTTGCTGACACGATGGCTGTTTCTTTGCGAGCCTTTGGTTTAGAGGCGAGTCAGTCTACGCATGTAGCAGACGTCTTGTCTAAAACAGCGAATGTCTCTGCGGCAAACCTTCAAGGAATGGCATATGCACTGAAATACGCAGCTGCGCCAGCACACACGCTGGGCATGTCTTTGGAAGAGGTTAGTGCGGCTGTAGCGATTATGTCTGATGCCGGAATTCGTGGGGAAACAGCTGGAACCACCTTACGTATGTCACTCACAAGATTGGCAAAACCAACAGATGAGGCTTCAGAGGTTCTGAATCTGTTAGGTGTAAAGATCAACGATACCAGTGGAAATATGCTCCCATTTGCCGACATCGTTGGTCAATTACAGCAAAAAATGTCTGGACTCAGCAACTCCCAAAGAGCTGCATACTTAGCGACAATCTTTGGTGTAGAGGCTATGTCCGGGATGATGACAGTTGTAGAGGCAGGGCCCGAGAAATTCCGTGCATTAACCAAAGAACTTGAAAACTCATCTGGGGCTTCAGCTGAAGCTGCAGCAAAAATGAAAGACAACTTGAAAGGCGCTCTGGAACAGCTGAATGGCGCACTAGAAACGGCGCAGATAACAATCGGTAATGCACTTATCCCCGTCATTAGAACACTATCCGAAGCTGTGCAAGGAGTAATTGAATGGTTCAATGATCTCAGTCCATCCATGCAACAAGTTATAACCATCACAGCAGCAATAGCCGGCTCGTTGTTGACGCTGGTTGGGGCGTTTGGGGCTGTGTTGGCTGTCGTTGGATTAGCTGCAAGTGGATTAGGTGCGCTCGGACCGACGCTTGGAACTGTGGCCGCAGCCATTCTTCCAGTAACACTTGCCATCGCCGGTTTGACGGCTGCAGGAGTGCTTTTATACAAGAACTGGGACACCATCAAAGCATACGCTGTCCAGGTCTGGGGTAAAATTCGAGATTTTATCCAACCAGCAGTCGATGAGGTCACAGGATACATTTCTAAAAAGTTCACAGAATTGAGTTCTTGGTGGCAAGAAATGTGGCCACAATTAAAGACCGCGTTTACAAACGTCTGGAATGGGATTTCAGCAGTTATTACGCCAATTATCAATAACATTGTTCAGTTAATGGAGTGGGCATGGCCATACGTTAGTTCGTTGATAAGCCAAGCATGGGAAGGTATTAAAACCACCATCGACATATCTTTGGGTTTGATCAAGGGTGCCGTTGAAGTGTTTGCAGCTATCTTTAGTGGCGATTGGAGTAGGTTGTGGGAAGGGATAAAGACTGCGACTTCAAGCAAACTCAACGAGATCGGCTCATCATTAGTCACGTGGTTTACGGATAGTGTTTCATCTATCCAAGAAAAACTTGGTGAGTGGAAAAAAGCCTTTACTGATTGGTTTGATGAACAAAAAACAACCATTCCAGCAAAATTGACAGAATGGTGGATCAGCATTGCGGAATGGTTTGCAGGTATCCCCGACAAAATTTATGGAAAATTGCTTTCTTGGGGAGAAGCCATTCGCCAATGGGCAAAAGAACAGAATCAGGAAAACATTCGCCAATTCTCTGCATGGTGGAATGGCATCTCAGAATGGTTTTCAAGTGTACCATCAAAAATCAGTGACAGCTTGGTTGAATGGAAGAATACTCTCGTGACATGGTTCACGGATCAAGTAAGTAGTATTTCTAACAGTTTATCTGGATGGACTACTGCTATCGCTGAATGGTTCTCAAGTATTCCCTCTAAATTCAATAGTTCGTTAAATGATTGGTGGAATTCTATCAGTAAATGGTTCAGTGAAATTCCCAGCAAACTTTCAGCAAAGCTAGATGAATGGTGGGTGGCAATTAAAGATTGGTTCACTGGTCTTTCTAGCAAACCTGAAATTAAAAATGCTGGAACCGGTATGATCACTAGTCTTGCTGATGGTGCAAAAGAAATGAGTCCTAGCGCAATGGACGAACTTGGGAAGAACATCGTCGACGCATTGTTGGGTGCCCTTGCCGTCATAGGAATTGCCTTAGTTGCTGCTGGACGAGAAGTTATCAAACGCTTTGTTGAAGGCGCAAAGTCAATCGACATAGCTGAGATAGGACGAAACATTGTTCAAGGATTAGGCGAAGGCATTCAAAGCATGGCTGGGTGGATCAAAGGGAAGGTAGCTGAATTTGCTTCCTGGGTGTCCAGTGGGTTTAAAGAGTTCTTTGGAATCGCTTCTCCTTCACGTCTAATGGCCGATTATGGAAAATACATTGTCGAGGGTCTTTGGCAAGGTATCAACTCCATGGTTTCTTGGATTTCTGGAAAGGTAACAGAGTTTTCTTCTACGATCGCTGAAAAAATCCGCAACTTCTTTGGGATCAATTCGCCTTCCAGGTTGATGGCTGAATATGGTGGCTACATTGCTGAAGGTCTAGCAGTTGGTATGCGTCAAAATGAGAAGGCCATCGCTGATGCAGCAAAAGCCCAGGCAGACATCGTAAAGAAAAAGACGCAGGAAGCCAAGGATGCTGCAGTTGCACACTGGAAAGAAATGAACACCAAGGTCAAAACCGAAGCCGATCTAATGGCAACAGCAATTGAAGGGGCTTTGACCAAGGTCCAGGAAACAACCAGCCTAGAATTAGCGATCTCGAAGCAAGAGTTTGAATTGTTTGCTTCCACACTCGGGACAACCACAGCTGACGCTGCTCAAAAATTGGACGCTCAAATGGAACTGTTGAAGATCCAACTAAATGCTTCAACAGAAACGGTTGATTTGCTGAAAGACGCTTATGACAAGATGGCTGCCGCAAAGGGAGAAAACAGCGACGAAGCCAAAAAGTTGTATCTAGAGTTGTTGAAAGAGCAAACAGCACTTCAAGGGATCAAAAACGAATTGAAGGAAGTCGAAGCTCAGCTGAAAAGCGCTACAGCTGCAAAGATAGCCTTTCGTCAGGCTGACGGAAAAAACTACTTCAAGAATGATAATGGGCATTGGGTCGAGATCGGTGACACAGGTCCTTACAATCCGGTAATCGTGGATGACGAAGGAAACGTAAGTGAAATCCCTGGCTGGCTTAATACTACAAAACCTGATACTGACAGTGGTGGTGGTGGAGGTAAAAAGAACAAGTATGACAGAGATGACTTCACTGATAGAGACGGCGATTTTAAGACGCCGACAAACGATTTCTTTGATGACTGGCATGATGACCTCAAAGAGCTTGAAAAAGGGTCAAAGGGCATTGGCAAAGCAATCAAGGATTCTCTAGACAAAGTGAAAGAGTCTTTCCGTTTCCCTGGGCTAGCAACAGGCGGTACCGTTACACAATCCGGACTTACTTGGGTTGGTGAAAAAGGACCTGAGCTGCTCAACTTACCTCGTGGATCCCAGGTAGTCGCTAATCATGATCTTGGCAAGCTTGGTTCTTCTAATGTAATCCAAAACTTTAAATTTGATGTCCGTGTTGAAGGGTCAGTGAATGGAATATCTGACTTTAGAGAACAAATGATTCGGGTCATCAAGAATGATGCACTGCCAATTTTAACTCAGCAATTACGTCAACCAGCAAGAGCTAGAGGATGAAATAAGCAACGAACGGATTTCCACGTTGGTTTCTGGACGGTAAATTCCGTTAAGTGGGGAGATTCCAAGAGCCGCCTACGGGCGGCTTTTTCTTGATGTGAAATAAAAGAGAGGGGTGGATATAGATGGTTAACAAAAGGCAGGATAGTACGGAATCAGTTTGTATCGTAATCCATCCTGAGATACTAGCGAAAGTTTTGGCAAAACACTTTACAAAGGCACTCATTGCCAAACTTGAGAGAGAATCGAGTAGTAAGTCTACTCAGTAACACAAAAGCAGAAAAGGAGAAAGCGGAATGTCTAAGAAACGGCCAGAATTAAAGATCAGGGCACACTACATGCTTATTGATGGAGAAAAAGTTGAGATTGACCCCCTCAAGACCGACCTGCCTGACCGCTGTAAATTGCTCTTAGCTGAATTGATGACAGGTCAAAAGTATGAGTTAGTTGAGGAGGGGTCCACAGTACCCGACAAGCAGTGAAGGGGTGCAAGCGATGAGCAAGGGTCCTCTATTACGTATGGAGCCTGCTCAAATTTGAGCGCTCTCCACCGTCTCTCGCCTGCTTCACTGAGTCTTTCCAGTTGGATTCAGAAATCACGAACCGCATCTGTTTGAACAGTTCCTAGAGATATGTGTCCACAAGGGGGGGAGTCCCCATTGATGTGAAAGTGATGTGAAACTCTAACATCAAGGAGTAGAAAATACGATAAAAGAACATAAAGATAACGCTGAGAAGCTTTATTTAAAAGGGTTTCAGCAGACTATAACAGAAGGCAAAATAATAGGGCGTGCTCCCTTATTGGGGGCGGTTTTATTCTTTGAGTATAGGGTTGAAAAATGAAAAAGATTATTAATGCTTTTGTTTTATTGTACTGATTATAATTTTGGAATATCACAGAAATGACTTTGGCATGAACACCTTGGCTAATCAAGAGGGTTCAACTTTTAACCGTTCCTTGCGACGATGGAGAACGTATTTTTGCATCTTTGATAAGACAGAAGTGGGGAGGGATACTTTCCGTCTGCTGTTTTTAGTTTTTGGAATTTTTAAAACGTCCTCGCCTTTTGCAGAGGTAGTCATACTCTATGCGACATCGATAATCCCATTGTCTAAATCCATATACTTCCACTTTAACCCTAGAAGCTCGCCAAGATGTAATCCTGTTGTAAGAGCAAGAGTAATCATCATTCGCCAATGAAATGGTTCTTTTTGCAATTCAATCAATAGTGCCTGAACCTCGGATTCGTCGTAGGGCAAAACTTCCTTGTGAACGACTTTGGGCTTTAGAACATTTGCTACGGGGTTATTTTTGATTACCTTCCACTCTGCTGCTCGAGTATGGCCCAGTACAAATTGAAGATTCGACAGGGAGCGTGGTAGAATTTGTAATGGGATCGTCTCTTTCTTTGAATAGGTTTGATGGTACAAACGATTCTATCGAAAAGACAAACCTTTTTCTACCATTTTTAGGTTAATCAACAGGCGTGCTTTGTTACATTACGAATTGTATTGGAGTTGAGATAAGACTATGAAAACGGAGATCATCAATAGATTCATCTCTTACGCTCAAGTGGATACACAGTCCGATGAGGACAGCGAAACTTGCCCTTCAACACCAGGGCAGCTAGTGCTTGCCCAAATGCTCGTAGAAGAGCTGAAAGCCATAGGTATGCAGGAAGTTACGGTGGATTCGAACGGTTATGTAATGGCATCCCTTCCGGCCAATACAGACAAAGAGATTCCAACAATCGGTTTTCTTGCTCATATGGATACGGCTACCGATTTTACCGGTGCCGGCGTGAACCCGCAAGTCATCGAAAATTATAACGGACAAGACATTGTCTTGAACGAAGCACTGAATATTGTCCTTTCGCCGCGCGAATTTCCAGAGCTGGCTGGCTACAAAGGCCACACGTTAATAACGACAGACGGTACCACTTTACTTGGGGCTGACGATAAAGCCGGTATTGCAGAAATCATGATTGCTATGGCTTATCTGATTCGACATCCAGAACTGAAACACGGGAGGGTAAGAGTGGCTTTCACCCCGGATGAAGAAATCGGCAAAGGCCCACACAAGTTTGATGTGTCCGCCTTCGACGCAGCGTATGCCTATACAATGGATGGTGGTCCTCTTGGCGGGCTCGAGTACGAGAGCTTTAACGCTGCTACAGCCATCATTACGTGCAAAGGGAAGAATGTTCACCCTGGCACGGCCAAAGGTAAAATGGTCAACGCTGCTAAAATAGCCATGGAGCTGCATGGCTTGCTGCCGGCTGATGAAACTCCTGAGAAAACGGAAGGCTATGAAGGCTTCTATCATCTGTCTTCTATTCAGGGTGATGTCGAGCAAACACAGCTTCGTTATTTGATCCGGGAGCACGATCGTAATCGGTTTCAGGAGAGAAAGTCCGAGCTGGCTCGTATCGTAGAAGAATTACAGAAAAAATACGGTGATAAGCGAATAGAGCTCGAAATCAAAGACGAATACTTCAACATGAGGGAAAAGATTGAGCCTGTAATGGAAATAGTGGACATCGCTAAGCAAGCACTAGAAAACCTCGGAATCGAGCCGATTATTCAGCCGATTCGCGGTGGTACGGATGGCTCCCAGCTATCCTACATGGGGTTGCCAACACCGAATATATTCACAGGCGGGGAAAATTACCACGGGCGGTTCGAGTATGTTTCGGCTGACAACATGGTGCAGGCTGTGAACACCATCATTGAAATCGTTAAGCTGTATGAACAAAGATCCTAAGAGTGGGCAGCATCGAGCAGTAGGTGGATAAATTACAATGCGGTTTTCGAATAGGATAAAAACCCTATTGAAAAAAGCCCAAGGCAACAAGCTGGCTAATATAGTACCCATTTAGCCACACATTTTCAATCGGCTTATCAAACAACATCTGTATATGATCTAATTTTCCTTCTATGATATAAAGATGTTTGTAGCCAAAAACAACCTCCTGTAAACAAAAGCTTTTCAGAAAATGATATCGGGATGATTTGCCGCAAATTCTGTAGCGAGCGAATAGATAAAGGAGGAGATCGAGTTGAGCGAGTGGGTACAGATTTTAAAGGAACTGTCAGAGGCGTCAGGGGTTCCTGGACAAGAACAGGAAGTACGGGAACTGATGCGCACCTATTTAGAGCCTTACACAGAAGAGTTATCCACCGATAATCTGGGTAGCATCGTTGGTCGAAAAACGGGGACAGCCGATGGACCGAAAATCATGGTTCAAAGCCGCCACATATCTCCTCTGCCAGTGACAAGGCAAAAGTGGTCGAAATCACGGAAATGTATATCGATATTGGGGCGACCAGTACAGAACGCGCCAAAGAATTAGGCATTCGGCCAGGCGATCCGATCGTCCCCATTTGTCCCTTTACCGTGATGGCCAACGACCAGATGTATATGGGCAAAGCTTTTGACAATCGAGGCGGTTGTCTGGCAGCGATTGAACTGGTAAAAAGCCTGCAAGCTGTCGATCATCCAAACACGGTTTTCGCTGGTGCCACCGTACAAGAGGAAGTGGGACTTCGCGGGGCAGGGACCAGTACAACCATGATTGGACCGGATCTGTTTATTGCCTTGGAGACAGGCATGGCGCTAGATACTCCCGGGCTTGCGGATTCACCGTATTTACCAGAGATTAAATGCGGCGGTGGTCCAGTGATTGCCCTGTATGATAAAACACTTGTACCGAATACGAAATTGCGCAACTTGTTGTTTGATACTGCGGAAGAAGAAGGAATCCCTTATCAGTACGGAGCAGCTCCGGGTGTGGGGACAGATGCTGGCGGCCCCCATCTGATCGGGAGGGGAGTACCTTCGATTGTGATCGCGATCCCGGCGCGGTATATACACAGCCAGGCTTCGATTCTTCATCATGATGATGTCGAGAATACGGTGAAATTACTTGTTGCGCTCATCAAAAAGCTGGATCAAAAAACGGTCGATTGGATCAAATCGTAAACTCCGTAACGCTTTAAGGATGGGGGGGAACGCGGTCCAGTTATGAGGATGCACCTAGCATAAAAAGTGGAGGAACCACCGAAGGATGAAAAATCCAGTGCGGTGGTTCTTTTTTTCTCTCGTTTACCATGCCATCATTATGGAGGGGGGCGATGAAGGATGTTCCAGGATTTCGAGCTCGTCGGTGACCGGCCGGTCGCGATACAAGTGAAAGAATACGTCAAACGTTTGATCATAAGAGGGGCGCTACAGGCGAACCTGAAGCTGCCCTCTACACGAGAAATGAGCGGTCTTTTAAAGGTGAGTCGCAATACAGTCATTGCAGCCTATGAAGGCTTGGAGGATGACGGATTTACGTATGCGATTCCTGGCAAAGGCAGCTATGTGGCTGCTATGGTGGGCCAGTTTGCTACAGATCAGGTAGAAGCTGACGGGTCCGTCACCTGGCAGATCGACTGGAAGGCCAGAATGAACGAGTATGCTGTATCAGCTGTAGAGCTGGATAGGATGAAGCAGGGTATTCGCGCTAAAAAAGGAACCATCTCGTTTACAAGCATCGCTCCGGATGAGCATCTGTTTGATCTGGGGGATGTGAGGCGAGCCTTTCTGGATCGGATGGCAATCGAAGGACAGGTACTGCTCAACTACGGCTATGCCAAGGGCTACAGGCCGCTGATCGATTACTTGATGCGTTATATGGAGCATAAGGGTGTCGATATCAGCGGCAAGGATATGCTGATTACAAGCGGATTTACAGAAGGCTTTGATATTGTGCTGTCGGCTTTGCGTCCTTCTGCGCGCCGTGGTGCGGCCATTTGTGAAAATCCGACCCATCATACCGCGATCAATAATTTGAAGCTGCAAGGATTTGAGATTACCGGCATTCCGATGGAGCGTGATGGTATTAATGTGGAGCAGCTTGAGGCGGTATTGCAGAAGCAGACAAATAGCTTCGACCTGGCCTATTTGACTCCTTCCTACCACAATCCGACTGGTATTGTCATGTCGCCGGCTAAGCGCAGCGCCGTTATGAAATTACTGATGCGCTATCAGATTCCGGTGATCGAGGATGGATTCAATGAGGAGCTGCGCTACTCGGGAGCACATGTAGCGCCTTTAATCGCGACAGCAGGGCAAGGGAACGGAGTCATCTATATCGGCAGCTTCTCCAAGGTGCTTTTCCCAGGCCTAAGAGTAGGCTGGGTGCTTGGGGACCGAGCGCTGATCGACACGCTGGAAAGCATGAAGCGTGCACGCACCATTCATACATCAACAATCGATCAATCAATTTTATACCAATACTTGCTTAACGGAAATTTCGATAAATATGTAAAAAAAGCACGTACAGAGTATAAGCGCAAATATGAGCTGACAAAGGCATGCTGTGAAGCACATCTTCCTGAGGCACAGCTGTCTGGTGACGGAGGCTTGCACTTGTTCCTCACCTTTCCGACAGGCGTAAATACACGCCAGCTGCTCGAAGCTTGCACAGAACAGGGCGTTATATTTACACCCGGAGACAAGTTTTTTATTAAAAAAGGCGAAGGAACGAATACGTTGCGGCTAGGTTTTTCACGCGTAACGGATGAAAATATCGAGCGGGGTATTCAAATCATCTGCAAACAGGTGCGTTGGTTTCTTTAGCCATAACGAACAATCCGTAACCACATAATCTTTAAGAAAATGAGGTGTCATGATGAAGATTGGCGTTATGATGGGCGGTATTTCCTCTGAGCGTGAGGTTTCTCTGCGGACAGGTCAAGAGATGATTACACATTTGGATCGAAGTCGCTATGAGGTGATTCCCATTTTGATCGAGCAGCGAGCGGATTTAATCACGCAGGTTCAGCAGGCAGGCATCGACTTCGCACTACTTGCGCTGCATGGCCAATATGGAGAGGACGGCACGGTGCAGGGAGCGCTGGAGACACTGGGCATTCCCTATACAGGAAGCGGTGTCCTGGCAAGCAGCCTAAGCATGAATAAGCAGCTGTCCAAGATTCTGCTGAAGGCAGCGGGTGTGCATACGCCTGCAGGTCTTTGCTGGCAGGGGATGGACGATTATGATCCGCAGACGGTGGAGCAGCTGGGCTACCCGATTATTGTGAAGCCGAATACGGGGGGATCGAGTATCGGCGTTCAGCTCGTACAAAATGAGAAGGAGCTGCTGCCGGCTGTTCAGGAAGCTTTCGGCTTGGGCCAGGCGATCTTGATTGAGCCCTATATGAAAGGGACGGAGCTTACATGCCCGATCGTGGATGGCGAGGTACTACCGATTATCGGTATTCGCTCCGCGCATTCGGAGTGGTTCGATTACAAAGCGAAATACGAGGTGGGTGGCGCTGAGGAGAAGGTGATCCAGCTTCCTCCCGTTACCCTGCAGCGTGTACGTGAGGCGGCGCTAACCAGCTACCGGCTGCTGCAATGCAAGGTCTATGCAAGGGTCGATATCATTTTATATCAGGATACGCCTTACGTGCTGGAAGTGAACACCTTACCGGGAATGACCGCGGGCAGCCTTTTTCCGAAGAGCGCAGCTGCAGCAGGTATGACCTATACACAGCTGCTGGACCGCATTATTGCTAGCTCTCTCCATGAGCGGACCCAGGAATGGGGGACGGGAGTTTAACCAAATGATGGCGCAACTTGCAGAACAATACCTTCCTTTGTGGGAAAACCGAATGGTGCTTCGCAAAAATGCAGCAATATACGTTTGAACGATTAGAACCGCGAGAGCTTTCCCGCGGTTTTTGTCTGTTGGATGAAATGATTAGGTAGCAGAAGCGATTCCTTTACGTAAGCCGGAAATACAGCCCATGTGCATGCCTTCATGGTACAGAGTGAAGAGCAGCATTTCTCCAAAAGTGTGGATCGTGCCTTTGTCGCCGAGTGCAAATGGCCCGGGCAGAGGATCATTCAGACGAGAGTGCAGCGTTTCCTTGATGCGAGCAGACTGTTCTTTGAATTGCGCTGCCAAGGTTTCCAGAGAGGGAACATCACCTTGCCAGTCGGCTGGTTTTGTACCAGGGGCGAACAAAGCACCATAGGATGGTGGCAATGGTGTACCAGTTGGACCGAACAACAGGAAATCCTGGCTGAGTAGGATGTGTCCCAGATTCCAGCGAATATTGTTGGAAAATCCTTCGGGAACGATGTCAGCAGCGTCTTCAGAGGTGTTTGCAAGCGTAGCCAATGTGATACCACGAATCAGATCGTACTGGTTCCATACAAATGATTGATCTTGCATAGGATATAACCACCTTTCCATTATGTAGGTTACGTCTCTCATGTTACAGGAAAACGAGTGCGGCGGATACAGGAGAAAACGTTTTTTTTCAGCAAGTTGTCCCCGATTCCCCATACATATGTAAGAGGGGAGGGGAAACAATGGTCAGTATGGATTCATCTATCGCCTTTTTAATTTATATTACCGCAGTCTCAAGTGCGGCCGCTGGAGTAACCGAAGCTTGCAAATCGGTCATTCCCTTTTTGGCAACGGATTACGAACCGAAGCATGATTGCTGGGAAGACCATAATCATGCTGCGCGGCTCATGCATCACAAGCGATTTTTCAACCTGCTCATCTCAGTAGTTGCGGCAGGGGGAATTTTTGGTGTCCTTGGATTGGACCCTGCGCTGATTCTGACCGGTGCTTCTTCTGCCTATGTCGAAAATTCATGGCAGGTCGGTACATGGCTGTGGGGAATTGTAGCTGTTTTTGGTTCTCCATTTTTTGCCTCTTTGTTAAAAATAGTAGAGGGATTCAAGCAAAATATGAATAATAACCTGCCGCCGAATCGCCCCCGACAAAAAGTGAGCGGACCACGTGAGTAAAGAGAGTAACCTTGCTCCTAGCCATCAAGTAAGGTAAGATAGCGATGTACATACCGGGCTAGAAAAGGTGAGCACAATGAATCGTAGTATATCGTTGTACAGGATGATTATTTTTGCAGTAGCAGTAATGATGCTTGTGGCTTGTTCTGTACAGCCAAAGGCCGCAGGTTCCTTTGATCCTGAAAATCAAAAGGAATTTGGTGTAAACGGAATTTATGTGGGACAAAACATCAAGGAAGCGATGGATCAAGTAAAGCCTGATAAGGCAGATTTCATGGATATGATATCGCGAGAAAGCTATACAGTGGATCAAATGGCAAAAGGTGAGGGCGAGGCAGTGATGGGCATGCTACTGATTAATCGCACTCAGCTCATCGTCAAGGTGAAGAAGGGCGAGCTTCAGTCTATTATGGTTGGAGGAGTCGCACAAGAGGATGCCCAAAAGCTGAAGACAAACCGTGGACTTACGATGTACGACAGCACCGAGCAATTAAAAAAGCTGTATGGAGAGGCTACTGGAGAAAAAGAAGTGGTGTATAAAGGTAGCAAGAACATGGCCACCTTTGGTATTGCCGACAACAAGGTCGTCTGGTTTCGGTTTGATAGTCTGTAGTCATGAGAAGGTACCGCCTACACCTTTGTTTGTAATGGGGGAAAGGCGGTTTTTTTGTTTATTCAGCCGGTCAGAATAGGATGTTGTAAAAATAGTGTTGACTGTTGTAAATTTTTTTAATAAAATAAACCAAGGGTAATAATTCAGACTAAACAACTGTGAATTATATGATATTAGTGAACCAGATAGACTGGACACAGATAAATCCCTCTTTTAAAAATCAAAGCATACAGCCAGTTGAATAATCAATCAAGCTAACTCGACAACGGGAAGCAAACTGATCCAAGTTTGTTTCCTGTTGTCTTTTTTTCACGATCATATTTGGAGGTTGTTGCATGGCATTTATGAATACGGAGCGTCTTGTGCAGGGACAAATGAAAACGACTGGCACTGCAAACCTACGTCACAGCATTGGCATTACTTATGAAAAGATCTGGAGAAACCCTCTGTACAAGGTATTGCTGTTCCTTTCGGGATTACCGCTAAACCTGATCGTCGCCATTGTCTACCTTATTCGAAAGAAAACCGATCCTTTTGTGAAGATCAGAGAGGAAACGTTTTTTCGCTTGCGACAAGAAGGACGTGAAGCCAGGCTCGCGGAGGAGGTAAGAATAGAGCTTGCGAACAAGTATGCATTTTTCCATAAACAGGTGAGTGAAATTCAGCTGCAGCGAGAAATAAAAAAGCTGGCGGGACAAATTTTTCAAGATGAGGTTGCGAAAGAAGTAGAGGAAGTAATGAAAGCGAGAGGGACAAGCAAGATTACATACGGAGGTACGTTCAAAGCGCTACTCTCGAATCCGGTATTTTTGGCAGTTTCCATCCTTTTGGGATGGCTGATGTATTTGGTTATTTTTACTTACAGCAAGCCTTATTTGAAGTACGTGTTTGATCGTTTGGTCATGATGGTGTTTGTGATTTTCGGTGTCACTTTTCTCGTATTTACGATTCTGTACTTATCGCCTCTTGATCCTGCGGCGAACATCTTGGGGCAGACAGCGACACCGGAGCAGCTGGCGCAATTCAATCAGGTTTATGGACTCGACCAGCCTTATCTCATTCAATTGTGGAACTCTTTTAAAGGACTGATCACGTTTGACCTCGGGAAATCGTTCGCTGGTAACGAAATGGTTTCGACAGAGATTATCCGCAAGCTTCCGATCACACTGGAACTAACGGTCATTTCGCTCGTCATTGCCATTCTGATGGCTGTACCATCCGGTCTCCTGTCGGCAACGAGGCAGCATTCCTTTTGCGACTACGGCTTTATGGTACTCGTATTACTGGGACTCTCGATTCCGGATTTTTGGCAGGGTCTTGTTGCTATTTTAAACTTTTCCATTAAGGCGCATTGGCTGCCGGCCACCTATAATCCAGACAACTGGTTGTCCGTAATCAATCCGGCTATTGTACTGGGGACTGGCCTTGCAGCATCGGTAGCCCGGATGACGAGGTCTTCCACCCTTGAGGTGATTCACCAGGATTATATCGTTATTGCCAAAGCCAAAGGCTTAAGCGAGCGAAGAGTCATCCTGAAGCACGCCTTAGGCAATGCGCTAATTCCCATTGTCACAGTAATCGGATTGCAGTTTGGCGGGATGCTTGGCGGAGCCGCCGTAACAGAAAAGGTATTTAATATCAACGGTATTGGCAGTTATATCGTAGATAAACAGTTTGTTCCGGATATACCGGGTATTCTTGCCGGGGTGATCTATGTGGCTATCACCATCTCGATCGTCAATTTGATCGTGGATTTGTTGTACGCCTTCCTCGATCCCCGGATTCGGTCAAAAATAAGCGATTACTAAAGCGGGTGCATGATGAGTAAACACTATGTGAAACGAGAAACAAAGCGTAAGCTGAAAGCTTTTCAGGAATACAAGCTCTCTAATTTTGCCTGGTCTTCTTCTCTCGTCTTATCCATCTTGTTTGTGTTGGCTGGCTACGATCTATTTGAGGGGACCATAGATATTTCTTTCCTGGCATTAGCTGGCATCTATTTGGTTTTTGGACTGTTACAACTGCTGATCTCCGTGAAAATCAAAAAGGATGTTTTGGAAGGGAATGAGATCAAAGCATCGACCCGATTTCTGGGATTTTCACTCGTTATCGCTTTGCTGATCGGCAATATTTTCATTGCGATCGCTGCTCTCGATATGCTCAAAAAAGAAAAGTCGCTGGAATATACCCTATCCATTTATATGTCTCTGACGAATTATTGCGTCATCATGATCTCGGCGATGAATCTGTTCAAGCCGTATGTTGCCGACTTATTTCTACTAGGTATGGGCATTCTACTCGCCATTGGCATTTTGCATATCATTACGCTGATTGTCGTTGCACGATTTGTGAAGAACGGAGCAGTTCCTAGCAAGCTGCAAATACTTGCATACCTGTTGCTTATCTCCTCCGTAACCGGCAATCTATTCTCGTTGCTCCTAGGACTTACGCTGCTGTACAAAATAAAGCATGGCAACAAGGAAGTGCCTGTGACATGGGTTGATATTTTGCGCAGATTATTTAGAAATTCCATGGCAGTGCTCGGCCTTCTCTTTATCACCGTCTTGCTTTCCGTGTCCATTTGCAGTTATTTCACCTTCGAATATTCGCTTGCGACCGAAAACAATTATTCGACACTCCTGCTTGCCCCAAGTCTGGAGTATCCCTTTGGAACCGATGATTTCGGCAGATGTGTATTCTCCAGAATTGTATTCGGCGGAAGAATTTCATTGCTCGTGGGTATTCTTACGACTTTAATCCCAGTAGTCATAGGTGGATTATTGGGTACTCTGTCCGGCTATTACGGCAAGCATGTGGATAACTTCATTATGAGAGCGTTGGATATTTTATATGCGGTTCCGGGAATGCTCTTGGCCATTGCGATCGTGGCGGCTTTCGGAGCCAATACGACCAATTTGATCATAGCGCTTAGCATCGCCTATATCCCTACCTATGCGAGGACGATGCGTGCGACAGTGCTCGGCGTTTCGAACTTGGAGTTCATTGAGGCAGCGAAAGCATGCGGAGCGAAGGATCATTCGATCATTTTTAAACATATCATTCCGAATTCCTTGGCGCCGATCATTGTCAAAGCAACCTTGACGATTGGTGTAGCCGTCATCTCAACCAGCAGTCTAAGTTACTTGGGGCTGGGGGTGGAACCGCATATCCCGGAGTGGGGCAATATCTTGAAAATCGGCAGCGCGTATCTGGAATCCAAATCGTATCTGGCCGTATACCCGGGGATTGCAATCATTCTGATGGTATTATCTTTTAACTTTTTTGGAGATGGGCTTAGAGATGCCTTAGATCCGAAGTTGAAATAGGAGCTGGCGAAGACAGTGGAAAACATCTTGGAAATAAAAAATCTCCACGTCCATTATGTGACGGAAGACAGTGTAGTGAAGGCCGTCAATGGCGTGAATCTGGAAATCAAAAAGGGGGAAAGCCTCGGTCTGGTCGGAGAAACGGGTGCAGGCAAAACGACAACAGCTTTGTCCATTATTCAGCTGATTCCCGACCCGCCCGGCATCGTTGTAGATGGACAAATCCTGTACAAAGGGAAAAATTTAATCCATAACACCGAAAAAGAGAATAAGCAGCTCCGTGGCAATGGGATCTCCATGATTTTTCAGGATTCTATGACAGCGCTGAACCCGATCTTGCGGGTAGGTGATCAATTGGCTGAGGCGGTCATCACTCATAAAAAAGTGAGCAAAACAGAAGCCAAAAGACAAGTCATCGAGCTGTTGGAAACAGTCGGAGTTAAAGCAGACCGCTACAATGATTACCCTCATCAATTTTCAGGAGGGATGAAGCAGCGGGTGCTGATCACGATGGCGCTTTTATGCAATCCTGAATTACTGATTGCTGACGAGCCAACCACAGCTCTGGATGTAACGATACAAGCGCAGGTGCTCGAGCTTATAAAGCAGCTACGAAAGCAGTACAACATGTCGATGCTTTTTATTAGTCATGATTTGGGCGTTGTTGCCCAGACATGCGACAGGGTGGCGATCATGTATGCCGGGGAAATTGTCGAAATCGGTACGGTGGAAGAGGTATACACCCGGCCAAAGCATCCGTATACGATCGGGCTTTTCGAATCGATCCCAAAGCTTGAAGAAGACCAGACCCTGTTGTTTCAGATGGAAGGGAGCATGGCCAATCCGGCCTCATTGCCACAAGGCTGCTTCTTTCACCCGAGATGCAAATACAAGACGGACATTTGTGAAACGATCTCACCTATGTTGCAGGGAGAAGAGCATCTAAGCAAATGCCATTTCTCCGTATGGGATGAGGTGAAAGTATGAGTGCGCACAACCTGCTCGAGATCAAGCATGTGAAAAAACAGTTTACCGTTCCCAGAGGCTCTCTCCATGCAGTAGATGATGTGTCGTTTAGCGTAAAGCAGGGCGAAACGTTAGGGATTGTCGGGGAATCCGGGTGTGGGAAAAGTACCTTGGGAAGAGTCATTCTACGATTGCAGGAACCGACAGCAGGCAAAATCCTGTTCAAGGGCATGGACATTACTGCTTTCACTAAAGAGGAAATGCGGCAAATGAGGCAGCACATGCAGATTATTTTCCAAGATCCGTACGCTTCCCTGAATCCGAGATTGACGGTTTCTCAAATCATTGAAGAGCCCTTAACCTCCTTTAACCTGTACCCCACGGTCAAGGAACGAAAAGCCAGGGTAGCTGAGCTGATGGCGCTGATCGGGCTGCCCCCGAGTGCAGGCAATGCGTATCCGCATGAATTTGATGGAGGGCGTAGACAACGGGTCGTGATTGCGAGAGCGCTGGCGATAAACCCTAGCTTTATCGTATGCGATGAACCGGTTAGCGCACTGGATGTATCTGTCCAGGCGCAAATCCTCAATCTGATGGTACGACTGCAACAGCAGCTGGGACTTACTTATATGTTCATTTCACACGATTTGTCTGTCGTCAAACACATCTCCAATCATGTGGGTGTCATGTATCTAGGCCAGCTTATCGAGAAGGCGCCAAAGCCTGTGTTTTTCAGAAGACCTCTTCATCCATACAGCATGGCTCTGCTTTCGGCGATTCCGCAGGTCAACGTGAAGGAGCAGAAAAGCAAGATCATTTTGAAAGGAGAAATTTCTTCTCCGATCAATCCAGAGCCGGGCTGCCGGTTTGCGCCTAGATGTCCTTTTGCCCAGGATGCTTGCCAAACGAAAGATCCAGAGTGGAAAGAAGTTGAAGCAGACCATTTTGTGGCCTGCCATAGGGTGGAAGAGTTTGCCCAAGGACTGATTTACTACCAGTAATTCCTCATTTATTTTGAGTGGGTTAACGATAGCTGTTTAACGAGGACAGGGAGGATTTTAGATGAATAAGAAGGTCGTATCTGCACTGTTTCTAAGCACATTGCTTGTGCTGGGAGGGTGCGAAATCGCAACGAAAAAGGATGTTGTGAAGGATGTCACCAAGGAGCCAGTCACATCAAAGGGGGCAGATATCGAACTGCTTACGATGAGCAGCAATGAAACAGATGCCAACGTGATTCGAGATCAGCTAACGAAATCAGGATTTCGTGTAAAATTGAACATGCAGCCTGATTTCGGAAGCTATACAGCTCAGCAAAAGGCTGGCAACTATGACATCGCTATCTCAAGCTGGACAACTGTAACGGGTAATCCGGATTATGCAGTCAGATCCTTGTTTAAAACGGGCGGAGACTACAACAAAGGGCCGATCAGCGATCCTGAGCTGGACAACTTAATTGATACGGCAGGATCGCAAACACCGGAGCAATATAAGGAAACGTATAAAAAGCTGGAGCAGCGGCTCGTGTTTGACAAAGCCTATATCGCTCCGTTATACGTATCCTTGAAGAGCCAGGCTTTGAATAAAAACGTATTGAAAGAAAGCTCCGTCCGATTGTCCAAATCCAGATCGATGGTTTGGGAAGCGATCGATTTTGTCGATGAGTCCAAGCGGGATAAAGAGCCATTAATTTTGCAGCAGAGCAATCCGAGCCTGACCTCTCTTGATCCGATTAAAGGAAATGACGGGTCGATTAATATGCTGAATACCAATATGTATGTACGTCTGGTGAACCTGACGGATGATGATCAAATTACGGCAGAGGGCGCTCTGTCCCACAATTTCGCCATTGCTGACGGTAATTCCGAGTATTATTTCCTTTTGAGAGACGACATTACCTTTGCCAAAATGAAAGAGAAAACCGCGGTTGATTCGCTCGAACGAGTAGGTGCAGAGGATGTGGTATTCTCATTAAGCCGCGCTAAAAACAAAGACTCCGTTCCAGATCATAGAACGTACAGCTTGCATGAACATATCCAGAATGTCGAGATTGTTACGGATCTGAATGAGCTCTCCTCCGTGAAGCAGTCCGGATCATCCAGCACGATTAAAGAAGCGCTGGAAAAAGGGGTAAAGGCTCCGATCAGTGGCTTGGCGGGTAGTAAAGAAGAGGCGAACAATCAAGCGGGGAAGTACCAGATTGTGAAAGTAACAACGACAAAACCGTTCCCGCAAGTATTGAACTATTTGGCGCATCAATCGGCAGGGATTGTTTCCAAGAAGCAGGTAGAGAGCATCAATACGTTTGACGTGGCCACGTACGATGTCAATAAGGATGTTTCCTACGGCGATCAGGCGACAGTAACGGAAGGCGCTACGTACAACAATACGCTCACAGCCAGCGGACCTTATATTCTTTCTTACAAAAACGATTACGAGGCGGTATTCTATAAAAATCCTGGCTACAGAAAAGGCTCGGAATTCGAGCCGAAAATTTCCAAGATCGTCGTGCGTTTCATCAAAGACGCGGACAGCGCGTTATCGGCTTTAAGAAGTGGAGAGATCCATGTGTACTACGGCGTTTCGGAAACGAAGTTCGATTTGGTGAATAATGACAGCAAGCTCAAGCTGCAAACCCTCGAAAGCAATGGCGTAGCGTACCTCTTGTTTAACCTGAATAACAGAGAAGTGTCTAAAAGCGAAGATTTGCGAAAAGCGATCTTGTATACGATCAATCAGGATGAACTGATCAAAACGTATAACGACCATAAATTTAAAGCAGTATCGACGTTAACGCCTTTAGTGAAAACGGGTTTGGAGCAGAAAGCGGATCCGAACAAAGTGCAAGAATTCCTGAAGAAGTATACAGAAAGCAAATAAGAAATTTGCAGCCGCGTTAACCTCAGGCCGCCTTCCCCTCTTTTTTCGGGGGCAAGGCGGCCTATGTAGTTTCGACCTGTTGGATCCGAGCCTTGGATCCGGGTCTCATTGGCATGAGCGGTCCAAGGTCATCGGTAGTAGTTTTTACGATCCACGGTGCAGCCAGGTAAGCGTTATCTGATAGGCGCGCGCAATTCCTTCGGCCAGCTCAGCCAAACTGCTGTCGATGATATAAATCGCTGATTCATCCGCTGTTTGAGGAACGCTGCCGAGTAAATGCTCCCTCCACTGTTCAGAAGCGGCCCAACGGTCTTGTGCAGAGCCAGATGTGGGAGGGACGGTGAACAAAGAAACTCTTTCTGCATACAAGTAAAGATGTTCATTTTGACTGACAAAGCCTAAATCGTCCAGATGCTCCCACTCCGTAGTGGGAGGAAGCAGCAGGAGGGGAAATACGTCCCCCAGCATGGAAGATTTGGTCAATACAGCTTCCAGCTTTTCTCGTTCAGCGTCGTTTTCCACGATAAAAAGCAGTTTGTCTCGGTCAAAGACATTGACATGATCACCAATTTTATGTATGACTTGAGCATAGAAACCAGGCAGCTTACCAGCCGGTACAAGAAGTTCCACGCCGTACATATAGCGCATACCATTCACCTCGAAAAAAGCAATTTACTCTATCGTATCAAAAAATCCGGGAGGTTCCTATGAGCGACCAACAACTAATGATTCAAACCTTTGCATTGGGAGGATTCCAAACGAATGCCTATGTTTTAACAAATCCGCAGACAAATGAGACGATCGTGATCGATCCGGGGATGGAGCCCGCAAGCCTCTTGCAAGCCCTTTCTGGTAAGCAAGTGGTGGCGATCCTGCTGACACATGCTCACTTGGATCATATTGGTGGCCTCAATCAAGTGCGTGAACTGACCAAAGCGCCTGTCTACATCCATCCGCTTGAGCAAGAGTGGCTGACGAATCCGGATCTGAATGGTTCCAGTCGCTGGAATTTACCGGAGCCCATTGTTTGCAAGCGGGCCGAGCATGAGCTGGAAGATGGTCAAACGCTAGAGCTGGCAGGCCTCACAATTCAAGTCTTGCATACACCGGGCCATTCCCCTGGAAGCTGCTCATTTGTGATCGGGCAGCATTGCTTTGGGGGAGACGTACTTTTTGCACAAAGCATCGGGCGCACGGATTTGCCTGGCGGAGACTATGAGACATTGATGATCAGCATCCAGGACAAATTGTTTGAGCTGGATGACGAGACGATTGTATATCCGGGCCATGGACCGAAAACGACAATTGATTACGAGAAAACGTACAATCCGTTCGTGACAGGAATGCTGCGGTAGGTCTTGTGACATGATTCTTTTGGAATAGAAAAGGATATTGATGGCAGGCGGCGAAGAGGAAGGGGTCACAAATAAAAAGGAGCTACGAAATATGAAGAAAAAATGGTGTTTATGGGTGGTAGTCCTTGCCCTAGGGTGCACCAGTGCAGCAGGTTGTGTCCAGCCTGTTGCCAAACAGGAGATGCCCTATACAGCTCCGGCTCCAAACGTGATCCCGACTGATCCCGCCCTACCATCACCTCTGGCGCAGCAAATAGAGGACAGCACAAAGGCAAGCGTAGGGGAAAAGCCGGCTTTGTTGGTCGAGCCTTCTTCGCGTTTTCCTGAACAGCGCATCACGGTCATGGCCGTCGGAGATATCATGGTACATCAGGAGCAGATGGATGCAGCATGGAATGAAGCTACGAAAACATATGATTTCAGGCCTTTCTTTACAAATGTGGAGCCGCTGTTCAGACAAGCGGATTGGATCATTGGAAATTTGGAGACGACGATGAGCGGGAGTGGAGCGAAGTATTCCGGTTATCCCATGTTTAATTCACCGGAAATACTAGCTTCAACCTTGAAGGAGGTAGGCTTCACGGCTGTATCCACTGCCAATAACCATTCGTTGGACCGAAAAGAACAGGGTGTACGACAAACGATCAAGTACCTGGATGAAGCAGGCATCTTGCACACGGGGACATTTGCCAGTCCAGAGGAGCGTGACGAGCCGCTTCTTCTCCATAAGGACGGTTTTACACTTGGACTTCTCTCCTATACGTATGGAACAAACGGCATTCCGATCCCGCAGGGCAAGGATTATTTAATCAATTTGATTTCACCCGAGCTGATTAAAAAAGACATTGCACGAGCCCGAGAAAAGGGGGCGGATCTCGTCGCAGTAGCCCTTCATTTCGGCGAAGAGTACCAGCGTTTACCAAACGATGCCCAAAAGAAGACAGCCGAACTATGTCTTTTGTACGGGGCCGATTTAATCTTGGGCGCACATCCTCACGTCGTTCAGCCCTACGAGTGGAAAACGGTCAAGCTGGAAGATGGAAGCGAGCATACTGGATTAATTACGTATTCTTTGGGGAATTTCATATCAGCGCAGAGATGGGATTACAAAGATGTGGGAACGATTCTGAAGCTCACCCTGCACAAGAGTGAATCCGGGGAAGCAAGCATTGAAGACGCGGAGATGATTCCGACCTATGTTCATTTTTATCGCAAGAACGGTAAACGACATTATGTAATTTATCCAGTTCCCCAGACCCTTGCCAAGCTTCAAAACAAGGAAAAGGATCCGACGTTGACAAAAGAAGCCATCAACTATATGATTCGATTGCAAAAAGAGATGCCTGTCCACGTCGACACGGCCGTTTCAGTAAAAAAAGCCAGCTAACGTATGAGCTGGCCTTATTTCTTTCCGAATCCAAACGGAAGATTCAATTTTAGCTGTAGTTTTAATTCTTCGTTGACCATCGAGATACCCTCTACCTGAATGTTAGGTGAAATCAGTTCCGGATAGAAACCCAAATCGTACGCTTTCTCCATCTCCTCAACGGTGGACTTGGGCAATGCAAATCCGTCAAAAGACAGCTCGTTAATGTGAAATTTCAACTGCGTAGGCGAGACGAGTTCATACGCTCCAACGAGTCGAAGCTCCATGTGATCGTAAGTGCCTTCAACGATCAGTTTATTTTCTTCAAATGAAAAGCGCGATTGTTTGAACAACTCGTCTTTTGCAACCAGAAACTGATTGAAGTCATCCTGCTTGATCGTCAACGTGTGAGAAAAGAGACCGTCTGACTGGATGCGATCCGGTGTAGCCAGCTCGGGAACCTGCACCATGACTTTTGCCAGCATACTGAAGAAGGTCTGGAAGGCCGGCAATCCGCGTTTTTCCCAATCGTCTATGAGATGGTCCATGAGAGCTTCGACTGTAGTCGGGTCGTCCAGCTTTTGCACATTCTTTTCTTTTTCGGCTTGAATGGCAAGCATCTGGGCCAATTGTAACTCGTATTTTTGACGGGTATCCCTGAGAAGAGTTAAGCGGCTTTGCTTGTCGGACTGCAGTGTAGTCAGCTTGAACCGTTCAGATTGGTAGGCCTCTAGCCGATTCATATCGTGTTCATATAAAATTTGGATAAAGTCAAGCATCAATAAAAAATCATTGAAATTTTCCGCATTTAACAATAGGGTCAGAAGATTCGCCCGTTCGCCTGTATAATAGGCTCTAGCTACTTCACCAGCATGACGCTGCATGGCTTCAATCACAAGCTTTTGACGCTGCAGTTCAAGATCAATACGTGCAATCTCCCCATATGTCCGAGTTTCTTCTGCCTTGATCAAGGTGAGAGTCCGCTCCAGCTCTTTTTGAGTGAAATGCTGCTGCAAGATCAACTGCTCCAATGGAAGCGTAGTCTCTTCCTGAGCGAGTACGGTCAGTGGACATATAAAGAGGAAAAGAATGAGCAGAAATTTGCGCATGTTTTCACCTTTTGCTTTCATGATGGGAAATATTTCAAGTGTCTCCCTTATCTCTTTCCCATTGTATGACTTCTTTTCGTATTATAGCCTTAATAGCTTGAATTTGGATAGCAGGAGAAGAGCCCAATGGACTTGAATACGCTGATTCGAGAGGAAATGCAGAAAGAATGTAAGAAAGCCATTCCTTTTTCACGATATATGGAGCTGGCTCTCTACCACCCTACCTACGGTTACTACATGTCAGACAAGCCTAAAGTCGGAAAGGAAGGAGATTTTTTTACGAGCGCCACGGTTCATTCTGTGTTTGCAGAAACAGTAGCGGATGCTGTGATAAAGATGTGGAGAGCAGGAAATATAAAGGCCCCGACCCTGGTAGAAATCGGAGGTGGTACAGGTGCGCTTTGTGGGCACATGTTGGATCGCTTTCGTGAGGCCGTTCCCGATTTGTATCCCCTGCTTACCGTTATCATGATTGAAGCGAGCCCCTATCATCGCAAGATTCAGCAGGAAGTTCTCTCCTCGCACGATGTTGCCAAGGAATGGTTTACTTCGTTGGAAGAGGCTGCGAATCAAAGGCAAATAGAAGGCGTCATCGTCTCGAATGAATGGCTGGATGCATTCCCTGTGCACATCGCTGAAAAAACAAAGGCGGGTTGGCAGGAGGTATGGGTCACGGATGGCGGGGACGGGTTCCTGGAGGGGTTAAACGAAGTAACTCCAGAGCTTGGTAGATACCTGGAATCTTTGGACATGACTTTGCCTGCAGGAATGCGGATCGAGGTCAATCTTTCGTTACAGCAGGCTGCAAAAGCTGTTTCCCGCCTCTTGAAAAAAGGATTTGTTATTACGATTGATTATGGTGACTTGCAGGAAGAATTATATCATCCGAGCCGCAAGCAGGGGACACTGATGTGCTACTACCGCCATCAGGCCCATGATAACCCGTACATACATACGGGAGGGCAGGATATAACAGCCCATGTCAATTTTTCGGCATGGAGCAAGTATGGGGAAGACGTAGGACTGCGTGAATGGGCGTATATGCGGCAAGATCGTTTTCTGATCAAAAGCGGCTTGCTTGAAAAGGCCGTGGCTCATACGGATACAGACCCTTTCACCAGTATGGCGATGAAACGAAACCGGGCGATCATGCAAGTCATGGATCCCGCTGGATTAGGAGGACGATTCCGCGTCATGGTGCAAGCCAAGGGACTGGACGAGGAAATCAAAAAATCCCTCTACGAATGATAGAGAGAACCATGTTCGTTCGACCGTATAATCATACAAAAAAGATGCTCAGTGCGAGCATCTTTTTTCATTACATAATCATTTGCAAGAAAGCGTGTTCTTGTGGTCCCACAGGCATCAAGAAGAAAGTGTAGTACGTGAATCCTACGAAAGACAGGAACATAAAGCCAAAGAAGATGTTTAAGTACACTCGTTCAGTCAAGCTCATGTAGCTCAGCGCTACGAAGAAAGCAGTCAGACCGAAGAAGATGAGCGCCATTGGGTACAAACCGCCCCAAAACGCCATCAGCGCGATTACGATGGTCCAGAAACCAAGCACGCGATACATACGATCCATTTTTGTCCCCCCTTTTGCATAGAACGGTAAGATTTACAAGATTCCTACCCCATTATATAGGACGGGCGAATGTGTGTAAACGGTAAGGTATGACGGAATTTTGTCTTACCAAAAAAGGTATGACGGAATTTTGTCATACTTCGTCTATCCAAAGCAGGAAACGTTTTGTCAATATTGGATCACCGTATAATTACATGACTTACATCCGCCTATCATGGAATCATCCTCACGTAATTCAATTTTCCCCAAGTACGTTTCGAATATTCCCATCAAAAGGGCGTTGTGCATGTGGCATACAGAGTTAGGGTATTTTTTGGCTGAATCTGAAAATGTGCAGTTGTTTACACGGAAGCGGAGAACGCCATCCGTTATAAGCTCAATATCAGGCTTTAATCCTTGGGCGACGACGAGTCGATGAATCAAATGCAATTTTTCTTCCATAGTGGCCGTTTGTAACTGTAATCCGCTTTGGGCAACCGCCCGTTTTGCCATCTCTGTACCGATTCTATGTCCCATGTTGATCAGAGCGGCTTTACCCGGTTCACCGAGCGAGAGCAGACTTTCAATCGCGATGTCGGCCAGCAACTGATAGTCACGCGGTGGGAACTGCAGGCTCACCACCTGGTCAGACAATGAATACAATCGACTGGGACGTCCTCCCTTGCCGCTTTTGTCCGTGACGGCAGTAAGCAGATGGACATCCTCCAGTTTGGTTAAATGCAGCCGAGCAACATTGGGATGAATGGAAAAATGATCGGCTACTTCCTGGACAGTGATTGGGTCTTTGCTGTATGCGACAAATTGGTAAATGGAAAAACGGGTGGGGTCAGCTAAAGCACTGGTTAACTTTTGCGCATCGTAATCCATGCTGTTACCCCCTTCTTGTCAAAACAAATCATTATAAGTGTAACCGAATTTCCTTAGATTGTTAAGGTTCGAGTGTGCAGGGACAGTATATATCCGGATTTTTCGCCAAGTTTTTAGATTAACTACTATTGACACAGTGTTAATGGCAGATTTATAATCCCAATTAAGGAAGGTTTTTTTATTAGCTAACTTTTTGCAAGTATTGGTTCCTAACATATGGAACAATTGTTGGTAACACTTGTATTCAATGAAAGTAGATCGTATAGATGAGATGGAGGGGTAACCGATGGCAGTTGCTGAACGTACACATACTCAAAAATTAACGTTTTTCACGTATCCGAGCTGCACATCCTGTCGGAAAGCGAAGGCATGGTTGGCAGAGAACGGCGTAAATTATGAAGAGCGTCATTTGTTTAAAAACCCACCAACAGCGGAAGAGCTGCTTGATATCATCAAAATGACCTCGAATGGACTGGATGAAATTTTGTCTACGAGAAGTCAACGCTTTAAAAACCTGGATGTGGACGTTAACGACATGTCTGTAAAAGAATTGCTGGAAATGCTCAGTGAAGAGCCTCAGCTTCTGAAAAGACCGATCCTTACCGACGGGGAAAACTTGATTGTAGGCTTCAATTCCTCAGCCATGAAAAATTTGTTGTCGTAAAGAAGAGAAGAGGGGGCCACGGCCTCCTTTTTTTACTTTTCAGGGACATCATGAACGGTTTTTTTCTCATCCCAATAGGATTCTTCGTCAAATGACGGTAAAATAAAGTCAAATAGGATGGATGAAAAGGTTGGGAAGCCATGATGGAAACCTTACACGTAAAAAAGCAAGATGGGATCGCCACGATTACGTTGAATCGACCTGAAGTACATAATGCGATCAGTGTAGAACTGGTCGAGGAATTACACGAGGCACTACGCGATTGCGGAGCTGATGAAACGGTAAAAGTTCTTATCATTACGGGCACAGGCAAAAGCTTCGTATCTGGTGGAGACTTAAACCAATTCATTGCTGCCAGGGGATACGAACAGGCATATCCGCTTTTGAGCAAGGTGGGTGCGCTGTTGTCAGCAATTGATCAAAGCACCAAGCCAGTCATTGCGATGATCAACGGGGCAGCAGTGGGAGGAGGATGCGAATTTGCTGGAGCCTGCCATTTCCGCTTTGCAAGCGACAAGGCTGTATTTGGTTTTGTTCAGATCGGAATGCACATTACAACCGGATGGGGTGGAGGAAGTCGCCTGTTGGATATATTACCTGAATCCAAGGCTCTCACTTTGCTTTTAACTGGTGAACGGCTATCCGCAGAGGAAGCCAAGACGTACGGTTTCGTCGATGAAGTGTATCTGGCGGCGCAACTGGAGGAGGAAGTGAATCGCTTCGCACGCAAGATCGCAACGCAGCCACTTGTTGGGATCGAGGCTTATATGCGGATATTGCACTGGAAGCGTGCCGGGCTTCCTCAGTCCGAACGAATTAGAAAGGAAATAGATCAGTGCGCAGGGAATTGGGGCAGTGAAGCACATGTTGCCGTGGTGGAAAAGTTTCTCACCAAACGGTAGCTTTCGGCGCGAAAAGGTTTCTCCCGTTTAAACATTTATTTGCTTGGACATACTTTTTCTAGTAGAAAGCGATTCTACAAGAGTAGGGAAAAGCATAGGATGAACTACATCATCCTTTTTAAAGGTAACGGGAGGGACTCATATGGTAGCTTCCAGACAAGACGCATGGACCGAAGATGACGATCTAGTGTTGGCGGAAGTCACCTTGCGCCACATACGCGAAGGCGGCACACAGCTTGCCGCATTTGAAGAAGTGGGTCAAAGGTTAGGAAGAACGGCAGCCGCTTGCGGTTTCCGGTGGAACAGTTGCGTTCGTAAGCGTTATGATGCCGCGATTTCCATTGCTAAAAGCCAAAGGCAGCAATTGAAAAAAATGGGCAGGGTGGCTCCGCCTCAAGGAATTGCCGACACGGAGGTCGTGGCTCTGACGCCTAAACGGCAAATTCCTGTTACTCCGGAGGTGTCCAAACAAGCAGAGGACGAGGAGCAGCAGATTGAATCAGTGATTCGAATGCTGGTCAATCAAAAAGAAATGTCACGTCGCTTGAGGCAGTTGGAACAAGAGTTGGAAGGAAAAGAATTGGAAATAAAAGAATTGACAGAGGCGCATGCAAAAGCGAAAAGAGAGCTGGAGCAGGTCCAAGGTGTCAACGATGATTATCGTGCCTTGGTACAGATCATGGATCGTGCCCGCAAGCTAGCCTTTTTGCAAGAAGAAGACTCGACCAAAGCCATATTCAAGATGGATGAAAACGGCAATTTGGAGCGAGTAGAAAAGTAGAGGCAGTCTTTTTTACATAAAAAGAAGCGGAGATTTAGCAGCCGCTTCTTTTTTGCTTTCATTATGAGTAGAGCGCTAGTCTTGCAGTCCGACGTTTTCTGGCAACCAAACGTACGGGTTTTCCCCACGATCACGCATGAGATTGTACTTCACAGGTGTGAAGCCCATTTTCAGCCAAAATTGGTCAGCACGACAGCGGGAGTTTGTCTTGATTGGTGCACCGAAGCTTTTCGCGTGGTTAACCAGAGCTGTTCCGTAATCCTTGTCACGGTAATCAGGCAGGACTTCAAGCTTCCACAGCTCATAATAATCCTGCGAAGGTTGGAAATAACGGTCGTATTTTCCATCAATTTTGTAGAGGCTCATCCGTGCTACCAAAAGATCGTTGTCATAAATACCATAAAAAGGAGATTCCGAATCGTTTTCCACGATGTTCGCCTCCAGGTCTTCCTTCATCGAAAGCTCCTCCAGGCCAAATTCGCGAAACTTTTGGAATTCCTCCAGTGTCTTGTAGTTGATTTGCAAACGTCTTACTTCAAACATTGGTTAGCCACTCCTCTCACAGCTCTTTACCTGGGCCACCTTCGGCCACTAATACCTAGTATACACCATTATGGCGAATTCCGTAGAGTTTTTCTTGCAAAAGGACGATGAAAAAGTCCGGGAAACATGCTGTCTCTCAGGAAATGTTTTCACTTCCTTGGAAAATTTTAAAATTTCAGCCTAGAACTCTTTTCAATCTCATGGCACAATAGGAAGTAGCAGCACATGCAGCAAACCGGAAAACAATTGTGAAAACGCTTTTTTATTGCGTTCAGGTTTGTAAAAGAGGGGAGCGTTGCCATGCGTAAGGTACTAATTGCAAACCGTGGTGAAATTGCCAGACGAATTATTCGTACCTGCCGGATGAAGGGTGTAGCTACAGTCGCAGTCTATTCCGATGCGGACAAAGACTTGCCATTCGTTAGGGAAGCGGACGAAGCGGTGCATATCGGACCGCCGCCTGTACCTCACAGTTATTTAAATGTAGAGGCAATCATCGCAGCAGCCAAGAGTACAAATGCTGATGCGATTCATCCTGGCTATGGACTATTGTCTGAAAACGAGGGTTTCGCAAAGCGGGTTTTGGAAGAAGGCTTGGTATTTATTGGACCTACACCTGAAGTAATCGGACAAATGGGAGACAAGCTGACAGCCCGCAAAATTATGCAAGCAGCAGGGGTGCCTGTTGTACCTGGTTGTGAGGAGCCTGTAGAGTCACCCGAGGAAGCAGCTGCGGTAGCTGCGTCTATTGGATATCCGGTTATGTTAAAGGCGAGCGCAGGCGGGGGCGGAATCGGTATGCAGATATGCCGGGACGAAGCCGAATTATGTCAGGCATATCAGTCCGCACGAGGCCGTGCAAAAGCCTATTTTGGAAATGACGCGATGTACGTGGAAAAATATGTGGAGCGCCCTCACCATATCGAGGTACAGATCGCCGCTGATCAACACGGCGAAGTCATTCATCTGTTGGAACGGGAATGCTCGATCCAGCGGCGTCACCAAAAAGTGTTGGAGGAAAGCCCTTCTCCGTTTTTGGACCAGGTTACACGGGAGCTATTATGTGCAGCCGCTGTGCAGGCAGGCAAAGCGGTCGGGTATTCAGGAGTTGGCACGGTTGAGTTCATCGTGGATGAAGAGAAAAATTTCTATTTCCTAGAAATGAACACACGACTGCAGGTAGAGCACCCGGTGACAGAAGAAATGACAGGGCTGGATCTTGTCGCGATGCAGCTTGCGATCGCGAAAGGAAGCCCGCTCGGAATTGCCCAGGCAGACGTAAAAGCGTTGCGACACGCCATTGAGCTGCGGGTGTATGCCGAAGATCCGGTAACATTCTTGCCTTCTCCAGGAACGATTACGTTGTATCAACCTCCTAAACAAGAATTCGTTCGGATTGACGACGGGGTAGAAACAGGGACACAAGTAACGCCATTTTACGACCCGATGATTGCCAAAGTGATTGTATCAGGTGCGACAAGAGAAGAAGCTTTGCAAAGGGCAGAAGAAGCTGCGAAAAACTTTCTGATTACTGGAATTAAAACAAACATTCCGTTTTTGCAGGAGGTCCTCGGAGACGAGCGATTCCGCTCAGGTGCCTACACGACCTGGTTTGTGCAAGAGCGAGTATCGAAATAAGAAAAAAGGAAGTGGATATGGATATGAAACAAGTAGCAGCTAATATGGCAGGTACCGTTATTCAAGTGCTCGTACAATCGGGAGATCAAGTAAGCGATGGTCAAGACGTAATCGTGTTGGAGTCCATGAAAATGGAAGTGCCTGTTCAGACGCAGGTAGCGGGCAAGGTAGCCCAGGTAAAAGTAAATATCGGCGACTTCGTTAACGATGGCGACATTATCATCGAGTTGGAATAGTATTAAAATGATTACAAACTGAGCGCCCGCTAGGAGAGGAGGGGAAGTGTATGAACAACGTGCAGATCGTAGAGGTAGGACCTCGGGACGGACTGCAAAATGAGAAGGAGATTGTTCCTGTAGAGGCAAAAATTCAGTTGATCAACAAGCTCGCTGCCTCGGGTTTGAAACGAGTGGAGGCAACTTCGTTTGTCAATCCCAAATGGATTCCGCAATTGGCAGATGCCGAAGAGGTCCTGCAAGGAATCACTCGCCGAACTGATGTGACGTTTAGCGCGCTGGTTCCCAATCTTCGCGGATTAGAGCGTGCTGCGGCATCTGGACTAACCGAAATTGCATTGTTCATGTCAGCCTCTGAATCCCACAATCAAAAAAATATTAATAAAAGCATTGACGATACATTTCCAATCCTGCGGGAAGTGGCGCGAGAAGCACAAGCATTGGGACTGCGAGTGCGCGGTTATGTTTCGACAGTGTTTGGCTGCCCTTACGAAGGACGCGTGCCGGTGGAAAACAGTCGGCGTGTGACACATGCCCTGCTGGAAATGGGCGTGTATGAGGTGTCTTTGGGAGATACGATTGGTGTCGCAACGCCAAAGCAAGTACACGAGATCATTGGGGAGCTTGTGAAAGATGTTACGACTGAGCGCTTAGCCGGGCATTTTCATGATACGAGGGGAACTGGCTTGGCTAATGTGGTTGCTGCACTGCACGAGGGGATACGCACCTTTGACAGCTCGGTCGGCGGACTCGGAGGTTGTCCATATGCACCGGGAGCGGCAGGTAACATTTCCACGGAAGATTTAGTGTACATGCTGCACGGGATGGACTATGAAACAGGAGTAGATCTGGATCTGGTCACACTGGCCGGGGCGTACATCCAAGAACAGTTGGGACGAGAGCTCACTTCGAAAGTTCTGAAGGCATCACTGGCAGCAAGGTCCGTATAACTACCGAAAAATCAGGAGGGAAACGGCATGACGGTTTCTTTGCATAAAGAGGGCTTGATTGGCGTACTTACTCTTGAGCGGCCCCAGGTGTTTAACTGCCTCAACCTAGAGACGCTTGCGACCTTGTGCCGCTTGATCGGTGAGATTGCACACGATCCAGAAATCAGGGTATTGATCGTGACAGGCGCAGGGGAAAAGGCGTTTTGTTCAGGGGCCGACCTGAAAGAACGGAGTACGATGCCTCAAGAGCAAGTGCAGCAATACATTAGAACGATCCGTGATACGTTTAGTGAGCTGGAAAAGCTGCCAAAGCCCGTCATTGCTGCCATTAATGGTTTGGCATTGGGAGGCGGTACAGAGCTGGCTCTTGCTTGCGACATTCGGGTGATGAGTGATACGGCCCAGATGGGATTGACGGAAACCTCCTTAGGCATTATCCCAGGGGCTGGGGGGACGCAGCGACTGCCTCGTCTCGTCGGAAAAGGGATCGCCAAGGAACTTATTTTTACAGCCAGACGTGTTCACCCGCAGGAAGCGCTGTCGATTGGTCTGGTCAATCGAGTCGTACCTCTGGAGCAACTGATGACGACATCACTTTCCTTGGCACACAGCATTTCAGCCAATGCACCACTCGCTCTCGCTCAGGCCAAATTTGCTATTGATTGCGGGATGGAGGTCGATTTGGCCTCGGGTCTGATGGTGGAGAGCAACGCTTATCAATTGCTTGTTCCCACAAAAGATCGTTTGGAAGGGCTGCAAGCTTTTAAAGAAAAACGAAAACCGAACTATCGTGGAGAGTGAATAGGGGGACGCCGATGAACAAGCAGATGGAAGAGACACTACGAGAAAAAATCGCTCAGGTAAAGCAAGGGGGCGACGCCAAATACCATGAAAAACTAAAAGAGCAGAACAAGCTATTCGTCCGCGATCGCTTGAAAATGTTGTTTGATGATGAATTCATGGTAGAAGACGGATTGTTCGCCAATGTAATGGCGGGAGATCTCCCTGCTGATGGGGTAGTGACGGCAATTGGTAAAGTAAATGGCCAGACTGTTTGCGTGATGGCGAATGACTCGACCGTGAAGGCAGGCTCGTGGGGATCGCGCACGGTTGAGAAAATCATTCGTATTCAAGAGACTGCTGAAAAAATGCGTGTTCCCCTCATTTATCTCGTGGATTCTGCGGGTGCGCGGATTACAGACCAGTTAGAAATGTTCCCGGGACGCCGTGGCGCTGGACGCATTTTTTACAATCAGGTAAAGCTTTCAGGAAAAATTCCGCAAGTGTGCATCCTGTTTGGTCCATCTGCTGCGGGGGGAGCGTACATTCCCGCTTTCTGTGATATCGTGATTATGGTGGATAAAAATGCGAGCATGTACCTCGGTTCGCCGCGCATGGCAGAAATGGTTATCGGGGAAAAAGTGAGCCTGGAGGAGCTGGGTGGCGCACGGATGCATTGCTCCGTTAGCGGATGCGGCGACGTACTGGCTGCCAATGAAGAAGAAGCGATCCAGTCGGCGCGCAACTACCTCAGTTACTTCCCGGCCAACTATACAGGAGAGCCGCCACTCGCCCAGGCAAAAGCTCCCAGCGAAACGGCCAAGGAAATCACAAGTATCGTGCCGGAAAATCAGAATGCTGCCTTTAATATGCACGATCTGATTACCGCTCTGGTGGATGCCGACTCCTTTTTCGAGATCAAAAAGCTGTTTGCCCAGGAACTGGTTACCGGTTTGGCTAGACTCGACGGGAAGCCGGTTGGAATTATTGCAAACCAGCCACGAGTAAAGGGTGGAGTGCTGTTTGTCGATTCAGCAGACAAGGCTGCCAGATTTATTACATTATGTGATGCTTTTCAAATTCCGTTGTTGTTCCTCGCTGACGTACCTGGCTTCATGATCGGGACAGCGGTAGAACGCGCAGGAATTATCCGTCACGGAGCCAAGATGATTTCCGCTATGGCGGAAGCGACGGTGCCCAAAATCTCGGTCATCGTTCGCAAAGCGTATGGAGCAGGTCTGTACGCCATGGCAAGCTCCGCATTTGAACCAGATGCATGCCTGGCTCTGCCGAATGCGCAGATTGCTGTTATGGGACCAGAAGCAGCGGTCAATGCCGTCTACAGCAACAAAATTCAGGCGATTGAGGACCCGCAGGAACGTCAAGCATTCATTGCAGAGAAGCGCAAAGAGTACCAGGAAGATATTGATCTGTACTTGCTCGCATCCAATTTGATCGTAGATGGGATTGTGCCGCCGAGTAATCTGCGCCAAGAGCTGATTAGCCGATACGAAGTGTACAAGGGGAAAAAGCAAGTCTTTTCGGATCGAAAACACCCCGTTTATCCGGTATAGATTCCAGCTCAGACTGTCGCTTTTAGGTGACAGTCTCTTTTTTTCTTTCATAAAAACTGGAATCCAGAAATTTTTCGATAATTTTGATCTTTTTTGTTCCAATCAATTGAACAATCTCCTAAACTCTGTTATTCTTAAAAATAAGTATTGATTAATGTAGGTGAACAAATGCGGTCACAAACAAACATCCTTCAAACGGTTGTAGTTGGCGGTGGCTCAGTTGGATTGCTGTATGCGGCAAGGTTGGCTCTCGCTGGCGAGGCCGTTACAGTGGTTACTCGCAGTTCACTCCAGGCAAATCAGCTCACGCAAAAAGGGATTACCTACACAGGGCTGGATGGCAATACGCGTGTGGTCCCTGTCTCAGCTTCTCCCATCGAGCGAGGGTTGCCTGAAGGGAATTTGTATTTGTTGACCGTCAAGCAGACCGATTTATCTGGTTTGTTGCCAGCGTTTCGTAAAGTAAACAGCTCGGCACGCGTTATTGCGCTGCAAAATGGTATGGGCCACCAGGAGCTTTTAAATGGCGTTCTGTCCGAGCAGCATTGCTTCTTTGCCATCAATACAGAAGGGGCAAGACGCTTGTCAGGAACGGAAGTGGTGCATACAGGGAGCGGTACTTTACGCGTCGGGGCGTGGGAGAATGGAAGTGACTCTGATCCAGTCATTCTTTACTTTGTGAATTGGGCGACCTCCGCAGGTATCCATACTATACTCGAAAAGTCAATCAAGCCATATGCATGGCGCAAGCTCATGGCCAATGCACTGATCAATCCGTTAACAGCGCTTTTTGAAGTTCCAAATGGCGCTCTCCTCGAAAATCCACATACAGAAAAGCTGATGCGAGAGCTCTTTTTGGAAGCTTCTGCTGTAGCTGAGTATGCTGGACAAAAATTAGGGGAAGCGGACTGGCAGGAAATTGTCACCATATGCCGAAATACTTCCCGAAATCTTTCCTCCATGCTGCAGGATGTCAAGCGACACAGGCAAACGGAAGTGGACTCAATCAACGGCTACATCGTGAAACAAGGACATGTTGCCGGGATTCCCACTCCCCTGCACGAAACGTTGCTTCGAGTGATCACCCTCAAGTCAAGCATGGGAATGTGGAAGGAGGGAGGCGACAGTAAATGACCATGTTGGCAAATATCTGGGCCTATTTATGGGGTACGTTGACGGTTGTGCCATTTCTTGGCTTCCCACTCGTTTATCTAATTTTATACGGATGGAAGAGGGACAAGCGCTTGGCAGGCCGTTGGGCGATAAATATCACGAATTTTTTGGTGATTCGTTCAGCCGTTTCCGCTTATGGACTCATCTGGCCAGAGGCTTTGTCCGCCTGGTGGTGGGTAATGTGTTTTTTCCTTGTTTCGATCGCTTTATTGGCGTGGATTCAAGTGAAGTGGAAAGGGAAGCTCTCCCTGCGAAAGGTTGGATTTTCCGCATGGCGATTGTCGTTTCTCTGGTTTGGAATTGTCTATATAGTGCTGTTTACGACCGGAATAATCAAGACGATGGGTGTCGTGTAAAGCACTGGTAATACATAGCGTATTTATTCCGATAAGAAAGAAGGTTGGAACTTATGCGACTTCCCATCGAGACCATCGGACACAAGATTCGTATGATTCGGAAAGAGCGTGGCTTTACCCTGGAGATTATGGCTGGCAAGACTGGGCTCAGTAAAGGTTTGCTTAGCCAAGTGGAGCGAGGAATTTCACAGCCTTCTCTGGATTCCTTGTGGAAAATCACCAAGGCTCTCGAGTCACCCATCATTCATTTTTTTGAAGATATTGATCAAAAACAAGTGCATGTGACTCGTTTCCAAAAACGCAGACAACTGGTTTTTCCTGAATCGACAGGTACGTATTCGTTGCTCTCGATGGGAGGCAGTGCCAAGCTGGGAATGCTTGAAGTACGACTTTCCCCAGGAGAAATGGTGGTAGACAAGTTTGTCCAGTCAGATGGCGAAGAGTGCTTTACCGTCATCCAGGGGTCCGTAACTGCCCGTTTTAACGATGAGGAGCATATTCTGGAAACAGGGGACAGCATATCGTTTGACAGCAGCAAAAGTCACTCGATTGAAAATTCAGGTGAAGAAGAAGCGGTTTTGATCTGGTCTGTAACACCACCACAGTTCTAAAAAAGCATGTCCTACACTTTGACAACCCATAAATGCGGGTTGTCTTGTTTTTTGTAGCTTTGGAGCATGGTATAATTTGCAGAGACCATGGCCCTTACAAATCTAATTGAGGCCTGTTCGCCGAGCAGCGACCGCGTTTTAGCGCGGAAGCTTTTACCGAAGTTATGCCGGAAGCAGACGCTGAGGCACCTTACCGAAGTTATGCCGGAAGCAGACGCTGAGGCACCTTGTTATACCCTCCGGAAAAGTTTAAGCATGGATGCTTTCGCACGGTGGGGTAGTTAAACTTTCCTACATGTCAAGAAAGGTGAGCTAGCATGAACGTTGAATGTCTCGCGCTTCCGATCGCAAATCGGCTGGCACAGGAATACCAGCAGCAGGATGCCTCTGCGCTACAGTTTTTTACCCATAATCCATACCATATACAGTCGTACCAGGAACGGTTGGAGTGGCTTCGGGGACAGACGTACTCCCACCGGGAACAGCTGGCGGAGGGCTTATATACGTTTAATAAAAAAATCGGGAATCACCAGGAGGCGCTACGGCGGATCCAAGCCCTGAAAAATCCGGATACGTATGTAGTCATTGGTGGACAGCAAGCAGGCGTAATGACAGGCCCACTGTATACCATCCACAAAGCCGTCCATCTGATACAGACTGCAAAGCGGCTGTCCGAGGAGCTGCAAGCAGAGGTTGTCCCGGTTTTCTGGATTGCCGGAGAAGACCATGATATTGATGAAATTGATCATGTGTACTGGCTGACAGACAAAGAGACACGGCTGCACAAGGAACGCATGAACCTGAACAAAAAAGGGCGCGTTTCTGCCAGTGGCCTTCCCCTTAATGAGGAAGCTTGTACGCAGTTTTTGGAAAGCTTTTTCCACGCCCAGACCGAGACTGCAGAGACCGGACAAATACGAAAGCTGTTAACCAGTACGGCTTCTTCATCAGACAATGTGGCAGAATGGTTTGCTCGGCTGATGGCAGCGTTATTTGGCAAGCATGGCCTTATTCTCGTGGAATCTTCCTTGCCGTTTATTAGGGAATTGGAACGGCCTGTATTTGAACAGGTGATTGAAAAGAATGAGCAGGTTGCCCATTTGTTGCTAAAAGCGGCTGATCGCATTTCTACGGCGGGGTATCCATTGCAGCTTCAGGTAGAAGAGCATCAGGCGAATTTGTTTCTTTACGAAGGGCAGGATCGATTGCTGCTCGAGCGTCACGCAGACCGCTTTGTAAACAGACGTGCATCCTATTCGCGTGAGGATTTGATGAGGCTGGCTGCTGATCAGCCTGAGCGTTTCAGTGCGAATGTAGTCACTCGCGGCTTGATGCAGGAGCATCTTTTTCCTACCCTTGCATTTATCGGGGGGCCTGGTGAGATCGCTTATTGGGCGTATTATCGGGAAGTATTTGAGCTATTCGGGATGCAGATGCCGATCGTTTTGCCGCGTATGTCTGTAACACTGGTCGAAGGCGCACAGGTAAGATTGCTTGAGAGTCTCGATCTGCGCTTAGAGCATGTACTGAATGGCTTTGCAGAATGGAAGCGGGACTGGGCGGCAGGGCAAGAGCCGCATCCATTGCAAAAACAATTTTCCGCTACACGCGAACAACTGCTGTCGATGTATCGACCACTCGTTGAAGAAGTAGTGCGGCTAGATGGGGGATTACGTGGCTTGGCTGAAAAGAATACCAACCTGCTGCTCGAGCAAGTATCTTTTTTGGAAGAGCGCTTGATACGTTCCTTGCAGCAACAAGATGACGTAGAACATATGCGTGTTCAACGAATCGAGGCGTCCTTATTTCCGGACGGCGGCTTGCAGGAGCGTAAGCTATCTTTCTTCGCTTTCGCCAACAAATATGGCTTGTCGCTAGTGGATCGGTTAGTTAAGGCGCCATTTGCGCACGATGGAACTCATCAAATCTTTTTCGTTTAATAGTTCAGCCCGTCATAGCTGATGGAAGCTGTCTGAACCTCCATTTACAAGGGGGTTCTTTTCTTTTTTTACCACGGGCAGATCACTAACAGCTGCTGAGATCCTACGGGGATAAATCAATTTATGATTATCCTCTATTTATATCTCTAGGTTAAATTGATATAATTTGTAAATGTTTACCTCTGGGGGTGCTGAATTGCAGATCATACTTACGATCCTTTTTTTATTGTTCAGTCTTACTGCATGCTCATCAGACATTTCTGATGAAGAACGGAAAGAGCAAGCTAAAAAACTATTGATTGAATTCAGTAAAATGAATTACGAAGTTAGAAAAGAGGACTATATAAAAACACCCAATGATTTTACGGCTTATATTTCAGTGATACAAAATAAAGCAACACCTTATTTAACGAAGAAAGAGGCTGAAGATTTCCTCAAAAACAGAATGGGTTTCACCGCTGCATATTTATCGTATCATGACATCTTCTTAACTGTAGAAGATGTCGAAATTACTGATTTCAAAAGAGATGAGGCTTCTGGATCGATTCTTATTAGTTACACCGTTTTCTTGAAAAACTCATCGAAAAATGAGATCGTACAAGGAGCAGGTCAAGTAACCATATTGCCAGACCATGATACTTTTAAAATTGATAGATATTGGGATGATATCAGGCCCAGACAATTTACGAACAAGAAAGAAGAAGAAAAGTAGTCCACACGAAGGCTGGTTGTTTATTTTTGGTACCCATTTTAGCAAAAATAGGCTGAAACTTTTACGACAAGATCTGCGTCCTAACAGTAATTGAATTGCTGTTGTGAAAGGTGGTACTCGTGATGCAGAAACAGTTGCGACAAATCGGAAAAAAAATGACTGTCTTGGCCCTAACTCTGTCGTTTTTCATGACAGGAGCTGCCACTTGTGGCTTTCAAAAGGCCGAGGCACGTGAAGAATGGGTCGCTACGTCTGCTGTTTCCTTTACTGACACAAAAGGACATTGGGCAGCTAAAGAAATCACTAATGCTGCCAAAAGTGGCATGATTCAAGGCTTCCCAGACGGGACGTTTCGACCGGAGCAGACGATCACTGAGGAGCAGTTTCTTTCTTTAGTAGAACGAATTATCCCTAAATTTAGCGGACATGAACCAGACGCTTTTATACAAGAGTCATATTTATCGGCTGCAAAAGGACGCTGGTCAGAGAAAACCTACCGGCATTTGATGGCAGCGGGAATCATGCCGTCGGGTAAACCAACAGAGGGAATGAATCGGTTGGAAGCAACCCGTGTATTGCTTGCAGCCTTGGGTCATCAGTCAGAAGGAGAAAAATACCGCGGAACCAAGGCACACTTTTTTTCCGATCTCTCAGTAGAAAATGAAGGGGAAGTAATGACGGTCTATCCTGCTTACAAAATGGGGATCATGGCAGGATATCCGGATGGGACATTTCGACCGAAGGAGATGATCACCAGAGCGCAGGCTGTCGTCCTATTAACCCGCTTGGACCACAAAATAGATGAGTTGTTTCCGGGGAACGTCACCGAAGAAGAGAAACAAGGGATGACGAAAGCAGTTTCTACGTTTGTACAAGATGTGATGGACCAGGAACGCATCCGCCGACTCGATGAGCTGCTTTCTTATGTGAAGAAAAAGAAATTGCCAGTCACGGAGTCGTTTTTGCGGGAGCACTTTTCGTTTATGCAGTATGAAGTATACGACTATGTTCGATTCCCGCGTTTTAACGAGCTGATTTATTACGCTAAAATCGGTACGAGCAAGTATCGGATGACCGTTCAGTATTACGCAGGGGAGCTGGGGGGCAGTGTCGACAAAACCTTCTACCTCTCCTCAACTGACGGAAAGTCATTTCAATTGATTGGAAAAGATGAATAATAACGCAAAAAACAAAAGGCGTGCCGATGAGCGCGCCTTTTTGTTTTACGATCGAAAACAGATGAAATTAAACAGTCTGATTACGCCCTGCGCCAAGCCCGGCAAAAATGAGCAACAGACTGACGATGATTAATGAGACGAGCGGTACAGACCAGGAGTGTGTCAAGTCAAACACAAAGCCGATGAAAATGGGGCCAAACGCCGCTAGCAAATAGCCGACAGATTGAGACATTCCGGAAAGTTCAGCTGCTTCACGCACGTTTTCAGTCCGAATGACGATGAAGGTAAGGGCAAGGCTAATACTCGCGCCTTGAGCTAAACCGAGCAAAACAAGGCAAATGATCAGGAGAAACATGTTGCCGTCTACCAGTAAACCGGCGCAGCCTAGCAGGGAAAAGAGGCCAATCACCACTGTCATCAGTCTCTGATCACGAAAACGAGAGGCAAGGACAGGAGCGAGAAAGCTGGCTGGCAAGCTGATGGCCTGGACAAGAGATAACAGCCAGCCGGAGTTTGTCTGACTAATTCCGTGCTGCTGCAAAATGGCAGGCAACCAGGCAATCGTGCAGTAAAAGAGGAACGATTGCAGACCCATGAACAAAGTGACCTGCCAAGCAAGTGCTGAACGCCACAGTCCTTTTTTCGGAGTGCTCTTTTGAGTCGCCGAAGCTATAGACTTGCCGGTACTCCGAAGCTGGGGGAGCCAGACGGAAATGGCGATGACGACAACAATTGCCCAAAAAGCGAGAGAACCTTGCCAGCCGAGATTCGCGCCTTTTTCGAGTGGGATACTGACCCCTGAGGCGATGGCGGCGCACATGGACATGGTCGTTGTGTAGACACTTGTCAGTAGTCCCGCTTTTTGAGGAAAGCGTTGCTTGACGAGTCCAGGGAGGAGCACGTTACAAATCGCGATTCCTGCCCCAATAAAAGCAGTTCCAACGAATAGGGTAAAAATGAAACCAGAAGAACGCAGGATGATTCCAAGCAGTACAGTAAGAAGTCCTGCAAGTAACGTCCGTTCTGTACCCAGTCGATGCCCAATGCTAGGTGCCAAGGGAGAAAGTAAAGCAAAAGCCAGCAAAGGTACGGTAGTTAACATCCCTGACATTCCATTGGACAGCCCGAGATCAGTGCGTATAGATCCGACCAAAGGTCCAACGGATGTAATAGGGGAGCGCATCGTAAATGTAATCAGGATGATCCCGGCAATGATCAGCATAGGGTTAGGGATGGCTGGCTGGGCCTTTGGTTTCGCTTCTGCCAAAGCTGGATTACTCATACATGGATACTTCCTTCCTTGATCAGCTTCAGAAGAGCTGTCTTGCTGGCCTGAATCAGGATGCTTGCTGCTTCTTCAGCGGCTTCTGGGTCTTTCATAGAGATTGCTTCCACTAAGTTGGTATGATGCTTGGACTGTGTGTCCATCATCATGTCACCGAGGTCCTGGGTGTCGCTGATGGAGAGATGCAGAGATTCAGTCATGTTTTTGTATAAATCAATCATCATACCGTTATAGGTGGCGGCGGCTATCGCCATATGCAACTCGACATCAGCTAACGTATAAGCTTCAGCGTCATGACGCAAGCTTTGCGACCGAGACAGCTTTTGGCGAATGACCTCAAGATCTTCGTCTGTCCTGCGCAAAGCGGCGAGTCTGGCCATTTCGCGTTCCAGTCCATGCCGTACCTCCAAAATTTCCAAGACAGTGGAGCGCTGCAACCGACGCTGCATGGCTGCACCAAATTCACTGGAAGAACGGACATATGTACCGTCTCCTTGGCGAGCTTCCAGCATGCCGGTATGAATCAAGGCTTGCACGGCTTCGCGAAGAGTATTGCGGCTGACTCCAAGCTGTTCGGCCAGCTCAGGCTCCGGTGGAATTCGCTCACCTACCGGCCAAGAGAGCGCTTCAATACGTTGAACCAACTGTTCCACTACTTGTTTGACCAAGGAGGAACGGACTGTTTTTTGTAATGACATCTGTATACCTCCAAACATCCGATGATTGGGAATGTGTCCATTCTAGCAGACGAATGACTGGTTGCCAATATTAATTAGCCAGGAAAGTGTTTGGGAAACAGGAAAAAGGACAGGCCGCTGAGAAAAATTCCAGCAAACCTGCCCTTTTTACAATCGTTTACGAGGTGATCCTTTTTTTACGCTTTTGCCAGAAAAGTAAAATCAATGCAATTACGACCGGATAAAGTGCAGACCATCCTAGGAAGGGATAAAGTCCTACCGTAAAGATGAGAGAGGTCCAGGAAGCAATTTGTCCCCAGCGGTTATCATGCAATAGGCGTACACCCGCCAGACAGCCGCCGATGTAAGTAGCGAAGAAGGTGGCATTGGGCAGCTCGATTAGCCTAGAGAGGTCCATGATGCCGAAATATAATACACCCAGGACGACTACAAACGTGAGGGAGAGAAAAAGCAGTCCACCGATGGGAGTCCGGTATTTCGCATGCAAGATTCCGAACCAGCGTGGGGCGATCCTCTCTTTTGCGAGCGAATAGGCAATCCGCGAAGCAGCACCGACATACGCATTGGCAGTGGCGATACAGATAAACAAGGCTGTGACTGCTACGATCCACCCGCCAGCAGGACCTAGCGAGAGCTGGACCATAATACTCAGCGATGCAGCAGAAATTCCTTCGCCATAGCTCTGCGTAGCAACCGTCATGAATGCGACCGCAAGATAGAGCAGGGCGACAATCCCAGCACTCCACAGTACACCGCGAACGGCGTTTTTCCCCGGATCGACGAACTCCTCAGACAAATGAGTCACCGCTTCCCAACCAATGAAGCACCAAAAAAGCAGACCAGCCGCGGAAACGACACTCAGCCATCCATTTGGAGCAAACGGAGTAAAATGGGTGAGGGAAGCATGCGGCAAGGAAGCAACGACGGCTAAGATCAAGATGGAAATGATCAATGAAACAACAATCGTCTGAACCCGGGCAGCTACATGCATGCCGAAAACATTCATAAGTAGTACGGCAAGAAGGATCAGACCTGAGGCGGCATAAATCTGCAAATCTCCCCAGTGTAGCAGGACGGCCAAATAATTAGCGCCAGTAACACTGAGGATCGGAGCGCCGATGGGAACAGAAAGGAGGAAAAACCAGCCCACGATATTTCCGAACCGATCTCCGTAGGCCATCCTGACGAACGTGGACACCCCTCCAGAGCTTGGATAACGAGCGGAAAGCAGTCCCATTGTAATCGCCATCGGCAGAACGAGTATGGACATGACTAGCCAGGCAAGAATGGACGCAGGACCTGCTTTTTCAGCAGCCAGTCCTGGAATGAGCAATACTCCTGAACCAATAACTGCTCCAATGTACAGCGCGACGATTTGCGGCAATCCCAATGTCTTGACAAGACCGGGTGTGTGTGCAGAAGATTTACTCACGATAATCCCTCTCTTTTAGCGTTTATGATCCTTTTCAATGACTTTGTAGGGGTAGTGTAGCATAGACTTAATCATCGGAGATATCTATAATATTAGATAAATCAAATCGGTTTTTTCGATGGAAGGAGGGAAGAAGCGTGGATACCCGTTATTTACAGACCTTTCGGGAAGTTGCCAAGTGGCACAGCTTTACTCGCGCTGCTGAAATATTAGGCTATGCACAATCTAGTGTAACGACGCAAATTCAAAATCTGGAGACGGAATTTGGTGTGACCCTATTCGAGCGATGGGGGAGAAAAATCAGGCTGACTCAAGCCGGAGAGGTGCTTTTGGCATACAGTGAACAGCTCCTGGCGATTTTAGAAGAAACCAAAGCAAACCTTTCGGAGCAGGCTCATTTGGCTGGGACACTGAGCATCGGAACAGTCGAATCGCTTGCTGCCTTTTATCTCCCGCCTTATTTGCAAAAATTTCGCCAAGAACAGCCGCGTATGCGCATATCCCTGCACCCGGGTATTTGTCATGATCTGAGACAAGGGGTAAAGGATGGGAGATACGATTTTGCTTTTGTTCTCGATTGGCTCCAGGATCATCCCGAGCTGACCACGATCAATTTAGGGGAGCAAAAGCTGGTGGTCATATGCGCTCCCACACATCCACTTGCTAAAAAAGACAAGATTGAGGCGTACGATTTTTCAGGTGAAAACTGGATTTTTACAGAATCGGGCTGCAGCTATCGCTCGATCATGGAAGCAGTGCTGCGTGATGCGGGAGCGACGATCGTTTCCTCTTTTGAGTTCGGCAGTTTGGAAGCCATCAAGCAGTGTGTTGCATATGATTTAGGGATTGCGCTTGTTCCGTATATTGCCGTGGCGGAAGAAGCGAAAAAAGGCACACTAGCCATACTGCCTTTTTCACATCCTGACGTCCGGGTGTATCGTCAATTGGTATACCATAAAAAGAAGTGGATGCCCCAGGCACTCCTGCGCTTTTTGGAAATATTGACAACGGACGTCGTGCCGGCCCCGGTCGGCTCGAAAGAAAAGCGTGCTTTTGGCTAAACACTTTTTGTACGGGCAGAATATGTCGGTAACAGGAAAAACAGATGATGGCGCAACTTGCGTATGATATGATAGATTAGATTGTTTTTGAGATGAAGGAGGTCCATCCATACATGAACACCATTTCCGAAAGCATTGTAAAAGACATGTCCTTGGCACACAACGGCCATCTGAAGATTGACTGGGTAAAAGAGCACATGCCAGTTCTCAACCGCATTCGCGAGCGCTTTGAAAAAGAGCAGCCTTTTGCTGGTTTGAAAGTGGCGATCTCCTTGCACTTGGAAGCAAAAACTGCGTATCTGGCAAAAGTAGTGCAAGCAGGCGGGGCTGAAGTAACCATTACGGGTTCCAACCCTCTCTCGACGCAAGATGATATTTGCGCTGCATTGGTTGAAGACGGTATTCGCGTATTTGCGAAATACAATCCAGATCCAGCAGAATACAAAGAGCATATGATTAAAACACTCGAAACTCGTCCTGACCTGATCATTGATGACGGTGGAGACTTGGTAACGATCCTGCACAGCGAGCGCCGCGATCTCTTGTCCCAAGTACGCGGTGGTGCAGAAGAAACGACGACAGGTATCCTGCGTCTGAAAGCATTGGAAAAAGAAGGCAAGCTGGAATTCCCGATGGTTGCAGTAAACGATGCCTTCTGCAAATACTTGTTTGACAACCGCTATGGTACAGGTCAATCCGTTTGGGATGGCATCAACCGTACAACCAACCTCGTTGTTGCAGGTAAAACGGTTGTCGTAGCTGGCTATGGTTGGTGCGGTAAAGGAGTGGCTATGCGTGCTAAAGGTCTCGGTGCGAAAGTCATCGTAACCGAAATCGACGCAATCAAAGCGGTAGAAGCGTACATGGATGGATTTGAAGTAATGCCGATGCTTGAAGCAGCTAAGCACGGAGATTACTTCGTTACTGTTACAGGTAACCGTGACGTGATTCGCAAAGAACACTTCGAAGTGATGAAAGATGGCGCAATTTTGTCCAACGCTGGTCACTTTGATGTCGAAGTAAACAAAGTAGAACTAAATGCATTGTCGACTTCTACGCGGATTGTGCGTAAAGATATCGAAGAATTTGTCATGGCTGACGGTCGAAAAGTATACCTCTTAGCAGAAGGCCGTCTGGTTAACCTGGCAGCAGGTGACGGTCATCCGGCAGAAATCATGGATATGACGTTTGCTCTGCAAGCAGTTTCCTTGGCTTATGTGAATGAGCAGTACAAAAACATCGGAAAAAGCGTCCTGAACGTTCCGTACGAGCTGGATGCTATGGTTGCTCAATACAAATTAGAAGCCCTGAAAATGGGAATCGACAAATTGACTGACGAGCAAAAATCATACTTGGATAGCTGGGTCGAATAGGCCTGCGAAACCCGTCTTTTCCCGGCAAAAAAATATGCGAAAAAATCCTGCTTACAAATGCAGGATTTTTTTTTATAATAGCTATAAGCAATCAAGTGGGGAAAAGTGGGGGAAAGTGGAGCCCTGCGGTAGGAAAGTGGGGGAACTGGGCGTGTTCATGGGGGAATTCCAGCATAGCATCGACGAAAAAGGCCGCCTGACCATCCCTGCCAAATTCCGTGAAGGCTTGGGAGCTTCCTTTGTCATTACCCGCGGACTGGACCAATGCTTGTTTGCTTATCCGATGGAAGAGTGGAAACAATTAGAGGAAAAACTGAAGACTCTTCCTTTTACCAAAGCAGATGCACGTGCTTTTACACGCTTTTTCTTTTCCGGTGCAACCGAATGTGAGTGGGACAAGCAGGGAAGGGTAAATATACCGCCTAATCTGCGTGATCACGCTGGCATGCAAAAGGAATGCGTCATTATTGGCGTATCGAACCGAGTAGAGGTATGGAGCAAGGAACGTTGGGAAGATTACTTCGCCCAATCCGAAGGCTCGTTCGGGGAGATTGCAGAAAAACTTGTGGATTTTAATTTGTAGCAGCAAGAAGAACGGGAGTGACGATCTTGTCGTTTCATCATGTAACTGTATTGCGGGAAGAAGCTGTAGCTGGGCTAAACATCCGCCCTGGTGGCATCTATGTAGATTGCACGTTGGGTGGTGCAGGACACAGCAGCTTGATCGCTTCGCACCTGACAGAAGGCGGTCGTTTGATTGCCATTGATCAGGATGACTGGGCGCTGGACAATGCCCGTGAGAGATTGTCTTCCTATATGGATAGAGTGGCGCTGGTAAAAAGTAATTTTCGTCATCTCAAGGACGTGATTCGTGATTTGGGCCTTGCAGGTGTAGACGGAATCCTGTTTGACTTGGGTGTCTCCTCGCCGCAACTGGACGAGGGGGAGCGTGGCTTTAGCTATAATGCGGACGCGCCGCTTGACATGCGAATGGACCAGCAGGCCCCGCTGTCTGCCTATGACATCATCAACGAATGGGACGAAGAAGAGATTGCGAAAATTATCTGGTTATATGGCGAAGAGAAATTTTCCCGGCGAATTGCCCGGCAAATCGTCCAGCAGCGTAAAAAGCAACCGATTCAAACGACTGGTGAACTCGTGGATTTGATTAAGGAAGGGATTCCGGCTGCAGCTCGTCGCACTGGACCTCATCCGGCGAAGCGCACGTTCCAGGCGATCCGCATTGCAGTAAATGATGAGCTGGATGCTTTTAAAGAGGCGGTTGTCGATGCGATTGATGTGCTGAATCCAGCAGGCAGAGTGAGCGTCATTACTTTCCATTCATTAGAAGACAGGATTTGCAAGCAGGTCTATCAGGAGTTGTCAAAAGGCTGCACATGCCCGCCTGCTTTTCCTATTTGTACTTGCGGTAACGAAGCAACCGTCAAAGTAATTACTCGTAAGCCGATTCTGCCTTCTGAGGAAGAATTGGAAGCTAACCCGCGTGCGCGTTCTGCTAAGCTTCGGGTAGCGGAAAAGCTGTAGGATCAAAAAGAGCAACGCAGAAAAGGAGAAAAAGCGATGAGCTACTACTACCGCGGAAACCTGGCTGTGGAGTTAGAACAACAGTCGCGCTCCGTAACGAAAACAACAAAGCGAACGATCCGAATCAAGCCAACCATTCCGACAGGGGAAAAGCTGCTGTATCTCTTGTTTATTTCCCTGACGGTAATTGGGCTGGGGTTGGTGGGCGTCCGCTACTCGCAAATTTCACAATACAACTATGAAATCCAGAGTACAAAAAAAGAGAACCGTATCGTTACAGAGAGAAATACGACATTGAAGCTTCAAATCGAACAGTTGAGTAACGGAAATCGTATTCTCCAAGAAGCAGAGCGCCAAGGCATGACTTATAATGCCAATGTGGTACATACGATTGACCAGGGAAAAGTACAGGCAAGTTCGCTCCCTAAGACGTCATCCACACAACAAACACAAACCAAACAACCTTAATGTTACTGCCGAAGTGTGCGGTAACATTTTTTCTTACGTCCTCTTGGAGAGGCTTCGATAGTGGTTTTCTTTCGGTGCAGGTCTTTGGCTGTTATTGCCGGAATCAAGCGGCGATTATAGAGGTTATGGAGTGAATGACTGATGGAAACGAAACGACGCATCAACTTACGGATATTGATGGTTGCCCTATGTACCATCTTGATCTTTACCGGTCTAACCTTTCGAATTTATTGGATTCAGACAGTGGATGCCGCTAGGATCATGGAGCATGCGCAGGGGCAGTGGGATCGCGAACGAACACTGATACCAAAGCGCGGGTTGATCATGGATCGCAACGGTGATTATCTGGCTTACGAGGGAAAAGGGTATATCGTAAATGCGAGGCTTTTGCCGCGAGATGAGAAGGATACAGATGTCGTCCGCGATCCGTACTTCACGGCAACGAGTCTTGCTCCAATTTTGAATGCTCCTGTGCCGGATTTGCTCAAGATTTTAACGAAACAATCTAAAGTGGTGCAATTTGGTCGCTACGGACAAAAAATTACCGAAGAACAGAAGGAACGGATTTTAGCGCTTCAGTATCCCAAGCTGCCAAGCGGCGAGAAAGTTGAAAAGAATCAACTACCCGGGATCTTTTTGGACGAAACCTCACGCCGCTTTTATCCCAATAACAGCTTTGCTTCTCACGTAATCGGATATCTCGATCTATATGATGAGCCGAAGATGGGGATCGAGCTGCAACTGAACAAGGAGCTAAGCGGGGAAAAGGGGCAAATGCAGTTTCAAAAGGACGGCGCCGGCTATCAACTGCCAGACGGAGAAGGGCAATACGTACCCGCCAAAGATGGCTACGATGTCTACCTTACTATCGACCGTCAAATACAGGATTATGTGGAACAGGCTATGGACAAGGTGGTACAGCAGTACAATCCAAAAGGGATGACCGTGGTGGTATCAGATCCGCAAACAGGCGAGATCCTGGCAATGGGAAACAGATCCCAATTTAATCCGAATACGTACTACCAAGGGATCACGAATTATACGAATCATGCAGTAACAACCATGTTCGAGCCAGGCTCTACGTTCAAAATCATTACGTTGGCAGCCTCGATCGAAGAAGGTTTGTTTAATCCGCAAGAAACCTATGATTCAGGTAAATACACAATCAAAGGGCAAATTCCAATCCGCGACCACAACAATGGGAATGGTTGGGGACGAATCAGCTTTTTAGAAGGGGTACAACGCTCCAGTAACGTTATGTTTGTCAAATTGGGTTATGAACGTTTGAAGCTCGAAAAGCTCAGAGATTACTTTAAAAAGTTCGGTATGGGCTCGCTTACCGGAATTGAATTGCCTTATGAAAAAAAGGGGAATTTGATTAACCTGGAAAAGCCGCAGTCTCCGCGGGACTGGGCGGCAACTACATTCGGACAAGGGGTAACGGTAACCGCTATTCAGCAGATCGCAGCTGTAGGAGCGATCGCGAACGGCGGAGAATTGTTGAAGCCGCATATTGTTAAGGAATTGCGAGATCCGCACACCGGTGCTGTCGTAAAGCGAAGCGGCCGCGAAGTGGTCAGACGTGTAGTAAGCGAAGCGACCGCTAAACAGACACGGGACATTTTGGAAACAGTCGTTACGGCCCCACATGGAACGGGTCAAAGTTATTACATCGAAGGTTATCACGTTGCGGGGAAAACGGGTACAGCACAAAAGTACGACCCAAATACTGGGAAAATTATGGATGGACATTACATCGGATCTTTCATCGGCTTTGCGCCAAAGGACAATCCGCGGCTTTTGGTCTATGTTGTGATTGACGACCCGGATACCAACGAATATTACGGCATATGGGGGCGAGCGGCGATCGCTCCGACATTCCAGACAATTATGGAAAGAAGCCTGAAATACTTGCAGCAACAGCCTGATCTGGAGGCAGTTAAAGCGTCAAAGGAAGCTACCAAAAAAACCGGCAAAAAAGAACAAGCCGTTCTGGCTGCACAGCCGCTGACAGAGCTGACGCTGCCCAAATTTGAAGGCATGTCCACGACCGCTGCTACGCTGCGTGCCAAACAGGACAAGCTGACCGTCACAGTGATGGGCACAGGTACCAAAATTGTCGAGCAGTATCCAGCAGCCTATGAGAAAGTAGTCCAAGGAAAACAAATTATCTTGGTAACGGACCGGATCAAAGGCGCGAAAATGCCTGACTTCAAGGGTAAATCGCTGCGTGATGTGATGGAATTCAGTTCCCTGTTAGACCTGATAGTGCAGGCGACGGGAACCGGGTTTGTCACCCAGCAAAGCATCCCGCCAGGAACGGTTCTCCAGGGTACGGAGAAGCTGCAGGTGACCTTGCAGTCTGAGTCAGAGCCGCCAGTACCAGTAGCGCCGAATCAGACAGGGGCACAGGAAGGGGCTGTACCACCGGGCACTACGCCACCAGGAAACAAAACCCCACCTCCGGCAGGCACAGGAGGTACTATCCCTCCTGCCAATCCCCCAGCACAAGGCACAGAAGGAGGACAGGCAGTACAACAAAGTACGCCTCCTCCCGTAAGCAGCAACCAAACAGGTCAAACAAGCCAAACAAGCCCAAGCCCATAGTTCTAACACGTCCCCCCGACGAATAAGGTAGAAAGAGACAACCTATTCGAGGGGGGACTCGCTTTGCGGGTATCCAATGCAACTGTACGCCGTCGTATTTTCGTGGTTCTGATCATTGGTATTGTCCTGTATTCAGCGCTTATTACCCGCCTTGGGTATGTGCAATTAGTAGAGGGGCCAGAATTATCTCAAATGGCCGACGACCTGTTGAACCGTGAAATTGATTTTATGCCGAATCGGGGCCGCATTCTCGATCGAAATGGCAATGAACTCGTCTCCAATAAGAGCGTTCCAACAATTGTGGCCGTACCCGCACAAATCAAAGATCCAAAGGAAACAGCCAAACAACTATCCGTGATCCTGGAGCAAAAAGAAGAGGACGTATACAAAGCGATCACTAAAAAAGCAATGAGCTTTGATAAAATTCCTGGTGGAAGAAAAATTTCTGTAGAAAAGGCCAGAAAGATACAAGAGCTGAATATGCCAGGAATCTACCTAGCTGGGGATACACAAAGGTTTTACCCGAAAGGGACCATGGCTGCGCACATTCTCGGCTTCACAGGAATTGATAATCAGGGGCTGACTGGATTGGAGAAGATCTATGATCCATTCTTAAAAGGGACAGAAGGACACATCTCCTTTCCCTCAGATGCAAAAGGCCGGGTCATGCCAGGGGGCTCTGAAGATTATGTAGCACCCATTAATGGTATGGACATGTATCTGACTCTCGATTCTACGATCCAGTCGTTCATTGAAAGAGAACTGGATCAAGCAGTCGTTGCCTATCAACCTGACGATGTACTTGCTATCGCCATGAATCCGAAGACAGGTGAGATTTTAGGGATGGGGAGTCGTCCTACGTTTCAACCGGATCAATACAGGAACTATCCGGTAGAGGTGTACAACCGCAATTTGCCGATCTGGAAAACGTATGAGCCTGGTTCTACGTTCAAGATTGTGACACTGGCTGCTGCACTCAACGAGAGCGTGATCACGTTGAATGAAGGCTTTTACGATCCCGGGTTTATTAATGTAGCAGGCAAGAGGCTCCGCTGCTGGAAACGGCAGGGGCACGGTCAGGAAACCATGCTGGAAGTAGTAGAGAACTCGTGCAACCCGGGGTTTGTGACCATGGGACAGCGTCTTCAGAAAGAGCGTTTGTTTGAATACATCAAGAAATTTGGTTTTGGACAAAAGACAGGCATCGATTTGATCGGTGAAGAGAATGGCTTGTTGTTTAATCTCAAACGTGTGGGCCCGGTAGAATTGGGAACGACCTCATTTGGTCAAGGTGTCTCGGTCACTCCAATCCAGCAGATGGCAGCGGTCGCTGCAGTAATCAATGGTGGTAAGCTGATGAAGCCATATGTGGCAAAGGAGTGGCGGGACAGCATCACCCACGACGTTGTTGGCATGACGGTTCCAACGGAAGTCCGTCAAGTGATTACTGAAGAGACGTCTGCAAAAGTACGGTATGCATTGGAAAGTGTAGTGGCCAGAGGCACAGGAAATAAGGCCTATATCGAGGGGTATCGGGTAGGAGGCAAAACAGGTACCGCACAAAAAGTAAAAAATGGACGGTACATGGATGGTGAATATATTGTATCGTTCATTGGTTTTGCCCCGGCGGACGATCCGCAAATCCTGGTCTATTTCGCTGTGGACAATCCGAAAGCCTTGGCTTTTGGGGGATTGATCGCTGCACCGAGTGTGAAAAGTATTATGGAGTCTTCTCTGCAGCATATGGACGTCCCTAAGCGCAAGGACGGCATTTCCAAGGAGCTTAACAAGGCTCTGGGTGAAAAGAGCCCCATTGAGGTGCCAAACATGGTAGGTCAAACGATGCAAGATGTGGTAACCACCTACGAGACGCTGCCCTTAGTTGTTTCTGGCAAAGGCAAATACGTCATTACCCAATCGCCTGCACCCGGGGTAAAAATCGCAGAGGGTGGAAAAATTCGCATCTTCCTTGGTGACAAATTGAACAATTAGCTATAAAATGAGATTTCGAAGGCGGAGGGAAGTAGGCTTGTCTACGGACGCTCTGCCTTTGTGCTTGTACAAATCGGCAAATTTTTGTCTATACTAGTTGGAGAATGGGGTGCCTGTTTCATGTTTCTACGGGATCTGCTCATGCCTCTGTTGCCTGTTTCGGTTACGGGGGATGACAGCATGGAGATTACTGGTTTGACAGCAGACTCGCGCCAGGTTAAACCCGGCTTCTTGTTTGTTTGTCTGACTGGCTACACCGTGGATGGACATTCGTTTGCGGCCCAAGCGGTTAACAACGGGGCCGTTGCAGTTCTATCCGAAAAAGATCTGGACGTGCCAGCGACTATTGTCAGAGTACCGGATACCCGGCGGGCAATGGCCATGCTGGCTGATCGTATTTTCGGATCTCCCACGCGTGAATTAAAAGTGATTGGTGTAACTGGAACCAATGGAAAGACGACCACCACACATCTGATCGACAAGATTTTGCGTGACCAGCGCAAACAGACGGGATTGATCGGAACGATTCATATGCGGATTGGTGATGTCACAGAAGAAGTCAAAAATACGACCCCGGACGCTGTAGATCTGCAGAAAAGCTTTCGTCGCATGTGCGATGTAAACACAGACTACGCAATCATTGAGGTGTCTTCTCACGCACTGGAGCTGGGACGAGTACGGGGCTGCGATATACATACGGCAGTATTCACCAACTTGACTCAGGACCACCTGGATTATCACAAAACGATGGAAAACTACCGCTACGCAAAATCACTGCTCTTTTCGCAGCTGGGCAATAGCTACGATCCAGACCGGCTGAAGACGGCTGTGTTGAATGCAGATGATGAAGCCTCGAAGCTGTATGCGACTGTCACACCTGCCCGGGTCATCACCTATGGAATTGACCATCCGGCAGACGTGCACGCCACAAACATCGAAATCACCAGCAGAGGGACTTCCTTTACGGCCGAGACCTTTGCAGGGAGCATTCGCTTGAACCTTAGATTGATGGGTAAGTTCAATGTGTATAACGCATTGGCAGCGATGGCGGTTACACTGGCAGAGGGAGTCAAGCTAGAAGAGATTAAAGCGAGTCTCGAAGCAGTTGCTGGAGTGAACGGACGATTTGAAGCCGTAGAAGCGGGCCAGCCTTTCGCGGTCTTAGTCGACTATTCACATACCCCCGACAGCCTGGAAAACGCCTTGATGACCGTAAAGGAATTTGCCAAGGGACGAATTTTCTGCGTAGTGGGCTGCGGAGGAGATCGTGACCGGACGAAGCGCCCAATTATGGCGCAGATTGGAACAAAGTATGCAGATCTGACCGTCTTAACATCTGATAATCCTCGCTCTGAGCAGCCTCAGGCAATCATCGACGATATGCTTGCTGGACTGGACGATGTGCCACAAGAGCGCTACACAGCTGTTGTTGATAGGCGCGATGCAATTGATCACGCTGTATCGCTCGCGAAAGCAGAGGATGTCATCCTGATTGCAGGAAAAGGTCACGAAACCTATCAAATCATTAAATCAGAGGTATTACCCTTCGACGATCGCGAGGTAGCACGGGAAGCGATCGCCCGGTACAACCAAGAATAAAGACAGATGCGACAAAATAGCATCGAATGAAAGGAGGTTCGGGCATGTTCGCTGACAACGTACTCATCGTCACGATCGTCGCCGCGTTTCTCATCGCCGTACTCATCGGTCCACTATTTATCCCGTTCCTTCGCCGCTTGAAATTTGGGCAGGCAATCCGGGAAGAAGGGCCCGAGTCCCATTATAAGAAGGCAGGTACCCCTACAATGGGGGGGACAATCATTCTTTTGGCACTCATTTTTACCGTATTAAAGTTTGCCAATGCAAAAATGGAAATTTACTTCCTGTTACTGGTGACGCTTGGATACGGATTGATTGGATTTTTGGATGACTTTATCAAAATCAGAAAAAAACGCAATCTGGGGTTAACGGCCAAACAAAAGTTTGCCGGTCAGATTGTCTTGGCAATTGGCGCCTATATTCTCTTGCTGATGATGGGGCATGATACATCCCTGCATTTGCCTGGTACGCCATGGAAGCTGGAGCTCGGCTACTTCTACTTCCCGTTCCTCTTGTTCCTTTTGGTAGGTACAACCAATGCGGTCAACATCACAGACGGATTGGATGGACTGTTGGCAGGTACAGGGGCGATTGCCTTTGGGGCATACGCCATCATCGCCTGGTTTGGACAGGATTATGATACCGCTATTTTCAGCGCAGCCGTTGTAGGTGCTGTACTCGGATTTCTCGTTTTCAATGCCCACCCGGCACGTGTGTTTATGGGGGATACAGGCTCTTTGGGGCTGGGAGGGGCTTTGGCAGGAATTGCGATCATGACGAAAACAGAACTTCTGTTAGCAATCATCGGTGGTGTGTTTGTCGTTGAGACGCTTTCTGTTATCATGCAAGTCGTATCGTTTAAAACAAGAGGAAAACGTATTTTTCGGATGAGTCCTCTTCATCACCACTTTGAATTGACAGGCTGGTCCGAGTGGCGAGTAGTTGTGACGTTCTGGCTGGTAGGGATGTTTTTCGCTGGATTGGGTGTATACCTCGAGGTGGTGACAATCAAATGATTCGCTATCAAGATAAACAAGTTGTCGTGTTAGGAATGGCGAAAAGCGGTGTAGCAGTGGCAAAACTGTTACACCGCTTTGGCGCGCATGTCGTTGTCAATGATAAAAAACCACGGGAAGAAGCGTCTGGAGCAGAAGAGCTGGAAGAGCTAGGCATAACCGTGATCTGTGGACAGCACCCGGACGATCTCATTCATGCTGGGGTGTCGCTTGTTGTCAAAAATCCGGGAATTCCATACGAAGCGCCACCAGTAGCTCGTGCCCTTGAGCTTGGGATTCCCGTGGTTACCGAAGTGGAGCTTGCCTATCAGATAGCCAAGGCGCCGATTATTGGGATTACGGGCTCCAATGGGAAGACAACTACGACAACGCTGGTCGGCCTTATTTTGAAACAAGCCAACATCAGCTCTCATGTCGGAGGAAATATTGGTACAGTGTTGTGTGGATTAGCAGAGACAACGCAGGCTGATGAATGGCTGGTAGCAGAGCTTAGCAGTTTTCAATTGATGGGAACAAAGGAGTTTCGACCGCATATCGGCGTCCTTTTGAATCTGTACCCGGCCCATCTGGACTATCACCACAGCATGGAAGAATATTTGAGTGCCAAGCTGAAAATGTTTGAAAACCAAACGCAGGACGACGTAGCGATTCTGCCTTACGATCAGGCTGAGATTATGGCGCACTCCGAGGAAATGACAGCACGAAAGTATTTCTTCAGCAAGACTCAGCCAGTCCCCCAGGGAGCATATGTGAAAGATGGCGTGATTTGGTTTGCAGATGGACAGGGAAACACGGAAGAAATCGTAGCGGTCAGGAATATTGCTGTTCCGCATCTGGACAACGCTTTGGCAGCCATTCTCGTAGCCTTGCTAGCAGGTGCGGACAAGCAATCCATTGCGACGGTTCTTACTTCCTTCACGGGAGTAGAGCACAGGATGGAGTTTGTGGCGACGATTCAGGGGGTCAACTATTTCAATGATTCAAAGGCAACGAATCCGGAAGCGGCTTCTCGAGCTCTACAAGCGTGTACAGAGCCAGTCATCTGGATTTGTGGCGGTCTTGATCGGGGCGTTGATTTTCGCGAGCTGCTGCCTATCATTGCGGGCAGAGTCAAAGCCGTAATCGCGATCGGTCAGACAGCACCTATTTTGCTCGAACGGGCACAGGAAGCAGGGATTAATGAGCGAATCCATGTCGATACTGTGGACAAAGCCGTTCTTTACGCTTCGCAAATTGCACAAGCGGGGGATGTTGTGCTGCTGAGCCCTGCGTGTGCGAGCTGGGACATGTTTCCTTCGTTTGAGGTTAGGGGGAGCATGTTTAAGGACGGCGTGCATAGACTTAAAACAAGCCTAGCATAACGTCCCACAGCCCTCATGAATAAACAGCAGATCGGGACGGCATGAGAAAGGATGACCGAGCATAATGAGCAAGGTACGCTCTGCCCCCGACTTCGTAATTATTTTTGCAACACTTTTTTTATTGGGAATTGGCATTGTGATGGTGTATAGCGCCAGTGCGATTGTCGCGCAAAAGCCACCCTTTTTGGACCCGTATTTTTTTGCAAAACGACAATTAATCTTTGCCCTGCTCGGAATCACATCTATGTACATCACGATGAATATTGACTATTGGGTGTGGAAACAGTGGGCAAAGCCAGGATTTATTGCGAGTCTAGGTCTGTTGGTTTTAGTATTGATTATCGGGATTGAAGTGAACGGTTCGAAAAGCTGGCTTGGCTTTGGCGCATTCGGGATTCAACCGGGAGAATTTGCGAAGCTGGGTGTCGTTGCCTTTTTAGCTCGTTGGCTATCTGACAACCAAAAGCAGGTGGTCTTGTTTCGAAAAGGCCTCGTTCCTGCTTTGGCTATTCCTACTGTTTGCTTTGGCTTGATCATGCTGCAGCCAGACTTAGGCACGGGAACCGTATTGATGGGCACGGCGATCATTATGATTTTTGCCTCGGGTGCAAGGGTGAGCCATTTCGTTGGTCTTGGAATGGTAGGCGTGGCTGGTTTTATCGGATTGATTTTATCGGCGCCCTACCGGATTAAAAGGATTACCTCCTTCATCGACCCGTGGTCAGACCCGCTTAATACAGGGTATCAAATCATTCAATCCCTGTATGCGATTGGACCTGGTGGTCTCTTAGGGCTAGGGCTTGGCCAGAGCAGGCAAAAGCATCTGTATCTTCCCGAGCCGTATAATGATTTTATATTTTCCATCGTGGCTGAGGAATTAGGTTTTATCGGTGGAACGCTGATTTTGCTCCTCTTCCTACTGCTGCTTTGGCGGGGGATGCGGACTGCGATAACGGCGCCGGATTTATTTGGCAGCTTGCTTGCGCTAGGAATTATCGGGATGATTGCGATTCAGGTCGTGATCAATATCGGGGTGGTGACCGGTATGTTCCCTGTCACAGGGATTACGTTGCCATTTTTGAGTTACGGGGGTTCATCTTTGACGCTTATGCTCACAGGCGTCGGAGTCCTATTGAACATTTCCCGCTTTTCTAGATAAGAAAGCTATACCTCTACTTCATGGAAGGTGTGATTGTATGCGTGTCGTCCTTACTGGCGGTGGCACAGGTGGACATATTTATCCGGCGCTTGCGGTGGCGAGGGAAGTTTCTCGCCAACATCCGCAGGCTGCCTTTTTGTATATTGGGAGTAAACACGGTTTAGAGGCACAGTTGGTTCCGCGAACCGAGATTCCGTTTCAATCGGTAGAGATCAGTGGTCTGAAGCGAAAGCTCACCCTGGATAATGTGAAGACGCTGTGGAAGTTTTTAAAAGCGGTAGCCGATTCCAAAAAAATGCTGCGTGAGTTCCGGCCAGATGTGGTCATAGGAACAGGCGGCTACGTATGTGGTCCTGTTGTCTATGCAGCAGCTAAATTAGGAATCCCGACGATGATTCATGAGCAAAACGTAGTTCCGGGCCTGACAAACAAATTTTTGTCACGGTCGGTTACAAAGGTAGCGGTTTCCTTTTCCGAGTCACTTGCCTTTTTCCCCTCGTCCAAAACGGTGCTGACCGGAAATCCGCGTGCGACAGAGGTCATGCACGGGAATGCAGAAGCGGGTCGTAGCTTTTTGGGCGTGGAAGCGGACAAGAAAATTGTCTTACTATTTGGGGGCAGCCGAGGTGCGCGGGCAATCAATGAATCGGTGCTTTCCATCGTTAAACAATTAGGTGATTTTACCGATACACATTTTGTCTATGTAACGGGGGACGTGCATTATGAGAAAATCTCTGCCGAGCTTGCGCAGATGGGTGAGATTTCCACGAACATTACGGTGCTTCCATTCGTCCACAATATGCCGGACGTTTTAGCGGCTACCCACGTTCTTGTCGGACGGGCAGGAGCTTCCACACTCGCTGAAATCACAGCGCTTGGAGTGCCTTCCATTCTGATTCCATCGCCGTACGTAACGAATAACCATCAAGAAAAGAATGCCCGCGGCCTGGAAAAGGCAGGTGCGGCGTATGTCATAGTAGAGCGGGATCTGACTAACGAGAGCCTACTTATACCATTGTCCGAGCTGCTTACAGAGCCAAAACGATGGGAACAGATGAAAGAGAGCTCTCTTTCTCTAGGAATGCCTCACGCGGCCACTGAGATCGTCAATCAATTGACGGCGATTGCTCGAAAGAAATGATCGGATGGGCGATTGTCACGCTATCTGGGCGAACGCATAGTATAGAGCAAACACGTGAGAAGACCTAGGTCCGACCTAGCAATTGTATCAGGAGGTTCACAGATGAAACAGATCGCAGATGAGTTGAAGGAAGCTGGAATCGAAAAAGTGTGGACCGATGAGCCTCTCGCCAATCATACGACATGGCGAATCGGGGGTCCTGCTGATCTGTTAATCCAGCCCAAGGATAAAGCATCCTTGCAAAAAGCCTTGCAAATTCTCCATCGTCATGAAATTCCTTGGAATGTAATCGGGCGCGGTTCCAACCTTCTGGTGAGGGACGGAGGGATACGAGGTGCCGTGCTCAAAGTGGCAGAGGGACTTGGCCACTGTGAGTTCAAGGGCGAAGAGGTGTGTGTGGGTGCCGGATATTCCATGATCCGCCTGGCGGTGGAGACAGGCAAGATGGGTTTAACAGGCATGGAGTTTGCAGGAGGAATTCCTGGTACAGTAGGTGGAGCCGTCTATATGAACGCTGGGGCACACGGATCTGATCTTTCACGTATTCTTATTGAAGCCGAGATCCTCTTCGAAAACGGCGAATGTAAGGTGTTGACTAACGAAGAGCTGAGCTTCAGTTATCGGACGTCCCTGTTGCAAAAGCGTAAAGGAATCGTGGTAGAGGCAAGGTTCCAGTTGCGAGTAGGAGATCGCAAGGAGATTGCGGCGACGCTCGCTGCGAATAAAGATCGACGGCGCCAGACGCAGCCACTGCAAATGCCTTGTGCCGGCAGCGTGTTTCGCAATCCGCCTGGGGACCATGCTGGACGCCTGATTGAGGCGGCAGGACTGAAAGGATATCGTATGGGAGGAGCTCAGGTTTCGGAAAAACATTCTAACTTCATCGTGAATTGTGGGGGAGCCACGGCTACCGACGTCCTCACCTTGATCAATCATGTACGGAGCACGATCCTCGAAAAATACGGGGTTGACCTGCACCCGGAAGTCCTGGTGGTGGGCGAGGGGTAACACGGAGGTGAAAGTTTGGAGACTTTTGCGATCGAAGGCGGAAGACCTCTGTCCGGTTCGCTTCGGATCCAAGGAGCTAAGAACGCTGCTCTTCCCATACTTGCTGCCGCTGTGCTAGCGGAAGGGCAATTCTATATCTATGACGTTCCCCATCTGAAAGATATAAAAGTGATGCTGGAAATCCTCACGTCGCTGGGAGCGAAAACGAAACATGTGGACAGCTGTGTCGATCTAGATACGTCGTCTATCTCCGTCCCGCTGGTACCAGATGACTTGATGAGCCAAATGCGATCTTCTATTTTTTTGGCGGGACCTCTTTTGGCACGACTGGGTGAGGTGACCATTTCCAGGCCAGGTGGGTGTGACATCGGAGAGCGCAGAATTGACTTGCATTTATCAGGCTTAACTGCGCTCGGAGCCAAGATTGAAGAATCGGAAGGCTACATTACGTTTCGAGCTAAACAATTGCGCGGGACCAATATCTTTCTTTCCTTCCCCAGCGTGGGAGCAACAGAAAACATTATGATGGCGGCTGTTTTGGCAAAAGGTACGACCCGCATATGCAATGCTGCGAGAGAGCCGGAAATCATTGATCTGCAGAACTTCTTGAATGCAATGGGTGCTAGAATCCGCGGTGCGGGAACCGATACGATAGAAATCAGTGGAGTTCCGCGTCTGCGATCTGTCAGCTATCGAATCATTCCGGACAGAATTGTGACAGGAACCTATGTGCTCGCAGTAGGTATTTCGCAAGGTCATGTTGAATTGACGAACACTCTTCCGGAACATCTCACTGCATTGATTGAGGTTGCCCGTAGCTGCGGTGTTGAAATCAAGACCCGCCATGATATAATGGAAGTCAAATGCACCTCACGTCCACGTGCCTACGAACGTATCATCACCTCGCCGTTCCCAGGGTTTCCCACCGATTTACAGGCGCAGTTGATGGTGTTTTTGTCACAGGCGAGGGGAACGAGCGTCATTAAAGAAACTATTTTTGAAGGAAGATTCAAACATGTGAATGAATTGGCGCGAATGGGCGCCTCCATATACGTTGATCTGGGCTCCGCTATTATTCGGGGTGTTAACAAATTAACGGCTACGAACGTGGAAGCGACGGATCTTCGAGCAGGAGCAGCTTTAGTGCTTGCTGGGCTTGCTGCAGAAGGGACTACTACGGTGAATCAGATCCACCATATCGACCGCGGATATGAACGGTTGGAGCAGCAATTAAGTCAACTTGGGGCCGATATTTCACGGATGTCGATATAACCGAGGGTAGATGAGCGGCATACTGCTATGCCGCTTTCCCTGTTTTGTATAATGACATATATTCCAATCAAATCCATTTATTAACTTTTGGATCTTGTCTTTTTTTCATTACTTTGCGGGCGCTAAGCCTAGTATGAACGAGGAAGGGTACGGCCATGGCGGTATTGGAAGAACGAATTCCGCAAGTCAAACAGCAACGCCCCAGAAGAAGGGGAAACCGCAAACTGGTCTTTTTGCTCCTACTATTTTTTCTAACCGTTCTCATTATTGTTTTTATTCGTTCTCCTTATAGCAAAGTACGAGAAATTCAAGTGTTCGGAAACGATATCTATACGGCAGAACAAATTATTAAGCAATCGGGCTTGACCAAGGACATGCAGTTTCTCAACGTATGGGAAAGTAGCGTTCAGAGGAGTCTCAAGCCATTGGCAGGGATCAAAGAGGTAACCATTAGCCGGTCGTTTCCGGGAGTGATTATGCTTCACGTAACAGAGATTAAGCGAGTCGCATTCTGGAATGGTCAGGATGGTACGCGTTATCCTCTGCTGGAAACAGGGTTCGTTCTAAAGGAAGTGAATTTTGCTAATCGGGTTGTGGACAGGCCTCTGATCAGCTCATGGCCCTCACCCGACCTTCTGCCTAATCTCGCCAAGTCATTGTCAAAGCTGTCACCAGCAGTATTAGGCGAGATTTCGGATATTTCATTGACTCCCACCGTGTACGACAAGCAGCGTGTCACCTTGTACATGCGAGATGGGAACGAGGTGCGCAGTGTTATCTACAAGCTGGACAAGATGTTGAACTGGTACCCGGCGATTGTAAAGGAGCTGCCTGCCAATTCAAAAGGGGTGCTCTCATTGTTTGAGCAACCTTGGTTTGTTCCATACGGCATGTCGGGCGGTGAGATTCCGCTGAAAAACGCAGGAGAACAAACGCAAAAACCGCAGTAAAAAAGGGGAAAGCAGACAATGAGTCGTCGCCGCAAATTTCATTTCTATTTAACCGTTGTGACGTTTTGTACCGGCTTTCTGGTGGCCACCTCGATCGAAACCACCAAGTTAACGCGCAAAGAGCGAATCAACGACCAGTTGTTTCAGCAGGAAACGCAGTTGAATGACCGGATCCTATCTGAAAAAGAGCAGAACAGACATCTGGAAAATCAACTGATTGACTTGCAGCGTCAAGTTGGCAAGGTGGAAGAAGCGATGGCCGAGCGCAAGTCAGAGGCAGCCGATACGCTCGGCCAACTGGAGGCTGCCAGGATGCTTTCGGGTGTGGTCGCTGTAGAAGGGCCAGGGATCATCATCACCATGCAGGATAGTCAAAATGCCGCAAACAGTGCGGATATCGCGAACTACATTGTTCATGAGCAGGACGTGCGCTTGGTTGTCAATGAGCTGCGTGCAGCAGGAGCTGAAGCAATCAGCATTAACGGTCAGAGACTGGTCAGCAATTCGTCCATCCGGTGCGTAGGTCCTACGATTATCGTCAATGGCATCAAGTCAGCCGCCCCATTTGTCGTCACTGCCATCGGAGACTCTGGTACAATGGAGAGTGCATTGAACCTTCCAGGCGGCGTTCTGCACTCTTTGCAGGACTTTGTGCATATCGATGTAGCCAAAAAGGACCGGGTCCAATTACCTGCTTTTGTCGGTGACGCCAAAACCAAACACTCCTAATCAAAGGATGCGTTTACCTATGTTACAAAAAAGCCGTAAAATCACATTTATTCTTGCCATTATTAGTGCTATCATAGGTGTGATGTTGACTGTTCAATTGCGAAGCAGTTTACATCCTGTGCACAAAGAGTCCAGGAGCATCGCGGAGCTTCGGACAACACTTCAAAAAGAACTGGAAAAACACAAAAATCTGCTCGCGGACATCTCGAAGTACAATCAACTGTACTACCAGTACGAAACCTCTCTCAGTGAAGACGAAAGCATCTCGGTTATGAAAGAGGAATTAGCGCGAAATCGTCGGATGGCGGGAATGGTTGGAGTAGAGGGTGAGGGCGTCGTTTTGGAAGTTGTCGATGCCCACCTGCCTGATGAGCACATTCTAGACGAACACATGCCAGTACCAGTAGTAGGCGATTATACGATTGATGATGAGGATTTGCGTTGGCTGGTCAATATATTGTTTGCCAACGGAGCCCAGGCCGTTTCGATTAACGGTCACCGTTTAATTTCGACTTCCGCTATTCGCAACGTAGGGGACGTGATTCAGATTGATACCAGAACGATCAAACCTCCGTATGAAATAAAAGCATTGGGGGAACCTGAAGTTCTGTTGTCAGCATTGAAGCTGGAAGGCGTGGAGGAAAACTTTCAGCTCGCGAACAAAAAAGTGCTGGCCGAAAAACGGGACAAGCTGACGATTTCCGCCAATAATGAAACACGTCTTATTCAATTTATGAAACCTGTGAAAGAAAAAGGAGATTCGTAACCATGTGGCTCCCGCTTATCGGACTGATTGTCGGTCTCGCTGTCGGCTTTTTGCTGGATTGGCGTGTGCCCCAGGAATATAGCAGCTATCTGTCCATTGCCCTCTTGGCTGGACTTGATACGATTTTTGGAGGGATTCGTTCATTCCTTGAGCGCACCTTTAATGTTCGGATTTTCATGTCCGGATTCTTTTTCAACACGCTCTTCGCAGCCGGTCTTGCTTTTATCGGGGCATTTTTGGGAATCGACCTCTATTTAGCAGCAATCGTTGCTTTTGGTGTGCGGCTGTTCAACAATCTGGCTGTGATTAGGAGAATTGTTCTATCCCGTTGGATTAATCAACAGGATTAGAACGAAGAAATGGGAAGATGGTCATTTTTTTACAAAAATTCATGATGAAAAAAAGGGAATGGTAGTCCCGTGTGGAATAAATTATGCAGGTGTTCTCATCTTAGCAAGACAAAAGACGTAGCAGGGGAGGTGTCACAGGTTTGGTAAGCAATGAACTCATCGTCAGCCTAGACATTGGAACATCCAAGGTCCGCGTCATGATCGGCGAAATCACCAACGGTTCCATCAACATCATCGGCGTCGGTCAGTCACACTCAGAAGGAATCAAGAAGGGCGTGATCGTCGACATCGACCAAACCGTGCATGCCATCCGAGAAGCAGTTGATCATGCTGAGCGCATGGTTGACGTTTCGATCGAAGAAGTGTATGTGGGGATTACTGGAAACCATATTGAGCTGACTGAAACACAAGGGGTTGTCGCTGTATCCAGCGAAGACCGTGAGATACGAGAAGAAGACATCCAGCGCGTAATTCAGGCTGCAAAGGTTGTTGCCATTCCACCGGACCGGGAAATCATCGAGGTCGTACCTAAGGAGTACATTGTTGATGGTCAAGGTGGTATTAAAGACCCTCGTGGTATGATTGGTGTCCGTCTGGAAATGGAAGGAACCATCGTGACCGGTTTGAAAACGGTTGTACATAACATTGTTCGCTGTGCCCAAAGAACCAATTTGCGAGTAGCGGGTATTTTCTTGCAACCACTTGCGGCTAGCACTGTCGCTCTTTCCAAAGATGACAAAAATATGGGTGTCGTTCTTGTCGACATCGGTGCGGGTTCTACCACGATCGGTGTATTCGAGCAGGGAAAATTGGCAGCAACCACCGTGATCGGCATCGGTGGCGACCACATTACCAGCGATATTTCACTGGGATTGCGCACACACACGGATGTAGCAGACCGAGTTAAGACGAAAAACGGATGCGCTTTGATTGACGAAGCTTCTGAAGACGTCAAATTCAAGGTAAACCGTATTGGTAGTGAAGTGGAAAAACAGTTCACCCAAGTGGATTTGGCCAGCATCATCGAGCCGCGTGCTGCGGAAATATTCCAACTAGTAGAGCATGCTGTCTACAAATTGGGCTATCGCGACGAAATCGCTGGTGGTTATGTACTCACTGGTGGTACAGTAGCAATGCCGGGCATGTTGGAATTGGCAAAGGAAGAATTGGACGCTCCCGTCCGCATCGCGATTCCCGATTATATCGGAGTCCGAGATCCTGCCTACACCACTGGGGTAGGTTTGATTCAATATGCCTTGCAGTTGATGGAGCGCCGCAGCGTAAGCGTCACCCCCTCATTCAAAGGCACTAAGGGCATCAAGAGCACCGAAAAGCAAACCGTGTCAAAGCCAAAAGAAGGTGGCGGTTTGATGGAAAAAATGAAAAATTGGTTTAGCGAGTTCATTTAACTGTATCAAGAGGTAACTTCGTGTGTTTGTTTCCTGATGCAGCAAGGACAATTTTCCGCTCAAACACGGTAGCGCATCCATGAATTTGCATCACGAGAAGTTTTCTTACTGTTGACCGCTGTTACACCAAATTGGCGATAATGGAGATATTTCGTTACCCAATGTAAGTGGAGTGAACAAACGGAATGTTTCTACGCTTGGGTCTAGGGCTTTAGTAACCACGGAGCTTTCTTACGTTGAATTGGGGAGGACTAGCAATATGCTGGAATTTGATATGGATTTGGAATCCTTTGCACGAATTAAAGTAATTGGGTGCGGTGGAGGCGGAAGCAACGCCGTGAACCGCATGATCGCAAGCGGCGTGAAAGGGGTAGAATTTATCACCCTGAACACAGATGCCCAGGCTCTCCAACTGTCCAGTGCAGACATCAAGCTGCAGATCGGCGAAAAGCTGACTCGAGGTCTCGGAGCAGGTGCCAATCCGGAAATCGGAAAAAAAGCCGCGGAAGAAAGCCGCGATCTGATTGAAAACGCCCTGCGTGGCGCAGACATGGTGTTCGTCACTGCCGGTATGGGCGGTGGTACAGGTACAGGGGCAGCTCCCGTTGTTGCGGAGATCGCTAAAGAATTAGGCGCTCTTACCGTCGGGGTAGTTACTCGCCCATTTTCTTTTGAGGGACGCAAGCGTTCTCAGCACGGTGAAGTTGGAATTGCAGCCTTGAAAGAAAAAGTAGATACGTTGATTGTTATTCCGAATGATCGCTTGTTGGAAATTGTAGATAAAAACACACCGATGCTGGAAGCATTCCGTGAAGCGGACAATATCTTGCGCCAAGGTGTGCAAGGTATCTCTGACTTGATTGCGGTACCAGGTCTGATCAACCTGGACTTTGCTGACGTAAAAACAATCATGACTGAGCGCGGTTCTGCTTTGATGGGAATCGGTGTCGGTAGTGGCGAAAATCGTGCAGCAGAAGCAGCTCGTCGAGCGATCTCCAGTCCCCTTTTGGAAAACTCGATTGATGGTGCCCGTGGTGTTCTGATGAATATCGCTGGTGGCACGAACCTTAGCTTGTATGAAGTAAACGAAGCAGCAGATATCGTTTCTTCAGCCGCCGACCCAGATGTAAATATGATTTTTGGTGCGATTATCAACGAAGATCTGAAAAACGAGTTGATTGTGACTGTTATTGCCACCGGCTTTGAACAGGCACAACGCACCGCTGAGGCACCTCGCCGTCAGCAGCAACCAATCAGCACTTCCGGTAATCGTCCGACACCTATTTCGAATACAAATACCAGCCGTCCAAAAGAAGAAGAGGATGACAAGTCCTTCTTTTCCATGAGCAACCTGGACAATTTGGATATTCCGGCGTTCCTCCGCAATCGCCGTCGCAACAAAAAATAAAGCTTGAAAATTCACAGGTAAAGGCCTTGATCTCATTCTTGAGACAAGGCCTTTTTTGTTTGGATAATGACAAAAAACGTTCTACAAAAAAACCAAAAAAACACCGTCAAAAATTGACAGACTTTACATACACATTGATATATACTGCATTTACTGATAGAAGCAGCCCACAAAAATGCATGTACCGGCAAATCCAAGAGTTGTTTTCTCGCCTGTTTCCATTCTCCATGTATGCTGGTAAGCCTGGTTGGGAAAAGGTCGGGGGTGAAGGGAAAGTGGTCGTGTACCTTGATATCATTCTACTCCTGAATATGGCTATTGATACCTTGTTGCTCTGGTTTACGGCTTATTTTCGAAAAGAGCGCGTGGTATGGTGGAGGATTACGCTTGCGTCTCTGTTTGGGTGCACGTATCTAGCCTTTTTCTTTTTTCCGGCGTTTTCATCCATGTATCAATGGTCAGTGAAACTGCTTTTTTCCATCATCATGCTGTGGATTGCTTTTGGAAACAGGAGATTGCTCGCGTTTACCCAAAATTTGATCATCTTTTACTTCGTTGCCTTCGTTTTTGGGGGAGGAGTGTTTGGTCTCCAATATTTTTTGGCCACGAGAAGTGAAATCGTCAATGGATTGGTGGTGACTCACAACGATGGGTTTGGAGTCGGATTCAGACCAACGTTCGTAATTCTTGTCATTGGTTTTGCGGTGGTGTTTGTACTCGGAAAAAAGAGCTATCGTGCCATCCAGGAGCCGCGCAGAATAGAAACATTTCTCGTTGATGTTGTCGTATCCTTGGCTGGGGAAAAGATCATTTGCCGCGGGCTCGTAGATACGGGCAATCAACTGCACGAACCGATCACGCGTATTCCTGTCATGATTATGGAAACAAGCATGTTATCGCATCTGCTTCCGCCGTCGCTTCTCCGACAAACCGATGAAAACGGTGGAGTGTGGGAGAAGCTAGACGGATCCTGGGAGGAGCTCCCAGTGGAATGGCAGTCTCGTGTGCGTTTGATCCCGTATCGGAGCGTTTCACGAGGCATGGATTTTTTACTGGCAGTCAAGCCGGATCATGTTTTTGTGATGCAGGATGGTATTCGCTATGAAACGGATAAGGTGCTGATCGGATTAAATCCGATTCCGCTCTCGGCTGACGGCAAGTATCGGGCCATCGTGCATCCAGCAATGATGGAAACCGAAACGCAAGAACCTACCTTTATTCTCAAACAGGAGGGCTAAACATGTATGTAAAACTTCGCCTACATCTCCAATTGACCTGGTACCGTTTCCTGCTATGGATTGGTGCACGCGCTGAAGAAGTCTATTACATTGGCGGGAGTGAAGCATTGCCTCCACCTCTGACCAGGGAAGAAGAGGAAGTGCTGCTGGGACGGCTGCCATCGGGCGATCCTGCTGTCCGCGGCATGCTGATTGAGCGCAATCTTCGCTTGGTCGTGTACATTGCCCGCAAATTTGAGAATACAGGAATCAATATCGAGGATTTGGTCAGTATCGGTACGATCGGCTTGATCAAGGCCGTCAATACGTTTGATCCTGATAAGAACATCAAGCTGGCAACGTATGCTTCCCGCTGTATTGAAAATGAAATTTTGATGTATTTGCGCAGAAATAACAAGATCCGTTCTGAAGTGTCATTCGATGAGCCGCTCAACATTGATTGGGACGGAAACGAGCTGCTTCTCTCTGATGTGCTGGGCACCGAAAATGACACGATTTATAAAAATATCGAAGATCAGGTAGATCGCAAGCTGCTAAAAAAAGCATTGGATAAACTGTCAGATCGGGAGCGGATCATCATGGAGCTGCGCTTTGGACTGGCGGGCGAAGAAGAGAAGACACAGAAAGATGTGGCGGATTTATTGGGGATTTCTCAGTCGTATATTTCTCGTTTGGAAAAGCGAATTATAAAACGGTTGCGAAAAGAATTCAACAAGATGGTCTAACGCATATTTTCCCAGCCTGAGGAGATACTGTTCCTAAACCGTGACAGATAGTGGTCCTGTTCCACTATTCGTCGGCTACGCGTCAGTACGCGGCCTTTCAAGACAACCGGGTTAGGGACTTTTTTCTTGCTTCGAGGAGGGAAAGACGTGACGCGAAATAAAGTAGAGATATGCGGGGTAGACACCTCCAAGCTTCCAGTTCTGACCAATAAAGAGATGCGGGACTTGTTCGAACGATTGCAGAGCGGCGAACTGCCAGCCCGCGAAAAGCTGGTCAATGGCAACTTGCGACTGGTGCTCAGCGTAATCCAGCGTTTCAACAATCGCGGAGAGTTTGTAGACGATTTGTTCCAAGTGGGCTGCATCGGATTGATGAAGGCGATCGACAATTTTGACCTCGGACAAAACGTGAAGTTCTCCACGTATGCGGTTCCCATGATCATTGGAGAGATTCGACGTTATCTGCGGGACAACAACCCGATTCGCGTATCGAGATCCCTACGAGACATCGCCTACAAAGCATTGCAGGTACGTGACAACTTGACCAACAAGCATTCGAGGGAGCCCACCATTACAGAGATTTCCCAGGAATTGAACGTGGCCAAGGAAGACGTCGTGTTTGCGCTTGATGCGATCCAGGATCCGGTATCCCTGTTTGAACCGATTTATCAGGATGGCGGGGATCCGATTTATGTGATGGACCAAATCAGCGACGAAAAAAACAAGGACGTGACTTGGGTTGAGGAAATTGCTTTGCGTGAGGGGATGCAGCGTCTCGGAGACAGAGAAAAAATGATTTTGTCGATGCGCTTTTACGAGGGGAAAACCCAAATGGAAGTGGCAGAGGAAATCGGAATTTCTCAAGCCCAGGTATCCCGTTTGGAGAAGGCAGCCATTGCCCACATGCAAAAACACGTGCAATCGTAAGCAAAGGACTACATAAGCGCACCCGGCGGCTAAGTACCGTCCGGGTTTTTTTGTGCTCTTCCCTTACCAAAGCGGACATATTCGCAAGCAGACTCATATACTGAAAGTAACGGAGAAAAGTAGGTGAGGGAGAATGGTGAAAATCTCTGACTTCCAGACCAAAGAAGTGGTGAACATCCTGGATGGGAAACGGCTGGGTCAAATTTCTGATCTGGAGATTGATCTGCGCCATGGACGCGTAGAGGCCATTGTAATACCGGGACCAGGGAAATTTCTCGGGTTCTTTTCTTCCGGGAACGACTACGTAATTCCATGGCGCAACATCGTCAAAATCGGGAAAGACGTGGTGCTGGTAAGAATGGAAGAGGCGTTGAAGGTCGAAGCGAGAACCTCTGGTGGAGATGAATACAGGGAGTAAGGAAAGAAAGGCGGATAAACGCCTTTTTTTCGCTTTACGAGAAACGCTGGCTTGCGCAGTTGGATTTGGCGAAGCCCAAGTTTCTCTAATCTTTGCGGCTATGGTATGATAAGCCATATGAGGAAGGTGACAACATGAGAGAACCGTTTGTTATGGTAGAGGAGAAGCCATTCTTACGTTTACTGGAGTGGGAAAGCCGCTTTCCAGGATTGGTGGCCGGGTTTACGATGCGCACGGGAGGGGAAAGTGAACAACCGTACGGGTCTTTTAATATGGGACTGCATGTTGGGGATGAAGCACAGCATGTAGTTGCCAACCGAAAAAAATTAGCAAAGCAGGTAGAAATGCCTTTTGCTTCATGGACGTGTGCGGAACAGGTGCATGGCAATCAGGTATGCCAGGTAGTGGCTGCAGGTGCAGGGAGAGAAAGCTTGAATGACGTCATTTCAGCTGCGGATGGATTGTTTACTGAGCAAAAAGGGGTCCTCTTAACGTCTTTTTATGCAGACTGTGTTCCGTTGTTTTTTCTTGACCCGGTATCGGGAGCGATTGGTTTGGCACATGCCGGCTGGAAGGGAACAGTGCACAGAATTGCCGAGGAAATGGTGAAGTCGCTGCAGCTTCAGCATCAGACTAAGCCGCAGGATTTGCTAGTTGCAATCGGACCTTCCATTGGCGGATGCTGCTATGAGGTCGATGAACGGATCATGTCGCAGGTACGAACGTGTGTAAGAGACTGGGAGAGCGCCGTCACACCGCCTCAGAACGGTCGATACATGCTTGATTTACGTCGTTTGAATACAGCCATACTACTGGAATTAGATATTGCTATGGAGAATATCTCGTCTACGGAGTGGTGTACAAGCTGCCGTACAGACATGTTTTTTTCGCATCGAAAGGAAGCGCCAATTGCAGGAACTACTGGACGAATGGTATCGTATCTTGGCTGGAAGGACCAGAATCAGAAGGGAGAGGGAAGTGCATCATGACGAATGAGCAAGAAGCAATAAAAGAGAGGCTGCAAGCAATTGAAAAAAGAATTCAGGCGGCCTGCGACCGGGCCAACCGCAAGCGCGAGGACGTCAAAATTATTGCTGTCACCAAGTACGTCGACGCCGAGGCAATTGGGGATTTGCTAGAAGTGGGAGTGGAACACATCGGGGAAAATCGTGTTCAAGACGCCCTCCCCAAGCACGAGCTGTACGGAGACAGGGGCACGTGGCATTTCATTGGTCATTTGCAAACCAATAAAGCAAAAGAGATTGTAGGACGTTTTCCGTATATACACTCTCTGGATCGCGTTTCCCTCGCACAGGAGCTGAATAAACGGGGCGAAGCACTTGGTCTGGTGGTAAACTGCTTCCTGCAGGTGAACATCTCCGGAGAAGAGACAAAATTTGGGCTTAGTCCCAATGATGTATTGGCTTTTTTGCGCGAAACCAGTAATATGAAACATATAAAGGTCGTCGGATTAATGACGATGGCGCCTGTTGTCGAAAATCAGGAAGAAGCACGCCCGGTGTTCCGTGGTCTTTATGAATGGAAAGAGCGCATCAATGAGTGGGCGTTCCCACATGCACATGTTGAGGAGTTATCCATGGGCATGTCCAGTGATTTTGAGGTAGCAATTGAAGAGGGAGCTACATATATCCGACTGGGATCTGTTTTGGTCAAATCGGAATAAGAAACGAACCACAAAAGACAGCATGCCAGAGAGGGGGAATAAAGATGGGTGTAATGAACAAGCTGATGGGGTTTTTAGGTCTGGACAACGAAGAGTATATCGAGGAAACGGTACAAGAGGAGCACGAAGAAGCAGATTCCTCCCACAAGCGGCAGCCTGCTAGCCGGGCTAATAATGTGGTACCGTTCCAAGCACGGGAGAAGGAGGGGATTCGGTTGATCCTCTGTGAACCCCGTCACTACAGTGATGCACAGGATATCGCCGACAATCTTCGTCATCGCAGACCGGTTGTAGTCAATCTGCATCGGGTTGAAAAGGACCAAGCGAAACGAATTATCGATTTTTTGAGCGGAACGGTTTATGCACTGAACGGCGACATCCAGAAAGTGGGGGATACGATTTTTGTCTGCACGCCTGACCATGTGGACATTCAAGGAACGATCTCCAGCGTACTGGAAGAATAGCGATTCAACGACGAAAAAAAGGGTGAGCCAATGGGTTACTTGTTAACAGTTCTTAATTTTGCTTTTACCGTTTATCAATTCATGATTATTGCGTACATACTGATGTCTTGGGTTCCTCAAATGCGGAGTACAGGCATCGGGCAGCTATTGGAACGACTGGTAGAGCCGTATTTGGCTCCTTTCCGTCGGTTCATTCCTACTTTGGGCTTTATCGACATTTCTCCCATTGTAGCTTTGATTGCCCTGCGTTTTGCATATGAAGGATTGTTTACCATTCTGCTGAAACTATCATAGGCGAGTGAACATATGAGTGTATTTGATCATTTTGCAAAAGAAGAACGTCCTTTTGTAGAACGGGCGCTGGAAATGCTGACGCTAGTAGAGCGTAAGCAGGCCATGCGCCTAACTGATTTTGTGGACCCGAGGCAGTTGATGATCTTCCAAAGCCTGGCTTCCCAGGTACAGGATGTGACTGTATCGAGTAGTGGGGGGTACGAAGGAGCAGAGCGCACACGAGTGATTCTGCACCCGGACTATCTCAGCCCAGAAACAGACGATTATCGAATTGCTCTACTCGCAATCAGGGCGGATCAGCGGTTTCATTCACTGGAACACCGGGATGTGATGGGAGCAATCCTCGGTGTTGGCATGAAAAGAGAAAAATTTGGCGATATGATAACGGATGCAGACGGCTGTTTTGTCATTGTAGGTGAGGAAATAGCTGATTTCGTCTGTACGCAAGTAACGCAAATACATCGAACATCCGTGCAAATCAAGCGGGTACAGTGGGAAGATTTCAAGCCTCCCGCAGCACGTTATGTCGAAAAGACGATTACAGTGCCGTCCCCACGTATCGACGCCATCTTGGGAGAGGTGCATAACCTTTCTCGGGCGAAAGCGTTGGTTCCGATCCGGGCAGGCAAGGTGAAAGTCAACTGGAAGGCTGTAGAAGATCCCTCACACCAATTGCGCATGGGAGACATGGTGTCGATGGCTGGCTTTGGACGCTTCAAGCTGCTCGAGGTCTCAGGTCCCACGCGAAGCGGCAGACTGCGCATGATTGTAGGACTAGTTACATAAGATGAAAGAGAACGCAAAAATTTGTAAAATTGGGCAGGAAACAAAGCAATTCCTGTCGAAAACATAGGGAACGAATTATCGGGAAAAGTGGGGGGTTCATGTGCCATTAACGCCATTGGATATACATAATAAAGAATTCAGCACAGGCTTTCGCGGGTATAATATCGACGAAGTGAATGAATTTCTCGATCAGGTGATTAAGGACTTTGAGCTCCTGATTAAAGAAAAAAAAGAAACGGAAGAGCGCGTCGCTATTTTGAATGAACGCGTCGATTATTATAAGAGCCTGGAAGAGAATTTGAGCAAATCGATTCTCGTTGCCCAAGAAACAGCAGAGGATGTAAAATCCAATGCGCGCAAGGAAGCTCAATTGATTTTAAAAGAGGCAGAGAAAAATGCTGATCGAATCGTCAACGAAGCGCTTGCGAAATCTCGTAAAATCGCGATCGAAATCGAGGAATTGAAAAAGCGGGCATCCGTTTATCGCATGCGTTTCCGGACATTGCTTGAAGCCCAACTGGAAATGCTCGAAAATGGTGCCTGGGATGATATCGAGCAGGCAGATTCGGCGGTAGCGGTTGAATAAATCGTTGACGTTCGGTTGATGATGGTACTATAATGAAAGACAAACTTTTTCGATCACAATAATCCATATGAAGCTGCTGAATCACATACACAATCAGTTGCTTCAATAGACGATGAACGGGAAGAGTACGCGAGACGGCACTGTCAAAGAGAGTCGGGAACAGGTGAAAACCCGATCAGTAGCATTCGCTGAAAATCACCCGGGAGTTCAATACCCGAAACCCTCATGTAGTCTTTTCCAAGATGAAAACAGGGGAGTAAGTGAGCGCGTCATTCCCGTTATGAATGAGACAAGTGGAGCGGATTTTTCATTGGCTTTTTTAGTCAACGATCTTCGCTCAATCAGGGTGGTACCACGGGAGCTTTCTCTCGTCCCTTTTTTAGGGATGAGTGAAGGCTTTTACTATTTTTTAGGAGTGAAATCAGGCCATGGATTACAGCAAAACCTTATCACTACCAAAAACCGATTTCCCAATGCGCGGCAATTTGCCAAATCGCGAGCCGCAAATGCAGACAGCGTGGGAAGAAATGGACATTTATCAACAAGTACAAGAGCGTACAGCTGGACGCCCGTCTTTTATTTTGCATGATGGCCCTCCTTATGCGAATGGAGATATTCATATCGGCCATGCCTTGAACAAAATCCTCAAAGACTTCATCGTACGCTATAAGTCAATGGCAGGCTTCACCGCACCATACATTCCAGGCTGGGACACACACGGACTCCCAATCGAGCAAGCTATCGTCAATGCACAAGGCTTGGACCGTCGTAGCATTGAAGTCAACGATTTCCGCAAGCGCTGTGAAGAGTATGCGTGGTCCTATATCGACAAGCAGCGGGATCAATTCAAACGATTGGGTATTCGCGGCGATTGGGAAAACCCATACGTAACACTTTTGCCTGAGTACGAAGCCAATCAGATTCAAGTTTTTGGTGAGATGGCGAAAAAAGGCTACATTTACAAAGGGCTGCGCTGTGTATACTGGTCTCCGTCTTCTGAAACGGCATTGGCTGATGCCGAAATCGAATATAAAGACAAGCGCTCGCCTTCTATTTATGTCAGCTTCCAGGTGGTAGACGGAAAAGGCAAGCTGGATACAGAAACCGGTGTCGTGATTTGGACGACTACTCCATGGACGCTGCCAGCTAACTTGGCGATTTCGCTGCACCCAGAGCTGGAGTATAGTGTCGTGAAAGCAGACGGCCGCAAATTCCTCGTCGCGAGCGGCCTTCTCGAAGCTGCCAGCAAGGAAATCGGCTGGGGGAATGTGGAAGTTCTGTCTTCCATTAAAGGTCAGGAACTGGAAGGCGTGCTTACCCAGCATCCGTTCTATGACCGCACATCCCTGCTCATCCTGGGCGAGCACGTCACGCTCGATGCAGGTACTGGCTGCGTTCATACAGCGCCAGGGCACGGGGAAGACGACTTTAACGTCGGTCAAAAATACGACTTGGGAGTGCTTTGCCCAGTCGATCACGAAGGCAAAATGACGGGTGAAGCTCCTGGCTTTGAAGGTCTTTTCTACGAAGATGCGAACAAGGTTATTACGGAAAAGCTGAAAGAAAACGGAGCGCTGCTGAAGCTCAGCTTCTTTACGCACTCCTATCCGCATGACTGGCGTACCAAAAAACCAGTGATTTACCGTGCGACAGAGCAGTGGTTTGCATCCATCGACGGTTTCCGCGAACAAATGCTGGAAGCAATCAAAAATGTAAAATGGATCCCGCATTGGGGCGAAACTCGTCTGGCTAACATGATTGCTGACCGCGGTGACTGGTGCATTTCCCGTCAGCGCGTCTGGGGTGTTCCGATCCCGATCTTCTATTGCAAAGCATGTAATGAACCAATCATCAATGACACGACGATCAACCATATTTCCAACCTGTTCCGCAAAGAAGGCTCGTCCGTCTGGTTCGCGCGCGAAGCAAACGAATTGGTGCCAGAAGGACTTTCCTGCACCAAATGCGATTGCAAGGATTTCCGTAAAGAAACCGATATTATGGACGTTTGGTTCGACTCTGGCTCTAGCCACCAGGCTGTACTGAGAGAGCGCGGACTGAGCTGGCCTGCTGATTTGTACCTCGAAGGCTCTGACCAATATCGTGGATGGTTCAACTCCTCCTTGTCGACTAGTGTTGCGGTTTATGGGACAGCGCCTTATAAAGGGGTGTTGAGCCACGGCTTCACTCTCGATGGCGAAGGACGCAAAATGTCCAAATCGCTAGGGAATACGATTGTTCCGCAACAAGTCATCAATAGCATGGGTGCAGACATTTTGCGTCTGTGGGTAGCTTCTGTTGACTATCAGGCAGATCAACGCATTTCCGATGCAATCTTGAGCCAGATCGCGGAAGTATATCGTAAAATCCGCAATACGTTCCGTTTCTTGCTTGGTAATCTCGATGGTTTCGACCCTGCAAAGGATCGTGTAGCTTATGAGCAGTTGGGCGAGCTGGATCGCTATGTACTGGCGAAAGCAGCAAAAATGGTAAGCCGTGTACGAAAAGCGTACGATGAATACCAGTTCCATACGGTATTCCACTCCGTTCGCAATTTCTGCGTCATCGATCTCTCTGCTTTCTATCTCGATATTTGTAAAGACCGTCTGTATGTGGAAGCACCAGATAGCCTCAAACGCCGCGCAGCGCAAACGGTTATGTATGATTGCCTGCTCGGCCTGGTGAAGCTGGTAGCACCACTTTTGCCGCATACTGCTGATGAAGTGTGGGCTTTCGTTCCAGGTGTAACAGAGAAAAGCGTACAACTGACGGATATGCCAGAAGCAAACGAGCAGCACCTGGACTTCTCCGCAGATGATGAGAAGAAATGGGACGCTTTCCTCGAGGTACGTGATGAAGTACTCAAGGCGATGGAAGAAGCACGCCGCAACAAAGTGTTCGGTAATTCCGTAGACGCCAAGCTGGCACTTTATCCACAGACAGAGGAAGTAGCCAAAACACTCGCTTCTATGGATGATTTGGCTGATTTGTTCATCGTGGCTCATGTGGATCTGCACGCGCACGGTGTAGGGGCGTCCGCAGAAGCTACGCAGCTGGAAGGGATTGCGGTAGTCGTTTCTGCGGCAGATGGTGTGAAATGCGAACGTTGCCGTGTGGTAAAACTGGATGTAGGCGCAAGCGAGGCTCATCCTTCCATTTGCGGACGTTGTGCCGACATCGTAGAAGAACACTACGCACATGTAACAGAGTAAATGCGTGCACATTGCTGAATGGAAAAACCTGCTATTCCTTTACGGATGGCAGGTTTTTTCTTTTACGTGGAGCACCATCCTAGGGCCGGGCTTTTCGTGGGTTATTTACATGGCTCTGTAGACATACTACCTGTTGAGGAAACCAAACGAAGGTGGTGGCCGACTTGGACCAAAATAAGCTGGCTAGCTTCAAGGAAAAGCTGCTTGAACAAAAGAAAGAACTCGAAGATCGCGTTCAGGACCATTATGGCATGAGAGAGCCGATGACAACTTCCTTGCAGGAGTTTTCCATGTACGATAATCATCCCGCAGACATTGGCAGTGAGATGTTTGAACGGGAAAAGGACTTGGCTCTGGACAGTCTGGACCGAGAGACCCTGAAGGAAATTGATCAAGCCCTGACACGGATGGATGAAGGGACCTACGGAATCTGCAGCGTTTGTGGCGAAGCAATCTCAGAAGAGAGGCTCGAAGCTTTGCCACAGGCCCAGACGTGCAAGGAGCACGCACCAGCTCCGTCGATCAACGAGTCACGTCCGATCGAGGAGGAGTTTATGCAGCCTCCTTTTGGACGAACCTCTCTGGATGAAAAAGAGGGACAAAATGGCTTTGACGGGGAAGACGCTTGGCAGATTGTCGAGGCGTGGGGGACTTCCAGTACACCGTTTTCATTCGTGGACAATGACAAGACGGATTATAAGGAAATGTATATCGAAAGTGATGAGCCAGATGGCTTTGTAGAAGCAGTAGAAGAAATCGGCTATACGGGAATCGAAGGTTATCATGGACCAGACAGCGTTCATTTCATGCGAAGTGGCACGTATGAAGAGTACATGCGCAAAGGAGAGGGGAAAGGGAATTACCTTGACTACGACGAGTATGAGGAAGAACGTGCCGAACGCGAAGGGCGCAATGATTTGTTGTGACGGGGGGATCTTGACCTGACATGCAAATCGAACGCATCGAAACGTATCCGCTGCTTTATCGTTTGCCCGAGGCGTATGGAGATGCCAATGGCTACAAGCGATACCGGACTTCGTATCTCATTCGAATCATTACCCGGTCGGGAATAGAAGGCTGGGGCGAAGTAATTGATTGGCTTCCCACTTTGGACAAAGGCTTTCGGGAGCGCATTATCCCTTTTCTTCTGGGTAAGCTAGCAACCAATAGGGTAGCGCTTGTCGATGTAATCAGCAAGTGGCATCAACGTTCAGCGGCAGGGATCAGTATGGCACTGACAGAAATCGTCGCTAAAGCAGCAGGGATGTCGGTTTGTCAATTATGGGGTGGGATGATTCACCCCGCTATTCCTGTTTATGCATCCTTTCAGTCCTACACAGAACGTGAAGACTGGATGCAACAATCTATCATGAATGTAACAAAGCAGGTAGAGTCTGGATTTACCAAGGTCAAAGTAAAAATCGGCGGAAAAGCGATACGCGATGATCAAAAGCATATAGAAGCGCTGATGAAAACCTTGCCAGAAGAAATACAGGTAGCAGTAGATGCTAATCAAAGCTATGATCTGGCTTCAGCTGCGAAATGGAATTGTCTCTTTTCCAGATATGCCAACTGGATGTGGTTAGAGGAGCCAATGCCAATGGAGCGGACAGAGGAATACGTCAAATTGCGTGCAGCCCTCTCCATTCCGCTGGCTGGAGGAGAGAACTTGGTCCGCTGTGCACAGTTTTTGCCCCTGTATAAGCAGGGAGCTATTGATATCGCTCAACCGGATTTATTGCATACGGAAGGCATCGAAGATTTTCGAACGCATCTTCAAATCGCACGTCAATTTGGGTTCCGAGTCTCTCCCCACTCGTTTGACGGAGGTTTAGCCAGGCTCTATACGATGTTTGCACAATCTTGCCTTTTGGCGTGGACAAAGATGGATGCAGAGCCGATTGAGCCTGTTGAGTGGGATGTGATGGAAAACCCTTTTACGTACTTGTTTCCTGTCCATCTTTCCAATGGCAAAGTAAAGCTGCCGGATGGAATTGGGATTGGCGTCGAGCCGAATTGGGAAATTATCAACGCGATGCGCTGGGATGGCAGCGCCTATGCGTAAGACGAGGAGTTTCGTATGGCACAAAATGCGAAAAACCTGATTGGACTAACGGGCATCCCACTGGTCATGGTTCTGGGTAACTCTATGCTGATTCCCGTCTTGCCTACAATGAAAACGAAGCTGCATCTCACATCGTTGCAAACAAGCCTGTTGATCACAGCTTTTTCAATCGCAGCCGGGATTGTGATACCACTTGCTGGGTATTTGTCGGATCGCTTCGGTAGAAAAATCGTGATTATCATCGCACTCGCTTTGTACGGGGTGGGAGGATTGATGGCAGGGCTTAGCGCATTGTGGATAGACAAGCCGTATATGATGATTATGGGCGGTCGGGTATTACAAGGAATCGGGGCGGCAGGTACTGCACCCATTGCGATGGCTTTAGTTGGAGATCTGTTCAACGGGGCATCAGAGAGTAGAGCTTTGGGGCTTATGGAGACATCCAACGGGCTGGGAAAAGTGTTGAGTCCAATTTTCGGTTCTTTACTTGCTCTGATTTCATGGTATATGGTCTTCCTGGCGTTTCCGATTATTTGTGGGGTCATATTGATCCTTTTCCTGTTTATGACGAAGGAAAAGAAACAAGAGAGACAGCCACTGCCGCTGGGGCAGTACATGCATTCGATCGGAGGAGTATTCAAGCAGCATGGAAAATGGCTGGTACCTGCGTTTTTTATCGGGAGTATCTGCCTGTTTACCTTATTTGGCGTGTTATTCTACCTGTCTGATTTACTGGAAGAAAAGTACAAGATTGATGGCGTGTTGAAAGGCGGAATTTTGGCTGTGCCTTTGCTGGTGATGAGCATTGCAGCTTATGTAACCGGGCTCGTCATCAAAAAGAAGCTGGGCTTGATGCGATTATTTGTCATCGTAGGCATGTTCATGCTCGCGGCATCGTACATCCTTGCCAGCTTTGTAAAAGGAGCCTATGCGCTCATTGGTATTCTCGTGATTGGCAGCCTGGGAACAGGACTCATTTTGCCCTGCTTGAACAGCATGATTGTGGGGGCTGTACAAAAGTCAGAGCGGGGAATGATTACCTCACTCTATAGCGGTGTCCGTTTTATTGGAGTGGCTGTCGGTCCGCCTGTTTTTACTTGGCTGCTCGGTATTTCCCGTACCGTCATGTTTAGCGCGATTGCCGGCTTGTCGCTTGTATTTGGGGTCATCGCGATCTTTTTCTTAAAGCCAAAGCAAGCCGATGTGCAGTCGCAGGGAAATGGAGAACAAACTCAAAAAGATAAAGAGACTGAGGCCTGGCGTCATGTTTCAGAGGTGCTCGGGATAGAACCAGAGACAATGGAAACAAAGCAAAGAGAGCATGCTGTTCAGAAATTCGGGTTTGATCCCAATGAACTAGTGAAGCGGGTACTTTCTGGTAAAAAGGAAAAAGAAAAATAAGAACAAGCATCCTGCCCCCTTGGTTAAAACGCGTCTCGTTAAAAAGGAGGTAGGACTGTCTGTTATTAAAAATCGAGGCTTAGCTGGTAGCATAAGGATGGCGCATGGCTTGCGCGAGTGTCAGTGGATAGATATCGTCGTAGAGCAAGCGGCTAAAAAGCGGGTTGCCTTTTACTTTCATAGGGATCTCATCAAAAAGGATGGATTCCAAGACATCAGAGCCGGATGGTTCCATGCTACATTGCAAGACTCTTCCTACATAAATATCTTTTCTCATTTCTCCATTAATCGTATATTGCCCAATTCGTTCTATTCCTTCCAAAATGGCACCCGTTTCTTCATAGGTTTCACGAATGGCAGCAGCCAAACTGCTTTCACCTGGCTCTACTTTTCCCCCAGGTAGCTCGATGCCTCGTGTACGGTGGCGGGTAAACAGCAGTTTGCCTTGCCAAAAGGCAAAGATAAGGACGTGGCGTGCCTCGTGCTGTCTATATACCTGCGGGTCAAAAGTCAGCGTCACAGGCAAGCCAAAGTCATCGGAAAAAGCGTACATGACCTGCTCTCCTTCGTCTACACGGTTTTTTAGATAAGGTTAGACTACCTGTTTCGTATCTGGAGTGCAAGAACCTAGAGGGCTCATCGTCATGATTCTACAATTAATCGCCAGAATGTGGTAAAATAGGACAAAAGTTTTTCCGGAAAAATAGAAAAAACTCGTGATCAGAAGAGGAGTGATCCAAAGACGTGCCCTCCAAGAAAGAGAAACTCCCCGTTCCTGTAAAATCAACGCGTAAGAAGAAAAATCGCGGACAGCGGGGCAAAGGATTGTATTTGCTTTTGGCGAGTTGTCTGATGCTCTGTTTGCTGGCGATTGGAGTGGGCTATGTGCTCAGTGAAATGAACAAAACGCTTGAAGCCGTAACGGATGATCCGTACAAGCTTCCTGATCAGCCGATTGTAGAACAGCCATATGAAGAGAAAAAATCTCTATCCTTCGTAATAGTTGGCGTGGATACCCGTAAAAATATCGGCATGCTGAATACAGATGTGCTCGTCGTAGCAGTCGCAAATCCAGTCACGCAAAAACTCACGATGGTTTCATTGCCTCGCGATACTCGTGTCCAGATTCCGGGTCACCAGGGCTATCACAAAATCAACGAAGTGTTTGCACTGGGAGAAAATATAAAGAAGACAGCGGAAAGTAAGGGAGAAACGGTCACGGAAAATGGAATGACCTTGCTGAAGAAAACACTGGAGCATATGCTGGGTGTGTCCGTCGGTCATTATGTCCAGCTTGATTTTGAGGGCTTTACCGCTGTGATCGACAAGCTGGGGGGCGTCAAGGTAGACGTGGATCGCGATCTCGTCTATGAGCTTCCCAAAGAAGGGGTTTATCGCAATCTGAAAAAAGGAACACAGGTACTCAATGGTGAACAGGCGCTAGGGTTTGTCCGCCATCGCTTGGACAAGCGTGGAGATGCCTACAATTCCAGTGACTTTGACCGAAATCGTCGGCAGCAGCAGGTAATCCGTGCAGTTGCAGACAAGGTTGTCTCCATGGAAGGGATCGCAAGCTTGACAGCCGTCATGGATACAGTAGGCAAGCACATAAAAACAAATCTTTCCAAAGATCAGATCAAAGGATTGGCGCTCGATTTCGGTAAGCTCAGCTCGGAAAATATGATTTCTTTGGACAACGGGGCAGTTTGGAGCTCACCGTATTCACTTTGGCCATTGGAAAACATGCAGACTGTTCGTACCGCTCTGCGAACAGAAATGGGTGAATCCACGCTTGAGACTGCACAACTGAGTAATGCTGCCGTGGCTGAAGTAGCCAAGGTTGAAATGAAGTCTAACCCGAAACCAGGGGTACAGTCCAAGCCTGCCACTTCTGTAAAGGATCAGCCCAAGAGTGAAAAGCCGACTACCCAGAAGCCATCACCGAAGCCGTCGACGCAGCCATCTTCTGCCGAGGGAACCGGCGATCAGGTAGAACAGCCACCTCCGAGTGACATGCCGCCCCCTGATATTCTTGACCCGCCAGCACCAGTGACAGAGTACACTGACAATGCGCAAAATGGCGAATAGAGAATAACACTCACCCAGGCAAACGTACATATACTGGATTTGAGGTACGAGTGTACTGGTTTTCCTTACCTGTTTGAAGGAGGGGAGGCGTTATTCTTGAAAAATTTGCAGGAAACAATGAAACAATTGCAAAAAGCATCTGAAAGCTTATCCAGATTGAGCATGGACCAGGAACATCCGTGGAAAGCGTTAAGCCAGATGAATCAGATCCTGGACACCAGTTTTTGGGAGAATTTAGTCAGCCTTAACAACCATTCGATCCAAAATCCGCAAGCGCAATCGAATAAGATTGTTCCAGCCGTTAAGAAGTCAAAGAACAAAGGGAAGGAAAAAGAAAAGGGAAGAACAGCTGAAAAAGGAAAGGAAAGGCCATTTCCCATCGTACGGATAAACGATGGGGAAACTTTTCCCGCAATCGATATCTTCCAAACGGATCAGCTCGTCATTGTATGCTGTGAGCTCCCGGGCTTTGCCCGTGACAGTCTGGAAGTCACGCTGACCGATCAGCGTCTGTTGGAGTTAAAGGGAGAGATCAAAGAACATGATTATCAGTCCTCACGTATCCAAATGGAGCGCTATTATGGGCCTTTTTATCGGGAGATCGAGCTACCGGCGCCAGTCAGCTCAACAGGAATGAAAGCGAAGTATCAGGATGGATTGCTGGAATTATTTCTAGCCAGAGATCATTCTGCTAGGGAAAGAAAAACAACTTTTAAAGCAAATTTGTAGAGAGGGTCATAAAGCCTTCTCTTTTTCTTTTCCAGCGTTTCTGATCATACCTTGTCCCATTCCTGACAAAAAGAGTGCTAATGAAAATTCATTAACACTTTAGCCTTACACATTACCAACCAATGGCTGGTCGACCACACTTGGATCAAGCGTATTCGTAGAACTGATGCCATTGATCGTGTTTACGAGGTTACCTGTATTTCCGCCACCCGAGCCGGAAAAAGTCTTGGTCGCGCTTTTCGGAGAAATGTTCAGCGTGTCGCCAAAATTTACCGTACCCGAGTTGCTGTTGATATTGACGGCTCCAATAACTGAAGGCAAACCATCTCTCCTCCCTCCACTATGCCCTTTACGGCTCGTTTTTTAGAAGATGGCGGATATTTTTTATTCGAGACTCCAAAGAGATAGACTGACTCGAGCCAACATGGATAACAGCTGAGGCGGCAGCGAAGTCAACCGTCACCTTATTCACACGAATAGCAGGGATTTCGTGAAAGGTGTACATATCGATTGACTCGGATAGAACTGGAAGTGGAATCGGCTCGCAAAAGAGCAGATTATCCCTGAAAAGAAATTCATTTTCATAAAAAATTGCGGTTTCGCGTTGAACAGCAAGTACGTTGGCAAGCGTAGTCACTTCTTTGGAATCCCCGATTTGCAAAACAGATGAAGTATCTATGGAAATATTGGTTAAGGAATGTACATGGCTTGTTCGCTCCGGCATATGCTATTTCTAGCTCCTTTATCGCACAAAGTTACCTTCTGCGTGGAGTGGTGACACCGACAATCAAGGTTTCAGGCGGAGTCTCAAAGATAGACATGAGGGTAACGGTTTGGGTGTCCCCAATAAACAAGGAGCTTCCGGTCACTATTTCTTGGAGCTTGAGGTTTCCAACGCAAATGTCACCGTTCGTAACGTGATAAATCATGTCAGGAATCGCCCCTCTCGCGCGGCAAATTTTTAAGAAAGGTTTCGCATGTCTTTTCAATATCTCGTTTCACTTTTTGGACGGTTTTTTGTTCCCAAGCGTCAATCTGCTCCGGCTCCCACCCGGTAGTGTCCATTTGGCCCAGGTAATGGCGAATGCGCTGATCGATCTGTCTCTTGATATCATCCATAATGAATCCGCGATAAGCATCGTCGAGCGGGTATCCACACTCTTCTTCAATGCGTTCAAGCACCCCGTACGCATCACGATCCAAATAATCATTGATTTCTTTTTGGACACGCTCAAAGGCGGGAGATGTCCTCTTGGGATCTGCTGGCACATCCATCTGTTGGTTAATGGCAAAATCGCCAATGGATGAATCAGAGCCCTTGGGATTTAGACCGATGTTTAGCGTGCCTTCCAATCTCTCGACCTTCAAAAGATCGAACTTATATTCATTTTTAATCACGGACGGAACTTGTTTTTCCTTTAGTTCATTGACGTCCTGTTGCAATTGCTCGATCATTTGCTTCATTGACTCTATTTTTTTGTTTTGTACATGCATATAGTCATGTAACTGCTGAAAATACTGCATCATCTCCGGACTCATGTACATGACGATCATCCTTCTCTTCATCAAGCATAAAGCATATGGATTAAAGCTGATCCAGCGCTACTAGCGCGAAGGTTCTACCAATGGAACAAGCGGAACGAATTCTTCAGACACTCTTTCGGGCTGTGGTCCCGCTGCTGGCGCTGGCCCTGTAAAGCCACCGGTGTTGTAAAGCTGAGCCAAAGGTTTAATGATACCCGCACTTCCAATTTGACAAACGGACGAATTGGAAATGCCATCAATTTTCAGATTGTGAATGACAATATTTTGATGAACAAAAAAATTCATGTACAATCCCGTCCCTTGGTCGTGGATTCCTTCATTTCCTCCACAAATACGGGCCAATTTTCGCCACGCGCCTCATTCACATAAACGACACTTTTCGGAATCTTGAAGGACAGATTGGTTCCTGAATTAAAAGATCCTCCGCCCGCGAAGGTTTTGGTGTAGCTGACAGGTGCGATTTTGCGGACATCCCCGACGTTGAAGACACCACTAATGCTATTCACATTAATGACTCCGACAATGGCTGGCATCTTCCCACATCCTTTTGAGGAATCCTTTTTGTATTCTATGTGATTGGCCAGTGGGTGTTCATACCTGTTTTTGAGACGGTTTCCCACCGCTGGGCATAACATGCAGTAGCGTCACAAAGAGGTGATGACTTGGAAACAAGAAGGAGCATGAAAAGATGCCACTGAAAATGAAGGTCAACAACAAAAAAATAGCGATAGAAGAAATGGAGATTGATGGAGTGCAAAAGTCGTCGCTTGTTTTAATCGGAGATGCAGACGTAATCTCCTGTACGGCTGTATTTGATACACCAAGGGATTCGCTGATTATTAGCAAAGAGGTGCCGATCAAGCCGATCACGAAAGATGCGTGTGCATCCGTACTGGAATAGGTCAGGTACCGCTAAATTTTTGCCTGTACTGGCTCAGGGCGAGAAGCGGCCAAATCCACTGATAACTATGGTAAGCAAAATACGTTCCGCCGGGTCGTCCTCCCCCGGTTGGATAGGTACTGGTCCAATCCTGCCTGCCAAGATTACGGGTTAAAAAGAGGATGCCGTGTGTAAGAGATGACGGCGGTTCAGGGAATACAGCGATTAGGGTATCGACTGCCCAGGCCGTCTGCGAGGGGGTACTCGCACCGAGCGGGACGTATTTTTTCTTTTCGTCGCTCTGACAAGACTCCCCCCAGCCCCCATCGGCATTTTGCTGTTTGATCAACCATTGAGCAGCCTTTTGGATAGCAGGGTGATCCGCCGAGACTCCGACAGCCCTCATTCCGGTTATCGCAGCCCACGTGCCGTAGATAAAAGAAATGCCCCATCTTCCGTACCAGGACCCGTCAGCCTCTTGATGGGCGAGGAGCCAGCGAACCGCTTTATCCACACGAGGATCTGATAGCTTCAGGCTAGCGTACGATCCAAGAAATTCCAGTGTCCTGCCAGTCAAATCAGCAGAAGAAGGATCTGTACTCACTGTATCGGCACCTTCGATTGGCAACCTGCGAATCAATGGCGAATCCGTATTTTTCTCAAAGGCAGGCCAACCGCCATCGTCATTTTGCATGGATAATACCCAGTCCAAACCACGCTTCCAGGCTGCTTGCGTAGATCCATCCCGTTGAGAATAAGAATGAAGGGCACGCAAGGCAGCAGTCGTATCGTCGATGTCTGGGTTCATCGTATTGTAATCAGAGAACCCCCAACCACCAGGACTCGCACCTGGGTTGCGAATTTTCCAGTCGCCGTATGTTGTTTGTTGCTTGGAGCGCAGGTAGCGATTTGCTTTTTGAATCGCCGGATGAACAGACGAGAGTCCACTTCGCTGCAATGTGTAAGACAGTAAAGCCGTATCCCAGACGGCCGACGTAGCAAGCTGCAAGTGGACTCCTGCATCTGTTTGACAGACGGAGGCTTTTAGCCCCTGAACGGCCTTTAGAATGATTGGATCGGTAGGGGGGTAGCCGCGGGCAAGGAGTGCAAAAATCATGAAGTACGTGGAAGTCGAGTAATTGTACAGCGTTCCGTCCGGTTCAATCCGCGCAAGGATATATTGCTCAAGTCTACGAAGAGCCAGCTCGTGCAGTTGCCCAGGCAGAAAAGGAAGCTTTTGAACATAATCGTGGATAGAGGAGAGAAAGCTTTGCCCCTCTCTGGCAAAGTCTTCGAGCATGAGGTGAGGATAGACGCCTGGCGCAATCGGAGTCACCGTATACAGATCGGACAAGTCAGGTGTGTAAGGGAGCTTTGTTACATATTTGCGATCGGCGCAAATCATGATGGGGGCGAGGTGGACGCGGGCATATCCGACGAAATCATAAAAGCTGAGCGGGAAGCTCGGGTGCAGCAGCGTCAGTTCTACCGGAACGATAAAATGGGCAGGCCATTGATATTGGCCCGTCAAAGCTGTTGTTAGCTTGGTCAGCATATTGGCTTTTGTGAGCCCACCGTTTTCGCGGATAAACGAGCGAGCGAGGGTCATTTTTGGGTCATTTTTTGTAAAACGTCCAGAAAACAAAAGAGCATAGTAGCAGTCAATCGTTGTGGATAAATGGCCTTGTTTTTCATCCGGATATAGCTTCCAGGCGCCGTTGTCTTGCTGCTTCGATGCGATGTGTCCCGTGAGCTTTTCGATCAAATCCTCATCATCAATCCCAAGTGTACGCAATAGGATGATCATGTGAGAATCTGTCATCGGAGAGCTTTCCAGACAAAAGCGCCAGGAACCATCCGCTGTTTGTCTGTCCAGCAAAAAAGACTGGATACTTCGGATTGCTGGCTGTACATCGTGCATTTCATTCACCTCCGAAATCATACAGGACGCAAAGAGAGGAGGGGCGGATGTGAAATGGCCATGGCATGATTTTCGACCTCTCCTGCCTCTGCAAAAAGAATTAAAGAAGGTAACTACCCCATTGCTCCCACATGAACAGGCTGCTGTGGAAAAAATCAGGCAGCAGACACGAGAACGAAATGGTGACAATGTAGACAGAACACGCGCCTATTTGGATTATTACCTTAGGCGTTCCGAAATCCATTGGGCACTGCTGGCTCATCTGGTTTCAAGAAATGCAGGGTGGAATATGACGGACTTGCGTGGCGAACTTTTGCCGCGATTACTTTCTGCCAAGGAACAGACTGACTACTTCTCGTTTTTGGAGCGGGGGAATTGGCTTATCTTTCATGATGTCTACCCTCAATTATTACTGTATGAGGAAAGCGTAAAGCGACAGACCAACCTTTTTCATCTACTTCCTCATCTTCAAGTATCCGCATTTATGCAAGGGGTCTGGAACCATTTTTGGAAAACGGGTGACCGGGAGCTGCTTGCGATCGGCTTGATCATTAACGAGCAAAATTATTTGGAAGCGCAGGTCATGCGAGATCCAGGGTATCAGAATACAGTGGTGCGGACGTTGCCTTTTACTCTCCAAGAGCTGATGCAGCTTAATCAAATCCTTTTTCCGTATGAGGAAGAGAGCAGGGATGGCAGCTTTGGGCAAGAAATCCGCGATAGGAGAACAAGTCCCATACAGGTAATCGGACAAATCGTCTCGCATTTTGCCTCCCTGCCCGAACGTATCGCGTTGGGCAAAAGCTTGTACGCACTATTGTTCGGCACATCGGCATATTTCGATGGCGTACTGGCATGGACGAAGCGGCAAGTCCATACAGGATCGAGAAAAGACTTTTGGCCGCATTTGTTCCATGATGTAAACGAATCCGTCCCTGGCAAGCCTTATCAGAAAAAAGTAGTGAACTGCCAGATCAAGCAGGGAGCGAATCGTCTGTACTCCCCCACGCTTACATATGCGTGGAAGCCAGTTATACATGAACGGCCATCTGCCGAAGATTGGTATCGGGGTCAGGAGGACGTCTTGGGTCAGCTTACCTATGCTAAGATGCCGGATGCTTCGGTCGAGATGGGCGAAACATACTGCAAAACCGTCGAGAAAATGGAGCTGGCAGTGGTGGCGCGGGGAAAAATTTTTGGTACACGAGCTTTTTAGGAAATGATTCCCTCTTCTTTATACTCCCTATGTAGTAAAATAGAGAAGGGAACGAGTGTTTCATGTAAATCGTCCCTGGCAATTCAGGCAGCAGATAGGGAGTAGAGCAGGTATGAAAGTCGTAATCGCAGAAAAACCGGATCAGGCGATGAAGTTAGCCAGTCCGTTTGCTCATAGAAAACAACAAGGATATGTGGAAGTGCATCCGAATCGGATTTTTCCCAAAGGCGCTTTTTTTACGTGGGCGGTGGGCCATGTTTGTGAGCTGGTTCCTCCAGAGGCATATAATCCTGCATGGAAGAAATGGTCGCTGCCATCGCTCCCGCTCATCCCGGACTCCTTTCGCCATCAGGTGATGAAGTCCAAAGCAAAGCAGTTTGCCATCATCAAGCAGCTTCTTCGGCGCAGTGAAGTGAAGGGCATTATTCATGCCGGCGATGCGGGGCGTGAAGGCGAGCTCATCGTTCGTACCATTGTTGAGATGTGTGGTGTGAAAAAGCCAATGAAGAGGCTGTGGATTTCTTCACTGACGGAGCGCGCTGTCACTTCGGGATTTGAATCTCTTTTGGATGAGACCCAGACGCGTAATCTGTACGAAGAGGCATACAGCCGATCCTGCGCTGACTGGCTCGTCGGGATGAACGCTTCACGTGTATATACCATCTTGCTCAAGCAAAAAGGAATCAGCGATGTCTTCTCGGCAGGACGGGTACAGACGCCTACACTCGCACTCGTGGTCAAGCGTGAAAAGGAGATCGCAGCCTTTAAGCCGGAGCCATTCTGGGAAGTGAAGGCTACTTTTGAAATGGACAAAAAACGATACGAGGGGGTATGGCACAAAGATGGTGAATCCCGCCTGAATGATCCTGACCTCGCCTCGAGAATCGCTGCTTTCTGTCGGGACAAGCCCGCACAAATCCATGAGGTAGAGACGGAGCGGAAGGAGTTTTTGCCGCCCTACTTATTCAATCTTTCTTCCCTGCAGGCGACGGCGAACAAAATGTTCAAATACTCACCCCAGAAGACATTGGAAATCGCACAAAAGCTGTATGTAAAAGGGATTCTTTCTTATCCCCGCTCCGATTCATCCTTTGTCACAGCCGAAGAAGCCAAGACGTTTCCCGACATATTGTCCAAACTCTCCAAGCAGGCAGAGTACCAGTCGTTTTTTCCCACGCCCAAGGCTTCGATTGCGCAGGACAGACGGTATGTCAACCAGAAAAAGGTAACGGATCACTATGCGATTATCCCTACGGAACAGGTGCCAACTGTTGCGAAGCTAAGTGACGAAGAGCGCAAAATTTACGATCTGGTTGCCCGCAGGCTGATCGCTGCGCACTGTGAAAGTGCGTTGTTTGACTATACGACCGTAACTACCTTGGTCGATGAAAGAGCCGCCTTTCTCAGCAAAGGAAAAGTGCAGATTCGTGCCGGCTGGCGTGCGATATTATTTGATGAGGAAAAGGATGACAAGGAATCCATCCTGCCACCGCTCGCAAAAGGCGAAACAGGAAAAGTGCGCAAGGTGGAGTCCAAAGAAAGCAAGACACAGCCACCCAAGCGTTATACGGAAGGCCAACTGATTACATTGATGAAGACAGCAGGTAAGCATCTGGATAATCAAGAGCTGGAAAAGGTCTTAATGAAGACAGAAGGACTCGGGACAGAAGCAACACGGGCAGGCATCATTACGATGTTAAAAGATCGCAAATATATTGAAGTACGCAAAAACCAAGTATTCGCAACACAAAAAGGCAGCTTGTTGATTGATGTGATCGGCGACAAAATCCTTGCGTCACCTGAGATGACTGCCCGGTGGGAGCAACGCTTGGGACAGATCGGGCAAGGTGAGGCATCTGCACAGGCTTTTATGGATCAGGTGAGGAAGCTGTCCCACAAAATTGTAGAGGATGCGGTGGAACAGTCCAAAGAATGGAAGCTGGAGGGCTACGATGTCAGTTCGATGCCTGTGTCCAAGTCAGCCTCCAGGTTTACCCTTGGGTCCAAAGTGGCCATCTGCCGGTCGTGTAAAGGAGACTTGGTAGACAAGGGAGACTTTTATGGCTGCGCCAATTACAAAACATCACAATGCACCGTGACGTTATCAAAGATGATCATGGGCAAAAAAATATCAGCAGCAATGGTGAAAAAGCTGATGGATACAGGCAAAACCAATCAGATCAAGGGATTTATTAAAGGAAAGGAAAAATTTGATGCCTATCTGGTGTGGGACGAGCAGGAGAAAAAAGCAAAAGTGAGCCGCGAGTAAAAATAAATCAGAAGATCACGAAACTTACTTGCATAAGGAACGTAGATACATGTATAGAGGGAATGACAATCCCGTAAACGTACTCAAGGAGGAAGAATCCATGTCCATTTTTAAAAGACTACGCGATTTGACCATGTCCAATTTGTATTCGTTAATTGAAAAAGCAGAAGATCCAATTAAAATGACCGATCAATATTTACGCGATATGCAGGAGGACCTGGGCGAAGCAGAGAAAGCTGTTGCTGCCCAAATCGCATTGGAAAAGAAATTCAAAGTGCTGTATGAAGAACAGGAAGCTTTGGTGAAAAAGCGTGAGGAGCAGGCACATGTAGCAGCACAAGCAAAAAATATCGACCTCGCTCGTCGCGCTCTGGAAGAAAAGAAAGCCGCCGAGCAGAAAATGAACGAGTACAAAGAAGGCTATGAGAAAAACAAGCTGGCTGCAGATGGTCTGCGCGACAAGCTGACTGAGATGAAAAAGCAGATCACCGAGCTGAAAAACAAGCGCGAAACTCTCGTAGCCCGCGTCAATGCAGCAAAAGCACAAAAAACGATCAATCAGGCAATGGCTGGATTCGACAGCAACTCCGCTATGGCCGGTCTGAAGCGTATGGAAGAAAAGGCACTGCAAATGGAAGCAGAAGCAGAGGCCAGTGGAGAAGTTTACAAGAAAGAAAGCTCATTGGACGATGAAATTTCCAAGTTGAGCAAAGATCAACAAGTAGAAGACGAGTTGGCAGCGCTCATGAAAAAATATGAGGGGTAAACCGCTACTGGCGGTTCCCCTTTTTTCAATCACAATAAACAACTCGATGCGGGGGGATAAATTTTGACGTGGGTTGAAGTAGTAGCGATGCTCGTTTGGACGGGCGCGGGCGGCATCTTGCTTGCGATCTTGATGTGGATCGACGCGTTATTCACGAAATACAACGATCTGGAAGAAATAAAAAACGGCAATGTAGCTGTGACGACTCGATTTGTCATGAAGCTGTTTGCACAGGGATACATTTTGTCTCAGTCGATGCTCAATTCAAAAGATTTATTTGTAGCCTTGCTTGTTTCAGTGGTCTCATTTGTTATCTTGTTCTTGCTGGAAAGAATTGTAGAACTTGCACTGCGCAAAACGGCTGGACTTGATTTGGAACAAGGCACGAAGCAGGGGAAAGTCGCACACGCTATGCTCGCCGGTTCTTTCCATATCGTAGGTGCCCTGATTTTGGCTGCATGTCTGTAAAGCGTGCCGGAGAGGAGTACAGAAATGAGTTTGTTCAAGCGGATTCAAAATATATTTGCGAAGCATGAACCACCTGCAGTTGAAAAAAGCATTCTGACAGTAGGACCGGGAGATGTCGTGGAAGTATCGCTGGAAACATACCAAGTGACAGGAAAAGCAATGAATGCCAGTCGCAATGCAGCGATGCTGACCCTTCAAGATGGCAACACGATCCGTTACCTTTATATCGAGGAGCGGGAGAGAATCGTGTATCATCTCTACAATGTCATCGACGGTAGATTGGACTCTGTGGAGGAAGTACCAACGACCATTGAAATGGACGACATTACGTACCACCTGGAAGAGCAGTATACGGGACGGGTAAATGTGCTGGGCAAGGCCCCTTTCCATACCTCAGGGGAACAATACATTTGGCAATTCCAATCGGATCAGCGCCAATTGCTGCGAATTGAGTGGCAAGACGGCCGATTTATGCTATACGAGGGAGAGACTGTCCTTCCAGCAGATGTGCAGGTCTTACGCGGGACGTAGGGGGAGAGAAGATGCCACATAATTGGGTTAAGTTGATAAAGCTCCTGCTCGTTCCGGCCATTTTTTTTCTTGCAATGGCAAACTTCGATCATACCGACCTAAGCGATTCGTATCAGCTGGAATCCGTATCGTCCAAGGACAAGGGTCAGACCTCACGTATTTACCGGGCAGAAGACAAAACCGTACCGGAAGTGGCAAAAGAGCTGGCGGATCAAAAGCAGCCGGAGGAAATCTCCAAAGAAGATACAAAACATATGTTCCTTATATACAAGGACGAAGTGTACCATTTGCAGCAGGATGAAGCCAAGCCAACAGATACGATTATCGAAGTGGACTCCAAAGAGTATGTCCGTCAAAACTACGATACGTCGTTTTTACAAGGATACATTTTAGCAAGCGTTTTAAATGATTTGTTTGACGATGTGTCAAAAGGTTCGAAGGGCAGTTATCGAGGATACTCCAGCAAAGACATCTACAAGCCAACAGGTACGTATCATATCCCGACTGAACAAGAGAAAAAAGCGGTCCCGCCGATTACCACGGAAGGTACAGGGAGCATCACCAAGCGAAGTGACACAAAGAAAAACTCAGATGGATCGGTCGGCTCTAGCGGCAGTATTTTCAAAAAACAAGTCGAACCGTCCAGTGGCAGCACGGGCAAAATTATTCGTTCTTCTGACAGTAGTTCATCCAAATCAAGTGGTTCTGTTACCCCCAAGCGTTCCTCGATCTTTTCTTCACCAAAAAGCAATTCTCCCCCACGTACCAAAGTAGGTGGATCAGGACGCATTACGAAACGAAGATAAGAGATGGATGCAAATAAAATTCCAAGTTAACCCGCTTTCGAGCGGGTTTTTTTTTGCGGTCGATAATATGTCTGTAATTAATTTTTCATAAAGTAATGAATGTATTGCTCAGCGAGTTTGTAAGATGTATGGATGAGAAGCGGGAGTGACCGCTACTTCCATGTAAACTCCTTTGTTTAAGAACAGAGCGACTGTATGGCGCATGGAAGCGGTTTCCATTGGCTTATTCTCGAGTTTTGTTTATGAATGACGAAAATATGATGGATTATCGACAAAAGAAGAAGGGATGTGCGCCCAGCGTTCGACAGTCTTTGTTATTTGTATTGGCTATGATGACAGTGTGGCAAACAGGGTAAGAAAGCGGAAAGGAGCGCTCATGCGATGTTGGAAAAAATTCTCGAACTTCGTTCACAATCCAAGTCCATTGCACAAATTGCCAAAGAATGCGGCTTAACTGTGGGACAGGTAAAATATCGTTTGCAAAAAGACAGATCCAGGCAAGATGTAGAAAGAGTAACAGATTCACACCTACAACAGCGCTTCCTTTCGCGAGCAGAAAAGGAGTGGCGGTTGCCAGCCTTTTATGGGCGTGACCTCGTCAAAGTAATGGCACAAGGCCCGAGTGTTCTTTTTGTATACTGGGAAATTACATGGCCGCGCATGAGAATGGTCGCTTCCTACCTGAACGTCGATTTTCGTTATATTCAAAAAGGCTTGCGTCTCTATGATGTGACAGACCGTTTGTTTGATGGAAAAAACGCACAATCCATAAGAGATATCTTGGTGCCAGAAGAAGCGAACTCCTGGTATATCCAAGACGTTTCGCCGGGACGTACCTATATGATTGATTTCGGATTGTATGAACATGGTCGCTTTTGCCCAATTTTACGATCGGAAGCGATTGTTACACCCCGTAATTCAAAAGCGAGCTGGGGAGAGGCATTGGTAGAGCCAGTCAGCGATTCTGCGACGCCTTCCTGGTATGAAAATTTCTCCTCTTATTCCCTCTATTCCAAATCAACCAAATAAGTGAGGTGTCATCCGTGCAAAACGGTTATCTCTCCCTCGTGTTGCATGCCCATTTGCCTTATGTTCGGCACGGGGATCGGGACGATTACCTGGAAGAGCGCTGGGTGTACGAGGCTATGCTGGAATCGTATCTCCCCCTGTTACTGGTTTTCGACAAGCTCCTCTCGGACGGAATCGATTTTCGCATGACCCTTGCTGTTTCTCCGACGTTATTGTCCATGTTAGATGATGAATTAATTCAAACCCGCTTTCAGACACATTTAGCCAAAACCATTGAACTGGCTGGCAAGGAAGTAAAAAGGACCGCTAACCTGCCGCAGGAGCATCGTGTAGCCAAAATGTATCTGGAACGATTTCGTATGATTGCCTCTTATTGTCGCAAGCTGGACTACCGTTTGATCGGCGGACTCAAACGAGTGCAGGAGAGCGGTTGCGTGGAGCTCATTACGTGTGCGGCCACTCACTCTTTTCTCCCATTTGTCGAAACAGAGGAAGCGATCCGCGCTCAGCTACTCGTTGGGATCGACACGCACGAGCGCATCCTGGGACAACGTCCGAATGGAATTTGGCTGCCAGAGTGCGGGTATACGCCTGGATTGGACCGTTTGTTGAAAGAAGCAGGGCTGCGCTACTTTTTCGTGGACAGTCATACGATTAACTACGCGACTCCTACGCCGCGCAGAGGTCTGTACGCACCGCTATTTACTCCTCATGATGTAGCTGCTTTCGCTCGTGATGAAGTAGCCTCACGTCAGGTATGGAGTTCATTTGACGGCTATCCGGGTGACTTTGATTACCGGGAATATTACCGGGATATCGGATTTGATCGGGAAATGGACTACATCGAGCCTTACATCCATCCAGCGGGAATCCGCGTACATACAGGCTTGAAATACTATCGGATCACCGGGCGAGGTGAACATAAGGAAACGTATGAGCCAAACTGGGCTCGGGAAAAAGCGGCTTCTCACGCCAGTCACTTTTTGTATCATCGGGAACGCCAAGTAGAAGAGGCTTCTGTATGGATGGACCGTGAACCCTTGGTGGTAGCAACGTATGATGCTGAGCTGTTTGGGCATTGGTGGTATGAAGGACCGCAATTCCTCGATTATTTGCTACGAAAAACGGTATGTGATTCGAAACAAGTGAAGCTGATTACCCCTTCTGAGTATTTGGCACGTTACCCAGAGCAGGATCGGGCCCATATGCCTATGTCTACCTGGGGGAGAAATGGATACGGTGAGGTCTGGCTAAACGAGCGTAACGGCTGGATCTATCGTCATCTGCATCAGGCAGAGCGCGAATTGATCGAAGCTGCGATCACATTCCATGAGAGCGGGGAGCAGGATCTGAACAGAAATCATGTCAAAAGTCGCTGCTTGAAACAAGCATCGCGAGAATTGATGCTGGCGCAAAGCAGTGATTGGGCGTTTATATTGGACGGTCAGACTGTTGTGGAGTACGCAGTCCGTCGTATTCATGACCATTTGGCGCGTTTTCGGGAATTGCTTGCGATTTTTCATCAGGAACAGCCGGATGAGAATCGCTTACTGGAAATGGAAATAGCGTACCCGCTCTTTCCCAGCTTGGATGAGACGTACTATTTGCCGAACCGTGCGCATAGAGTGAACGTATCGCGTCAAATGGTAGCAGCCGGCCAATCTCATGAAGCCGCGCTAAAAGTACTGATGCTCAGTTGGGAATTTCCTCCTCACGTCGTTGGAGGACTGGGGAGGGCTGTCTATGATCTGTCTCGTCATCTTGTGCGACAAGGGATCGAGGTGCACGTACTGACAGGCTCTTCAGATTGCGTGGCAAAGCAGGAGATGATGGACAGTGTACATGTTCACAGACTCCCCACTTATATTCCCGCTGAGCAGGAAGACTTCATGCAATGGATATTCCAGCTTAACCTGGCGATGGTGGATGCCGTAGAGGGATTGATGAGTAACGGTTTTCAAGCGGATGTGATTCATGCGCACGATTGGCTGGTAAATTGGGCTGCCGTGGAATTAAAGCGGCGGCTGTCCATCCCGCTAATCACTACCATCCATGCATTGGAGCATGGTCGACACCAAGGCATTCATACGCCTATGCAGCATCGAATTCACGAGTGTGAGCGGATGTTGACAGCAGCATCGGATCGTGTGCTTGTTTGCAGCCACTACATGGGCCAGGAAGTGATGAGGTTATTTTCAGTCGCCCAAGAAAAACTGAGCGTCATTTATAACGGGGTTGAAGCTGTAGCAGCACGTGAAGGAGACCTGCAGCAGCTAAGACAGGAGCTAGGTCTTGGAGATGGCCCAATCTTATTTTTCGTAGGTCGTTTAGTTCGTGAAAAAGGGGTTCATTTGTTAGTGGAAGCAGTCGTGCGACTCGCTGGTGCATATCCCGCACTTAAGCTTGTGATTGCAGGGAAAGGACCGATGGAAGCCGATTTAAAACGACTAGCTGTTCAAATGGGAGTAGCTGATCGGGTGCTGTTTTTGGGGTTTGTCGATGACGTGCGGCGAAATCAATTATTTTGTTTAGCGGATGTAGCTGTATTCCCTAGTCTTTATGAGCCATTTGGAATCGTGGCACTGGAAGCAATGGCTTTTGGGACACCGTTACTTGTAGCAGATACAGGCGGGCTTCGCGAAATTGTCCGGCATGGAGAGAATGGTGCAACCATGTACACCGGTGACGTAGAGTCTTTGGTCAATCAGTTGCACTGGATGCTGGGCAATCCTGATCGGCGCTATCAGATGGCAAAAGCCGCCGAGAACGATGTGCGGCAACACTATGATTGGGCTTATTTGGCGCGCAAGACGATCGAGGAGTATCGCTCGCAAGCGTTACCTCAAAGGTGTGGGAACAACCTAGCATTGCAACTATGAAGGAGGAACTAAGAGAGATGAAGGCAGTAATCATGGCTGGCGGTAAAGGTACCCGTTTACGTCCGTTAACATCGCATACTCCAAAACCAATGGTGCCATTGTTAAACCGGCCTTGCATGGAGTACACTATTGATCTTTTAAAAAAACACGGTATTACTGAGATTGCGGTGACGCTCCAGTATCTGCCAGATGTGATACGCGATACGTTTGGTGATGGATCCTCCTATGGTGTCTCGCTCGTTTATTTTGAGGAAACGACCCCACTCGGAACAGCAGGCAGTGTAAAAAACTGCGCAGATTTTCTAGACGAACGCTTCCTCGTCATCAGTGGAGATACGCTTACAGATATTAATTTGTCTGAAGCGATTCGCTTTCATGATCAAAACAAGGCACTCGCTACACTGATCTTGACCCAGGTAGAAACTCCGCTGGAATTTGGGGTCGTCATGACCGATGAGAGCGGTCGAATTACCCGCTTTCTTGAAAAGCCAAGCTGGGCGGAAGTTTTTAGCGACACGGTGAATACGGGTATGTATGTATGCGAGCCTGAGGTCCTGTCTTATATAGAAGAAGAGAGAGAAGTCGATTTCAGCAAGGAAATATTCCCTTTCTTTTTACAGGAAGGAAAGCCTCTGTTTGGTTATTCTGCAGAGGGGTATTGGTCGGATATTGGTTCTCTTGACGTTTATCGCCAGGCCCAATTTGATTTGCTGGATGGACGTGTAAATCTTGAGATCAAGGCTCAGGAGATTGCACCTCGAATCTTCTTGGAAAACCATGTAAGAGTCGATTCCTCTGTAAGACTGGAGGGGCCTGTTTACATTAGTGAAAATGTTCATTTGCAAACAGGGGTATCGGTTGGCGCCTACTCCATCTTGGGAACGAATACGATTGTTTCCTCTGGTACTAAGCTATCGCAGGCAATTATGTGGGAAAACACAGTCGTCGGGAAAAAAGCAGAGATCAACGGCACTACCCTTTGCCGCAATATCCGCATTGGCGAGTGTGTCTTACTTGGAGAAGGAGCAGTGATCGGTGACAATTGCCGGATTGGGCCAAAATCGGTAGTCAAAGCAGGCGTCAAGATCTGGCCCGATAAAGAAGTAGAGGAAAGTGCGACTGTCAACACTTCCCTCATTTATGGCAAGAGGCAAATGAAAAATCTATTTGGCACATATGGCATCAAAGGAATCGGCAACGTGGACATTACGACCGAGTTCGTCACAAGACTTGCATCAGCCTACGCCTATTTACTGCGATCGGGCAGTAGAATTGCTCTGTCCGCATGCGCGCATCCTTTTGCGCAGCTGCTTAAGCATAGTGTCATGACGAGTCTTTGCTCTTCTGGGATCGACACTGTAGATCTGGGGCTGGGAAATGCTCCATTGATGAGATACGGTGTACGTGGCTTACAATGCGCAGGCGGCATCCATATTTTTATGGCTGAGCCCATGGAAGAAAAAGAGATTGTCATTCAGTTCATCGACCATGCGGGGTTGCCTATTTCCCGTGATATGGAGCGCAAAATTGAAAATGCCTACTGGCAGGAAACTTACGTGCGCAGCCTCCACCATTTGGGCGAATTGCATGTAGAGCATCAAGTCCAGGACGCGTATCTGCGAGCAATGGCAGAGCAAATAGATGTAGCAGGCATCCAGCGCAAGCGATTCCACCTGCTGGTCGATTGCGAACCGCGATTTATGCCGCCGTTTCTGGCTCCGTTCTTCCATGCGTTGGGTGTGACCGTCGTGTATGGTCAAATTCAAGAAGGTGTAAGTAAGACAGGGGCGGATCTTGGTTTTCGACTGGATAAAAATGCGGAGCAATTCTCACTTTTCACAGAACAGGGTCAAAAACTATCAACCGAGCAATTGCTTGCTTTGCAGCTTTTGGCTTGCAGCGGTCATCACAAAAAGATCGGTCTGCCCGTAAGCGCACCGATGGAATTAGAGCACTTGGCTCAGCTATTGCAACTTGAAGTGGTGCGCACCAAGGTCACCCCTCGTTCCATGATGGAAGTTTCTGCGGAGGAACGGTTTCATCCGATGTTTGATGCGGTATACAGCTTGATGAGAATTCTCTCGTATCTGGCTCGAGAAGAAAAGCCACTCAGTGTGCTGCTTGAGCTATTGCCAGCTTGCCATATGGAGCGAAAAACCGTTTTTTGCCCGTGGTCGTCAAAAGGGAAAGTGATGCGCAAAGTACTGGAGGAGAACAAAGGCAAGCTGCTTGAGCTTGTAGACGGAATCAAGGTCTACGACGTCAATGGGTGGGTTCTGATCTTGCCTGATACCGAGGATTCGCATGTCAAGGTCATTTCTCAGGGAGCTACTGCAGAAACAGCGGCGACGCTCGCTTCTTCGTATGCGAGGCGGATTGCGGAATATCAATAATGGCTTTTGATCGACAGCCTGGATACGAAAAGGACGTGAGGGCATGCCGAGACCACTCGTCGTTGGGAATGGAAGACTGCTGATTAATTTTGACGATAGGCTCCACATGCGCGATTTTTACTTTCCATATGTAGGGCAACTCAATCATGTCGGGGGACACTTCAGCAAGCTAGGGGTTTGGGTGCAGGGGCGCTTCTCCTGGGTGGACGAAGACGGGTGGAAACGCAAGCTCGGATACGGTCCAGAGTCACTCGTTACAGATGTTCATGCGCATCATGAACATCTGGGACTTTCCCTGCGGATAGCGGATGGGGTACACCAGCGTGATCCGATCTACTTAAAAAAAGTTCACGTGCGCAACCACGCCGGTGAAGCGCGCGAAGTACGGCTGTTTTTTAATCATGATTTCAGTTTGAATGAAACAGAGGTAGGGGATACAGCCGTTTTCGATCCAAACCTGCGAACGGTTTATCATTACAAACGAAATGTGTACATCATGATCAACGGAAAAACAGCTGAAGCCGGAATTGATCAATACAGCACGGGGATCAAGCGTTTCAATTATGCAGAAGGCACGTGGCGCGATGCGGAAGATGGCCTCCTATCCGGCAACCCCATTGCCCAAGGCTCGGTCGATAGTACGGTGTCATTTCGATTGATGCTGCAACCTCAGGAGGAAAAGACGCTTCATTATTGGATTTGTGTCGGAGACTCCTATGAGGCTGTGAAAGCATTGAATCAATATGTGCTGGATAGCGATCCTGACCGCTTGCTGGGCAGAGTAGCTGTTTACTGGCAGCGCTGGGTGAACAAGGAGGCGAGGGATTTTGCAGATCTTCCCTCCGATGTCGTTAATCTGTACAAGACCAGTCTGTTGCTCGTCCGTACTCAGATTGACCACAACGGTGCCATACTTGCCGCTAATGATTCCGATATTTTGCAATATAACCGTGACCATTACAGCTATATGTGGCCGCGTGATGGGGCGTTAATCGCAAGTGCGATGGCTCAGGCGGGTTATACAGGAGTCGTTGCTCCATTTTTCCGATTCTGCGCGGAGGCCCTAAACGATGAAGGGTATTTGCGGCACAAGTACAACCCGGACGGTTCTGTCGGTTCTAGCTGGCATCCATACGTAGCGGATGGTGGCATTCAACTACCGATCCAGGAGGATGAAACGGCATTGGTGCTGCATGCCTTGTGGGAGCAGTACAAGAGTGGCAAGCAGATCGAGGATTGTCAGGCACTATACCCCACGCTGGTTCGTCCGGCAGCCCGATTTTTGCTGGAGTACGTGGATCCAGATTTGCACCTCCCCAAGCCTAGCTACGACTTATGGGAAGAGCGCAGAGGTATCTTCACCTTCACGTGTGCGACGGTTGTTGCGGGTCTAAAGGCCGCAGCACGGTTCGCCCAGCTGTTTGGGGACGACCGACGTTACAAGCGCTATGATGACGGAGCTGAGCGCATTCGGACTGCGATGATCAAGCACCTGTACGATCAGGAAATCGGCCGTTTTTTACGGGGAATCTACGTGCGCCCAGATGGAAGAGTGGAAAAAGATTTTACAGTTGAGAGCAGTTTGTTCGCCTTGTTCGCGCTAGAGGTGCTGCCGGCGGATGATCCTCGTGTGGTCAGCACGATGGAGGCTGTAAAACGAAGCCTTCGTGTGGACACCGAGGTAGGCGGATTCGCACGTTACCAAGGAGATTACTACTTCAAAAAATCACATGACACAGCAAAAGTTCCTGGAAATCCCTGGATTATTTGTACGTTGTGGGTAGCGGATTGGGAGATTGCCAAAGCGAAGTCACCAGAAGAGTTGGAGGAACCGAAAAAAAGACTTTCTTGGGTCGTTCGCCACGCACTTGAGAGCGGCGTTCTTTCGGAACAACTTGACCCATACACAGGTGCTCCCGTATCGGTCGCCCCCCTAACCTGGTCCCATGCTACATATGTTGCCACTATTTTGCGCTATTTGGAGAAGGTGAATGAGCTACGGTTACGAGAGGAGAGATGAAGAGATGAGAGCGATCCGTTTTGGTACGGACGGTTGGCGCGACATCGTGGCTGATGGGTTTACGATGGAGAACGTGCGTATTGTCGCACAAGCAATCGCCAGCTATACCAAGGAGCTTGGACAGCAGGAACAACCTATTCTGGTCGGGCATGACACCAGGTTCCTCGGCCGCCGATTTGCTGAGGAGATTGTCTCTGTACTGACTGCCAACGGCATACGCACCTACCTGGTCAACGAAGCGGCGCCCACCCCGGCTGTAGCGTTTGGCGTCAAGCATTTCGCTGCAAGCGGAGCGGTGATGGTCACAGCGAGTCACAATCCTCCTGAGTATAACGGAATCAAGTACATTCCTGAGTATGCGGGTCCTGCTACCCCGGCGATCACCCGGCGGCTGGAAGAGTGGATCGCCCAGATCTCACAATCGGGCGAAGTGCACACAACACCGCTCGCAGACGCCGTCACGCGAAAGCTGCTGCAGGTGATCGTTTTGCGCCCGCACTATGAAGCGCACTTGCGTCGGATGATCAACATGGATGTGCTTAAACAATCGTCCCTCCATGTAGTCGTAGACGCCATGCACGGCTCCGGGATGGGCTATGTCAGCGGCCTATTGACGGAAGCAGGTGTGAAAACGGTAGGGATCAGGGAGACACCGGATGCGGCATTCGGAGGTGATTTGCCGGAACCGAATGACAAGCATCTGACGCTGCTCAAAAAAGAAGTAGTCAGTCGATCTGCTACGCTAGGGCTTGCCAACGACGGGGATGCCGATCGTTTTGGTGTGGTAGACAGATTTGGTCAGTATATTCCTCCTAATGATGTGCTGGTTCTATTAACCTATCATTTGATCAAAAATCGAAATCTCTCAGGCAGGATCGTTCGTACCGTCGCAACTACTCATTTGCTGGACAGAATGGCGGAAAAGTACGGATTAGCTATTGTGGAGACACCAGTCGGTTTTAAATATATCGGAGAGCAGATGAGAAAAGGGGATGTCTTGATCGGGGGAGAGGAAAGCGGAGGAGCAAGCATACTCGGCCACATTCCCGAAAAAGATGGGGTCCTGATCAATCTGCTGCTGGCAGAAATGTGCGCCTGCGAAGGCAAAGAAATCGACCAAATTTTACAGGATGTATACGATCAGTTTGGAGAATTGTTCCATACACGACTGGACATGCGCTTACAAGAAAAGACTCAGTGGATCGAGCAGATGATCTCCATGCCACCTGCGCAAGTAGGACCTTATCCGGTACGCGGCATGAATCGTCTGGACGGTATCAAGCTCTTACTTGATGAGGGTCACTGGGTATTGATCCGTCCGTCCGGCACGGAGCCACTCGTCCGCATTTACTGCGAAGCGACGAATGTGGCGGCTTTGGAAAAAATCAAGGAAGCGATCCGAGAGTGGTTTTTAGAAATCAATGTGTAAGCAGCAAAAGGAGAACCTGCCGAGGTGGCATGGTTCTCTTTTAATGCCAGTCGAAAGCCCTGCTTTATGGAAAAGTGCAGGATTAGGGGTTTTTAATAAAAAAACATTTTGCTAGAATCAGTGTATAGAAGTCGGTAGCCAATGAGAGATGAGGGCCTATGTGTATTGACCAACAAGTATTGCAGTCTTTTTTACGAGAAGTAAAGGTAGAAAGCCAGTCACCAGATGATCCAGTTGTTGTGCTCCATACGCCCTATCCGTGGGAATTGGTTGGCACCGGCAATTATGCAGCGGTTTTCGCTCATCCGGATTACCCCCCAGTCGTGATCAAGCTGTATGCGCCAGGGCGACCGGGATGGGAGCAGGAAATCGAGGTATATCGAAAGCTCGGAGAGTCCCGCTCGTTTCCGATTTGCTACGATTCAGGCGAGGGCTACCTGGTGATCAAGCGCATGAACGGCATCTCTTTATTTGATTGTGCCCGCTTCGGGATCCCGATACCCCCTCAAGTGATCGAGGATGTGGAAGAGGCATTGGAGGAAGCGCGAGAAAAGGGTCTGTTTCCGCATGATGTTCACGGGAAAAATGTACTGATGAATCAGGGACGTGGATACCTGATTGATGTATCAGACTACTACAAAAACATTCCTGACAGTAAGTGGCGGGATTTGCGAAAAGCGTATTACAAGGTATACTTACCGTTTTTGAAGGATCGCGGCTGGAAAATTCCCCTCTGGGCATTAGACGGCGTGCGCAAAGGGTACCGTTTGTATAAAAAAGCCAGGCGCTTGTTCCTGTAACCCTACTCTGGTAAAATGAACATTTGACAAAAGTGGTTGCATGGCTGGTTGAGTTACATGAAGGAGGACATTCCATTGTTGTATTATCTCATTGCTGCAGTCATTATTGCGCTTGATCAGTGGACCAAGCATCTCGTATTGAAGTATATGGAGCGTGGGGAATCGGTCCCGTTGATCGCCGATGTATTTCATCTTACCTCGCACCGCAACATGGGCGCAGCCTTCGGTATTTTGCAAAACCAACGCTGGCTGTTCATCATCATTACGATTGCAGTAGTTGTCGGAATTGTGTTTTCTCTGATTCGTATCGGAAAAAAACAACCGCGCTCTTCCCTCGCACTCTCGCTGGTTCTGGGCGGAGCAGTTGGGAATTTCATTGATCGCGCTACGACTGGTCAGGTTGTCGATTTCCTCGATTTCACCCTGATCCATTTTCCGATTTTCAACGTGGCGGATATGGCCATTACGATTGGTGTAGCCCTTTTGCTGCTTGACGTACTCTTGGATGGCAAAAAAAGCGGCCGGTAATGATACGGTTATTTTTCGATGATACTAAGTAACAAATGGTTTGATAGTAACCAGATGAGGAGACAAACATGAACGACACGCAATTATTCGAACGTTATGATTGGAATGTAGAGCCTTCCGATGTAAGTGAGCGGATCGACAAATACATCACCCTGCAAAATGAAGACTGGTCCCGTTCCCAAGTACAGACTTGGATTAAAGAAGGACGAGTAACCGTCAACGGCGAACCTATCAAAAACAATTACAAGCTGCAGGCTGACGACGAAGTGACACTGCGCGTACCACCGCCAAAAGAGATGACGATCAAGCCGGAGCCAATGCCGCTTGAGATCGTATATGAAGACAGCGATGTTGTAGTCGTCAACAAGCCACGCGGTCTGGTTGTTCACCCTGCGCCTGGACATTACAGCGGAACGCTGGTGAATGGTTTGCTCGCCCATTGCAAGGACTTATCCGGCATAAACGGTGTCCTGCGCCCAGGTATCGTGCATCGAATCGATAAAGATACATCCGGTTTGTTGATGGTTGCCAAAAACGATAAGGCGCATGTGGGACTCGCCGCACAATTAAAAGAGCATTCCGTCGATCGCAAGTACGTGGCGATTGTTCATGGAGTGATTCCCCATGAAATGGGAACGATTGATGCTCCAATCGGTCGTGACCCAAAAAACAGACAGCAAATGGCCGTTGTATTTGAAAACAGCAAGCCGGCGGTCACTCATTTTATCGTTCTGGATCGTTTTAAAGAGCATACTCTGGTAGAGCTAAAGCTGGAGACAGGGCGGACACATCAAATCCGGGTGCATATGAAATACATCGATTATCCGCTCGCAGGTGATCCCAAGTACGGTCCGAAAAATACGCTGGAGCTTGATGGACAGGCTCTCCATGCCAAAACATTAGGCTTTACCCATCCTCGTACGGGGGAGCGCCTGGAGTTTGAAGCACCACTCCCTAAAGAATTGGTCGACGTCATTCAATTCTTGCGACAATCATAAAGCAGGAGGAATCGTAAATGCTGAAGAGGTTGGCTCATGTGACGCTGTACGTTCGTGATTGTGAGGAAGCCCTCCAGTTTTATACGGAGAAGCTGGGTTTTGAAAAACGGATGGACACCAAAATGGATGATGGCTCCCGCTGGCTCACGATTGGCTTGCCAAGTCAGGAGGTAGAGATCGTTTTGCATGATCCGACGCACTGGCATCGCGAGGAAGTAGCACAGGAAATGCTGAAACAGGTCGGCAAAAACCCGATGTGGGTATGGGAGACCGATGATTTTCAAGGCACCTATGAATCATTTCGACAACGCGGAGTAACATTCATTAGCGAGCCGCATGAAGTCATGTACGGAATCGAGGTCATTTTCGAGGATCTTTACGGGAATCGCTTTTTGCTGTTGCAGCCTACCATGATGTAATGCTTACATAAACAATTCTTGAATGGAAAACGCTAGTGGAGGGCAGATTGCTTTCTTCCTGGCGTTTTTTTACTGAATCAGAAAGGATAAGCATCTCGTGCCTACTCCCTGATTCAGCAAGAATAACCTTCCGCGAAAACGCGGTCGCTCATCCTGGAATAGGCCTCGATAGAGGTTTTCTAATTATGTGGAAAAGGGAGGGGAATCTTGATGCAAAAAATTTGGAGCAGACTAGCGTGCGCAGCAGGTGTTGCGGCCATGCTATTTGCAGGCAGCAGCCAAGTACTTGCTGCCGAAAGTACGGCTGTGCCAGAACGAGTGAATCAGGATGTTGCGGTGTCTGCGCAAATCGCGTTTACCAGTAACCGACACCTTTTTTTACTTGATGGACAAAACAAGAATGCGACTCCTAAACAAATCACGACAAGCGGGCTTTCTGAGATCGTCGATTGGTCCACGGATGGCAAATGGCTTCTCTATCTGCACTACAAAGGAAATGATAATTACTCGACCCCAGGCTATCTGTGGGCAGTCCGAGCAGACGGGAGCGGACTCATTCAAGTTGATGACAGACCGATCATGGAAAAGCCAAAATGGTCGCCTGTTGCAAACAAGTTCGCTTATACCGTTAACATCGGAAGCAATGAGCAGCCAGACACACGATTTGTCAACAAAGCTATCTTGGATAATGGAGAGCTGGCTTCGCAAAGTACAACAAAGGCCGATTTTGTCGACTTTACCTGGATGCCTGATGGGGAAAAACTCCTCGTATCCACTGCAGCCGAAAAGGACCGAGCTATGACACTGGTCCTTCGCAATCTTGGAGGGAAAACATTGGCTACTTATCCGGTGGCCAAGCCGCCAAATATAGAAGAAGGGGTTTATCCGTGGGCTCCGAAAGGATTGCAGGTTTCACCCGATGGACAGCTCGTTGCCTTTTTTGTTCGGTACAATTCCGGTTCTTTGTCTGCGGACGGCGTGCCTATTCAGCTCTTTAGTCTGACGCAGCCAAACCGAATGCCAAAAGAACTGGGCACGGGCTTGGCTTACCCGGAATGGCTGGCGTGGTCCAGGGATTATAAGCAGCTCGCTTTCATTGATGGATCTGACCGCATCGCTACGACTAACAAGCATTTGAAGATAGCGGATCGTGAAGGCAAGGTAGCATCTGCCGGCCAGCAAGATCAGGTGGACACGCTCCCGGTTTGGACTGATAAAGAAACAGATACGCTCTACTTTTCTCGCGGTAAGGGAACGCCTTACGCCTATGATCCGAAAAAAGTGATGGTGCCAGGCCAACGTATTTGGAAGAGGGATTCCAATGGCGAGCAAAAACAGGTTACGCAAGGGACGGATCAGACAGCTGATTACTACCCGACTCCTTCAAAAAATGGCAAGCAGCTGTTATTCGTGCGCATGGAAGCGGCCGAACGAGGAACTCTGTTTCTGATGAAGGATGGAAGTGAAACTGAGCTTGTCAAAGGCATCACAGGTGACATCGGTTATTACGCCAATTACTTGCCCCAGTGGATTCGTGTGTATTGGAATAGTTAGATTTCTTCGGATTCCATTGACACCCGTCCGGTTCCGTGACATAATTCTACATGACGAATGGAACCTTTAAATCCAGTCCAGTGAGGCTGGCAAGGGCACGGAAGTGACACGATAGCGGAAAGCAGGGGGGCACCCTCATACAAGCTATCATGTCCACTGGCTTCTTGTCTCCTGACAAGAGGCCTTTTTTCTTCAGTCCACTGTTCCCGTCGAGGAGGGAAAAGCAGATGATCAACAAAAGTGTCATCATGGATGAAGCGGCTATTCGCCGCGCGCTTACTCGGATTGCCCACGAAATTATTGAGCGCAACAAAGGTGTCGAAGATTGTATCATCGTCGGGATTAAGACCAGAGGCATTTATTTGGCGCAACGCTTGGTTGAACGGATCGAAATGATTGAGAATGTAAAGGTGCCAGTCGGTGAACTGGACATTACCTTCTATCGCGATGATCTGCAGCACAAGTCAGAGGATGCCGTACTGCAAGGCTCACATCTGCCATCACAAATCACTGGAAAAACGGTGATTCTGGTAGACGACGTACTCTACACTGGGCGTACAGTGCGGGCGGCATTAGATGCATTGATCGACAACGGACGTCCTCGTATGATCCAATTGGCTGTACTCGTCGATCGTGGACATCGTGAACTCCCGATTCGCCCTGATTTTGTAGGGAAGAATGTTCCGACAGCACGTACGGAAATTGTAGATGTGCAACTGGATGAAGTAGATGTGATGGACATCGTGTCTATCCGCCAGCTTCTGTAAAAATGGAATGATTCCTCTTTAATAACGATCCCGTGAGGTCGGCAAGAGGCAGGAAAACTTCCCGTTTGAACGGAGAAGCTAGCCTCTTTGTGCCCTCGCAAAGAGGTTTTTTGTTGCGAAAAAACGTACCGACAACGGGATGGGTAGCCAAAGGGAAGAAAAAAGAAACACGGGGGGAGCATAGAGCTATGAGCCAAAAAAACTTTGTAGACGTAGACGAAACACCGCATATATCGAAATTGCTGCCGCTTAGCATTCAACACTTGTTTGCGATGTTTGGCTCGACGGTTCTCGTACCGATCTTAACCGGCCTCGATGTAGCAACCGCGCTTTTTACGAGCGGGATCGGAACACTCTTGTTCCTGTGGATCACAAAAGGAAGAATTCCGAACTACCTCGGTTCGTCCTTCGCCTTTATCGGTCCGATCATCGCCGTCACAGCCTCACATGGTGTAGGTACGGCCCTACTCGGATGTTTTCTCTCCGGGATCGTGTACATCATCGTTGCAGGGATTGTGAAAAAGGCAGGGGTCAAATGGCTCGACAAAGTACTGCCTCCAGTCGTGATCGCATCGGTCATCGTCGTGATCGGACTTAGCCTCGCTGGTGTAGCCGTAGACATGGCAACGAAAGTAAAGGTAGGGGAACAGATGGTGCTGTCGCTTACCTCAATTGAAATCTCCCTTGTTACGATGCTGGTTACGATTATAGCTGCAGTCATGCTCCGTGGATTCTTAGGACTTATTCCGATCCTGATCGGGATTATCGCAGGTTATGTATACACGCTTTTGCGCCACCCGGGACTGATTGACTTTCAAAAGGTGGCTGATGCTCCCTGGATTGTCAGCTTTTCCGATATGTTTACGACTCACTTCAAGTTCGGGGCGGTCGCAGAAGTCATTATGCAGCCAACTGCTTGGATTGCTGCATTGGTTATCGCTCCGGTAGCATTTGTCACACTCGCTGAGCACTTGGGTCACCTGCTTGTGACCAGCAAGGTCATGGAACGTGACCTGATGAAAAGTCCTGGTCTGCACCGCAGCCTGCTTGGAGATGGAATTGCCACATCTTTGGCAGCCATTATCGGCGGACCTCCGGCAACGACGTACGGAGAAAACATCGGTGTCCTGGCGATCACACGAGTTTACAGCCGGGTGGTTATCGCACTGGCAGCTGTCATGGCCATCTTGTTCGCCTTCATCGGTAAAATCAGCACACTGCTGATGAGCATTCCGACCCCAGTTTTGGGTGGTGTCTCTATCATCCTGTTTGGAATTATCGCTGCTCAAGGTTTGCGGATGTATGTGGAGAACAAAGTTGACTTTGCCAATAAACGCAACATGATTGTCGCCGCAGCGATTCTGGTTACAGGTATCGGCGGATACAAGATCAGCTTCGTAGGTTTGGGTTTCCTGAATGATTTGACAATCGACAATATCGCCTTCTCGACCTTCCTGGGGATCATTCTGCACGTTATTCTGCCAGGCAAGGAATCGGCGATGGGAGAAGCAAACCGCGAAGAAGCAACGTAAAACAGTCTGATACGTTCCCATTCCTTTAAATCCAGTCCAGAGAGGCTGGCAAGGCATAGAACGCTGGTTAACGCTGCCCAAATGAGGTAGCCACACAGCTTCTTGTCTCGCTCGCCTCTTCCCGGCAAAGCGATGCCAAGAAGCTTTTTCTTTCGATAAATCAGACAAAACGGAGGGATTCACGATGAACAACATGGCGCACCTGATTGGCTTGAAAGATTTGACCAAAGAACAGATTATCCAATTACTGGATCGCGCTGATTACTGGGCGAGTAGACCTGCAGAGCAAGCCGAAGTTTTACGCGGACGCTTTGTAGCCAATCTGTTCTTTGAAGCAAGCACCAGAACCCGCTTTTCTTTTGAAGTAGCGCAAAAGAGGTTGGGCGCCCACGTGTTAAACTTCATACCTGAAACCTCCTCCGCAGTAAAAGGGGAGACGGTATATGACACCATCCGCACCTTGGAAGCAATGGGTGTAGAGGCAGCCGTCATCCGAACCAAAAAAGAAGGTCTCTTGCAAGAGCTGGCAGAAACGGTCGACATGCGGCTCATTAACGCAGGCGACGGAACCAATGAACATCCAACCCAATGCCTCTTGGACCTGTTGACCATGAAAAGGCAGTTCGGCAAGCTTGCTGGACTCACTGTTGCGATCATCGGTGATCTGCGCCACAGCCGCGTGCTCGGCTCTCATCTGCACGCATTGCCTAAACTGGGTGTGAATCTCATGCTCTCTGGACCGGTGAGCATGATGCCGGCTCATATTCCGGATGGAGTAAAGGTAGTCGGGATGGAGGAAGCGATCCAGACAGCAGACGTGGTCATGATGCTTCGCGTCCAACTGGAGCGTCACGCTGAATCGCTCTACATTTCCAAGGAAGAATATCACCAGGCACACGGGCTGACACTGGAGAGAGCAAAAATGATGAAGCCAGGCTCAGTGATCATGCACCCTGCTCCAGTGAATCGGGGAGTAGAAATCCATACCGATCTGGTAGAATGTGAAACATCGCTGATTCAAAGACAAGTAACAAATGGAGTAGCGGCACGAATGGCTGTACTAGAAACTTTGTTGAAAGGGAGCGAATTGACATGGGAACCATCCTTGGCAACGGCAACATACTAAATCAAGCGGGGGAGCTTATCCCGGTAGAAATATTAGTTGAAAACGGACAGATCAAAGCCATCGGTGAGGCGATCACACGTGATGGACATGAGTGGGTTGATTGCAAAGGCGGCATGGTCAGCGCTGGCCTGATCGATGTGCACGTTCATTTGCGCGAGCCGGGCTTTGAACATAAAGAAACGATCGAAACAGGAGCAAAGGCAGCCGTACGTGGAGGCTTTACCACCATCTCTTGCATGCCAAATACCCGCCCTTCCATCGATAGCGTCGAGACTGTGAAGTACATTTTGGAAAAAGCACGCGAGGCAGGCATGGCACGTGTGATCCCTTACGGCGCGATTACCATCCGCCAATTGGGTAAAGAACTGACCGACTTTGCGGGCTTGAAGGAAGCAGGAATTTTCGCTCTGACTGATGACGGGGTAGGCGTACAATCTACCGGCATGATGAAAACAGCGATGAAAGCTGCTGCTGAACTGGGAATTTCCATCGTTGCTCACTGCGAGGATGAAGACCTGCTCATTCCAGGCGCTGCTCTGCATGATGGGGTAGTGGCTGCACGGCACGGACTGCCAGGCATCCCGTCCGAGTCCGAATCTATCCACGTAGGACGCGACATTTTGCTGGCTGAACAAACAGGCGTTCACTACCATGTATGCCACATCAGTGCGAAAGAATCCGTTCGCCTGGTTCGTGACGGGAAGCGCGCAGGCGTCAATGTAACCTGCGAGGTGACACCGCACCACTTGCTCTTGTGTGATGAGGATATTCCAGAAAGTCTGGATACAAACTGGAAAATGAATCCGCCGCTTCGTTCCCGTGAGGATCGCGCAGCGCTGATTACAGGGCTGAAAGACGGTACGATCGACATGATCGCGACAGACCATGCACCGCATACGGCAGAAGAAAAAGCAAATGGAATCAATCGCGCACCGTTTGGCATCGTCGGATTGGAAACAGCCTTTCCACTGCTCTATACTCATCTGGTACAAACCGGTGAGTTGACGCTGAAAACGCTGGTAGAACTACTGACTGTGAAGCCTGCTGCCGCTTTTGGATTGCCTTTTGGCCGTCTCGAAGTAGGAGCGCCTGCCGATTTGACTGTCATTGATTTGGAAACAGAAAAAACGATTGATCCTACAACCTTTGCAAGCAAAGGAACAAATACGCCATTCACAGGCTGGGCGTGCAAAGGCTGGCCGATCCTGACCTTGGTAGATGGCAAGATCGTACATCAAGAAGCGTAAGAAAAAGAGAACAGTGTAAGTGATTGGCTGGCAAACGGGTAAGGTGATGGCGTCTTACCCGACACAGAAGGAGGAAATGAGATGCGTGCTAGATTGATCTTGGAAGACGGAACAGAGTTTATCGGTACAGCATTTGGAGCGACGAAGGAATCCTATGGGGAAGTCGTTTTCAATACAGGGCTGACAGGATACCAGGAGGTATTGTCAGACCCGTCATACTGCGGACAGATTGTTACCATGACATACCCGCTGATCGGGAATTATGGAATTAATCGGGATGACTTTGAAGCAGTACGCCCATACATCCACGGCTTTGTCGTTCGCGAACACTGTGATATGCCAAGCAACTGGCGCAACACTAACACTTTGGATGAACTTTTGAAAACATACGACATCCCTGGAATCGCAGGAATTGATACACGGATGCTGACGAGAAAAATCCGTTACCATGGAACGATGAAAGGCATGATTACAACCAGTGAAGCCCCGCTCTCAGATTTGGTTGCAGCACTTGCCGGCACACAGCTTATGACTGATCAAGTATCGCGCGTCTCCACGAAAAGCGTGTTTAGCTGCCCAGGCACAGGGCATCGTGTTGCGCTGGTAGACTTCGGCTCCAAGCACGGGATTTTGCGCGAGCTGACCAAGCGCAACTGCGATGTGGTTGTGGTTCCGTACAATGTAACAGCAGAAGAGATTCGCCGCATCCAGCCAGATGGCATTCTCTTGTCAAACGGCCCTGGAGATCCAAAAGATGTACCAGTAGCAGTAGAGATGATTCGCGGCATTTTGGGGGAATACCCACTGTTCGGAATTTGCCTCGGTCATCAATTGTTCGCACTGGCATCGGGTGCTGATTCGATTAAATTGAAGTTCGGACACCGAGGAGGCAACCATCCGGTAAAAGAGCTGCCAACAGGCAGAACGTACATTACCTCTCAAAACCACAGCTATGCGGTAAAAGAAGAATCGCTGGCAGGAACAGAGCTGGAAATTACCCATACTGCACTAAATGACGGAACAATCGAAGGACTGCGAAACGCCCAGAAGAAGGCCTTTTCCGTCCAATATCACCCGGAAGCGGCTCCAGGCCCCTATGACTCCGGCTACTTGTTTGATCAGTTTCTTGCAATGATGGATACCGCTAAGGAGGAAAAAAATCATGCCAAAACACGCTAACTTAAAAAAGATCCTCGTGATCGGTTCCGGTCCTATTGTCATTGGGCAAGCTGCAGAATTTGACTACGCAGGTACGCAAGCATGCGAGGCGCTAAGAGAAGAGGGGATGGAAGTTGTCCTGATCAACTCCAATCCGGCAACAATCATGACCGATACCAACATGGCAGACAAAGTTTACATTGAGCCCATCACCCCTGAATTTGTAGCGCGTGTGATTCGCAAGGAAAAGCCGGATGGCCTTTTGCCGACCCTCGGTGGACAAACTGGCTTGAACATGGCTGTAGCGCTTGCAGAAGCCGGCGTGCTTGCGCAGGAGAATGTAAAGCTGCTCGGTACCAAGCTGGAATCGATCAAGCAAGCCGAAGACCGCGAGCTGTTCCGTGCCTTGATGAATGAGCTTGGCGAGCCGGTTCCGGAATCAGTCATCGTCAGCACGATAGAAGAAGCTGTAGATTTTGCAAGCGAGATTGGATACCCGATTATCGTGCGTCCGGCATACACGCTGGGAGGAACAGGCGGCGGAATTTGTGATGATGAAGAGGGCCTGCGCGAAATCGTAGCAAGCGGATTGAAGTACTCTCCAATCACGCAGTGCCTGATCGAAAAGAGCATTGCGGGTATGAAGGAAATCGAATACGAAGTCATGCGTGACGCGAATGACAACTGCATCGTAGTTTGCAACATGGAAAACATCGATCCAGTTGGTGTCCACACAGGGGATTCCATTGTAGTGGCACCGAGCCAAACACTCGCAGATCGCGAGTACCAAATGCTGCGTTCTTCCGCACTGAACATTATTCGTGCGCTGGGCATCGAGGGCGGTTGCAACGTACAGTACGCACTAGACCCGCACAGCTTCCAATACTATGTGATTGAGGTAAACCCGCGTGTGAGCCGTTCCTCGGCGCTTGCTTCCAAAGCAACCGGCTATCCGATTGCAAAAATGGCTGCTAAAATTGCCATTGGCTATACACTGGATGAGCTGAAAAACCCGGTTACAGGTCAAACATACGCGTGCTTTGAGCCAACACTGGACTACATTGTGAGCAAGATTCCTCGCTGGCCGTTCGATAAATTCCAATCCGCCAACCGCAAGCTGGGTACACAGATGAAAGCGACTGGCGAAGTAATGGCGATTGGTCGTACTTTCGAAGAATCCATCATGAAGGCGATCCGTTCGCTCGAAATCGGCAGCTACCACATCGAAATCAGTGGCGCGTCCGATATCCCTGCAGAAGAACTGAAAGCCCGTCTGGTGCAAGCTGACGACGAGCGATTGTTCCTTTTGGCAGAAGCGCTGCGCCGTGGTTGGACGACCGCAGAACTGCATGAGCTGACCAAGATCGACCTGTTCTTCCTGCATAAATTCCATAAAATGATTGCCTTTGAAGCCGAGCTGGCACAAGGCTTGACTACTGAAAAGCTGTTCGAGGCCAAGCGTATGGGCTTTACCGATAGAAAAATCGCGGAGCTTTCCGGTCAAACAGAGGAAGCCGTTCGCAAGCTGCGTCAAGAAAACGGATTTGTCCCGGTTTACAAAATGGTAGACACGTGCGCTGCTGAGTTCGAAGCACAGACTCCGTACTACTACTCCAGCTATGAAGTAGAGGACGAGCGGATCGAGACAGGTAAAAAACGTGTTGTCGTACTGGGTTCCGGTCCGATCCGGATTGGTCAAGGGATCGAATTTGACTATGCGACCGTACACGCTGTATGGGCTCTGAGAGAAGCTGGTTATGAGGCAGTCATCGTTAACAACAACCCAGAAACGGTTTCTACCGACTTCAATACTTCTGATCGCCTCTACTTTGAACCGCTTTACATCGAGGACGTGATGAACATTCTGGATGCTGAGAAACCAGAGGGTGTCATCGTTCAATTCGGCGGTCAAACAGCGATCAATCTGGCTGACAAGCTGGCTGCTCGCGGAATCAAAATTTTAGGTACGAGCTTGGAAAACATTGACGCAGCGGAAAATCGAGAGAAGTTCGAAGCGCTCTTGCGTGAGCTGAACATCGCACAACCACCTGGCAAAACCGTCACTTCTGTAGAACAAGCAGTTGTAGCAGCAGAAGGACTGGGCTTCCCGGTATTGGTACGACCGTCCTATGTACTGGGTGGACGTGCGATGGAGATTGTCTACAATCAGCCTGAACTCTTGGAGTACATGGAAAAAGCGGTGAAGGTCAACCCGGATCATCCGGTTCTCGTCGACCGCTACATGGTCGGGGTAGAGGCTGAGGTCGACGCGATCTGCGACGGCGAAAACGTCCTGATCCCAGGCATCATGGAGCATATCGAGCGCGCAGGTGTTCACTCGGGAGACTCGATTGCGGTATATCCGCCACAATCTCTGTCGCAAGCCATCAAAGATGAGCTGGTCGACATGACAACCAAGCTGGCGCGCGCACTGCAAATCAAAGGCTTGCTCAATATCCAGTTCGTAATCTACAAAGATCGTCCGTATGTCATCGAGGTAAACCCTCGTTCGTCGCGCACAGTGCCATTCCTCTCCAAAGTAACAGGAATCCCGATGGCGAACATTGCGACCAAGGCGATTCTCGGTCACTCGATCGTAGAGCAGGGCTTCACGCCAGGCTATCATCCGGAAGAGAAAATGGTATCGGTTAAAGTACCGGTATTCTCCTTTGCGAAGCTGCGCCGCGTAGATATTACCCTCGGTCCTGAGATGAAATCTACGGGTGAGGTCATGGGACGCGAGAGCACGCTGGCAAAAGCTCTGTATAAAGGTCTGGTTGCGGCTGGCATGAATATCCCGACACAAGGCACACTCCTCGTGACGGTAGCTGACAAGGATAAGGAAGAAGCATTGGACATCGTGAAACGATTCCGTCATCTGGGCTTTAAACTGCTGGCAACCTCAGGAACGGCAGATTATCTGGAACAGGCTGGCCTGCCGGTAACACGAGTAAACAAACTGTCGGAGGGCACTCCTAACCTCTTGGATATGATTCATACAGGTGAAGCCAACATCGTGTTGAACACCTTGACCAAAGGCAAAACTCCGCAGCGTGACGGATTTAGAATTCGCCGTGAAGCGGTTGAGAATGGTGCAGTTTGCCTGACCTCCCTCGATACAGCATCAGCATTGCTGCACGTCTTGGAAACGATCACCTTCTCGACAGAAGCGATGCCAGCCCAACAAGCAGGCGCCAAGGTAGCTGTCACGATCTAGGCAACAAACCCGCAGCGGTGAAATTGAAATAGAAAAGAGGAGAGTAGTGTGCAACCACTAGCATTAGATATTCGTGAGCGCATGATCGTTGCGCTCGACTTTTCCACGCTGGAAGAGATCAAGCATTGCCTGGAGCCGTTAGAAGGGCATATCCGTTATGTGAAGGTGGGCATGGAGCTTGCCTATGCAGAAGGGCCCGCTATCGTTTCGTATTTGAAGGAAAAAGGACTCAAGGTATTTCTTGACCTCAAGGTACACGACATCCCGAATACTGCGAAAGGCGCGATGCGAAGTCTTGCTCGCCTAGGTGCGGACATGGTAAACGTTCATGCTGCCGGTGGTGTTGCGATGATGGAAGCGGCGCGAGAAGGCCTGGAGCAAGGGACGATAGCAGGAGCTGCTCGTCCCATCCTGATCGGGGTCACTATGCTTACCTCTACTAGTTTGCAGACGATGAACCAAGAACTGAAGATTCCAGGCTCCGTCGAGGATGCTGTTGTTCATTATGCGATGATGACCAAGCAGGCTGGATTAGATGGGGTAGTTGCTTCTCCTTTGGAGGTTCCGATGATCAAAAAGGCAGCAGGTGACTCGTTCATTACGGTAACACCTGGCATCCGTCCGATCGGAGCAGATCAGGGAGACCAGACACGCATTACGACACCAGAGCAGGCATTCCGACTGGGAAGCGATTATCTCGTTATAGGTCGAGCCATTACGAATTCGAAAGATCCGGCAGCTACTTGGCAAGGCATTGTCCAAGCGGTAGAAGCCAACCAGCAATAACTTACTACCTGGAGGGAAAGAAACAAGATGACAAAGACAATAGCCAAAGATGTCGCGGGAAGTTTGCTTTCGATCGGAGCAGTTCATCTGCGCCCAGATCAACCGTTTACCTGGACGTCCGGGATCAAATCACCTATTTATTGCGATAACCGGATCACGATGTCTCACCCGCAGGTTCGTCGCGAGATCGCTAAAGCTTTTGCCGAGATCATCCGTGAGCGTTACCCACAGGCAGAAGTGGTAGCTGGTACTGCGACCGCAGGAATTCCTCACGCTGCGTGGGTGGCGGAGATGCTCGATCTGCCAATGATCTATGTACGTGACAAGGCAAAAGGACATGGCCGCCAAAATCAGATCGAGGGCGCTTTGACTCCCGGTCAAAAAGTAGTGGTGATCGAAGACCTGATTTCGACAGGTGGCAGCTCCCTCAAGGCAGCGCAAGCCGTTCAAGCAGAGGGTGGAGAAGTTCTTGGCGTAGTTGCGATTTTCAGCTATCAGTTTCCTGATGCAGAAGCTTTGTTTGCCGAAGCAGGAGTACCTTGCACGACGATCTCCAACTATACGGCACTTCTTGAGGCGGCAACCGAACAGGGAGTTATCACGTCCGAGCAGGAGACTGTTTTGGGAGAATGGCGCAAATCACCGCGAACTTTCTTTGAATAAAAACGCAAGATGATACAGTGTTGCAGCGATGACGCTATCCGCGTGAAGGATGGAAGCATTCCTGCATGGCAAAAAGGAGTTGGAAACGATGGTAAATCGGTTCCACTCTTTTTTTGCCAAATCAATCGTTCGATGGAACAAATTCGGTAAGGAGAGTACTTTTTGTGGAAAAACCAACTCATCTAGAAGAAAGTAAATCGACGCAGATCAAAACACTTGTAGGGTCCATTCTCGGGTATGCCGCAGAAGGCCTGGATATGCTCTTATTGGCATTCGTATTAGTTTTTATTATTAATGAATTTGGGCTTACTCCTACAGAAGCGGGTAATCTGACGCTTGTAACGACGATTGGTATTCTGGTAGGTTCTTATCTGTTCGGTTTTCTCGCCGACCTCTATGGGCGCGTCCGTATTTTTTCTTTAACGATCTTGCTTTTTTCCGTTGCAACGGCGCTTATGTACTTTGCGACTGATTATTCGCACCTTCTCATCCTTCGTTTTCTTGTAGGATTGGGAGTAGGTGGTGAGTTCGGGATCGGGATGGCAGTGGTGACCGAGACGTGGTCCAAAAAGCAACGCGCCAAAGCTACGTCGGGTGTGGCACTTGGATGGCAGCTAGGTGTACTTGCGGCCTCGGTATTGCCTGCATTAATCGTTCCGACATTCGGATGGCGCGCAGTCTTTTTGTTCGGGCTCTTGCCTGCATTGCTTGCGGCCTACGCGCGCTTTGGCTTGAAAGAACCAGAGATCTGGAAAAGCAAAAACGATTATAAGAAACACCTGCAGAAAAAGGCTTCAGAGGGAACGATCACTGCTGAGGAAGAGATTGCATTGAAGCAGATGACCAGTTTTCCGCTTCGCAGGCTGTTTGCAACGAAAAAGTTGACGATTGCGACGATCGGCCTCATCATTATGTCCTTTATCCAGAACTTCGGTTACTACGGAATCTTTTCCTGGATGCCGACCGTGTTGGCACAGAAATACGGCTATACCTTGGCAAAAGCGAGTGGATGGATGCTGATTTCCACGATCGGCATGCTGATCGGAATTATGATTTTTGGAATACTGGCCGATAAAATCGGGCGCAAGAAGACGTTTGCGATTTACTATATCGGAGGCACTGTCGCTTGCATCCTTTACTTCTTTGTATTTAAAGATGAGAGTCTGCTCTTGTGGGGAAGCGCAATGCTAGGCTTCTTCGTGAACGGTATGATGGGCGGTTTTGGAGCTGTTCTCGCGGAAAATTATCCTGCCGAGGCCCGTTCCACTGCGGAAAACTTTATTTTTGGGACAGGCCGCGGGCTAGCAGGCTTTGGGCCAGCGATTATCGGAATGCTCAGCGTGGGTGGCAATATTATGGGAGCCATGTCTCTGGTGTTCCTAATCTATCCGATTGGGCTGTTGGTCATGCTGACGATGGTGCCTGAAACGAAAGATGTAGAACTGGATTGATGATGAATCAAAAGGCGTGCGAGCGGAAAACGTTCAGGCACGCCTTTACGATGTTTTGAGATGGGGGATATCATGCTAATCGACGATCAACAATTTCATGTAAATGGGCTGACCTATACGATTCGATCTGCAAATGAAAAAGATGCAAAAGAGTTGTCTGCATTAAGAATGCAGATTGATGGAGAGACCGAAAATATGGACAGAGAAAAAGGGGAAGCGTTCATCGATATCCCGGGATTTGAGCAATTAATCAAAACAGACACTGACAGTCCAAGAAACATATTTCTAGTTGCCGTCGCGCTTGATCGGATTGTAGGATTTTCAAGATGCGAAGGAGTCCAATTGAAAAGGCTCTCGCATAAAGTGGAATTTGGCGTATGCGTATTAAAAGATTTTTGGGGATATGGCATTGGGAAAAATCTATTGCAAGAGTCTGTGGCGTGGGCTGACTCCAGCGGCATTAAAAAAATGACATTAAGTGTACTGGAAACGAATGATAAGGCGATAAAGCTGTATAAAAAGCTAGGCTTTGAAATCGAAGGGATCTTAAAGAAGGACAAGCTTCTTTCCGATGGAAACTACTATAACACCATCATGATGGGAAGATGGAAGGGATGTTAAGTAAAAAGACTAGGGTCACGGCTTATGTTCGTGGCAAGATTCCTGTACAGTAAAATAACCGTAAAGACGAATAGATAACCCCTGGCGGACACAGACTACACGCAGGAGGGGGTTAGGATGAAAAAATCGCGCTATCCAATGATACTTATCGTCATTTTGTTTTTGAGTGGCTGTACAAATCAATCTATGCCCAATGTTCCAGCTCCCGATCAGGTAAAATCCAATAGGAATACAGACCAGGTGAAATCCTATACCACTACTGGCGTAGACACACCTGCGTGGAAAAAAACAGCTGATGCTATCGTTGCAGAAGGATTGCAATATCTAGGAACACCTTATGTTTACGGAACAGAAAGGTTCAGTGACAAAGCTTTCGATTGTTCATCCTACGTTCAATTTCTTTATGCAAAACACGGCATTAACCTGGGTTATAATGCCAGGGAGCAAGCAGTAGAGGGAAAAGAAATACCATTTATGAATTTACGCAAGGGCGATATTATGTACTTCTCCGATGAAGATTTCCCCAACGAGGTAGGCTTAAATAAAGTTCGACATGTGGGCATTTATATGGGGGATGGAAAAATACTCCATACGTATGAACCAGGTATTGGGGTAGTCATCAGTAATATCCACAAGGACGAAAAAGAAGGGGAATACTGGTATCAACATTTCCTATTTGCTCGAAGGGTGATTCCAGGGTAACCATATAAGCTTAGGTAACGTAAAAAGCTTGAAAAGTATGAGAATTCTTATGGGAAGAACTAAACTTTCATGATTTATCCAATTGGCTTGCTGGTTATGCTCACGATGGTACCTGAAACGAAAGATGTAGAACTGGATTGATGATGAATCAAAAGGCGTGTGAGCGGAAAACCGTTCAGGCACGCCTTTCTTTCGTTTTCTCCCAGTTGATCTCTCAACACCAATGATGTAAGCTCCATAAGAATTTCCAGGTGATGACACGCAATTTCATACGCTCCAATCTTTTTCTTTCACTTCGTAAATGATTAGTTGCTAGTGCCTATTTATCCTTCTGTTTCTTCGGTGATATTGACATCATAGTCGAAAATAAATATTCTGGAAATAATGAAAATAGTGTGATGTTAGAAATAAAGGAGGAAGTATGACACTATATGATATTTCCCGTCCGCTGAAGCAAGGCGTACCGACCTGGCCCGGAGATACGCCGTTTCAATATGAAGTAAGCTGGCCGAAATCAGAGAGTGGGTCAGTGAATGTAGGAAGGCTGTCGATGAGTATCCATACAGGAACACACGTGGACGCACCTTTTCATTTTGACGACGAAGGACGAAAAATGATGGCGCTGGATCTCGACCTGTACGTGGGGACAGCCAGAATGATTGATGTATCTGACAGGGACAGCATTGGTGCAGATGATTTGGCAGATATTGATCTTACAGGGATCAAACGCCTGTTGTTACGCACTTCCTCGTGGAGGGATCAGGAACAGTTCCCGGACGCCATTTGCTATCTCCGCCCAGATCTTGCTCCCTTTCTCGCAGAAAAAGGCGTTCGTTTGATTGGGGTGGATGTACCCTCTGTCGATCCGCTGGACAGCAAAGAATTGCCTGCGCACCATGGGTTACATAAGCACGATATTCACATTTTAGAAGGGCTTATGCTTGATCATGTAGAACCAGGGGATTACGAACTGATCGCACTGCCTTTGGCGCTGGTTGAATCGGATGGAAGCCCAGTACGCGCTGTTCTTCGTCGTTAATTTCCTTTCTCCCATGTTCATAAAACCATCGAAAAACCGTTCTTGCCGATCTGGCAGGAACGGTCTTCATTTTGCGTTGATTCAGTCAGTCCTGTCATACCCATTCAAGAAATAGCCTAGCAGCACATCATCGGTTGGGCTCCACTGGCGATTCCATGAGCCTGATAATTCGGCCAGTATCGTATCGCGATCGCCACGATGCAAGGTGACAGCCTGAGCCATCAGCTTCATTTCATTCATTTCTTGTTGAAACTGGCTTTTCGGCATGGGGACTCCATGGGATTCTACATAGGTGTCGGCATCAAATCCATCGATCTTTTCCAAAAGCGCTAAAAAAGCGTCAGGGGAATAGTTCCGTTGTCTTGCGTATATATCTGGTGCCAGACAATCGCCCAAAAAGAGGGTTTTGGCCTCGTTGACGTACAACACTGTCGAGTCATGAGCGTGATCACCGCCTACGTGCTGCAGAATGCAGGTGACATTCCCCAAATCTATCTCCAATTTATCTTCAAATACCAGAGTAGGCAGCGTGATGGAGATACCATTTCGCAAGCTCCCTGGGAACTCTTTCTTTATCATTTCAGCACAAAAGGAAATTTCGGTTCCATCCTGAACACGCTGATCGAGTGCGGCATCTGTCCATTCCAAGTCGGCTAGCTTCTCCATCTCATGTTTAGTTAAGACGTGAGAAATAGAAGGCAAATTCATCCCAGCCAATCCAAAAATATGATCCCAATGCCAATGAGTAAGGGCCACCATTTCCATGCGTGGAAGGTCGTAGGCAGACAATTCTTTCAGAAAGAGGGAAGCATGGGCAAAAGAGTTGCCGGCGTCCAAAAGCAACGTTCGATTTGACCCCGATATGGCAGCAAGAATAGGCCGATCGGTTTCATGGTTCGCTGGAAGATACAAAATATGCTCATTCAGACGAGTGACTTGTTGATGTTCCATGAGTAAATCTCCTTCCTGATGGGTGGCGGCAGATATGAATTCTGAGTAATACCGAACTGATTTTCCATTTTGTATGGCGTACGTAATTTCTCTAAGTCAGGGTGATATTGATATCATAGCCGAAAATGAATATTCCGGAAATAAATAAAAAGGCAGCGGACGCCTGTTCATATAACATCGAAAAACCGTTCAATGCCGATCTGGCTGGAACGGTTTTTCTTTTTATCTAAACTTACGCCCTACGAGAATTGCAATAGCGGGGAGGTCTTTTCGATGACATCCCAGGCCATGCCACGAGCCTTGAGTTTTGCCAAAAATGGGATGGGATCGATCAACTCTGGAGGTATGCAGCCTGTGATAGTCAAAAGCCCCTCCGCGATCATGTCCACGGCAACAACTGGCGGGATTCCTGTTTGCCAAATCGTAGCTTGGAATTCGGTTTTATAAAAAACCTCGTCATGATTCGCGATCGTGTAGACGTAAACTTCTTTTCGTTTGTTATCCTTCTTGCCTTTGACGAGTGCGCCCACGCTGGAGTATCCGTGAATTTTGCCAGCCAAATCAACCGGCTTTGGCATGGAAGTAACGACTACATCGCGAGGGGCAACACGCACTCCTTTGACCTCGATCTCCTCGTCGCTGTCCAGACCCAAATAGCGCAACACTTTTAGTGTGTTGACAAAGTCGGGATGAAGCGCGTATTTGAAATCCACGTATTTGCATCCTTTGGCACGACCAATCGTCTCGCCCAAGGTGGTGGCCTCTTCGTGCTCCACGTTGTAGCAGTCTAGCCAGCCAATCGGTTCGGGGAATTCAAATTCTTCCTTGTTGGCAAAAGGAGTAGGAAAGTACTGTTCTCCTTTGGCTTCTGTCCAATAGTTGGGTTTGGCCAGACACTCCTGGATCGCTGTCTGCGGGCTGAAATAAGAGCAAAAGCCGTCATAGTCGACGACAGAATTATCGCCATCTCGAATGAGAATCGAATCGACCTCGTCTAACTGATCGACAGCGTAGCGAGCGGCAATATTGGAAAAACCAGGATCACATCCAAGTCCCATGATCCCGAGAATGCCTGCAGCGCGGAACTGATCGTTCCAAGCCAGTTGTTCTCGGAGCCATTGTGGACCTGATGAGGCCGTATCAATATAATGGGTCCTTGTATTTAAGCAGGCTTTCATCACTTCAAAATTATTTTCAGGCAAACCAATATGGAGCAAGAGATCAATGTCGTCCAAAATGGCCTGCACACTCGAAACATCACGGGCATCCACACGTTTTACTTGAATTTCCACATCTGTTTCCCGCCGAAGCTCTGCAGCGAGCTCCTCGGCTGGACCGATCGAAATATCTGCAAGAACCAACTTGGTTACGTAATGGGATTTTATGAGTTCGCATGCACTTACTTGTCCGACTCCACCAACGCCTACAATTGCGACTCGCATAGAGTCCTCCTCCCTAATGGGCAAATCGACTACCTTCGCATTCGAAACAACCATTTCTCCAAAAACAAATCAATATCCACGGGGTAATCCGTACCGTGATTCCATTTTGGCCTCATGGTTGCCTTGGGTACGGTGTCGATCAGCTCCGGGGGGCGCAGCCTCAATTTCAGTTTCATAAAAACCTCCTTGGAAAAGCAGAATGGTGTTTTGGGTTTACTGGATAAAAAGGGTGGTTCGTATATGTATATGAAATCCCCCAGACGTCCCATGCGCAAAGAGTAGAGGAAAATCTTGCAGAGGTGATATATTAAGGAAAAGCTCGCAGATGGGTAAATGCCAAGGCGAGAAAATGATGAAATGGCCTCGTTCTCTGCTCCAGTCTCTCGTATCTAGCATGACGAAGAAGTCACGAGTTATTCTCATCGCTTATTGGAATCAAACACGAGAAATCTCTCGGCTCAAACGCTATAAGTGATCTTCTGAAAGGAAAAAAGCAAGGGGCATTACAGGCTCCTTGCTTTTTCTTTTTTTACGCCTGCAAGTGTTCCCTTTCCTGCAAAAATAGTGATACGGCCTCTGAAAGCAGTTGAAAAAAAGTAAGGATTAAATCAAAGAATGAAGGTAGACTGGAGGTAAAGAAATTGAGTGTGTCTTAGTCGGCGTATGTCACGAAGAGGGAGAACACAGATGGAAGCAATGACCTTTATACTGTTTGGTGCCACAGGAGATTTGGCGAAGCGGAAAATATTCCCTGCCCTGTTTAACCTGTATCTGGATAAAAAAATGCCAGCCTCCTTCTCGATTGTCGGGGTTGGCAGAAGAGGGTGGTCACATACTGATTTTCTTACCAGCGTAGACCAATCCATTCGAGGTTTCTCACGACGCAGTGAAATCAACCCTGCGCAATTGAAATCTTTTTTGTCAACATTGCGTTATATGGCAGTTGACGTTACCAATAAAGAAGCGTACATGCCTTTACTTGATACGGTTTTGCAGCGCGAGAAAGAATTACAAATTCCACAAAACCGCTTGTTTTACCTATCAGTTGCTCCCGAACTTTTCGGGGCGATTGCGACGAATATCAAGGCAAGCGGACTTGGCACAACGATAGGCTGGAAACGCCTGCTTATCGAAAAACCGTTTGGCCGAGATCTACAATCCGCCGAAGCGTTGAACAACAAGCTTCTCACTTCCTTTTCCGAAGAAGAAATCTATCGCATTGATCACTACCTGGGAAAGCCGATGGTGCGCAATCTCGAAGCATTGGAATTCGCCAATCCTGTGTTCCAGGCAATCTGGAACAACCAATATATTGCCAACGTGCAAATCACAGCAATAGAGACGGTTGGAGTTGAAGAGCGGGCCGGGTACTTCGATCATGCAGGAACGCTGCGGGACATGGTGCAAAATCATATGCTGCAAATGCTGATGATGGTCGCTATGCATCTCCCGAATCGTATAACCGCAAAGGAGATTCGCCGGGAAAAGCGAAAAGTGATGGAAGCGGTGCGTCCTTTGCAAAAAGAAGATGTAATTAAACACGTAATTCGCGGGCAGTATCGAGCCGGCGAAATTCACCAGGAGCGTGTAGTCGGCTACAAGGACGAGCCCGGGGTTGAAGCTGCTTCGATGACGGACACGTTTATCGCTCTTCGCGTATGGATTGATGACCCCTTTTGGTCGCAAGTCCCCTTTTATATACGAACGGGGAAACGGCTGAAAGAAAAATCAACCAAGATCGTAATCGAATTTAAAAATCCGCTAGAAGAGATGTATCGGGAGCAAAATGAGACAACAGCACCCAATTTGTTAATCATCAGTATCAACCCCAAGGAAGGGATTGCCTTGCAAGTAAATCGCAAAAATCCCTCTCACAGCGGCAAGCTTGAGCCTGTTACCGTAGACTTTTCGGCAGGTACGAAAAATGTTCCGGAAGCGTATGAGCTCTTGCTGTTTGACGCAATGCGTGGTGATGCTACGTATTTTGCTCACTGGAAAGAAGTACAGCTGTCGTGGAAGTGGGTTACTCCTATCCTGGAGGCATTTGCTGAAAATCTCGTTCCGCTTCATTCGTACGTGGCGGGTTCATATGGTCCGCAGGCGGCAGCACAGTTATTGCAAGAAGAGGGATTTTCGTGGTGGCTGGATGAAGTAGAGGAACGTGAGCCGCAGGGGGTTCTCTCATAGCTTCAATAAAGGGAGGCAAAAATTGGATGGGGATTGGATTAATCGGCTTAGGCAAAATGGGCTTGAATTTGGGGAGAAATCTGCTTGAACACAATCAATCGGTTGTTGCCTTCGATGTCAACGCCCAGGCTGTGGAGGAGCTGTGCACCTATGGAGCGATCGGAGCAGCCAGTCTCTCTGCGCTCGTTCAGGCACTGGATATGCCCAGAGTTCTCTGGATCATGGTTCCCCATAAGGTTGTTGATCCTGTATTGCAAGAGCTTACGCCATTGCTCGCCGAGGGAGATATTGTCATCGAAGCAGGGAATTCCCACTACAAAGAGTCGATCCGCCGATACAAACAGCTAAAAGAGTACGGAATTCGATTCATGGACGCGGGGACTTCTGGCGGAATGGAAGGAGCACGTCATGGAGCTTGCTATATGGTAGGAGGAGACCCTGATGCATGGGAGCTGGTAGAACCGATTTTTCGGGATACGGCGACAGAGAGTGGGTATTTGTACGCAGGCAGGGCAGGCAGTGGCCATTTCCTGAAAATGGTTCACAACGGAATTGAATACGGCATGATGGCCGCCATCGGAGAAGGCTTTGAAGTGCTGGATAAAAGCGAGTTTGAATACGATTATGAAAAAGTGGCGAGAGTGTGGAACCATGGCTCAGTTATTCGTTCCTGGCTGATGGAGCTGACGGAGCGGGCCTTTTCCAAGGACGCCAATCTGGATGGGATCAAAGGCGTCATGCATTCTTCTGGAGAGGGGAAATGGACAGTCGAGACGGCATTGGACTTACAGGTCGCGACTCCCGTTATCGCTATGTCGCTTCTAATGCGGTATCGCTCACTTGAAACAGATACTTTCACAGGCAAAGTGGTCGCTGCATTGCGCAACGAATTCGGAGGGCATGCCGTCGAGAAAAACGAATAGGCGTAAAGGGGAGAGCGTGAGATGCGATTTGGGATGAAAATGTACGATGTAACCGGAGCTATTTTTGAAGGAATGACCGTTTACAAAAATAAGCCGGAAAAACAGCCCATCTTCAAATCCGTCACCAATGGCTATGTCACAGAATCCAGAATCGAATTGGATGTTCATACGGGTACACATGTCGATGCCCCTCTGCACATGGTGACGGGTGGTGAAACGATGGAAGCCATTCCAGTAGACAAGCTGGTCGGAACGTGCAAGGTACTGGATCTTACCCACGTAAAGGATCGCATCACGCGGGCTGAGCTGGAGTGCTTGGACATTGCGCAGGATGATTTTGTCTTGTTGAAAACGAAGAATTCGTTCGAAGAGGCGTTTTCCTTTACGTTCGTGTTTTTGGCTAGTGATGGAGCTCAGTACCTCGCCGAGATCGGAGTCCGGGGAGTAGGAACTGATGCACTAGGCATCGAGAGAAATCAGGAAGACCATCCTACACATAAAATATTGTTTGCAGGAAATGTAATTGTCATGGAGGGACTGCGGTTGCAAGAAGTGCCACAAGGAGAGTATTTCATGGTGGCCGCTCCTCTAAAGCTGGTCGGGACAGATGCTGCTCCTGCCAGAGTCCTGTTGTTTGAAGGGGTAACGATCCAAGTCGGTTAGTATCATACCAACAAGTAGACGATCCCTGCACAGAACATAACCAGCCCAAGACAAACGGAAACGATGTGTTGGACTGGTTTTTTTCCATTTTCCCGAGGACTAAACCTCTTCTAAATCCAATGAGCGAGACAAGGTGACAAGCTGCTTCAAACCATCTCGTAATTGTTGTTCATTCATATAAGAATAGCTCACCCGTATCCATGTGTGTAGCTCCCTGCGAGGATCACAGATAGAACCGGGAACAAAGGTAATGGAATGCTCCAGGCACTTGGCGAGAAGACGATCCATCGGTGTCGACTCAGGCAGATTGACCCACAAATTAAAGCCTCCTGTCGGACTGGACCATTTCCAGCCGGTGACAGACAATTCTTCCTCCATGATTTCCTTGCGTACTGCCAGCGCCGTGCGAAGCTTCACCAAATGCTGCTGCAACCGTTCAGAAAAGAAATAGTGCAAAAAGATTTTTTGATTCAATAACGGCGCTCCACTATCAGATAATGATTTCGCTTTTATGAGATACTTCATGAGAGATGGGCGGCAAGCCACAGTGGCAATGCCAAGACCAGGTGCGATGTATTTGCTGAAGCTGCGAAGATAGATGACACATCCTGCGGTGTCATAAGAAAAAAGCGGCAGGGGAGGCTCTTTGCCAAAATAAATATCACGGTACGGGTCATCTTCTATCAGCAGACACTGATACTTTTCAGCCAGTTCAACCAAGCGTTTGCGCTGGTCAACTGGAACTGTGTACCCCGTTGGATTCTGAAAGGTAGGATTGAGATAAAACAGGCGCGGTTTATATTGTTGCATGAGCATTTCTACCTGCTCCAGATCATAGCCGTGTGGATGGATTTCGATAGGAATGATCGTAGCGCCTTCTCTGTGAAAAACATCGATGGCAGGGCTGTAGGTAGGTCTCTCCAGCAATACGACATCTCTTGGTTTGATCAGGCTTCTTGCGATCAAATCGATGGCTTCCTGGGAACCGGATGTAATCAGCAGTTCATCAGGAGACAAGTGGAAATGGAACCGATTCGAAAAATAGCCGCACAGGGCTTCGCGCAGCTCCCGATCTCCCTGCGTGGTAGAATAGGTACCCAGCACTTTTGGATACAGGTCGAAAACGTTTTTTACGTATTCCGAAAAATAAAGATTCGGTAACAGATTCGGATCGAGCAGTGCTTTGGAAAATTGATAGGTGGCTTGCACTTGGTGAATTTCGGAAAGGTGGCTTTCATGGACATATGCAGAAATAATAGGGTCATTTTGCGAAGCCATCTGCAACAAATTGCTGGGTTGAACATAATAACCGGATTTATCCTTCACATATACTTTTTGATTTTGCTTCAGCAATTGATACGCTTTAAACACAGTGAGGCGATGTACATTCAATTCCAGGGCCAGTGTTCGAACAGAGGGGAGCTTTTCGTGTGCCTTCCACTCTCCACGTCTGATTCGTTCCAGCAGATAGTCATAGACCTGTTCGAAAAGCTTATCGGATTGTACGTTTGAGAAAACCACTCGTTTCATACAGACCTCACCCCTTTCTCTCTAGTATAAATGATTGATCTAAAAACTGTTCTGTTTCATTTCATCTGTTCTATTCCCTCCCCCTTATGATGAGGAAAAGGAGGAGTAGCAATGGTACTAATAAATTATATCGTGATGTGCCTGATTTTCGGGACGACTTTTCTAGCGATCAAAGTAGGGATTGATGCGGGAGCACCTCCCTTTTTTTCAGGAGGTATTCGCTTTTTCCTTGCGGGCACCATCTTATTCTCTTTTATGGTGTGGAGAGGAAAAACTCGTGTATCGTTACTTTTCTGCAAGGAGATGTTTCTTACTGGAATTGGACTAACCTTCGGGACGTTTGCAACTCTGTATTGGGCAGAGCAGTATTTGAGTTCCGGAATTGCAGCGGTCTTATCGGCAACGGCACCGCTCATGGTGATGCTGCTTCAGACCACCCTTTCCCGGCAAAAGCTCTCGGCCGCTTCCTGGGCAGGGTGCCTCGTAGGGTTTGCAGGTGTCATCTTGTTGATTTTACCCGGAGTTTCCTTCACCTTCAGCACGAGTTGGCTAATTGGATGCATCGCGGTCTTGGTAGGCCAGGTCTTTTATTCTGGTGGCGCTGTCTACTCCCGCCGTGTGATCCAACGATTTCAAGACGTCTCTCCAATTGCTTTGAACGCAGCTCAGATGATGTACGGGGGAGCCATGCTACTCGTATTGTCGTTCTTTACGGAACAAGTGCACGTTCAATCTATGTTCACCCCTCAGGCGGTTATTTCGCTCCTGTACTTGATCTTTGTAGGTTCCATGATGGGACATACGATCTTCTATTGGCTCGTGGCCAAAACGAATCCTGTTTTTCCATCCACGTGGCTCTATATCTCGCCATTGATAGCTCTTACCCTGGGAGTCATTTTGTACAATGAGCCTCTGTCCTTATTATCGTTGGTAGGGGGAATCACGATTATTAGCGGAATCATTCTGATCAACCTAAACAGCTTGAAGCAGTTGCTGGACAAAAGGCCGAGCATGCTAGGCAAAATAAGCAATCACCGATAATATCCATAAATGAAAAAGGAAGTCTGGTAAAGAAAGGGAAAACATCCCTTTCTTTTTTTTGTAATAGTTAACCTAAGAATTCTGATGATTGAATAAATAGAGTGGAAATGGTAGTATCATATTTAAACCGTCCGGACGGTATTTTATTTTTGAATGACATGTGTCCAATCATCAACGAAGAAAAGGGGAGGAAGCGATGAAAGAAGACCAACAAGTGTATGACATCACGATTATAGGTGGTGGACCGGTAGGCCTGTTCACAGCATTTTATGGCGGAATGAGACAGTGCAGTGTAAAGATTATCGAAAGCATGCCGCAGCTTGGCGGACAATTATCAGCACTGTACCCCGAAAAGTTTATTTACGATGTAGCTGGCTTCCCAAAAATACGTGCACAAGAGCTGGTTGATCGGTTGAAGAAACAAGCCTTTCATTTTGATCCAACGATCTGTCTGGAGGAAAAAGTGCTTGATGTCTGCAAAAATCAAGAAGAAATCTTTGAATTGACCACAGACAAGGCCGTCCATTTTTCCAAAACCGTGATTATTACTGCTGGTGCAGGCGCTTTCCAACCGCGAAGACTGGAGCACGTGAATGCCAGGGACTTTGAGCGGTCTAACCTGCATTACTTTGCCCGAGATATGAAACGGTTCGCGGGCAAAACAGTTCTTGTAGCAGGTGGAGGAGATTCTGCGCTAGACTGGGCGCTCATGCTGGAGCCGATAGCCAAAAAGGTCGTCCTCGTGCATCGGAGAGATAAGTTTCGGGCTCACGAGCACAGCATCAGTCTGCTAGAAAAATCGACTGTCGTGGTCAAAACCTCTGTTGAAATTTCTGCACTGGAAGGTCTGGAGCGGGTGGAGTTGGTCCGTTTGATCCACCAAGTCTTAGAGGAAGAAGAAGTACTGGAAGTGGATGAGATGATCGTTAGCTATGGATTCGTTTCGTCCATTGGCCCGATCAAGGAATGGGGACTGCAGGTGGAAAAAGGGAGCATTGTGATTAATTCCAGAGGGGAGACGAACATTTCGGGAATTTATGCAGCGGGAGATATTGCGACCTATCCTGGCAAAGTCAAGCTGATTGCATCAGGATTTGGCGAAGGGCCGACCGCTGTAAACAATGCCAAGGCGTACATGGACCCGGAGTCAAGACTACAGCCAGCGCACAGTACAAGTATGAATTTCTGAAAATTTATTAAATTAAAATTGTTGCATAAAAACCGTCTGGATGGTATGTTAATAACATAAACCGTCTGGATGGTTTGGATTTATCAAATGATCAGGAGGTCAAAAGCATGGTAAACACAACTGCACAATTCCCACATAAGTATCATTTAGACCCGGAGAAATCGTACGCATTGACGGCACCGTATTACACGGACCCTAAAATTTTTGAAATAGAGCGGGAAGCAATCTTCTTCAAAAACTGGATTTTTGCCTGTCACGCGGAAAAGCTGAGAGAGCCAGGGTCTTACTTTACGTACGCGATCCTCGATCAGGAAGTTCTGATTACGAGAACCAAAGACAACCAATTGAAAGCGTTCTATAATGTTTGTCCTCATCGCGGTCATCAACTGCTGGAGGGCGAGGGGAAAAAAGCGACGATTGTCTGTCCGTATCACGCCTGGACTTTCCAAATGAGTGGGGAGCTGATCAAAGGGCGCGGCGCTGACAAAGTAAAGGATTTTGACAATAAGGAGCACTGCTTGACTCCTGTTCGGGTAGAAGAATACGCGAATTTGATCTTTTTCAATCTGGATCTGAATGCAAAGCCTGCGCATGTGATGTACAACGGACTAGAACAAGATCTGAAGCGCTACATCCCTGAGCTTGATAAACTGACGTTTTCACACAGGTTGAAATTTGAAGTAAAAGCCAACTGGAAGGTAGTCGTAGATAACTTCCTGGAGTGCAACCATTGCAGTCATACTCACCCAGCCTTATGTGACTTGATTGATCTGAAGAACTACAAGTCCTATATTTACGACTACTATTCGTCTCATACGGCACCGATGGGGAATCCGGACGGGAAAGTGGCTTATAAGATTGATCCGAACGGCGGCAATCAAAATTTTATTGCTTACTGGCTCTGGCCGATGACGATGTTCAATGCGAATCCAGGTGAAACTGCCTTGCAAATCTTCCATATCATGCCGACAGGCCCAGACACAACGATCGAGTATTTTGACTTCTATTTCCTGGACAAAGAGCCGACGGAAGAGGGCTGGTCAGGTATTAACTACATGAAAAACGTGTTGAATCCAGAAGATATTTCGATCTGTGAAGCTGTACACAAGGGGCTGAAATCAAAAGGATATGCAGGCGGCCGCTTGATCGTGGACGAGGAAAGAACCGGCGACATCAGTGAGCACGCGCTCCATCACTTCCAAGGCTTGGTGTTACAGGCGTTAGACGCTCGTTAACATATGACTGAATTATCAAATCATTTTTTTGACCAATGACGAGAGGGGCATGCTGCATGCAAATCGCAACGAAGAAGTATCAAATGTTCATTGATGGAGAATTCGTGGATTCCAGCTCACAAGAGACGACCCAAGTGATCAATCCGGCAACAGAGGAAGTCATCTCAGAGGTTCCCAAAGGAACCGTAGAAGATGTCCGCCGGGCGATCGAGGCAGCAGAGCGTGCGCAAAAAAGCTGGTCGAGGCTTGCCCCGATCGAGCGGGCAGCCTACCTGCGGGTGATCTCCAAAGAGATTCGCGACAACGTGGGTAACTTGGCGCGTACCATCTCCGAGGAAATGGGAAAAACACTCGCACTTGCAGAAGTAGAAGTCCATTTTACAGCAGATTACATCGATTATATGGCAGAGTGGGCAAGAAGATACGAGGGTGAAATTATTCAAAGTGACCGCCGAAACGAAAATATTTTCGTCTTCAAGCAGCCGATTGGTGTCATTGCGGGCATCCTGCCATGGAACTTCCCGTTCTTCCTCATTGCACGCAAGGCGGCTCCTGCGTTGATTACCGGAAACACGGTCGTTCTCAAGCCAAGCGATGAATCACCGAACAATGCCATCGAATTCGCCAAGCTTGTGGAAAAAGCGGGCCTCCCAAAAGGTGTCATCAATATTGTGACTGGCAGCGGAAGGGCGCTGGGCAATGAGCTTTCTGCAAGTCCAAAGGTAGGAATGGTCAGCTTGACAGGCAGCTACAGTGCAGGTGCGGCTGTCATGCGTGCGGCTGCAGACAATATCACGAAAGTATCGCTTGAGCTTGGAGGCAAAGCACCAGCTATCGTCATGGACGATGCGGACCTCGATCTGGCTGTCAAATCGATCGTCGCATCCCGCGTGATCAACACCGGTCAAGTATGCAACTGTGCGGAACGTGTGTACGTCCATGAACGGGTAGCAGACGAATTCATTGAAAAGATTGTCAAGGCAATGGAGCAAACAAAATTTGGGAATCCATTGGTTGATAAGGATATTGATATGGGACCACTGGTGAACAAAGGCTCCCTCGAATCCGTAGATAATCATGTCAAAGGTGCTATTGCTGCCGGTGCCAAGCTTCTGACGGGCGGAAAGCGAGCGGGCGAGGTCGGCTATTACTACGAACCGACCGTGCTTGTGAACGTAACGAATGAGATGGAGATTATGAAGGAAGAGATTTTTGGTCCCGTTCTCCCGATTGCGACCTTCTCTGATTTGGATGAAGCGATCGAGCTTGCCAATGATTGTGAATACGGCCTGACTTCCTCGATCTATACGCAAAATATAGATGTAGCGATGCGCGCGTCCAACGAGCTGCAATTCGGTGAAACGTATATCAATCGCGAAAATTTCGAAGCCATACAAGGATTTCACGCCGGATGGAAAAAATCCGGGATTGGTGGAGCAGATGGAAAGCATGGTTTAGAAGAGTACTTGCAAACCCATGTTGTTTATCTACAATATAATCAAGGTAAAAAATAATCCAATGATAATTAACTTGTAAGTCTTGATACATAGGGGCAGTATCCAACTCTTGAATTTGAAAGAGAGTATCCATTCAGAGTTCGCGTACGCCCCTTTGCTGTTCCTCAAAATGATATCGCTTACTTTTGTATCGTACGGCTTATTAATTCAGAATATTATCTCTTGGTATAATATTCTCCCTATTTAACAAGATTTACCAAAAGGAGATGATGTGCGATGAATAGTGAAACGGGCGGGCTCAAGAGGTCGCTGGGCTTTTTTAGCGTATTAATCTTGGGAATAGGGCTATTAGTGCCAACCTCTGCTTTCTTTGTCTACGGGATTGCAGCCGGCATAACCAATGGACATGTACCTGCAGTCTACGCTTTTGCGGCCATGGCTATTTTCTTTACGGTGCTAAGCTACGCCAAGATGTCCAAAGTCTTTCCGCGTGCGGGTTCAGCTTACACCTATGTACAGCAGACGTTTCATTCCAACACCGGCTTTTTAGTTGGATGGACGACCTTATTCGATTACCTGTTCCTGCCGTTTACCTATGTGTTGTCTGTCACGATCTATTTGGAGCCGTTATTTCCTGAAGTCCCTTTGTGGGTGTGGGTAGTTGCTATCATGCTGATTATGACAATAGCCAATGTTTTTAACGTAAAGGTCGCAGTCTCGTTTACGACTCTATTGATCATCGTACAATTAGTGACGATTGCCATCTTTATCGCGCTGTTGATCAAGTACCAACTGACGCAGGACCCGACACATCTTTTTTCATTACAAGCTTTTTATTCACCCAGCTTGACCTGGCCCACCTTATTATCTGGTGCAGTGATCCTGGCTTATACCTTCATCGGATTTGATGCTGTCAGTACGCTGGCAGAAGAAACACATAACCCGACGAAAACGATTCCCAAAGTAATGATTACGCTGGCGCTATTCATCGGTGTCTTGTATGTGATTCTTACGTATTTTATGCAGTCAGCGTTCCCCGATATCTCGGTGTTTACAAGTCCGGATGGAGCGGCTTTTGAAATCGCGCAACAAATCGGAGGAATCTTCTTTTCCTCCTTATTTCTGGGAGTAGTGATTGCTAGCTGTCTGGTGGGCGGGATCTCTGCACAGATGAGCATTTCACGCTTGCTTTTTGCAATGGGACGGGATAACGTCATCCCGAGACGAATTTTTGGGTATCTGCATCCGAAAAGCGGCATTCCGATCTACAACATCTTGCTGATTGGCGGGCTCGGCATGAATGCCGTATTCCTGACACTAGACCAGGTTGCCTCCATCATTAGCTTTGGCGCCTATACAGCCTTTACCTTTGTCAACCTCTGTGTGATCAAGCACTATTTCATCGGGAGCAAAACGAAGACAGGAAAAGAGATCCTTCTCCATTTTATTTTCCCTTGTATCGGCATTCTGTTTATTGCCGCCATGTGGTTTAACATTAGTAAAATCGCACTGATTCTAGGTGTTCTTTGGGTCTCCTGTGGTTTCGTGTACCTCCTTTTTTTGACGAATGGCTTCAAAAAACCCGCACCGACACTCGCGCTCGATCAATCAGAGAAAGAGCCAGACTCCCCGAGTTTATCGAGAGAGACGAGCCAGCCTGAGATGAACCTGAGCTAAGCATGAACAAAGGATAGCCATCAAAAAATGTATCTCGATGGTTATCCTTCGTCGTGTCTATGGTGTGATATTCTTTTGTAGCTTACAATTGTTCTTTTCTCGTCAGCGCAACCAGCTCTCTTAATACTTTTTCCCGCAGCTCAGGCTCTAGCGAGGTCAACCCAAACATATCGCAGAACCATAATCCATCAATGGCAAGCCTGATAATCGTTGCGAAAACGGGATCCAACCCATCATCTTCGACATGTTTTTGCCATACGGCGTAGTGGTCTTGCAGGGGCCGCAGCAGCTCAGGATCAGTCGCAATCGCTGCGAGTAAGCCAGCGGTCAACTGATCAGGATCATTCATGGATACCTCGATGTAAGCGCGCAGGGTATGCCCCGGATCAGAATCTTTCAAGGAACTTTTCTCTAAATTTTCTGTGTATTTCTCGATGACAGAAGTAATGCCGCCTTCGATAAGAGCTTTTTTGTTCGGAAAGTAATGAAGCAGACCACCCTTGCTGACGCCAGCTTCATTGGCAACGTTTTCTAAAGTAAGGTACGAAACGCCTTTGGTGTTGATAATTCGTGAAACGGCATTTAATAGTTCATCGTTCTGGATCTTTTTTTTCAAAAGAATCATGCCTCCAATAATGAGCGTACCGACCAGACGGTATTTGTATCATGATATCATCCCACTCTTTATTATTCAATCCATCTACAAATTCAAACTAGTTTTTGGTAAATTCTCTTCTCTTGATTATAGCATGCCAGTAAAATGAAAGGGAAACCCCGGCTTCTCTTGAATGAAGGCGGGGTTCATTTTTTGGTTTACTGGTTTTGATGAATATACAGATCAATCAACTCAGTTATGGTTTCATTCATAGGTTTGAAGTCAAAACCCGCAGAAGCAGCTTTCGTAACATCTATCGATAGAGAACCCCCGACATCGTACGGAGAGCGTGACTGTGGATCGGTAAGCTCAACGATGGGAGTACTTGCAGCTGTACGGGTAGCAGACTCGATACGGCCCAGCAGCTCCCGCAGAGACAAATCGCCAGGCGATCCAGCATTAAATGGACCTGTCAGCTTTTCCCGAGCAGCAAAATGTAAAAAGCGGCCAGCATCCTCTGAGGTGATAAAACCGATTCGATGTTGAAGATTCGCGATGCCGATCGGTTCCCCTGCTTTTACCCGATCGACGTGAAACTGGAAACGTCCGGTGTAATCATCTGGTCCAATGACGAGCGGAAAACGTACGGCTGCAGCAGAGAAGGGGGCTGCTTGGAACAAGACGGCCTCTGCTTGCCTCTTGGCCTCGCGATAGCCTTCCATACCGATGTACTCTTTTCGGGAGCGCATTTCGACTGGATAAGAGTAGGGGTCGTAATCACTTTCCTTTTTATCGGTTCCATAATCGTAGACAGCCATGGTAGAGGTGAATACATAGTGTCCGATTTTCCCAGCTAGTATTTCGATGACATCTTTGACTTCTATCGGTGAATAACAAGTTTGGTCAAAAACAGAGTCCCAGTATGTATCATCAGAAGAAAAGGCTGCTTCCAGAGTTCCTTTGTCACAACGGTCGAGCTGAAGTCGTTGAACCTTGTTTCCAAAGGAGTCAGGTGTTTTTCCGCGTGTCGCAATGGTGACGTCCCAATCCGCATCAAGTAAATTTTGTACCAGCCGTTTTCCGAAAAATTGTGTACCGCCAAGCACGAGTGCTTTTTTCATGACAAGCGCACCTTTCGATAAAATATTTTTTATTATCAAGCTTCCACCATCATAATTGAATTATTCTAACTTTTCAACTAATATTAACGATTTTTCATTCTGTGGTACAAAAATAAGGAGGATGACAACATGCTCGTAAGGCCTACCCCGGATGAATGCAGTAGTTATTATTCAATCACAGGTACCCTCAACAACAGCAAGCTGTCTGCCAGAGCTGTGGCCTATGTGCTCACGGGTCACGAAAAGCACCATATCCATGTATTGAAAGAGAAATACTTGTTGACCCAATCATAATTTGATCTTTGTGAATCGCTGGGAAGCTGCCTTTTGACAAGGGTGGCTTTTTTCAACTTGGAAGACCATAATAGCAAGAATGAAGATGAAACCGTGTCTGAACCTTGGTAAAGTGAGAGACGAAACAGGACGGGAGGGAAAATGAATGGAGCAGCTACAACTGACATTCGATGAAAAATGGGAGATCATTCTTGCCTGCGACAGTGCGTACGATGACGTATTCCTGACCGCCGTCAAAACAACCAAAATTTACTGTCGGCCTTCATGTCGATCCCGAAAGCCAAAGAAAGAAAACGTCCTGTTCTATCAGGAGAAAAAAGAGGTAGAAGCGGCCGGATTTCGAGCCTGTAAAAGGTGTCAGCCCAATTCCAATCAAACTCCGCAGATGAGTGTAGTCCAGTGTGTGAAGACTTTTCTGATTGACTCATACAAACAAAAAGTCGTTCTCGACGACATTGCGAGGCATGTTGGCATGAGTGCCTTTTATCTGGAGCGATTGTTTAAGCAGCATACGTCGGAAACACCGCGATCTTATTTGGAAAAAATTCGTGTGGATAAAGCAGCTCATCTGATTAGCACCACGAGCTTATCGAATTTGGAGATATGCTATGAGGTGGGATTTCAGAGTCCGTCCCATTTCTATCAGGCATTTCGCAAAGGAAAGATGTGCTCTCCGGGAGAATATCGAAAAAAGGCAAGGTAGGAGGTGAGCAGCCTGAATCCTGTGGCAATGATGGAAATAGCAGTACCAGACTGTTTTTCTTTCGATGAGTGCCTCCGCTTCTTGGGAAGATCTGATCAAGAGGTATTGCATCGTATTGAGAATGGTTCCTTGTATAAAGCACTCAAAGTACGAGGGGAAGTTTTATTGCTCAAGATCAGTTGTGGGCAGCCTGAAAATAGGAGAATGAGTCACCAGCTCCAGATTGAATGTCTCGCTGGGACGCCTACAGCAGACATGCTCACGGACATAAAGGTCTATTTGGCCCAGTTGTTTGATTTGAATCGTGATTTGCGAGGCTTTTATAAAACAGCCGAGCAGGATGATGTATTGCGTCCACTTGCGATGCGATACAGAGGTTTGCGGATTGTTGGCATCCCTGATTTATTCGAGGCCTTGACCTGGGCGATTATCGGTCAACAAATCACTCTCAGCTTTGCTTACACCATGAAAAAGCGATTCACGGAGCAGTTTGGGGAGAAGCTGACTTTTGCAGACAAGCGCTACTGGCTATACCCAACTTTTCAAACCGTGGCATCCTTGCAGGTAGACGATTTGCGAGAACTCCAATTCACGACCCGAAAGGCAGAATATGTCATTGGAGTAGCCAAAGCCATGGCAACAGGAGAGCTGAAGAAGGAAAAGCTGCTCGATATGCGGGAGTCGCAGCAGATGCATCAAGCCCTGACAGCCATTCGAGGTGTAGGGGCGTGGACGGCAGATTACGTCATGATGAAATGCTTGCAGCAAAAGTCCGCTTTTCCCATTGCCGATGTTGGATTACACAACGCACTAAAAATCCAGCTCGGATTAAAAGAGAAGCCCTCACAGGCACAAATCAGGCAAATGGCTGTGAAATGGGAAGGCTGGGAAGCATACGCTACGTTTTATTTATGGAGGTCGCTTTATGACGATTTTACATAAGCTGGAGTACCCTTCTCCGATTGGAGTCTTAGAAATCATCGGGACTGATGACGCGATCAGCTCCATCATGTTTGCAGAGCATACATTACCGCAAGCTCCCGAAGAAAGGGCGAATTGTCCGCAGGTGTTTTGGGATTGTTACCAGCAGCTCGATGACTATTTTAAAGGAACTCGGCGCGAATTCTCGTTTCCCGTTTCGATGGCTGGGACGAGCTTTCAAAAGACCGTCTGGCATACGCTAACAACGATACCATTTGGACAGACAGCCTCGTATTCCTTCCTCGCCAAAACGATCGGCAATGAAAAGGCAGTACGGGCAGTCGGGAATGCGAATGGGAAAAACCGCTTGAGTATCGTAGTTCCCTGTCATCGAATTGTGGGAGCGAACGGCAGTTTAACCGGCTACGCGGGTGGGTTATGGAGAAAAGAGTGGCTGCTTGAACACGAAAAACAGTTCGTTTCTCCCAAAACCATCCATGGTCGGGCAGAATAATCGCAGAAAAGTGAAACGCAGCTGCATAAGTGAAAAACAGGCATTTCTAACGTTCGATTCGATCGTGAGAAGTGCCTGTTTTGTGTTGGGCTAGAAATAATTGAAAAGGAAATACTGACAAGACAAGCCGGAACGGATCGGGAGGTCAAGCCATGTTTGAGCTGTTCATTTGTCAAGGGTGCGGGTATGTGGAAGAAAGGATCCTTCTAAAGGAGAGTGACGGGCATCAGCTGTATTGTGCATGCTGCAGCAAGGAGGAAGTAGAATGCCTGTTTTCCGAGTAGAACATTCTTTTGAAAAGATGCTGAGCACTCCCGGCCAAATCTGCGCGCACGCCCCGCAAACCGGACACTTTTCTCTTATCACCATGCGTTTGCTTGCGTTCAACAAAATGTCTTTATTGAAAAGAAAGAATTTTGTTGACGGATGGTATGGAATTTCTTAGAATAAAGCTCAACAGAATACATTATTCTTATCCAGAGAGGTGGAGGGTCTGGCCCTATGAAGCCCGGCAACCGTCACGACATGTGACAAGGTGCCAATTCCTGCGAGATCGTGCATCTCGGCAGATAAGAAGCGGGTGTCTCGTATAAGTGAATGCGAACCTTCTTCTTAAGTGAAGAAGGTTTTTTTAATACAGATAAGAATTTATAAAATTCTTATCCAGTATAAGTGCAACCGCGGCTCTGCCAAAAGGCATGGCGCAGCCAGGTTTTCTAATTCTCCGAAGTACAAAAATTCATATTTTTCTTTATCCAGAGAGGTGGAGGGACTGGCCCGATGAAGCCCGGCAACCGTCACGCAGTATGTGACAAGGTGCCAATTCCTGCAGGACAAAAGCGTCCTGGGAGATAAGGAGAAGGGGAGCAGCGATGCCCAAAGCCTTCTTCTTAGCGAAGATGGCTTTTTTGTTTTTCAATTTGAGTATGGGGTGGTCAGGATGAGCGTAGGCGTAGTAAGAGTGGGATTGTTGGGATTGGGAACAGTAGGCGGAGGGGTAATTAAAACGATTCGCTCCCAGCAGGAGAAGCTGTCACTCCGTTTGGGCAAACGAATCGAAATCGTAAAAGCGTTGGTACGAGATTCTGAAAAAGAACGCGCGGTTCACGTAGAACCATCCATATTGACAACAAACTTTGAAGACGTATTAAAAAGCGATGTAGATATTGTAGTGGAAGTGATGGGGGGAGTTGATCCTACCTATGATTATGTCCGTGCGTTGATTGAAAAAGGATGCCATGTGGTAACGGCAAACAAGGAACTGCTGGCGAAAAGAGGAACAGAGTTGGTTGAACTGGCTAACCAGCACCAAGTGCACTTGGCCTATGAAGCAAGCGTAGCGGGAGGTATTCCCATTTTAAGTGTACTCCGTCAGTTCCTTAGAACCAATGACATCAGCGGTGTACGCGGAATTCTTAACGGGACGACCAACTTCATTTTGACCAAGATGGAAGCCGAGCAGCTCTCCTACCAAGAAGTGCTGAAGCAGGCGCAGGAGCTGGGTTATGCCGAAGCAGACCCTCGTTCTGATGTAGAGGGCTTCGATGCGATGTATAAACTGTATATCCTGGCACAACTGGTCTATGGAGAATCTCTCCCTTTGGCAGATGTGGTGCGAAAAGGGATCTCAGATCTCTCAGCCGGACATATCCGTATTGCTAGTGAGCTAGGCTACCGGATTAAGCTGATCGCCCAAGCGTATCAAACCGATGAAGGCATTCGTCTTTCCGTTCAGCCTACAATGCTGCCTCTTGGTCACCCATTGGCACAAATCCAGGACGCTTTCAATGCTGTCCAGCTATCGGGTAATATCGTAGGAGATCTGTTGTTTACAGGTAGAGGGGCAGGAGAGCTTCCAACAGCCAGCGCGGTTGTGGAGGATTTGGCTTATTTGTTGACCCAGCCATTCACGCCTCATCCGGTCTGGAGAGAAAATACGGCTTCGCATTTGGCAGCGCAGCCAGAGGCGAGCCAGCGTTCGCTGTGTTATTTGGAAGGATCATGTCCATCCGCAACACCTGATCGCGTCCTGCATTTTTTGCGAGCGGCTGGGGTGAGCATCAGCAAACTCAAGGTCCAGTTCGATTTGGGTGGCGTATTGCGCGCCGGACTGATTACAAGTGGGTTAAATGAAGAACACGAAGCGCTTCTGACGAGTGACTTTGGCTTGTCCGTGCGCCGCTTTCCGATCTTGGAATCTGCTGAATCATAAGAAAACCTCTATCGAGGCCTCCTCAAGGAGGAGCGACCGCGTTTTAGAGGAAGGTTATTCTTGCTGAATCAGTAAGCGGATTCGCGAGGTTCATACTTTCTGATTCAGTAAGAAAATCGCTTTCGCCTTTTTATTCTGTCTGCTTGAAAAAGAGGGATCATCTGTTTTTTCTCAAATATAGGTAGGAATAGAAATATCCTTCTTGCACATGACAGAAAAGGACAGGGAAAGAGAGGCGAAGCGGATGACATCCAGAGAGAAACGCTACGTGTTAGCCATTGACCAGGGAACGACGAGCACGCGGGCGATCCTGATCAATCAGGAAGGGAAGATCGCTGGTGTGGCACAGAAGGAATTTACTCAGCTTTTTCCGGAACCGGGCTGGGTAGAGCACGATGGACTCGAGATTTGGTCGTCAGTGGTGGCGGTGATCGGACAGGTACTGACCAGCCACAACATTTCCGCGAGTGAGGTCGCTGCTGTCGGGATTACAAATCAGCGCGAAACCACATTGGTCTGGGATAAAAAGACCGGAGTCCCGATCTACAATGCCATCGTCTGGCAGTCACGTCAAACCACCCAGATTTGCGAACAGTTGAAACAACAGGGGAAAAATGATGTAGTCCGTGCCAAGACGGGTTTGTTGATTGATGCGTATTTTTCGGGAACCAAGGTCAAATGGATTCTGGATCGCGTCGCCGGGGCCAGGGAACGGGCGGAGCATGGAGAACTGCTGTTTGGCACGATTGATACGTGGCTGATTTGGAAGCTATCGGGTGGTCGTGCGCATGTGACCGATTATACGAATGCTTCCCGAACCCTTATGTACAACATCCACGAGCTGGCATGGGATGACGAACTGCTTGCATGGCTAGACGTGCCAAAAGCCATGCTGCCAAAAGTATGCCCCAGCTCACAAGTCTATGCCCATACGGACAGGAACCTATTTTTCGGGGAAGAAATACCGATTGCCGGGGCGGCGGGAGACCAGCAGGCCGCTTTGTTCGGGCAGGCATGCTTTGAGGAAGGGATGGCAAAAAATACGTACGGAACAGGCTGCTTTATGCTCATGAATACCGGAGAAAATGCCGTTTCCTCGGACCATGGTCTGTTGACGACGATTGCATGGGGCATTGATGGCAAGGTGGAGTATGCGCTGGAAGGAAGTATTTTTGTCGCGGGATCTGCCATTCAGTGGTTGCGTGATGGGCTGCGGATGCTGAAAAATGCAGCAGATAGTGAACAGTATGCGACCAGGGTCACGTCTACGCAAGGAGTTTACGTAGTACCTGCCTTTGTTGGTCTGGGGACCCCCTACTGGGACAGTGAAGTGCGTGGCGCAGTATTCGGTCTCACTCGCGGAACGAGCAAGGAACATTTCGTTCGTGCAACACTGGAATCACTCGCCTATCAGACGAAGGACGTTCTGACTGCCATGGAAGCAGATTCTGGTCTCATGCTGAAAAAACTGCGTGTGGATGGCGGAGCTGTGATGAACAATTTTCTCATGCAGTTCCAAAGCGATCTGCTGGGTGTTCCTGTTGATCGGCCCGAAGTGAATGAGACCACGGCCTTAGGGGCTGCGTATCTCGCAGGACTGGCAGTTGGGTTTTGGAAAAACAAGCAGGACATCGCCGAAAATTGGAGAGTAGAGCGCTCCTTTGAAGGGCAGATGTCTGTGATGGAACGTGACGGATTGTACGGTGGCTGGAAAAAAGCGGTACAGGCAGCAAGAGCTTTTTCATAATGGTTGCCCCAGTTCTGCCTACACCTATTTTTTCAGTTTTGCTTTGTTCTCTGCCTCATTTCCGTTTTATTGATTGCCTGGAAAGACGGCCTTTTCCCATTTAGTCAAGAAGTATCCGGAGAGAATGAAGATTCCGATCGCTGCCACTGTAATAATGACTCCTGTCATCACTCTCACTCCTCTACTTGATTGTTATATCGTTACTTGTTAGTACGATTCAAACAAGCGAGAGTTTCAACAAATGGGTGCAGACGAATGGCTCAATCAATCGGTCGCTTGCACGCGGCCATCACTGTCAAGACGCACATTTTCTGATATCGACTCGATCCGTTTCAATAAAGCAGCTCCGTCGCTTTCATTCATAGGTACGGCTTGTCCCAGCTCGGCGTAATAAGGCAGCATGGTTACCTCACAGTCGCCTTTTATTGTACAGGATGCTTGCAAGACCATGCTGTCCCATGTTTTCGGTTCGACGGCACGTGTAAAAATAAAATTACCCAAGCTGTAGGCGATCCACTTACCCTGGTATCGTTCAAATCCTTGGAGCACGTGAGGATGTCCACCGACAATCAGATCAGCACCAGCATCAATATAAGCGTGAGCCAACGTCTTTTGATGATCCACGGGAAAATCGACTTTTTCCTTCCCCCAATGTGCGATCACGATGACGAGGTCTGCGTCTTTTTTGGCATCATGGATGGCCTGTACGGCTAATGCGGGATCATAGGATGCAGCGAGTCCAGGTTGTGCTTTTCCTGCGTACCAGCTTACCTCGGGAATGACGCGACTAAAGCCGAAAAGAGCAATCCGAATGCCGTTTCGCTCAAAATAGACAGGGGCGTAGGCGCGCTTGGCATCTGCACCTGCACCAACGTACTCGATCTGATTTTCATCCAATGCCGCGATCGTATCGAGCAAGCCATCCACTCCTTGATCCATCGAGTGATTGTTTGCCAAATTGACTGCGTCGATACCTGCCTTTTTCATAGCAGGAACGGCGGTTGGAGAAGATTTGTAGACAAATTCTTTATTGTCCGACGGAGTGCCTTTAGCGGTTATAGGCGTCTCGAGATTGGCTATGGTATAGTCATCTTGCAAAAATAGCGACTTCACATGCGTAAAAGGGAAGTCGTAGCCTTCCTCAAGTAATCTTTTTTCCACATTCCCGGACATCATGATATCCCCGACGAAGGTGAGATTCACAGTTGGCTCTTTGGGCTCAGTTGCCATATCCGTCCCCGGTTGGGTAGGCGGGTCGATTGAATTGCCTCCGTTTTTGGTGAACGAATCCATGGCGATATACATACCCGTTGCAATAACAGCCAGCATACTGAAAACAAGCGTGTTTTGACCCATCCGGATCCATCTGCTTCTTTTCCTTTTGCGACGGGTCTTTACTCGATCGGCTCTCGTCTGATTCATTGCTCCCCCTATTTACAAATCCATGATGATACTTGAAGGTTTTACCATTATACCATGTGTCAAGGGGTTTTTCTTGCCCGGGTGACAACGGGCATAGATGTCATAGATGTCATAGATGTGATACGAAAAGAGGCGAAAAACGATGCGTGCAGCATTTGACCATTTGGTACATTTCATAGATCGTCCTCCTGCAAAAGCAACTGAGCTGTTCCGACAAGCTGGATTTCATGCCGTAGCAGGTGGGCGCCACGAGGCCTGGGGAACTTGGAATAGCCTTAGTTATTTTGGACTTTCTTATATCGAGTTTTTGGCGATAAAAGACGAGACAGTCGCCAAACAATCTGATAATCCATTGATTCGCCAGCTTGTTCGGGATCGTGATTTAGGGGAGGGGCTAGGACAGATTGCCCTTCGTACTTCTCAGATGGATGAATGGGTACAGAGACTTCGAACGAATGATTTGGTCGTTCACGATCCTGTTGCTGGGAGTCGCAAGCGAGATGATGGTACGACCTTGAGCTGGAGGATGCTGTTTTTTGAAGACGCGAATAGTAAGCTGCGCCCCCCTTTCTTTATTGAATGGCAACAAAGCGAGGAGGAGCGGGAGCAGGATCTGACAGAACGGGAAATTATTGCACCCCATCCGAATGGAGCCCAAAATTTGCAACAGACAGGGTATGCGGTTGCGGATTTGGAGGAAGCTGCTTCGAGTTGGCTGCGTTGGTTCGGATTTCAGAGTACAGACGTGTTTGTCGATGAACAGCTCGGAGCGCTCTGCCAAACGTTGATAGTACCCGGCGGCAACATCGTTCTCTGCCAGCCAAACCAGCAAGGCCTCGCACAGCAGGCTTTGGCTGCTCGTGGCGAGAGGCCTTTTTTTGTACGCTTAGCCGGTGAAGGTATTGAGCGATTGGACATTGTCTTCGGAAGTATTTATCTCAGGTCCTAATAGGAAAGAACCTCCGCTGTTTCGCAGGCGGAGGTTTTGTGTTTTTCAGTGGCAATTCTGAGAGGTTTTCTTGGCAAACAACAACCAGAATATTAAGAATTAGAAATCATTTTAATTGACTGAAAAATATAATCAATCTATAATATAAGAATATTAAAACAATGTTTTAAATACAAAACTAGTGATTATCTTCAAATTCAAAAGAAAGGGGTTGGTGCGGACAAAAAAGAGATGTGGCACTGGAACTCATAAAGCAAGGGACCGAAGCAGAATACATAAGGGGGCTATATGACGTGATGAAAGTAAACAGCAGGTTAATCGGTTTTCTCCTTCTTGTTATTTCTTTGATTTTTACAGGATGCGGTAACACAAACACGAGCACTACAGGGACGACCACACCAAGCCAATCAGGTGAACCGAAGCAAGAGAAGAAAGAGGCTGGCAAGCTAACGGAAATTACCATTAGTGAACCTGTACGTGTTCTCTCATTTGCACCTCTTTATGTCGCCATTGAAAAAGGATTTTTTAAAGAAGAGGGACTTGACGTGAAAATCGCGTCAGGCGGAGGCGGTTCTCAGGTAATGGCGACTATCATTTCCGGTCAGGCGCAATTTGGAGTAGCGGCTCCAAACGCTGCTTTAAAAACACTGAGCGCCGGGAAAGAACCTATGGTGGTGCAGTCGCTTAACTCATCTTTAACCTACGACATCGTCCTCTCAGACAAGTTTCTCGAGAAAAAAGGGATAGATCCTGCGAAGCAGATGTCTACGAAAGAAAAGGTAGAGATGCTACGAGGGGCAACACTTGCAACCAATAATATCGGTGATTCGGGAGACGTATTCCTGCGCTATACGATGGAGCTTTACGGGCAAAAGTCTGATGATATCAAAGTGGTGAAAGTAAACGGTCTTGGTCCAAAAATCGCGACGATGAAGCAAGGCGTAATTGACGGTGGTATCAACAGCGCGCCGTTTGCTCTAGAGACGGCTGACAAAAAAGCAGGCCGATTGTGGATCAGTTCCTTTGAAATTCCGGAATATTCCAATATGATTTGGGAAGTTCTCTTTACCTCCAAAGAATTTGCGAATAAGAATCACGATCTCGTCGTAGCGGCAGTCAGAGCGGTTGGAAAAGGAATTGAATTTACAAGAGAAAATCCCAAGGAATCGGCTAAACTGATCGAAGCCTATTTCAGCGGAACGAGCACTTCGCTTATTGAAAATGGTTTAAGCTCTTTGGAAAAAACCTTTGTCGGACATGGGGAAATGACCAAAGAAGCGTGGGATAATGCCCAAACGCCATTAATCAAGTACTCCAAATTGACCGGAATTGAAGCGGCAGCCGACACGAATCCCGGCACATTCTGGACCAATCAGTATATCGAAGAAGCGTTTGGAAAATAAATTTTTGCAAAGGGGACTTACGGGAACATGCTCAAAGCAGAGGATCAACAATTGCGCAACGCTGGATCAAGCATACCAAAGCTTTCCGCGCAAAACCTGGATATCGTCTATACCAATTCGAAAACCGGCGTCGAAACGAAGGCGCTCAGTGATATAAACCTGCAAATTCAAGAGGGGGAATTCATCTGTATTGTCGGCCCGAGCGGATGTGGAAAAACTACTTTTCTAAACACCGTTGCGGGTCTGTTGAAGGCGACGCGGGGAACCTTAGCCATTGATGGTCAAAAAGTGGACGGCCCGGGCCGCGATCGTTCCATGGTTTTCCAGTCAGCAAGCCTTTTGCCGTGGAGAAACGTCATGAATAACGTTCTGTATGGCTTGGAACTCCATAACAGACTGTCGGGGGATTCAAAAGAACGAGCCCAGCAATTTATCAACATGGTTGGATTAAAAGGTTTTGAAAATCATTATCCCCATGAACTGTCGGGCGGAATGCAACAACGGGTAAATCTCGCGCGCGCCTTGGCTGTCGAACCGAAAATCCTCCTTTTGGATGAGCCATTTGCCGCACTAGATGCTCAAACACGCGAGTTTATGCAAAAAGAACTCTTACGTATTTGGAGTGAGACGAAGAAAACCAGTCTATTTATTACACACCAAATCGATGAGGCTATTTATTTGGCTGACCGAGTATTTATTTTCGGAGCGCGACCAGGCCGTGTCGTTGATGTCATCAATGTAGATCTTCCCCGTCCGCGAGACTTGAATGTGAAACGAAACCCGGTATTTTTGGAATTGGTCGACTACGTGTGGTCAATTATCGAAGCGGAGTCCAGCAAGCAAGGATTTGATCACTAAAAACACGAAGGGAAAGGAGCTTACAGGATGGAAAAAAACACGGCCTACCAGCTTTCAGAGGTTACAAAAAGCCAAACCGCATTTCGCTGGCGCAAGCTTGTCAAAGATAGTAGAGGGACCCTTTTAAGTACTCTTTCTATCGTTGCGGTTTTAGTCTTGTGGGAGTTTATCGCTCGTCAAGAGATCGTCGATCCGCTTTTCATCAGTTCTCCTACAGCGATTGCTCAGGCAGCGGTTGTCATGCTGCAAGAATCAGACTTTTGGAAGGACCTGGGGGTCAGCGGCTATGAGTTCATCGTTGGTTTTGGTTTAGCCATCCTAGTCGGCATTCCGCTGGGCGTATTTTCGGGGTGGAACAAGACGTTTTACCATGTGGTGAATCCATTTATTTCTGCGATGTATGTGACCCCCCGTGTCGCATTGATGCCAGTCATTATTATTGCTTTTGGAATTGGACCTGCCTCGAAAATGGTTGTAGTGTTTCTCATGGCTTTATTTCCCATCATCATGAATGCTCAAAAGGCGATGAACACCTTGGATCAAAATTTAATAAAAGCGGCGAGGGCATTTACTGCCAGCGAGTGGCAAATCTTCAAGACGATAGCACTCCCTTCAACCGTTCCCTTTATGCTTACAGGTATCCGTCTTGGGATCGGACAAGGGTTGATTGGAGTGGTTGTCGGCGAGTTGTTTGCCTCAACTGCAGGTATCGGTTTTCAATTGACAAACGCAGGACAGAACCTGCAAACGGACCGCATGTTTGTAGGTGTTCTTGTGATTACGGTAGTTGGAGTGATCCTGACTGGTTTAGTCGGTGTCATCGAAAAGCATTTTTCTTCTTGGCGTCCGGAGAAAGAGTAAAGTCTTCAAAGTAAAAAAACCACCTGCGGGTGGTTTTTTTCGGATGAAAATGGGCTGGTTTATTGAGCCCCAAATGTTTTCTTGGTGAGCTGACGGTACATGTACAGCATAGCAATTCGCCATGGCACCAGCATTCCAAATGCAAGCAAGAAGAAAAGTCCACCTGTCTGAATCGGTGTAAACGAATCGTTGATGAGTAATTTAATAATGAGTCGAATCACCAACAAGCCCATCAAAATGAAGAAAAAAGCACGGGATCGCTTGAGATAGACATCCTGACCAATGATTTCAAAACGTGATGTCAGAATAAGTGGAATCGAGAACACCAAGCCTACCAAAAAAGCTCCAACATCATACATAGGCGGTGTGGCTGCTTCCGGCAAGAAGAACATGGCAAATCCCGTGGCCATAAAAAAAGGCGGCAGGATGATGCTTTTTGCTGATACCGGCTTTTTCTGACGTCGCATTCGCAGGAAGATGACCGCCGTTGCCATCAGGAGTGGTACCAAGACTCCCAGAGCGGTTGATGAAAGTATTTGCATGGAAGAATCCCTCCATTAGTTTTCGAAGTGCCCCTCTTAGTTTACACCAAATTCATGGACCAGCAAAGCATTTGACAATGATTAACGATAGCTTACGCGGCGGCCTCGTCATTGGCTCTAACATCGAGCTTATGCTTTTTGCTGTAAAAGAAGGTCACAAGTGCAAATACCAAAGTGAGTGAGCCGAGGAACAGTAAATAGCCACTAATCCCCATCAGGTCCAGTCCTCCACCCGTAATCCCCAAAGCAACCAGGAAGAAGCAACGATCTAACATGCTTTTAAACGAAAAGAATCTTCCTTGTTGATGAGCAGGCAGTCGCTTTTGAAAAATTGTCGCGATTACAGGGAAAAAGAACGCCACGACAAATCCAAAGACAGCAAATGAACCAAGTACCATCAATTTGTTTCCAGCGATAGACATCCCATACTGGGAAAGGGCAAAGAAAGCAAGCATCAAGGTGGATGCAGCAACCAGATTGTTTTTGCCGATCCAGCGCTTCGCCAGCAGACTTCCCGCGAGAATACTTATGCCCTCCGCGGCGTAGATCCAGCCCATAAGCTGTGGTTCCTGATGAATCTCGCTAAATTTTAGAATCATCAAATTGATACCGCCTAAAAACAGAGTAATCAATCCATTGTTGATTAATCCGACTAATAAAGCAGGGTCTTTTCTGGCAATCGTCAGTACCTCACGAAACTCCACTTTTTCTTTCATGGTACGGGAGGTAACTTGCGGAATGCGCAAGAAAAGGGTGACAACAGCGAGGACAGCGTAAGCGACAATCGAGCAAACATACAGCATTTGCAAATTCATCGAGGCTACCAGAACACCACCCAACGCGGTTCCGCCGATGCGGGATAACGTAGAAATATTCAGATAGGCGCTGTTCGCTTTGAGTAACTCATCCTGGGACAGGATTGCAGGCAGTGAAGCTTGCACGGTCGGAAAGTAAAAAGCTGCGGAGCATTGCATGACAATGAGGGAGACGATCATCCAGAGGATCGAATCGTACGCAATGGCAGGGAACATGAAGACTGGACTTAAAACGCGTACCAAGCTCGCGAGCATCATCACTTTCCCTTTGTCGTACATGTCAATCACGACGCCAGCTTTGGGGGAAAGCAAAATGCTGACAACCAATCCGCTCATCAGAATCAGTCCCTTAACCGTTTCGGAAGGGATCAGCCTTTGCATGAACTGAAGATTGGCAATGATAGAAATCCACATGCCTGCTCCTGCGACGATCTCCCCCGTCATTAAGAGGACAAAAGTTCGGTTTCGCCACAACATGAGAGCCACTCCAAATCAAAAAAATTTTTTCGTAGAAAGGTATCAACCAGTATAGCATCTCCCTCCAGAATTGTATATTTATTGTCTATGTGGGTATGCTGACCTTTCATAAAGGACAACCTATACTGATACTAAGCGGCCATAACGTAAAAAAGGGAGCTTATCCACATGGCGCGAAAACGGTCGTTACTTTTACTGATCGGATATGGTTTTGCTGCTACGCTAGCCATTTTTTACGGTCTGGTCGAACGGCATAGTCTGTTTGTTACTTTTGTCGCGTTCCATCTGCTGATCTGTTTGTGCATCCCGTTTATCCATGGGTGGTGGGAGGGGACTCTTAGCGAGAGCTGGAGACACGCGTGGGGGCGATTTGACAAGCGCGGAGCCTGGTATGGGCTGTTCCTCGGAACGCTGCTTTTGACAGGTGTGTTGGCTGGGGCCTGGATCCTTCTGCAACCCGAGGGAAGACCGGAGAAGATCCGACAAGTCTTGGCAGAATGGGATTTAAATGATCAGTGGATCTGGTGGTTTTCTCTTTATTTGGTCTTTATCAACTCCCTTTTGGAGGAACTATTTTGGCGTGGTTTCGTGTTGCAACGAATGATGCTGGCGTTATCACCGATTACATCCATTGTCCTCTCCAGTTTTTTCTTTACGTTGTATCATCTGATCGTGACAACCGCCATGTTTGGATTCAGACTGGGTCTATTGATAACCGTGCTTGTTTTTGGGGCAGGAGTCATTTGGGGATGGATGAAAGGCATATTTCCCACGATTTACACTACATGGATCAGCCATTTGTTCGCCGATCTGGGGCTTGTGATGTCGGTGCTTCTGTGGATTTATTGATGGTGACGCAAAGGAGGGTCAACATGGCTTCGCTCGATGAAGAAATGCGCTTGCGCAAGCGTTTGCTCAGCATTCTTCGGCAAAATAATGAACATGTCCAGCTCTATTATGATACATACGGATATACGCCAGTCGAGCCGATGCTCGCTTATCTTCGGACTTTAAAGGGCTGTGCCCTTGTTAGCCGATCTGATTTATGGCAGGTCGTAGAAAATGATCCCGGACGGCAAATCGAATGGGATGGAGGAGCCCTCATTCGAGCAACGTACGGTTTTTTGCCGACAAAGTCAAAAAACAGACTAACAGAGATGCCACCTCCTGAACAGCTGTATTACGGTACGCATCGCAAGCTATTTCGGCAAGTGCTCGCTAGTGGTTTGTTACCGATCGCAAGCGAGTTTGTACAGCTTGCAATAAGTCCCAAGGAAATCGGTATGCCGGTGGATTCTCTATCTCTTCTGATCGTAAAGGCACAGGCGGCCCATGAAGCGGGCATCCTCTTTTACCGCGCAAGTGACCAGTTTTTTTTGAGCAAGGCGATCTCACCGGCATATCTGAGGTCTTACGAGATCTGATCTGACTGTTGGGTTCGTCGTTCTTCCCGCAACTGTAATTGGCGCAGCCTTTCCGCATGCACATCGCTACGATCACGTAAGGTATGCTTGTTGAGCAAATAGGAGTCCTCCATGTTGCTCGCACGCTCCTTTGGCGTGTTGCGGATGGCGCATGCCTGTTCATACGCTTGCTGCAAGCTTTGATCTGTAATAGGCAGGGAAAGGCTGTGATACGCCTTGCCTTGTTTCATGTCATCGAGACGCTCAGCCAGCAAATCATGTAAGGCTTTGCTATCCAATCCGAGCGCCTGGATATCACCTTGATGCTCTTCTACAAGTGAAATCGCACTCGTGAGCATTTTAATGGCACCGCTTTGGTTGCCGCGTCTCTGATGATAGAGCGCAACGGCAATCTGAATCAGTCCGACCCATACAGGCCTTCGTTCCTTTGGGGGAGCGCTTTTCCAATATTCTTCGAGAATTTCGTGGCATTCGAAATAATCACGGTCAACATGAAACTGAACCAAATAGTCCAGATAAGATTGCGGATACAAAGGTCTTCACCTCATTGCTTGGTTTTCAACGGTTAGGTTATATACTATTATAAAGCAAAGAGAAGAGAAAATGAGGTGTGAAACCAATTATGACGAGAGACGAATTGATGGCAGTCCTAGAAAAAAAGAAAATGACGGAAATTATAGAGTTGATTGAGGATGCTGAACAAGGGGATTTGGAAGAGCTGGAGCTCGCCCAAAGCCTTGGTCTTCTGATGGATCAGGAGCTGAACCGAGAAGTCATTTCGCTACTGGAGAGTTTAGGGGTTACCATCATCTACCTGAGTGGGGATGAGGAAGACTTCGAGGATGAAGACGAGGACGAAAACGAAGAAGACAGGTAAGGAGAAGAACCAACCCTCCAAGAACGGAGAGGTTGGTCCTTTGCTATCCGCTTACTTTTGCGTCCATACCCGATTTTTGTTTCGGGTCGCCGGGAACTTTTCTCCCTTGCCGAGTTCAACAATCATCGGGTCTTGTACACCTGCCCCGGTCTCACCGATTTCCATGTATACTGCGTTCTTTGGAGATTTTTGACCTTCGCGAAAACGGCTGTGTTCTCCCATGAGGGTCCCTCCTTCTTGCAATGTAGTATCGGGCTTAGTATTTCCGCTGGTAGTGGCTTCATGCTGGTAAAACCGTGACATTTGCTGATTTTCCTATGACAATAGACAAGTGCCCCATGCCAATGAACCATCACCTACATACCTTGTAGATGTACCGATCAAGAGGGGGTGAGGTTCATGGGTTGCGGATGCAGAAGATCACATTGCAAATGCTACTACAAGAAGTGCTGTAAAAAGAAATACTACAAAAAACATTGCTACTATCAGCCATACTACAAGATGGAGTGCAAAGGCGGTCACGGACATTGCGGTCATGGTCATGGAGGTTACGGCCACGGTTATGACCACGGCTACGGCGGTTATGGCGGATCCTCTATGGGTGGTTACGGCGGGTCCTCTATGGGTGGCAAATATTAATAGCGAAAAGCGCCTTTCAGGGGCGCTTTTTTCGTTTTTTCGCAACTTTGCCTCAATTCCGTCGTACACTATGATAAGTGAATAGAGGAGGTATCATGATGAATACACTTTCTGGAAAAGAAGAACGGATGTGGGCGATGATCGTGCATTTGTCAGCCCTCATCGGATTTTTCATTCCACTGGGGAATGTGCTGGGTCCCCTCATTATTTGGTTGTGGAAACGTGAGGAAGGCGCTTATTTTGACGCACACGGGAGGGAAGCACTTAATTTCAATATCTCCATTACGATTTATGCGGCTATTTCCAGTATCCTGCTCATCGTGTTTATCGGAGCGCTGCTGTTGGTTGCATTGTTCTTATTCTGGATCATTTTTATCATTCTTGCAGCTGTGAGAACGAATGAAGGGAAAGCTTTCCAATATCCACTTATTTTTCGTTTTATCAAGTAAAGATGACCGAAGCCAGAGCCGCCCTGCGAAAAATGGAGCGGCTCTTCTTTTTGTTTGAATTTTCTTTCAAAGAGAGGAGGCTATGTACTCGATCACGAAATACGAAGAAAAAGGTATATCGGTGGAAGGGGTGTCCACGATGTTGACTGGTGTTACGATTGTCGATTTTTCACGCCATCTTCCCGGACCAATCTGCACGATGAGGCTGGCCGATCTTGGGGCGGAGGTCATCGAAGTAGAGACTTTTCCTGACAATGACCATAACCGATTGACCGATTATGCAAACGGGGATAGTAGCGAAACGGGAGGTTTTTACCTGCGTTCTCACCGCAATCATAAAAGCATTTCTTTGAACTTGCGCACGGAAGAGGGGAAAACGCTCGCATTTGCGTTGGCCAAACAGGCTGATGTTGTAGTTGAGAGCTTTCGACCGGGTGTCTTGCGCCATCTGGGGCTCGATTATGACAGTTTGTGGGCAGTCCACCCTGCTGTCATCTATTGCTCGGTTACCGGCTATGGGCAAAGTGGTGAGCTTTCTCAGTTAGGCGGTCATGACTTGAATGTCCAGGCCGTAAGCGGACTTCTCTCCACCATTCGAGACTCAGAAGAAAGGCCAGTCGTCGCCGATGTCCCTATCACAGATTTCGCTGTAGGACTTTATGCCAGTGAACAAATTTGTGCAGCTCTGGTCCAGCGCTTGCGGACTGGACGAGGTGCTTATTTAGATGTTGCCTCTGCTGACCTTTTTTCATCCTGGACGGGATTGCATGCAATCTTTGCTAAATATAATGAGGAGAAATGGAATCATTCTCTACGCACAGGGAGAGTCGCTTATCAAGTATTTGAAACCTCCGATGGGCACTACGTTGCTCTGGCTGCTCTGGAGGAAAAGTTTTGGCTCAATTTCTGCAGGGCGGTCGGTCGAGAGGACTGGGAGATGCTGCACCAGGCTACGATAACACAGCATCCTGATGTGTACGACGAGTTGAAAGCATTGTTTCTAACCCGCACGCAAGCGGAGTGGAGTGAGCTGGGGCTCGAGGTCGACTGTTGCCTGACGGCAGTGGAAGAGCTGGAGACGTGGGCAGATAGTTCGTATGTGACCAGCCGAGAGATTACGTATACGTTGCCGTTTTTGGAGAAAAAGGAGCCTTTAGCAGCCAAAACGCAGCACCGGTTTCAACGAGATCGAAAATTACCCCCTTGGTATACCGATCACACACACGAGCTGCTAAAACGAAGGCTAAACATAACCGACGAAGGCCTGCGCCGTCTTCAAAAGCAAGGTGTCATTCCCCAGGCTCCATAGGATGACGGCATACCCCCCTAAATCATCTCTTCTATTATAAATAATGGAAATATTCCTTGTCCATGTGTATCGGCGCTTATCATTACCTGGATGTCGGGAAGAATATCCGTTGAGCAGGAATGAATTTTGTGGTAGAGTATGTATATCAAGATCCTGCGATGTACGTAAGGCCGTAAATGTTTCTAACCTTATACGTGTTTTTCGGGAGACGAAAATTCGCCATGGAAGTCAGGCCCACCTCCACTTGGATGCATGGGAAGGCTGAAGTACGAAAGGGTCACCCACCTGTGTGAGCGCAGGTTATAGAAACATGAGGTCAACGGCAGAGCGGGGACTTGGCTGTTTTAGTAAGATACGTGTTCTTTCTATAGCATGAAACAAAACCACCTGGAGAGATTTTTGATTCCAGGTGGTTTTTTTATTGGGATAAATTTGCAAGGGGAAAGTCACGTTTAGGGAAAAGGAAGCTTCGTTTTAGTTGCCAGAGCCATGGCTCTTTCCCTGTTTGTTGTCGGACCCGCTACCCTGTCCGTCTTGTTGGTCACCTTGGTTTACAATCGTTAAGGATTGATCAAGAGACTGAGTGTCCTTTGCATCCTGAAGAATTTGATACATTTGCAAAAAGTTGGCTTTTTGTCCTTCTGGTATTCCTTTGATTCGGACGGTCAATTCCTGAGGACCGTTTTGCTGTTGCTGCTGCCCGCTTTGGTTGCTTCCTTCATTCGAGCTCGGTTGCTCGTCAAGAAAGCTCAGGAACATGGAATCGTTGTCTTGGCTATCTTGCCCGCCTTGAGCTTGACCTTGTCCACCATTCTGATTTTGCTGTCCCTGTCCGTTTTGTCCGCCGCCTTGCCCTTGGTCGAACAACACGCTGAATTCATTTAAATCGGTCTGGATGATGCCGATGACGTTCATCCCGATCCTCCTTCCGAAATAGAAAATAGACCTCAGCCCGGGTGCTTGGAGTGATGAACTCCGTGGTGTTGCAGGTAACTGTGGTAAAAGTATTCAACCACTGTTATGGCGAACGCTGTCAAAAACAAGCCAGATAAGACAAAGGGCTGGGCAAATGCATAACTGCTTACCCAGAAAAACGCAAACACGAACAAAAAATCAGCTGTGCTAGCAAATGTGTTGTTCGTGCGCGGCAGGATATAGGCATCAATCAGCGCGTAAGCCAGCAAGCTTCCGATGATGCTTACGATAAAGGCAAACCCAAGTGACGTTCCTGACCAAAAAAGCCCCGGAACCGCAATGATCCCATTCACCAAGAGCTTGAGTAAGATGTTCACAGAAGCGAACACCCCCTTTCATGCTCTTAGTATGAACTTAGGTAGTCTTGCTATGCGTAGCCTTTGGTGTTCGTTTTCAACTGACGAATCAGGGTATCATCCGGAGTGACATACAAGGTACGCTGCTGTTCATAAATGACATACCCAGGCTTGGCTCCGCTAGGTTTTTTTACATGTTTGATCAAGGTATAGTCCACAGGAATTTGACTTCCTGATTTAGCCCGGCTGAAATAGGCGGCGAGGTTAGCGGCTTCAAGCAGAGTCGCATCAGAAAACTCTCGGGCGCGTATGACGACATGGGACCCGGGAATATCTTTTGTATGAAGCCAGGTGTCCTGGGAAGAAGCCAGCTTGTTGGTCAAATATTCATTTTGCTTGTTGTTTTTCCCAACGAGAATTTCCGTACCGTCCGTTGAAAAATATACCTCCAGCTCTGGTTTCGTTTCTTTTTTCTTGCGTGGTCCCCGTTTTTTGCGATCCCGGACATATCCTTGTTCCACGAGCTCTTCGCGAATTTCTTCCGCTTCTTTTAAAGTGGCGTGGGAGAGCTGAACGAGCAAACCATCTAGGTACATGATTTCTGTTTTTGCTTGTTCGATCTGCTCACTGACAATCTGCAAACTTTTTTTGGCTTTGTTATACCGCTTGTAATAAAACTGTAGATTCTCCGAAGGGGTTTTCAGTGGATCGAGCGGAATGGTCAAAGATCCCCCTGCTTCGTCATACCAGTTGACCGTCACGAGCTCTTTATCGCCTCGCTTCATTTGGTGCATGTTGGCTGTGATCAGCTCACCATACAGGCGGAAGAGGTCAGCGTCATGCGCGTCCTTTAGGGTTTGCTCCAGCTTTTCAATCTTTTTCTCGTTTTTGTTCCTCTCGCCAGTGACAAACCGAATCAAGTCGTGTGCTCGCTGTTTTACCGTATCACGCAGAGCCTTTCCTTCGTAGTACGCTTGCAGGCAAGCTTGTACAGATGGGAAGGGAGTAGTCGACTCGGCTTGGATATGTGTCAGCTCCACGACATGAAAATAAGACTTTTCCTTTGTCTCCGTAATATTCGGTGCAAACGTATCCAGCTTGATTGCATCCATCACCTGAGAAAAGGCAGCCCAAAGTGTCTCGCGGCCTGCGAGTTTGGCTCGGTGTACGACTTCTTTGGCTAGAAGCGGACTAATCCCGGTATACGCATCTACGATCTGCTTATCCAGCCGCCCGCCATTCCAATCGAGAGACGAGATAAATTCCGGCCGAGTGATGTCGAGCGGGTCTCGTTTGTCCTGACTTGGCGGAGAGACGTAGGCTCGCCCTGGTGTGACTTGTCTATACTGACTAATAGCTAGTGTTACATGCATCGCGCTATCCAAAATGATGCCCGTTGCAGGGTCAATCAAAATAATGTTGCTATGCTTGCCCATGATCTCCATGATGATTCGTCTTACAGCCGTATCGCCTAATTCATCTCGGGTACGCACATCTATGTGAATGATCCGCTCCATCCCGACTTGCTGGACCTGCTCGATCACGCCGCCCTCACAATGCTTGCGAAGCAGCATGCAAAACATCGGTGCTTCCAAAGGATTGGTGAATTCCTCAGTTGTGATGTGGATGCGGGGGTACGTAGGATTGGCAGAAAGCAGTAATTTGACCGTTTCTCCTTGTGTTCTTACCTGCATCACGATATCACTGTGGTGGGGTTGATGAATTTTCGAAATGCGTCCACCCACCAGCTTATGTAACTCCCGTACTACGGCACGGGTTACTACGCCGTCAAATGCCACAATTGGTCACCTCAATCAAGAAAGAATGCCTATAAAAGGGTACATGTATTCGAAATAGTTGCCAGTCACAGTGTAGCATAAAGCATAACCGGGAAGGAATCTTGTTGTCCGTATGCGGCTTCGGTTGACACTGCCAAGACTTGTCTCCTATAATTAATTAACGATTTTACGTCTGCGGAAGTGAAAACTTATGATTCGAAGCATGACAGGTTATGGAAGAATAGATGAAGTAAAAGGCTCCACACGATTGACAGTTGAGATCCGTTCCGTCAATCATCGGTTTTCCGAGATCCTGGTTCGCCTGCCCAAAGCATGGAGTATACTGGAGGATCCGGTACGCAAGCTGATCGCTCAGTTTACGCTGCGCGGTCGTGTCGAGGTATCTATTTCGCTCGAGAATATCCAGTCGATTTCAGCAGCCTCTATTAATTGGAGTGTCGCAGAACAGTACGTAGCGCTGACACGCGAGATCGACCGGCGATTTTTGCTGGAGACAGTAGTGACCGCGAAAGACGTGCTGTTCTTCCCAGGCGTGTTACATACCAAGGAAACAGAAGCAGCAAATGATGATGAATTAGTGGATTGGCTGCTAGCCCAGGTCCAAGTGGCAGCAAAGGATTTATTATCCATGAAAGTGGCAGAAGGCAGGCAATTATACGCTGACCTGACCAAGCGGCTTTCGCACGTGAGTGAGTGGATAAAGGAGATTCATCAATTAGCGCCGCTCGGCATGGAGGAGTATCACAGCCGCCTTCAGCAACGGTTGAATGAATGGACCCACCAAGCTCCGTTTGAATTGGACATGGGAAGAGTTGCACAAGAGGTAGCCTTTTTTGCTGATAAAAGCGACATCAGTGAAGAAATCACTCGTTTAGAGAGCCATTGTCATCAGTTTGTAGAGCAGTTTGGAAAAGATGAAGCAATAGGACGCAAGCTTGATTTTCTTTTGCAGGAAATGAATCGGGAAGCAAATACGATTGCCTCCAAGGCGAATCATTTACGCATCCAGCATCTGGCAGTTGAGATCAAGAGTGAACTGGAAAAGATGAGAGAGCAAGTACAGAACGTTGAGTAGGATGAAAGGATGGGCTGGGCCGTCATGGCAATCAAGCTAATCAATATCGGATTTGGCAATATTGTAAATGCCAACCGCATTATTTCTATTGTAAGTCCGGAGTCAGCTCCTATTAAACGGATTATCCAGGAAGCGCGTGACCGCAACATGCTAGTTGACGCAACCTACGGGAGACGGACACGGGCCGTTATTATTACAGATAGCGATCATGTCATTTTGTCAGCTGTTCAACCGGAAACGGTAGCCCAGCGTCTGACAACAAAGGATGACGAATCGGACGAATAAAGTAGGAGTGTAAACAATGAGCATGGTTGATCGTGGTCTCCTTTTAATTCTTTCCGGACCTGCCGGAGTGGGAAAAGGAACCGTATGCAAGGCGCTTCGTGAACGAATGCCTGATCTTGTATACTCGGTTTCCGCAACCACACGTTCTCCGCGGCCTGGAGAGGTGGAAGGAGTTAACTACTTTTTTAAATCAAAAGAAGAGTTCCGACAAATGATTGAGCAGGACGCTCTTCTTGAGTGGGCTGAATATGTAGGCAATTACTACGGAACCCCGCGCCAGTTTGTAGATGAAATGCTGGATGAAGGCAGAGATGTTATACTGGAGATTGAAGTCCAGGGCGCCCTTCAGGTGAAAAAAAGCTTTCCACAAGGAACGTTCTTGTTTCTGGCCCCGCCTGATTTGAATGAGCTGGAAAACAGGATTATCGGTCGAGGCACGGAAACAGAAGAGATCATTGCAAAGCGCATGGAAGTCGCGCGCGCAGAGATTGAGCTGATGGATCATTACGATTACGTGGTAGTCAATGATGTCATCGAATCGGCATGTGATCGTATCCAAGCGATTATTACTGCGGAGCATTTGAAAAAAGAACGTCAGGTTCACAAGTATCGCAAATGGCTGAAGGAGGTTGAATAAATTATGTTGTACCCATCTATTGATGAGTTGACAGAAAAAGCGGAAAGCAAATACATCCTGGTAACAATCGCTTCCAAACGCGCAAGACAACTGCGGGAAAACAGTGAAATCCAGGTAGTGAGACCAAAATCCAAAAAGTATGTGGGGCTGGCTCTCGAAGAATTTATCTCTGATGAGCTCGTGCACGAATTCCTAGACGGACGCAAATAAGGATTCCACCTAAAAAACAACCTCATGCAGGTTGTTTTTTTCGGATAGGGAGGGAGGAGAGTTGTGGATGCACTCACTTGCTGGAAAACAAATTGTTCTTGGAGTTTCGGGAGGCATTGCTGCATACAAGGCCGCCGCGCTCACCAGTAAACTGACCCAGGCTGGTGCCCGTGTGCACGTCATTTTGACCCAAAGCGCCCTGCAGTTTGTTCAGCCATTGACGTTTCAGGCGCTTTCACATCTGCCTGTATATACAGACACATTTACGGAGCCGGATCCACACGTAATTAGCCATATTGATCTGGCGGACAAAGCAGATCTCGTGTTGATCGCACCAGCTACAGCAAATGTCATTGGTAAAATGGCGAACGGAATCGCCGATGATATGTTGACGACGACTGTTTTGGCTACAAAGGCCCCAGTCATGGTCGCGCCGGCTATGAATGTCAATATGTACGAGCATCCTGCTGTTTCGGCTAATATGGACAAGCTTGTCGCATATGGCTATCAGTTTGTAGAGCCGGGTGTAGGATTATTGGCATGCGGGTGGATTGGCAAAGGGCGTCTAGCAGAACCTGAGGAAATTGTGGAAGCGGCCCTAGCCTACTTTACACAGAAGCAAGCTCAGGTGAAACAACCACAAGATCTGGTCGGCAAACATGTGCTGGTAACAGCCGGACCGACTCGTGAAAAAATCGACCCCGTACGTTACATAACCAACCATGCTTCTGGAAAGATGGGCTATGCCATCGCAGAAGCGGCACGGGATCGGGGAGCAAAAGTGACGTTGGTAAGCGGTCCAACTTCGCTTGCTCGCCCAGTAGGAGTAGAATTTCTTGCAGTGGAATCCGTACAGGAAATGTTTGATGCCGTCATGGACTGTTTACCCGATAGCGATATCGTTATTAAATCTGCTGCTGTATCTGATTATCGTCCGAAAACGGTGCAGGAGCATAAAATGAAAAAAGGCGATGGTCCTCTCGTGTTGGAGCTAGATAAGGCGCCTGACATTTTAAAAACAATCGGAGAACGTAAAACAAAACAGTTTGTCGTTGGTTTTGCGGCCGAGACGCAAGAGGTAATAAAGCATGCCCAGTCAAAACTGGAGAGAAAAAACCTCGACATGATCGTTGCGAATAACGTATTGACCGAAGGCGCAGGTATGGGCAGTGATACGAATATCGTGACGCTTTTGACCCGAGCCGGGGAGGAAGTGGCACTGGAAAAACTAAGCAAGCGTGCTGTGGCCGATAAGATCTTTGATGCCGTTTTATTGAAGCTTTCGCAGCGTTCGCTTTCGGAGCTGTCATGATCGCACAGATTATCGTGGACGTACCGGTTAATCGGACGAATCGGCCCTTTGACTATCGCGTTCCAGCCTGGTTAACACCGATTATAAGCATCGGCAGCCGTGTCATCGTTCCTTTTGGTCCACGCAAGCTCCAAGGGTACGTGATCGGGATTACGGAGCAAGCGGATGTCCAAGTAGAGAACACGCGCCTAAAGGACGTGGAGCAAGTATTGGACGATACCCCTCCGCTAACGGCTGAATTACTAAAAATGAGTGAATGGATGTCCAGGCAGTATTTATGTCCATGGGTTACGGCTGTTCAAGCGATGATTCCGGCTGTCCTCAAAGGCAAGTCGGAGAAATGGCTCACCGCAACAGATGGTTTGGATGAGGAGACGTGTGGAAAGTCTGGTCTATTGTGGGAGCTGTATCGCAAGCGCCATCTGCCGCTTGCGGAAGTGGAAAAGCAGTTTCCGGAAGAATATTTGCTCGTTCCCGGTTGGATCCACAGCGGGCTCCTCGCGACCGAATATCAGGTGACGGATCGTATTACACGCAAACAGCAATCATTTGTCAGAAGCTTGCTTGGTAAAGTGCAGCTTGAGGAAGTGATTGCTTCCTTGCCGGCACGAGCGGAGCAGATGCGCCGAGTTCTTCAATTGTTTACAGAGCACGAGGGACAGTCCTTTTCTGTACAGATGATGCGGGATGAATACGGGATTAACCGTTCGCCCCTAAAAAGCCTGGAAGCAAAAGGCTGGATCGCAATTGAGCAAGTGGAGGTTTACCGCGACCCGTATGCCAACAGGCGCTTTTCTGACAAAGAGAAGCCCGTGTTTACTCCTTTGCAGCAAGAAGTTTTGGCACCGATTTTGCAATCTATAGAATCAGGGAGCTATGCCTCTTATCTTCTGCATGGCGTTACAGGGAGCGGCAAGACAGAGGTATACTTGGAGGCAATCGAGCGGACCTTGGCCAAAGGACGCGAGGCGATCTTCCTCGTTCCCGAAATTTCGCTCACCCCACAGATGGTGGAGCGCTTCAAAGGCCGCTTTGGTGCGGATGTAGCTGTGCTGCATAGTGCCTTGTCTTCCGGAGAGCGATTTGATGAGTGGCGCAAAATTATTCGCAATCAGGTGAAGGTTGTTGTTGGTGCGCGCTCGGCCATTTTCGCTCCGTTTCGAAATGTCGGTCTGATCGTCATTGATGAGGAGCATGAGAGCTCATATAAACAAGAAGAAACGCCCCGCTATCATGCCAGGGAAGTAGCTCTGTGGCGAGCGAAGGAAAATGACGCTGTCCTCTTGATGGGAAGTGCTACTCCTGCCCTGGAGACGTATGCCTTGGCAACCAGGGGAAGGTACACGCTGCTGCAAATGCCTGACCGGGTAGGAAATCGTCCAATGCCAGAAGTGCACGTTGTGGATATGCGTGAAGAACTCCAAGCTGAAAATCGTTCGATGTTTAGTCGCAAGCTGCATGAAATGATCCAGGACCGGCTGCGAAAAGAGGAGCAAATGGTGATCTTCCTCAATCGACGCGGCTTTTCGACATTCGTGATGTGCCGCTCCTGCGGATATACCATGCGTTGCGTACACTGCGATATTTCGCTCACTTACCATAAAACCAACCATACGGCCCGTTGCCATTATTGCGGGTATACCATTGCCCAACCAACCCATTGTCCTGAGTGTCAAAGCGAGCACATTCGGTTTTTTGGTACGGGAACACAAAAAGTCGAGATGGAGCTGGCCAAGCTCTTCCCGGGGATTCGTGTGATTCGGATGGATGTGGATACGACCTCCCGCAAAGGATCTCATGAAGAGCTGTTGAATAAATTCCGCTCTGGACAAGGTGATGTGCTGCTGGGAACGCAAATGATTGCAAAAGGTCTTGATTTTCCAAGGGTGACACTGGCAGGAATTATTGCTGCGGATACGTCTCTGCACCTCCCGGATTTTCGCGCTGCGGAAAAGACGTTCCAGCTGCTGACACAAGTAGGCGGACGTGCCGGACGTCATGAACTCGCTGGAGATGTGGTCATCCAGACGTACACACCAGAGCACTACAGCATCATACATGCTACACAACATGATTACCCAGCGTTTTATCACGATGAAATGTTGCAGCGGAGGCGTACAGGCTACCCGCCTTATTTTCGCCTGGTTCTGATCACGTTTAGTCATGAGGATGTCCCGGTCGTAATCCGCGGCGCCCATACGATGGCGGATTATTTGGGTCAGAGATTGGCGCAGACGACAATCCTGCTAGGCCCTGTGGCATCGCCCATTGCTCGTGTGAAGGATAGATTTCGATTTCAGATCATGCTAAAATATCGGGATGAACCGCAATTGGCTGAATTACTGGCTCAGGCAACAGCGGCATTTGAAGAATGGAACAAACAGCAGAAAGTACTGATGACAATTGACGTTGATCCGTATGTGCTGCTTTAGGGAGGATATTAATCACATGGCTATTCGCACAATTGTAAAACATCCAGATCCGATCTTGCGTGAAAAAGCAATGGTCGTCACCAAGTTCAATTCTAACTTGCACAAGCTTCTGGACGATATGGCAGACACCATGTACGATGCGGATGGAGTAGGACTTGCTGCACCACAAGTAGGAATTTCCAAACGCGTGATCGTTATGGACTGCGGCGACGGACTTATCGAAATCGTGAATCCAGAAATCGTTGATCATAAAGGCGAGCAATTCGATTATCCGGAAGGCTGCCTGAGCATCCCGGGCCTCCGAGGCGATGTTCGCCGTCATAAATGGATCAAACTGCGTGGACAGGATCGCTTTGGTAATGAAATCGAGCTGGAAGCAGATGATTTGTTGTCCCGCTGCTCCCAGCACGAAATTGATCACTTGAACGGTGTGTTGTTCATTGACGTCGCTGACAAAGTGTATCAAGTGAACCCGGATGAGGAAGGGGAATAATTCATTTGAAAGATGTGCGCATACTTTTCATGGGTACGCCTGACTTTGCGGTAACAAGTCTTACGGCTGTACTGGAAGCTGGATACAATGTGATTGGAGTCGTTACCAAACCGGATCGTCCTGTAGGACGCAAGCAGGTGTTGACGCCGCCCCCCGTCAAGGAGGCGGCTTTGCGTCATGGACTCCCTGTGTTGCAGCCTGAAAAAATTAAGGAAGAAGAAGCCCTGGAAGAAATACTGGCGCTCTCGCCTGACCTGATTGTAACTGCCGCATACGGTCAAATTTTGCCAAAACGACTGTTGGATGCACCGAAATTTGGTTGTATTAACGTTCATGCTTCCTTACTGCCAAAATACCGCGGAGGGGCTCCGATCCACAAATCCATTGTAGAAGGTGAAAGTGAGTCGGGAGTGACCATCATGTATATGGTGGAGGCGCTTGATGCAGGGGACATGCTGTCAAAGGTTGTCGTGCCCATCGAGGAGAGGGATACAGTAGGACTTTTGCATGACAAGCTGGCTGAAGCTGGCTCTGCCCTCTTGCTGGAAACGATTCCGCGTCTTTTGGCGGGAGAGATCCAAGCAGTGGCACAAGATCATTTGCGGGCGACATTCGCTCCTAACATAAAGCGTACGGATGAGCGAATTGACTGGAACCGTACCGCTGAGCAAATTTATAACCAAGTACGGGGTTTGAATCCATGGCCGGTCGCTTTTACGACGTACCAAGGCAAGGTGTTGAAAATTTGGTGGGTGGAAAAGCTAGTGGAAGCGGCAGCAGGAAAAGAACCGGGAACCATCATTGCACGTGAAGAAGATGGACTGGTTATAGCTTGCGGCAGTGGTGCAGTGAAAATAACGGAACTACAGCCAGAAGGCAAAAAACGCATGAGTGCTGAGGGCTTTCTGCGCGGAGCGGGCGCTGGCATTGAAATCGGCACAAAGGTAGGAGAATAGTCTGTGGCAAAAAAGGGAGCACGTGATATCGCCCTAGACGTATTAAACAGGGTAGAGGAACATAAATCTTACAGCAATCTTGAACTGCGCAATGTCCTGGATCGCACGGAGCTGAATGCTGCGGATGCGGGGCTAGTAACAGAGCTCGTGTACGGCACGATTCAGCGTAAATTGACGTTGGATCATGTGTTGTCGCACTTTATTGGAGGGAAAAAGGTACAGGCTTGGGTCCGTAATTTGTTGCGCCTCAGTTTGTACCAGATTCACTTTTTAGATCGAATTCCAGAGCGTGCAGCCGTGCATGAAGCAGTCGAGATTGCCAAAAAGCGCGGTCATCAAGGCATCGCCTCCATGGTAAATGGCGTCTTGCGCAATGTTTTACGTCAGCCTGACGTATGGGAACGTATGCCTATTGGCGGGGTTGCTGAGCAAATCGCTGTGACTCATTCTCATCCGGAATGGCTGGTTCGCCAGTGGATCCAGACATACGGGGAAGAGACAACAAAGGCAATTTGTGAGGCTAACAACCGCGCTCCTCATAGTTCCGTGCGTGTCAATACGCTGAAAATAAAAAAAGACGAGCTTCTCGCCCAATTGATGGAAGAGGGCGGTGTCGTCCGAGCATCCGAGCTTAGTGAAGAAGGACTTTTGATTGAAGGCGGTCATGCTGCAGGCACTCGCTGGTTTAAAGAAGGGTATTATACGATTCAGGATGAGAGCTCGATGCTGGTGGCGCCTGCGCTGGCAGTGAAGCCCGGCATGCGTGTTCTGGATGCATGTGCCGCTCCTGGTGGGAAAACGACTCATTTGGCAGAGAGGATGGGCAACCAGGGACAGATTGTTGCCAGTGACGTACACCCTCACAAACGGGAACTGATTGCTGCTGCGGCAAAAAGGCTAGGGATTTCCATTATTGAGCCAATCGTTAGTGACGCCCTTGATTTGCCTGAAAAAGGACTGGGTACATTTGACCGGATTTTGCTGGATGCCCCATGCTCAGGCTTTGGTGTCATTCGTCGTAAGCCAGATTTGAAATGGAACAAGACACCTGAGGATGTCCGTGCGATCGCCCAGTTGCAATACGAGCTATTGAAGCACTTGTCCACGATGCTTGCTCCAGGCGGCATGCTGGTCTATAGTACGTGTACAATCGAGCCAAAGGAAAATCAGGATATCGTCCGTCGTTTTACTTCGGAGCATCCGGAATTTGTGCTCGACGATACGCTTCGGGCTGATCTACCACAAGCGGTAAGGAATAAGGTGGATGAAACGGGAGCGTATGTCCAAATTTTGCCGCATGATTTTGAGAGCGACGGTTTCTTTATTGCTCGTTTGAAACGGAAAGAATAGGCGGGAGGGGGTGGCGCATCAGGTCCGGTGAGTGCCACTCCTTTACCTTTGTTTGCGGCTCTTTGGATTTGTTTACACTAGGAACAGCGATGCATTTGTCGTTTGGATGCCAAAACCGTTTGAAGCGAGACGCTTGGCGAGGTACAATGATAGAATGACGATTTAAGCAATGAACCCGAGGATGTGAAGACAGCAATGCCGATCACGACATTTACGAGCGCAAAGCCGCTCATTTACAGTTTGACACAAGATGAAATGAAAGAATGGCTTGTTGAAGCAGGAGATAAAGCTTTTCGCGCCCACCAGATTTTTGACTGGCTCTATGTAAAGCGCGTTACCTCTTTTGATGAGATGAGCAATTTGTCCAAGGAACTGCGCCAAAAGCTGGCGGACGCTTTCCGTATGGATTCCTTGAAGGAAATTACCCATCAGGAATCGCAAGACGGAACCATCAAGTTTTTGTTCCAATTGGTGGACGGACATGCGATTGAAACAGTCATTATGCGTCATAACTACGGCAACAGCATCTGTGTTACTACGCAGGTGGGCTGCCGTATCGGATGCACGTTTTGTGCTTCTACGCTGGGCGGGCTCAAACGAAACCTGGATGCGGGTGAAATCGTCTCCCAAGTGTTGATGGCACAGCGTAGACTGGATGCAGATGGTGAGCGGGTCAGCCACGTGGTAGTCATGGGGATTGGAGAGCCGTTTGAGAACTTTGAGAGCTTGATGGCGTTTTTGTCCGTAATCAATGACAACCGTGGATTGAATATCGGTGCTCGTCATATCACCGTTTCGACCAGCGGGATCGTGCCAAAAATATACGAGTTTGCTGAAAGAGGCGGACAAGTGAATTTGGCTATTTCCTTGCATGCGCCAAACACGGAGCTGCGTAGCACCCTGATGCCAATTAACCGCGGCTTCCCACTTGCCCAATTGATGGAAGCCTGCCACCATTACATCAACAAGACGGGTCGACGGATCAGTTTTGAATATGGACTTTTTGGTGGGAAAAACGATCAGCCAGAGCATGCCGAAGAACTGGCGAGCCTGATTGGAGACATGCTGTGCCACGTCAATCTGATTCCGGTTAACTATGTTCCGGAGCGGGATTACGTACGTACGCCGCGTGATGAGATTTTTCAGTTCAAACGCATATTGGAGGACAAGGGAATCAATGTGACCATCAGACGCGAGCAGGGCAGTGACATTGCGGCTGCATGTGGACAGTTGAGGGCACAACACGCTAAAGAAACCGTGGGGTGATGCCATGGATATCGCGATGAAATCCCATGTTGGTCGCGTCCGTCAGGTAAACGAGGATTATTATGCTTGTATTGCCGATCTAAACGGACGCGTACTGGCTGTAGTAGCAGATGGTATGGGCGGTCATCAGGCTGGTGATATCGCCAGCAGGCTCGCCGTTGAGAGAATAGTAAAAGAACTGCGTCACCTGGATGGAAATATAGACGGAGACGACGCTCGTGAGCAATTGATGAACGCTGTTAGGCTCGCCAATAAAGAAGTATTCGAATACGCAGCACAGCATCCGGAATGTAATGGCATGGGAACGACAGTGGTTGCGGCTCTGCTTAGCCCTACTACGGTCATTACCGCTCATATTGGCGACAGTCGCCTGTATTTCTTTAACCAGGATGGACTTGTCATGAAAACAGAAGATCACTCCCTTGTGAACGAGCTGGTAAAAAGTGGGCAGATTACGCCAGAAGAAGCGTCTGTTCACCCGCACCGCAATGTGATCATGCGATCTTTGGGGACCGAGCCGGATGTGCTGATTGATCTGGGACAGTTCGCGTGGTCCGAAGGTGATGTTGTACTTATTTGCTCGGATGGATTGAGTAATAAAGTAAACAACACGTCCTTGGAAGAGTGGTTGAATAAAATGGTATCGTTGCAAGCAAAGGTGGACGGGTTAGTGCAAGAGGCATTGACAGCTGGTGGAGAAGATAACATTACGCTGGTTGCCGTCCGTAACACGCCTGATACCAGTCAGAAAGAGGGGTGAGAGAGATGGAAGGTCAACGACTGGGAGGACGGTACCAATTGGAGTCCCGCGTCGGCGGGGGCGGTATGGCTATTGTGTACAAGGCTAGGGACTTGATTTTGAATCGTCCGGTAGCCGTCAAGGTACTGCGCTCGCAGTTTGGTACGGATGAAGACTTTGTGAACAGGTTCAGGCGAGAAGCGCAAGCAGTGGCAAGCCTGTCTCACCCCAACGTGGTGGGTGTTTACGACGTAGGCCAGGAAGGCGATACCCATTACATGGTAATGGAGTACATAGAAGGCTACACGTTAAAAGAAGTCATCATCGGGCGGGGAGCTTTGCCTATAGAAGAGGCGGTGAGAATTGCCGAGCAGATCTGCGATGCTCTCGATCACGCCCATCAAAATCAGATCATTCACAGAGATATCAAGCCGCATAATATTATGATTGGAAAAAACGGGCGGGTCAAAGTAACGGACTTTGGTATTGCACGGGCAGTTACTTCCGCCACGATTACCCATACAAACGCCATGCTTGGCTCTGTCCATTATTTTTCTCCAGAGCAAGCTAGAGGTGGTATCACTGGAGAAAAGTCGGATATTTACTCACTGGGGATTGTCCTTTATGAAATGGTTACGGGAGAGCTGCCGTTTTCCGGCGATTCGCCTATCTCTGTAGCGCTCAAGCATCTCCAAGAGCCGCTTCCTGAACCGCGTACAGTGAATCCGGGGATTCCGCAAAGCGTGGAAAATGTTATTTTCAAGGCGCTGGTGAAAGATCCATTCTTGCGGTACGGGTCGGCACGTGAAATGCTTGAAGATTTGGAGACCTGCTTGTTCCCAGAACGTTTACATGAGGAAAAGCTAATCTTCCCTGAGGATGAAGAGATGACTCGTGTAGTCCCGATCATTACTCCAGAGATGATGGAGGGTCACGCCAATGGTCGTACAGGCGGCGGACAGCGGAACCGTTACGAGCAGCGAAATGATACGGAGGAACAAAAGCCAGAAAAAAAATGGTGGTTAAAAACGATTTTTTGGGTAGCGGGAATCGGATTGTTTCTTGTTCTAGCCTTTTTCGGATTCAATTTTCTGTTGAATGTGGTCCCTTCTATTCCTGAGGTGCCCGTTCCGCATGTGGAAGGGCGCGATATAACCTTGGCAGAGAAAGAGATTAGGGATGCGAAGCTCGTCCCTCAGGTGATCGAGGAAGCCCATGACACAATCGAAAAGGGGATCGTCATCAGGCAGGATCCGGCGCCACCGATGAGGCTGAAAGAAAATGCGGTCGTTACGCTCTATGTGAGCAAAGGGCAGCAGCAGATTGACATGCCAAATCTCGTCTCCTTGCCGCGCTCTACTGCTGAAGATACATTGAAACAGCTTGGATTCAAGATGGAAAATGTCACGTTTGTCGAAGAGACAGACGACCAGGCTGAAAAAGGGACGGTTATCGGTCAAGCGCCAGAGGCAAATGTCAAGGTGTATCCGACCAAAGACACCGTAAAGGTAACTGTTAGCAAGGGCAGGGCCTATGTCAAGATGCCTGATGTCAGAAACAAGTCAGTCGAAGCAGCACAAGTAGAGCTGTTCAAGTGGGGCCTTAATGTTGGCGAAATTAAAAAAGAGCCTACGTATACGACCGATAAAGAGGGAATGGTGCTCTCTACCCATCCGTACGATCCTGGCATGGATGTGCAAAGAGGCGTTGCTGTCCCACTGACGGTAAGCAATGGACAGTACCCGCAGGAAGCGAAAGTTGCCAATGTGCCTACCTATATTGAAGTCGTTCCGGGTGAGACGCTCGATGTGAAAATTGAAGTCAGTGATGCGCGCGGAGAAAATCAGGTAATAACCAAAAAGACCTTGACTGAAAGCGCCGAATTCCCGGTGACTGTGGTCCTTTCACCGGAAAAGAATGCCGTGATTTCGGTGACGGTAAAGGGGCCAAATGACCAGCAATACCACGAATATCAAACGATTCCGGTTTCCTATAACAGCGTGCAAAGCGTACCATAGTGGAGGGACATGAATGCCAGAAGGACGGATTGTGAAAGCGCTGAGTGGCTTCTACTATGTAGCCGATGAAGGGCGAATCTACAGTTGCCGTGCAAGAGGGCTTTTCAAGAAAAAAGACGCCAAAGTGAATCCGCTTGTAGGCGATTGGGTTGTCTTCGACCCGATCAATGAGGAAGAAGGCTATGTAATGGAGGTGGGCGAACGGACCAGTGAGCTGGTTCGCCCGCCCATTTCCAATGTAGATCAGGCGGTACTCGTTTTTTCTATGTACAAGCCCATGTTTAGCCCGCTTTTACTCGACAAGTTCTTAGTCCACACGGAGCGTGCGGGAATAGACCCTGTCATTGTGCTGTCAAAAGCGGATCATGTTTCGGATGAAGAGGTCGAGGCTATCGTGAAGACATACGAAGCGATCGGCTATACGGTTATTCCGACCTCAACGGTTCAAGAGCGGGGATTGCAGGAGGTCCGCGATATTTTGCACGATCGGATCTCTGTTTTTGCAGGGCAGTCCGGTGTTGGGAAGTCATCATTGATTAATACGTTGTTCCCGGGCGTCAGCTTGCAAACGGGCGATGTCAGTCAAAAGCTTGGGCGGGGAAAACATACGACGCGCCATGTAGAATTGATACCATTGGATGGCGGGGGATATGTAGCGGACACACCGGGTTTTAGTTCACTGGAGTTCATGGATTTCACGGAGCAGGATTTGGCCGATTCCTTCCGCGATTTTGCCGCTCTCAGTCCCGATTGCAAGTTTCGTGGCTGCTTGCATATTAGCGAACCGTCATGCGCCGTACAAGAAGCATTGGCAGCGGGAGAACTCTCTTCAGAGCGCTATGAGCACTACAAGCAGTTCCGAGAAGAGCTAAAAGAATATCAACGGAGGAACAAACCATGGTAAAAATCGCACCTTCTATCCTGTCAGCAGATTTTGCCCGATTGGGCGATGAGATTCGCGATGTCGAAAAAGGTGGCGCGGATTGGATTCACGTAGACGTCATGGACGGACATTTCGTTCCGAATATTACGATTGGACCATTGATCGTGGACGCGATTCGCCCAGTAACCAAGCTGCCGCTAGACGTGCATCTGATGATCGAGGAGCCGGATCGGTACATTCCGCAGTTTGTGGGGAGTGGAGCGGATTGGATCACGGTTCATCAAGAGGCCTGCCGCCATTTGCATCGTACCCTTTATCTGATCAAAGAGCAGGGAGTAAAGGCAGGCGTGGTATTAAATCCAGCTACACCGCTGGTTACAATTGAACCAATCCTACCTGATCTCGACATGGTGCTCTTGATGACTGTCAATCCAGGATTCGGCGGACAGAAATTTATTCACAATGTCGTGCCAAAGATTAAAGAGCTTCGTCGCATGCTGAACGAGCGCGATTTGGGACATGTAGAAATTGAAATTGACGGTGGAGTAAATGCGGAAACAGCACGTCTGTGCACAGAGGCAGGAGCCACAGTTCTCGTGGCTGGAAATGCGGTTTTCAATCAAGCAGATCGAGCGCAAGCGATTGCAGCCATTCGTGGATAAATGGATATGATGAAGAAGCCATCTGTTGCCAAAGGCACAGGTGGCTTTTTTTTCATCACAAAAAAAGAGCCGGGAAACTGGTACGTCCCGACTCACAGAATAAGATATGTCTGTCTAGACTATGGTCGATTCGAAGTCACGTAGGTACCTGCAACCAAATCGTGAATCGCTCGTTTATCCTTGCGAACACCTACCATGATCGCACTGGCGATGGCAGCAAGACCGAAAGTAATCCCGTAGATGAGCCACATGCCAACAAATACGCGCAGCAGCATCGTTCCGATACCGACAGGCTCTCCGTCTACTTTGACAATGCGTACGCCAACGATCTTTTTCCCGACGGTATATCCGTACCAGAAAATGGGAACGAGCAGGCTATACAAGGTCGAGATTGAGTTTGTAAACCAGTTTCCTTTTGATTCACCGGTCATGAAGTAAGCAATGAGTGCCAGAGGTACGCCAATAATGAGTCCATCTAACAAGGTAGCTCCCAGGCGACGCCAGAAACCCACGGCATTGCTTGGCAATGGTGCTCCTACTTCCATGTTTTCCATCGTTTCATCTCCTTCGCTCTTCGATAGGAATATATATATGTGTGCCTAATCGAAAGTAGTGCAAGACAAGACTCCGTCAATCTGATTGACGGAGTCTTGTCTTGCCGTAATCATTATATACTTGGAAATAATTATATTACAAGGTATGAAATAGGCGAAATAATTCGGTAATCCTTTCAGGAACCGCATCCAGGATAATGGGCTCATGGGAGACATGGGCCCCATCTCCTACAGGCGCTAAACCATCGAGAGTAGGAGTTCCTGCCTCAGCAGTGAAATTTCTAGCACTCGCTCCCGCCAACGCAGCGTTCAGTTAAATGAAATCCTTGCTGGTGAGCTTGTTCTTACGCGAACAAAAATAGTTCTTCGGTCCCGGTAGTTCTTACTACCATTGATGGCTTCGTAATTCCGCCTTCCATGATTAACTCCTCACCTGCCAATACCAAAGAGAGCTTGTAGGAAACAAAATGGTGGACATACTAGCATAGAAAGGATTAGAGCCATGAAAAAGCAGGGGGATGTTCGTAAATAAAATTCTGTATATTGGCTATTTTAAAATACTGTTAAAAAACTGTTGAAAATGTTTCACCATTGATTAAAATAGTCATTATCATGTATAAATATAAGTTGTCGAGCAAAATATCTCGGACAAGCATGACAGCTTTTCCAGTAATCTATTTTAAATGGGGGTACAACATGAAAAAACAGATGTCTTTCTTTTCTATGGCTCTTTCTTCACTTTTAGCGGTAGCAGTCATCGCCGGTTGCGGAACAGGCAACCAATCGGGGGCTGGTCAGGGGCAAGCGACGCCTTCCACAGGCGGGGCAAAGACGCTGACAATGGCAACTTCTGCGGATTTTAAACCGTACGAATACCACGATTTGACCAGCGGCAAAGATGAGATTGTAGGGTTTGACGTAGACATCGCCAAGTATATTGGAAAAGAGCTTGGATATGAAGTTCAAATCAACGACATGAACTTTGATGGATTGGTTCCTGCCTTGCAAACGAACCGTGCCGATTTTGTCATGGCCGGGATGACTCCGACACCGGATCGCCAGAAGAACGTTGACTTCTCGGTAATTTACCATGATGCGAGAAATACGATTGTCTCCAAAAAAGACAGCAACCTGACCAAGCCCGAGCAATTGGCTGGAAAGAAAGTAGCTGTTCAGCTCGGATCAACGCAAGAAACTACGGCAAAAGAACTGGCAAAAACCGTGCAAGGACTGCAAATTACTTCTCTCAATAAACTCGGGGAGATTGTAGAAGAGGTAAAGACTGGCCGTGTAGATGCAGCAATCATTGAAGATCACGTTGCCAAAGGCTTCGTGGAAAGCAATGAAGGCCTGCAGCTCACCGCGATTGAAACAGCAGAGGCGCAGGGAACAGCTATTGCCTTTCCAAAAGGTTCTGTACACGTAGAGGAATTTAACAAGGTCATTAAAAAGATGCAGGAAAACGGTGAAATGGACAAGCTGATCCAAAAATGGTTCGGTCAATAAACTTTCTTGCTTTCACCATTGGGATTTGACATCATTTGCAAGGAGTGGGAAAGGGCATGAATTTGGATCTTGCACAAATTGTGCCCTATATCCCTTTCATTTTAGAAGGGATAAAGGTCACGTTACTCGTAACATTGCTATCGGTTGTTTTGGGCTTCATCTGGGGTTCGATCCTCGCACTCATCAAAATTTCTAAGTTTGGTCCTCTCAACTGGCTGGCTGTCGCCTACACGTCTGTGTTCCGCGGCACGCCACTGATTTTACAATTAACCTTTGTCTATTTCGCAACACCTCAGATCACTGGCTACAATATTTCGCAGTTGGAAGCAGCGGTGCTGACGTTTACATTGAACTCAGCAGCGTATATTTCAGAGACGATTCGTGGGGGAATCCTTGCGGTCGACAAGGGACAGTGGGAAGCTGCCAAGGCACTCGGCATCCCTTATCGCCGCATGATGCTGGATATCATTTTGCCGCAGGGCGTGAAAAACATCTTGCCTGCTCTGGTGAATGAAACGATCGCTCTTTTGAAAGAATCGGCTCTTGTGTCCACGATCGGTTTGGCAGACATCCTGCAAAATGCAAATGTGGTCAAGGGCGCGACCTATCGTTACTTTGAGCCTTACATCATCGCGGGTATTTTGTATTATGTCATGGTGATGTTCCTGACCTGGGTAGCGCGTTTTGTGGAACGGAGGATGAGACGCAGTGATTAAGATCGACAACATCACCAAGTCATTTGGTCAACTGAATGTGCTCAAGGGGATTTCTACTGAGATTGGTAAGGGCGAAGTGGTGGCGATCATCGGACCATCGGGCTCCGGAAAATCGACGCTGCTGCGCTGTATGAACCTGTTGGAGGTTCCAACCACTGGCATGATTGCTATCAATGGAGAAGACATTACGGCTCCCAAAGCAGATGTGATGCGAATCCGCCAGCAGATCGGAATGGTATTCCAGCATTTTCATCTGTTCCCGCATATGACTGTCTTAAACAATCTGACGTATGCACCAATCAAGGTAAAGGGCTTACCCAGGAGCGAGGCTGAAAAAAAGGCCAGGGAGCTGCTCGCACGTGTAGGACTGTCAGACAAGGCAGATGTCTATCCGTCGCGATTGTCCGGCGGTCAGAAACAGCGTGTGGCCATCGCACGCTCGTTGGTCATGGAGCCACAAATTATGCTGTTTGATGAGCCGACCTCTGCCCTTGACCCGGAGATGGTCAAGGAAGTTCTGGAGGTAATGAAAGGCTTGGCACTTACAGGTATGACTATGGCTATTGTCACGCATGAGATGAGATTTGCCGAAGAGGTTTCGGACCGAATCCTGTTTCTCGATGATGGGCAGCTTCTGGAAGAGACGCCACCAAAAGAGTTTTTCCACAATCCGAGAAGTGAGCGAGCCAAACAGTTTCTGGAAAAGGTTCGGTAGGAAAGCGAGTCGCGGTATGGTTTTTACCGCGGCTTTTCTCTTTGACTTCAAGCCTACACTTGGGCTAGAATCAGCATGGAAAGCGGCTATTCTATTTCGACGATTCATTATGTTTATAAGGAGTGAAAGGTTTTGGATCGACAACGATTGCTAATCTTGCTGGAAATGGCGATGATGGCAGCTCTTGCGGTCGTTTTTAGCCAGATCAAGGTTTTTGAAATGCCGCAGGGGGGCTCTGTTTCCTTGGTAATGGTCCCGATTGCTCTGATCGCTGTACGTCGTGGACCGATAGCGGGTGTCGTGACAGGAATGCTCGTAGGCTTCCTGCAGTTGATGCTGGGCAGCACCATTGTAAATCCCGTTCAGGTGATTTTGGACTATCCGCTCGCTTTTGCAGCACTCGGACTGTCAGGACTCGTACGTCTGTCTGATTATGAAGGAAAGAAACAGCGTCTCATGGTTTTGTGGAGCAGCTTGTTTATCGGCGTGCTTGGTCGACTGGTTTGCCATTTTATATCTGGAATTGTCTGGTTTGGTCAGTATGCTCCCGAAGGTACACCGGTGGCTTTGTACTCCTTTGTTTACAATATTACGTACCTTCTGCCAGAAATGCTCATATCGGGAGTCGTTTTGACCGTGGTTTTGGGCAGTGCAACGAAGCTGCTGTTCCCGACACGCGATCGATTGGCATAATGGGACCTGCATATTCTTTAAACGTCTCACATATTTTATTCAGGCAGCGAATGAGTTGCCTGATTTTTTTCGTTCGTAAGATTCTCCACCCGAATCTATATTTTCGTGTGGCAGGATACATGTTTATCCGACAGCAGAATATGATGTAATATGCACGTTTGGGAGAACACCTGAAGGAGGTGCAGTATAAAATGGGATTGCGCTCCTATCGCCTGCGACAGGGGGGCGCCTTGCGACGTGTTCTCGGGGCTATGTTGGCTGTCGGGGGAATCACCATTTTTTTGTACATGGCACCTCCGTGGGTTTGGTATAGCTTGTTAGCACTGGCACTCACGGGAGCGGGCTGGTTTTTGTATCGTGGGAAGTAATTTCGGTGAGGAGGGGTAGCATGCGATTTTACACCATCAAGTTGCCGAAGTTCCTGGGTGGCATGATTCGCGGCATCATCGAGGCCTTCAATAAGAAAAAATGATGGCGCGGCCTCAGCCTCCTGAAGGAGTGAGTGGACAAAAGCAAGAAATGCAAAAAAGCACCTCGAGGGTGCTTTTTTTCGCGTAGAATAAAGACTACACGCGAGTTACGAGACCGGATTTCAGTGCTCGGGTACTTACATAAACGCGCTTCGGTTTTCCATTTACGAGAATGCGCACTTTTTGTACGTTGACACCCCAGGTGCGGCGAGTTGCGCGCATGGAGTGGGAGCGAGCGTTTCCAGCTTTTGCAGATTTACCAGTTACAAAGCAGCGACGTGCCATTACGATCCACCTCCCTTGTTGCATCTAAACGGGATTTCCTTGTGGGAAATACAAATACTCGACTATAGTAGCACACCATTGCTGTCAATTGCAATACTTGACATGTGGATTAGCCTTGTTTTCTTCAACGGTTGACAGCTTCGACAAAACGCTTCATTTCTCACATTGGTTAGTGTAGAATTGAGGGAAGCATGGTTATGCTTTCCAAAGCGGTCAAGCTGTTCATAGAAAACGCAGAAAACACCGAACCTATGATGATAGTGGAACCGTAGTTGCAGGAGCGGAACAAAGGAGGAGTCCTTGCATGACAGTGGAAATGAGTACATCTCTTGGGAAAATTGACGTAACAGAAGATGTGATCGCTCGGATTGCAGGAGGCGCGGCCATGGAAGTCTTTGGCCTGGTAGGTATGGCTTCCCGTAAAGCGTTGAAAGATGGAATCGCCGAGCTGCTCGGACGCGACAACTTGAGCAAAGGTGTCGTTGTTCACAATACGAACGGCGAAGTTGTTTTGGACATGCATATCATCGTCAGCTATGGCGTGAAAATTTCCGAGGTCGCAGGCAATGTTCAGCGTCGCGTAAGATACACATTGGAGCAAACAGTTGGCATAGATGTGACTGCCGTTAATATTTTCGTGCAGGGTGTACGTACAGACATGGATACGTAAGGAGGAACATTAGTTGGTACATACGCGTCTAGATGGCGAGCTGTTTAGCCGAATGGTTTACCTAGGGGCGAGCCTTTTGTCCGAAAACGTCAAGGTGGTAGACGGATTAAATGTGTTTCCTGTGCCGGATGGCGATACGGGAACAAACATGAATCTGACCTTCTCATCCGGTGTGGAGGAGCTGACTCGCAAGGAATCTCCCCGCATCACAGAGGCAACAGCTACTTTGGCAAAAGGTCTGCTAATGGGAGCGCGTGGTAACTCTGGTGTGATCTTATCCCAGTTGTTCCGTGGCTTCAGCAAATCAGTGAATGGAAAAGACGTGATCAATAGCCGTCAGTTTGCTGATGCATTAAAGGCCGGTGTAGATGCCGCTTATCAGGCAGTGATGAAACCGGTAGAAGGCACAATTTTGACTGTGGCTCGTGAGGCTGCTGAGATGGCTATTCGTGCCGCACGCACGTCTGATGACATCGCGACTGTAATGGAAAAAACATACGAGCAGGCGCAGGCGACGCTCTTGCGTACACCGGAAATGTTGCCCGTCTTAAAAGAAGTAGGCGTGGTCGATTCAGGCGGACAAGGCCTTCTCTTTATCTATGAGGGGTTTTTGCGTGCGCTGCGCGGCGAAGAGCTGGGAGAAGTGAAAAAGTACGCGAAGCCGGCAATGGGTCAGGAAGAGCTGGAGAAGCTGATTTCTGAACAGCACAATGCGCAAATCCATATGAAAACCGAAGACATTACTTTTGGTTATTGCACAGAATTTATGGTACACGTCGCACATAGCACAGAGCCAAACAAGAAGCCATTTTCCGAGGCTTTGTTCCGTAGTCACTTGGATACGATGGGTGATTCGTTGCTTGTCGTTTCCGACGATGAGATCGTCAAAGTACATATTCATGCAGAGCATCCGGGCAGCGTGCTTCAGTACGCCCAGCAATTCGGAAGCCTGCATCGACTCAAGATTGAAAACATGCGGGAGCAGCATGCGAACATCCTGAAAGCGGAAGAGAGCAAAGGTCATGCTCCGGCGCAGCAGCTAGCTCAGTCAAAAGGCGGCGAAGCTCTCCCATATGGATTGATTGCGGTAGCGGCTGGAGAAGGCATTGCCAAGATTTTGCGCAGTATGGGCGTGCATGTTGTAGTCGAAGGTGGCCAGACGATGAACCCTAGCACAGAGGACTTCATGAGAGCTATCGAAGACTTGCATGCTGAGAAAATCATTCTTCTGCCTAATAACAGTAACATCATTATGGCCGCTAAGCAGGCTGCTGATTTGACTGAGGTGCCTGTTGCGGTCATTCCAAGCAAGACTATTCCTCAGGGGCTCGCAGCGCTGATTGCTTTCCATGCGGATGCAGAGCTGGCCGTAAATACGCAGGCAATGGAAAAAGCAATCGCTCAAGTAAAGACAGGAATGGTGACCCACGCGGTTCGCGATACGCGGATGGGCGATGTGGAGATCACGGAAGGCGATTATATCGGCATCGCCGAAAAGGAAATTGTGACTGCTGGACCTGATTTGATGGAGTCTGCAGTGACCCTACTCAAGGAGATTGTCGACGATGAAGCAGAAATCGTCACGATCTTCCTCGGAGAAGGAGCGACAGCAGAACAGGCAGAAGTGCTGCAGACGGCAGTTACCGAGGCTTACCCGGATGTGGAAGTGGAGATCCAGGTAGGCGGTCAACCGCTCTATCCATTCATTTTTTCTGTCGAGTAAACGTGAGAGGAGCCTCGTGAATGCCAATTGTGATTCTTACCGACAGCGCATCTGATATTGATGCGTCTGTGAGGCAATCATTAGGAATTGTGGCCGTTCCACTGAAGGTCATGTTCGGATCTGAGACCTATTTGGATGGAGTGACCATCTCTTCATCAGCTTTTTTTGAAAAGCTGAAGCAGTCACATGTTTTGCCGACTACCTCGCAGCCGTCTCCGCTCGAATTTGCAGAAAGCTACAAAGCGATTCATGAGCAGTATGGGGAAGATGTGCAGATTATTGCCATCCTCTTGTCGGGATCACTCTCCGGCACGTATCAGTCTGCGATGATTGCCAAATCTATGCTGGAAGAAAACATGGACATTACTGTGATAGACTCCCGCAAAGCTTCGTACGTGCATGGGATGATCTGTGTCGAGGCGGCAAAAGCAGCTCAGGCAGGTAAAAACAAAGAACAGATTTTGGACATAATTGACCGCTATCTGGACGAGGTGCAGGTATACTTCATTGTGGATACCCTGGAGTTTCTGCAAAAAGGCGGACGGATTGGGCGGGCATCTGCTGTGATTGGCTCCTTGCTGAACATCAAACCAATTTTAATGCTCGACCCGGCTGGCTATGTCTCAGCCTTTGACAAAGTGCGAGGTACGAAAAAGGCACTGAACCGGGTTCTTGAAACCTTGCAGGAATATGCGCAAGGTCAGCCCGTTAAAGTGGCCGTTCTCCACAGCAGTGTTCCAGACCAGGCTGCAGAAATATTGGAGCGAGTGAAGCGGGAATTCCAGGTGACGGCTTCGCATCTGGAAGAGATCGGACCAGTCATCGGCACGCATACTGGGCCCGGCCTTATAGGAATTGTTATGGTGAAAGATTTTTAGGATAAGTGAATGTTGAAATGGCTTCCCTGGATAACGGGGAAGCTTTTTTGTAATTCCTGTAACGTTTTTCCAGGAAGGATGGTCGAGCTGTTTATCAATGATCAGCCCTTTGCGTCTGATTATTTGGGAATCAAGCAGGAAAACGGGAGTGTGCTTGTGCCTGTAGACAAGCTGACGGACGCTTTCCACGGGAAGGCGACGATAGACCTTTCCAAGCAAGAGATAAAAGTAACGTTGCCTGCCATTGGTGAAACCCCCTTCTGGATAAAAGGAGTTTTTTCACGTGCAGGAAAGATTTACGTCCTTCTTTTGCCCCAAACAGCGTTTTTTTGGCCAAAAATAGGGAGAAAAGCAGCTTGGATGCTTTCCTATATAGCGTATTCACAGCACGTAGGATACAATGAGAGTGAATCTTGTTGAACCCCTTGTGATTCAGGAGGAGAACCGGTTGAAATACAAAAGTGTGTTTGATATTATCGGCCCGATCATGGTTGGTCCATCCAGCTCGCATACGGCAGGTGCCGCTCGAATTGGTCGGGTAGCACGAAAGCTGTTCGGCAAGCAACCGACACGGGCAGAGATTACGTTTTACGGCTCGTTCGCCAAAACGTACCAAGGCCATGGCTCCGATGTTGCGACTGTTGCTGGGATTCTTGACTTTGATACGTTTGACTTGCGATTGAAGAACTCGCTCTTGCTTGCCCAAAAGGCAGGACTGGAAGTAGTATTGACTACTTCGGACGTCCTAACGGAGCATCCTAATACTGCGCGGATTAAGCTGTCAGACGATCAGCATCAAATAGAGATCGTCGGCGTTTCGATTGGTGGAGGGAAAATAGAAGTATTGGAAGTAAACGGTTTCGCCTTGCAGCTGGGCTTCGATACGCCTACCTTGCTTGTCCTGCACGAGGATCGCTTCGGGATGATTGCTGCAGTGGCAAAAGTATTGACCCATCATCGAATCAACGTAGGACTCATGGAAGTGTCGCGACACGACCGTGGTTCACGTGCGCTGATGGCGATTGAGACAGACCGGGCGCTCTCCCCCGAGGTACTGGAGGAAATCCGCCAGATCCCTCATATTTTTGAAGTATCCCTGCTGTCGTTGAGTTAGGCAAGGCGCCTGATCAACAAGTGAAAAGAGGAGTGAATCCAACTAGATGTTTCGCAATGTGGCTGAACTGGTTGAATTGGCACAATCACAGGGCAAGAAAATCTCCCAGGTGATGATTGAGGCGGAGATGGAGGTTTCCCAGCGTTCTCGGGATGCCATCATGCAAGATATGTACGCCAATCTGGATGTAATGGAAAAAGCAGTGCGTCGCGGTCTGACAGAAGACATTCGTTCCCATAGCGGACTTACCGGCGGCGATGCCAAAAAACTGCAGGAATATATGAAGACAAAGCCTTTTTTGTCGGGGCCGACTCTCCTGAATGCTGTCTCGATGTCTGTCGCGGTCAATGAAGTCAATGCAGCGATGGGTACCATTGTGGCAACTCCTACGGCAGGCGCCTGTGGCATTGTGCCGGGAACACTGTTTGCGGTGTCTGACAAGCTGCAGCCAAGCCGCGAAGACATGGTGAACTACTTGTTTACGGCTGGTGCGATCGGCTATTGCATCGCCAATAATGCATTCATTTCAGGTGCGGCAGGCGGTTGTCAGGCAGAGGTTGGTTCTGCGACCGCGATGGCTGCTGCAGCGATCGTGGAAATAGCAGGCGGCACGCCAGAGGAGTCTGCTCAGGCAGTGGCGATTGCGATGAAAAACATGCTAGGTCTGGTCTGTGACCCCGTAGCCGGACTGGTTGAGGTACCTTGTGTCAAACGAAATGCGATGGGAGCCGCCATTGCTACGGTAGCAGCGGATATGGCCATGGCAGGAATCAAGAGCGTAATTCCGACAGACGAAGTCATCGAAGCGATGTATCGGATCGGTTGCGCGATGCCGAATACGCTCAAAGAAACAGCACAGGGTGGATTGGCAGCAACCCAAACAGGCCGTATGATCGAAGCCAAAGTTTTTGGCGTGCGGATGGAGAAGTAATAATGGCTGGTGCATATCAAGCGCCCGTTTCCCATTTGCACGGGGTAGGGGAAGAGCGGGCGAAGGCTTTTGCAGGATTGGGAATTCACACCATCGGCGATTTGCTGGAGTATTTCCCGTCTCGCTATGAAGATTACCGCGTGCGTGATTTGACAGAAGTAAAAGATGGAGAGAGGGTCACGCTGGCGGGAACGGTGTACGGCGAACCCTCTGTTCGTTTTTATGGAAAGGGAAAATCGCGCATTTCCGTCAAGATCGTCATGGACCGGGTAGTCGTAACCGCTGTATGGTTTAATCAGACATTTATTAAAAGCAGATTGTCGCCGGGCAAGGAAATTCTCATTACGGGAAAATGGGACAAGCACAAGCTGCAGATCACAGTTAGTGAAATGACGGAGGCAGATTCGGATCGTGCGACGAAGCGGGGGGAGCTGGCGCCCATCTATCCATTAGGGGGAGATGTGACGCATACTTTGCTCCGCAAGTCGATCCAACAAGCTTTGCGGCAATATGGAAAAGAAGTACCTGAAATCTTACCGCCGGAGATTGTGGAACGATACCGTCTCATGCCGCGTATGGATGCTTTTCATTCGATTCATTTTCCGGAAAATGCGGAAGATGGTCGGCAGGCGCGGCGGCGGATCATGTTTGAGGAGCTATTTTTATTTCAGTTGAAAATGCAAACACTTCGCCGTATTCACAGGCAGCAGACGGAAGGGATGGCTTTAGCGATTCCGATGGACGAGGTACGTCAATTTGTGACCTCCCTGCCGTTTCCGCTGACGGATGCACAGAAACGAGTCGTCAAGGAAATCCTGGATGATATGCGCTCTCCTCATGCGATGAACCGATTGCTGCAAGGGGATGTAGGTTCGGGAAAGACCGTGGTGGCAGCGATCGCACTGATTGCCGCTGTGAAGGCTGGTTTTCAGGGAGCGCTCATGGTACCGACCGAAATTTTGGCGGAGCAGCATGTGCAGTCCCTGACCGCTATTCTATCTGACTACGGGATTGAAGTAGCTTTGTTGTCGGGCTCGCTGACAGCTAAACGCAGGCGTGAAGTGATCGGCTCTCTGCAAATGGGGCTAATTGACGTGGTGGTAGGGACACATGCGCTGATTCAAGAAGACGTGTTTTTCTCACGCCTTGGCCTCGTCATCACAGATGAGCAGCATCGCTTCGGTGTAGAGCAGCGGCGGGTATTACGCAGCAAAGGCTTGTCACCTGATGTTTTGTTCATGACGGCGACACCGATTCCCCGTACACTGGCGATCACCGCATTTGGCGATATGGATGTATCTACGATTGACCAGATGCCGGCGGGTCGCAAACCGATTGAGACGACGTGGAAAAAGCATGATCAATTTCCCGCCGTTCTCGAGCAAATGAAGGGCGAGCTGCGCAAAGGACGGCAGGCCTATGTCATTTGTCCATTGATTGAGGAATCGGAAAAGCTGGACGTGCAAAATGCGATAGATGTTCATGCGCAGCTCTCCCATGTATTTACTGAGTTTGGCGTGGGGCTGATGCATGGACGATTGCCTGCAAAAGAAAAGGATGCGGTGATGCAAGCGTTTCTCTCAGGCGAATACGCAGTTCTGGTCTCCACAACAGTAGTAGAGGTAGGGGTAAACGTACCGAATGCGACGTATATGGTGATCTATGATGCAGAGCGGTTCGGTCTCGCTCAACTGCACCAACTGCGTGGTCGTGTGGGACGTGGCTCGGAGCAGTCTTATTGCGTTCTGATAGCCGATCCCAAATCAGAGATTGGGAAAGAGCGGATGCGCGTCATGTGTGAGACGACAGACGGCTTCGAACTGTCCCAGCGCGATTTGGAGCTGCGTGGACCGGGTGATTTCTTCGGAACCAAACAAAGCGGTCTGCCTGAGTTCAAGGTGGCGGATCTCTTGAGCGATTACAAAGCTCTGGAGGTAGCCAGACAGGAGACAGCCCGTCTGGTTGCGGACAACTCGTTTTGGCGAGATGCCGAGTACCACTGGCTTCGCGATTACTTAAAGCGCGAGGGTGTACTCGACGGGATTGTGTTTGACTAGTGTACGAATCAATCAGCAAAAACCTTCCTAATGAAGTCTAAGGAAGGTTTTTTTGTACTCTCGGCTAAATCTCGGTCGCTCATCTAACGGAATCCTTACTAGGAATGAGCATCTTGTTCTGCTTGTCTCTTTTCGCTATGTCAGGGTGTGGCTCAGTCTCTACGTTCTCATCCGAGAAGCCAATCGCATCGATGCAAGAGGATGTACGGATTCAATTGAATGAAGAGCCCAGGCTGCACTCCCCTTTGCGCACTGTCGTCGGAATTGACCCTCAGTCGTACACATTCTTTTTCCGCGAGGCCATGGATCAGGTAAGTGTAGAAGTGGCAATCCGAAATCATGCCAAAGTGGCTACCTCTAAAGAGGACCTAGGTTTCATCGAACCAGGCTTTACCTTTCATTGGGCTTCTGATCGTCAGCTGCAATTGCTGGTTACTGTTCCACAAAAGTCCTCCGAAGAGATTGTGTGGCAAGAAGTCGTGCTGCCACCACAACAAATTTGGCAAATTTCGGTGGATGGCAAAACATGTGAAAAATGGACTGATTTTTCGGTCATGACGAATATGGAATTCCTGGACTCCAAGCAGCGGTACGTATTGCTGTCACGATTTACGAATTATTGTGAGTGCGATGCCCTTTACGAGAAGCTATATTCAGTCTATGACATGGCCGGGGGTCATCAAAGGATTGGTTCCTACAAGCGAATGGAATGGGGCGGTTGTCCCCGTCAGCTTTGATGATGATGGCCGGTTTGTCACGTTTGCCATGAGAAAAGAGGAAAAGAGCTTTGAGGAGGTTCGTCAGCGCTTCGAATGGAAATCGGGCAAGATGACGAGCTGGAATCCACCTGTGCCCGCTGATTTCTGGTCCGGCTTTGTTCAATCTGATGATGGCATGTATCAATATTACTGGAATGCTGGTCTGTTCCAAGGCTCTACGAAGCTTCTCCAGCAAATCGGAGCGGGAGCATGGATTCCGGGAACGCATCGCTTTATTTTCGCTGAGGCTGCAAAGGAAGGGGAGGGCATGGAGCTTTTTCAGTTTGACGCTGATCGGAAACAAAGAACGGTTCTGGTTACCGGGCTGTCTTACGGATTTTCTCTCCTAGGTCCAAGCAGTGATGGGAAGTGACTCTATGTAGCAACAGATCAGCCGCTTGCTCCTTAGCTACGGGGAAGAATCTGAATCTGCCTGTCTTGAATAGGATCAACCTCCTTTTGTTGGATATGCTTGAAAACCCTACAGAACTGTGCACGAAATGTCGGATGGGAATCAACTACTTCTGCTAGTCTATTGTTGAAAGGAGGGTGTATCTATGAATTCACTGGAACAGATGAATGCGGCTTTGAACTATGTCGAAGAAAACCTTACGAATGAGATTGATTTTAAAGAAGTAGCCAGGGTCGCTTGCTGCTCCGAGTATCATTTTAAGCGGATGTTTTCCTTTCTCGCAGGCATTACCCTCTCGGAATATATCCGGCGCAGAAGGATTACGCTTGCTGCATTTGATCTAAAAGACAGCAATACGAGGGTTATCGACGTGGCGATCAAATACGGGTATCACTCGCCAGATTCTTTCGCAAGGGCCTTTCAACAGTTGCATGGAGTCACTCCAACAGAAGCCAGGAGCCATGGACATTCGCTGAAAGCCTATCCACGAATGACCTTTCAGCTAACCATTAAAGGAGGGAACGAAATGAACTATCGCATTGAAAAGAAAGCAGCTTTTCGCATTGTTGGCATCATGAAAAGGGTGCCTTTGGTATACCACGGAGTGAATCCTGCGGTGGCTGCTATGTGGGCAAGTCTAGATCATGAGACGATCAAAAAGTGGAAGAGTCTTTCGAATGTCGAGCCCTCGGGACTGATTAGCGCCTCCACGAACTTTTCAGAAGGCAGACTGGACAATGGAGAGCTGGATCATTACATTGGCGTTGCAACGACTAAAGACTGTCCGGACATCACGGCAAAGCTTGAAGTTCCTGCCTCAACTTGGGCTGTGTTCGAAGTTGTCGGGCCGTTTCCGCAGACGCTGCAGGATATCTGGGGGCGCATCTATTCTGAGTGGTTTCCGCCCTCCAGCTACGAACTAGCCGAGGGGCCGGAAATCTTGTGGAACGAGAACAAAGAGATAACGTCGCCTACTTTTAAAAGTGAAATTTGGATACCCGTGTTGAAAAAAGAAAGCCCACGTGTATAAAGAGAAGAAATAATTACCAGAGAATTTTTCAGGGATGCAGGTATAAATACGAACGTTTGTTTGCTATAATAAGAACAGAACCAAAACAGGAACACAAGTTCTTATTCAGGGGATGATTATATGCCCAATGCGAACAAACGAATTATTTTTCTGATTGACATGCAAAGCTTCTACGCAAGTGTGGAGAAAGTGGCCAATCCCGAGCTGCGGAATCAGCCGATTGTTGTAGCAGGTGATCCAGAGAGACGCAGCGGGGTGATTCTGGCAGCCTGTCCGATCGCCAAAACATACGGAGTCGTCACAGCAGAAGCTTTGTGGCAGGCTCAGCAAAAGTGCCGCCAGCTCGTGGTTGTGCGCCCGCGAATGGAAATGTATATACGCATCTCAACGCAGATCACCCAAATTTTCGAAGCGTTTACCGACAAGGTGGAGCCGTATTCGATTGACGAACAGTTTCTCGATGTGACCGGCAGTGTTCATCTGTTTGGGGACCCGATACAAATGGCTAAGCAAATTCGCTGCCGTGTCTGGTTGGAGACGGGGATCAACTGTCGAGTGGGAATTGCAGAGAACAAAGTATTGGCAAAAATGGCCTGTGACAACTTCGCCAAGAAGCGGGAAGAGGGGATCTTTTGGCTCAAGCGGGAGGAATTATCCGACACACTCTGGAAGCTGCCGATTGAAAAAATGTTTGGGGTCGGCTCGCGGATGAAGCGCCATTTTCATCGAATGGGGATCTATCGGATCGGGCAACTGGCGGATTTGAGACCGGCCGTACTGATTCGTCATTGGGGAGTAAACGGCGAGGTGTTGTGGCGTACGGCCCATGGACTGGATGATTCGCCCGTTTCCTTGAATGTTTATGATACACAAAAAGGTATCGGTCATCACATGACGTTGCCGCGGGATTATCATACAGCCGCCGAAATCAAGGTAGTGCTGCTGGAGCTGTGCGAAGAAGTGTGTCGCCGGGCGCGGAGCAAGGAGCGAATGGGATCTGTGCTTTCAGTCGGCTGTCGCGGTGCTGACTTGGCTGCCGGGACTGGTTTTGGTCGACAGATGAAGCTGGCAGAGCAGACCAATGATGTCATGACGTTGTACGAAGCTGCTTGTCGCCTGTTCGACCGCCATTGGCAGGAGACTCCCGTCCGCAGTATCGGCGTCAGCCTGGAGCAGTTGGTTCCTGACAACGTCGTACAGCTTAATCTGTTCACGGACAATCACAAAAGTCGCTTACTGGCTCATGCGATGGACGATATTCGTGCACGCTATGGACCGGATGCTATTTTGCGTGCCGCCTCCTTGCTCAGCGCTGGTCAGGCAAAAGAGAGGGCCCGCAAGATCGGAGGGCATTACAAGTGATGGAGTCGATTTCGCCGGCAGAAGAGGGAGAGCAGGAGCTGGTGCGTTTGTATATTTTGTTTGGGCTTTTGTTTCGCGTCGCCATGGTAGACCTGAGCCAGGCTCGTATCGTACCGCTGAAGCTTTCTTATCACGAAGTATTTGATTGGCTTTTCCAGGATCTTTCCCGCTGGGCAGAGCGGCAGCACCACCAGTTGCGTCGCGGGTTGCGGCAACGCGGATGCACCGTAGTCAGCTCACAGCGCCAAGGACATATGTATGTAGTTCATTATCGGCAGCGCGGCTATCTCAGAGAAGCCATCTATTCGATCGAGGTTTTGCGTGCGGAGTGCCAGCAGCTCGTTGGACTATGGATGAAACATTATCAGCAAGGAGAGAAGACCAGTCTATGAGGGAAACCCGCCAAAAATGAAATGAGCATAAATGAGTAGGTAAGATCCGTATAACATGTACGGATCTTTTTATTTGGAAAACAAAATCTTATCAAGTTTAGAGCCCCATTCGTTCCTGCTTTTTTTACTATTCTGTCACTTTTCTTGCACCTTTGTTTTTTTATATGAATCAATCTATGTAGTATTTAAAAATAGTGTCTTTAGTTATAAACGATATCTTAGAAGAAGGCCATTTATTGTCGAAATTTTGACACACTATTAAGACAACTCCATAATTTAATTATAGGCCTATAAAAACGATTACCAAATGATGCTCTATCAAAGGGGAATTATAGTGGAAAACAACATGAAAGAAAAAATGCTCCATGGAGAATCAGTTCTAGGAACTTTTTTTGCACTTGGTGGTAGTACAGCTGTAGAGTGTTTGGGTATTTCCGGATTAGATTTTTTAGTGATTGATACGGAGCATGGTCCTTTTGATGTAGAAAGTTCTATGGATTTTATTCGTGTTGCAGAGCTAAGAGGAATCACACCATTGGTAAGAGTAAAAGATGGTTCGCGGTCTTCCATTCTTAAAATGTTAGATGTAGGTGCAAAGGGCCTCGTTGTGCCTTGCATTGAAACGATTGATCAAGTAAAACAATTAGTGGAATACGGAAAATATTACCCTACAGGTAAACGCGGTTTTACTTATGCCAGGGCAGCCGGTTATGGGTTTGAAAGTTTCACAAAGAACATGGATGAATACTTCAAGACTTGCAATGAAAAAACAATGATTCTTCCTCAGTGTGAAACGCAAGGATGCTTGAATCATATTGAAGAAATTGTCAACATCGATGGAGTTGATGGAATTTTTATCGGGCCGTATGATCTTTCTATTGGAATGGGAATACCCGCTCAATTTACACACCCAGATTTTGTAATGGCCATTGATCGAATTCTCAAAGCATGTAAAGATGCAGGAAAATTTTCTTTTATTTATTCAGCAGATTCCAGCACTGCGAAAAAATATGTAGCCGATGGATTTGATGGCGTTGCTATAAGCGTGGATGCTGCCGTATATATCAGTGGATTTAAGTCGATTATCAAAGAAGTAAGAGGCATATAATGTTGGATTTAAAACAAGAATAGGAGAAATCTACTATGCTGGAACAAAAAAAGTATTCTGTTGATTTTAGAGTGAGCAGATGGCTATCATTGCTACCGCTGTTTATTTTTATGGTAGCTTGTATTCTTTTCTTTGTTGTATTTCGTATTTATGAAATGGACGTTCTTGCTATGGGCGGGTTTATGGCGCTAATCATCGGTAGCTTGTTTGCGAAAAACATTGGAAAGTATTGGGAAAGTGTTATCAAAGGAATGTCTTCCGATATGGCCAATACATTAATTCTAATTTTGATTGTAGTCTCATTTTTTGGAAAGATGATGGCGCTCGCAGGTGTGGCGGAAGGTTTCGTCTGGGTGGGTATGCAACTGCACCTAACAGGCGCCCTTTTTACCGTGTTTACATTTATAATTGCCAGTTTGTTAGCCACCATAACCGGAACTTCAATTGGAACACTAGCTACTGCTTTTCCACTCCTATACCCTGCTGGTATTTTATTAGGTGCAGATCCGCTTTTTTTAGCAGGAGCTATTTTAAGCGGTGCTATTTTCGGCGATAGCATAGGCCCAATTTCAGACGTTACGATTGCCTCTTGTGCTACCCAAAAATATACCCGAAAAGAAGGCTTTGCAGATATTGGAGGAATGGTTCTATCACGATTACGGTATGCATTGGTAGCGGGACTGATCTCCATTGTACTTTTCTTGATTTTTGGAGGTTCAGGTCAAGAAACTGATCTTGCTGGACAAGAGTTAATCAAACAATATTCTGACCCAAGAGGGTTAATCATGTTAATACCAGTGGTCATCTTGTTGTTCGTAGCAGTGAAAAGTCAAAACATATATATAGCAGTTACGATGGGGACTTTATCCGGAATTGCTGTTGCATTGCCTCTTGGTATTCTTGAGGTGGCCGATATCTTTACTGTGCAAGACGGCAAATTAGATGGGTTTCTTATCAATGGTATTCGCAGCGTCCTAGGCACCATCGCGTTCCTAATACCATTGTTTGGGATTATGGGTGTTCTCGAAGAAAGCGGTACTATGAATGAAATCATAAATCGCTTGGCAAACAGTAAACTAGCGTCTACCGCAAGAGGGACAGAGATCATTATTATGATGGGTACAACCCTTTCAGGTATTTGTCTTGGTGGTGCCAACGGACCTGCTTGTCTTATGTTTGGACCCCTAACAGACAAGTTAGGAAAACAGAAGCATCTGCATCCTTATCGCAGAGGAAATCTATTGTCCGGATTTGCATCTACAATTCCAGTTCTAATACCATTTAGCAGTCTATTTATCATTATTACCAATGCAAATATGAATAGTTTAGTTGAAGAATTCTCATTTATTCAGCCCATTAATCCAATGTTAATACCAGTAGGTACGTTTCATCCTATCGCCCTTTTCTTAGTCTTCCTGTTTGCTGTTATTACGGGGTGGGGAAGACTTTTCGAAGGGGAAAATGGAGTAGCCTTAAAACATCCCGAAGTTGATTGTCAAAAAAAACACACAGCTTGATTCAGAAAAAGAGAGGAACGTAATTATGTATAATTTTGCAAAGCGCATGGGAGAGGTATCCGCAAGTCCAGTTCGAGAAATTTTAAAATTAATGGCAGACCCTGAGATCATATCTTTTGGTGGAGGAAGTCCTGCAAAAGAGTCATTTCCAATTGATACCATTCAAGACATCATAGATAAAGCATTGCAAGAAAATGGACACCAAGTCCTTCAATATGGCGTTACAGAAGGTTGGAAGCCTTTACGTGAAGCTTATTTAGAGCACATCGCCTATCCAAAAGGTGTGAATGCCTCATTAGAAAATGTAATAACCACCACAGGAGCAACACAGGGCATTCAATTAGCAACCGATGTATTTCTTGATCCAGGTGATGTTGTACTAGTAGAATCTCCTACATTCTTAAGTACATTAATGGTTTTCAAGAAATATTTTGTCAAATGCGTTCCTGTTGAGACAGATGAACATGGAATGATCATGGAAGATTTGGAGGAAAAGATAAAAAAATATCATCCGAAAATGCTCTATTCTATTCCGACATTTCAAAATCCTACTGGAAAAACATTACCTTTGGATCGACGTAAAAAAATTGCTGAACTAGCCTCTACCTACAATATGATGGTGATGGAAGATGATCCCTATTGCGACTTAAGATACAAAGGCGAAGCATTACCACCGATTAAATCCTTTGATCAGACTGGACATGTCATTCTTTTAAATAGTTTTTCTAAGATTATCTCGCCTGGTTTGCGTGTCGGTACAGTTTTGGCAGAGCCAGAAATCATTCAAAAAATGACCGTTGCAAAGCAGTGTGCTGATACTCATACTACTAATTTAACACAGGTAGTGTGTGCAGAATTTCTAAATCGCGGGTTATTACCAGGGCATCTGAAAGTCATTACGCAAATATATGCAGCGCGATTGAATACAATGCAAGAGGGTATTAAGAAATACTTTCCGAGTGATACCAAATATACCCAACCAGAAGGCGGTCTTTTCATATGGACAGAATTGCCTGGTGAGCCCAATATTCAAGCATTATTAGAAAGGGCAGTAGAACAACATAAGGTGGCCTTTGTTCCAGGAAAACCATTTTATATAAATCCTGAAGATGGCAGAAAATCCTTACGTTTAAATTTCTCTTCAAATACTCCGGAAACAATTGAGGAGGGCATGAAACGTTTGGGTGAATTATTTTCTGAGGTTCACTAAATTTTCAAAAATTTAATGTAAATGAAAAAAATAATTATAGTAAATTTGAATGGAGTTGTCAAAAATGGAAAGAAATTTTGATGTTGAAAAGGTTCGTGACCAATTTCCCGCACTAAATCGTACCTATAAGGGACAGCGAGTAGTCTATTTTGACGGACCAGGCGGCTCGCAGGCAGTGAAATCATCAATTGACGCAATAAGTAGTTATATGATGCGTGGTGGAGCAAATCTTCATGGTCCATTTCCAAGCAGTTACGAAACGGAAGCAATCATTGCTGAAACTAGACAAACGGTGGCCGCTTTCCTCGGCGCACAGCCTCAAGAGATAGCATTTGGAGCAAACATGACTACTCTGAACTTAGCCATCTCCCGGGCATTGTCTCGCACCTGGGAACCCGGATCTGAAATTGTGGTTTCCGAACTTGACCACCGCGCCAATGTTGATCCGTGGTTGTTAGCAGCTCGAGATCGTGGGGTAAATGTGAAGTGGTTGACTGTGGATAAGGAAACATTGACTTTAAATCTGGACGAGCTAGACAGTGTGATTACTGAGAAAACAAAGTTAGTCGCACTGGGCCTCTCTTCTAATGCTGTTGGCACAGTATCCAATGTCAACAAGGTTGCAAAAAGAGCGCATGAAGTAAACGCCGTTGTAGCAGTGGACGCGGTTCACGCCGCACCTCATATTGTGATTGACCGCGACGAACTCGGTGCGGATATCCTTCTTTGTTCTGCTTATAAGTTCTTTGGACCGCATGTCGGTATTGCGGCAATCAGAAATGATCTGTTTGAGCGCCTAGAGCCTTATAAGTTACAACCCGCACCCACGTACATGCCTGAAAAACTAGAAAACGGCACCCAAAATCATGAAGGCATTGCGGGTGTTAATGGGGCCATTCATTTTATCTCTACACTTGGGCGGGGTGTCACGTTACGTGAGAAGCTTGTCAGCTCCATGACCACGGTGGAAGCGCACGAAAATTACCTTGCAGATAAAATTCGCAAAGAGTTACCTACGTTGCCCGGCGTGACAATGTATGCATCACCAGAGCCGTACAAAAAGACGCCAACAGTTGCCTTCCGAGTGGCTAACATGAGCCCACGTCAAGTATGTGAGACGATGGCTAAGGAGTATGGAATTTTTATCGCTGATGGAGACTTCTATGCTACCACCCTTGCAGACAAGTTAGATGTCAATAGCTCCGGCGGTTGGATTCGGGCGGGACTCGCTCCATACAACACCGAATACGAGGTTGAAGCATTCCTGGAAGCACTGGAGCGAATTGTTCGCAAATAGAGTGGGTGGGCAATGTGGATAATGGCTGGGAAACAAATGACTTGGGATGCCTTGTCAGAACGGATTGTTCTAAACGAAGGCCAGTATTTTTAAGATTCAATGGGTGGACAGGGATTCGTTTCTCTGTCCACTTTTCGCTTTTCCTATAAACGGAAAAATGCTTCCGATCCTGAAGATGGCAAAAAATTTCCTTATCATTTCTCTTCAAATACTTGAGGAGGGCACGGAACGATTGGACAAATTGCCTTTCTTAATTTATTGAATTTTCGAATTATAATAGTTTTTACATCAACCTATCGAAATTTCAGTTTTATTAAAAGAATTCATATAAAATTTTGATAAAATATAGAAGATAGGAGGATGTCTATGGAAACTAACAAATTTCATGAAAAAATCAAAGGACAGCCATTTGCGGTGCTTAGTGACTTGGTCTATGATTATTTGTTTGAAATGATTATTACAATGAAAATGCTACCAGGAACGAGAATTAATGAGGCACAAATTGCGAAACAATTGGAAATTAGCCGTTCACCTATACGAACAGCAATAGAACGACTATATAATGAACGACTGGTTATCAAAGAAAGTGGCAAGAATCCCTTTGTTGCATTAATTACACCCGATGACTGCTTGCAAATTACTCAAGCTAGAATTTTCATTGAAAGCAAAGCCAGCTACCTTGCATCTCAAGTGATTGATCATGTTAACCTTGGAAAACTGAAAAAGTTGGCGTCGGATTATGAAAAAATTGTAGGAAATATTGAATTGGATGGTTTTGAAACTTGTGATCACGAATTCCATAGTTGTATCGTTAATGCTTCTGGAAATCCTTATCTCATTGAAATGTATAATTGTATTCAAAGTCGAGTTCTTAGATATCGATACTATTTGAGACATCGCCTAGGAAATCAAACTTTGCAGAAAATCTTGAAGGCAAGTATTAAATCCCATTGGGCCATATGTCATGCCCTTGAAATCGGTCTTCCTACAGTGGCTAGCGATGAAGTTGCACGTCATTCAGATGCCATGCGCGATGTCTTTTCCAAGTGGTAACAAGGGGTTGAGTGGCAGATCAAGGTCTACGATCCCAACATTGCTCCTCGTCTCTATCTGGCCGTTTTCATACTCTGGACATTAGGATTGAAGGCTGGCGGGCCTTTCTTTCCCAACAGCTCGGGGAGCCTTTGGGATAGTCCAATCTTCTGTTATGTTCGTATGAGCCCAAAGAAGGAAAGATTAAATACTCATGGTTACGTACACGAAATGTTTTTTGGACACAAAGTGGAGTTGATAAAACGGAGCATAGAGGATAATATGGGAACATACATTCCTGTGGAGGTGGTTGAAAACGTGGGGAGTAAAAAGAACGATATATTTGGTTCAATGAGATTTCTGTTACCTGAGCATCGGGAAATGTATTTGCGGATCAAAGAAGAGGAACGCCGCCATGTACCGCCCGAGTTGGATCAGGAGCAGTTGGGGGCTATAAGCGAGTTGGTATGGCAGGCATTCCAGACAGGGAGCAGCTTGACATTGACCTATTATGACGGACAGCAGCCGCGCCGCATGTCAGCCCACGTCGTTCATATTGACCAGGCAGCGCAGCGTATCAAGCTGCGGGCAGGCTCCGAGACTCGCTGGGTTCCCTTTGCCCGGTTGCTGTATGTAGAGCTGGAGGCTACTTTTTGATACCACCAAACAAAGGCTGGCAATAGAGCCACAGCTTGTGAGAGGAAACCGGAGAAACAAGCGAAGCTCTTTGGGACGCCAACCAAGCTGAAATGGAAAAAACGAAACAGTATGTAGCGCCCACCTCTGAGTAGCCTCTTGAACCGACTGCTTTGGGTGCGGTTTCGTTTTTGGAATGTAGGCGGGCAGGGATGACCCCCAGCAGGGGGCCCCAGAAGCTGGAGCGTTTTCTCCGGTTTCCTCTCCTCCATTACAGCTCGATCTAACGCCGACCCAGAACATCATTTCGCAAAATCGACAAAAATGGGCCGCTTTTTAAATGCAAGCGGCAAAAAACAGCGTGCCGCGATGAAACGGTGTGTGTGAGAAAGCGCCGAGATTCCTGAAACGAAAACCGGTCGAAATCAGCCGTTTTTCGCGTTTTATTGGCTTCCACGGATTTTGCCAGAATAGGATGTTTCCTTGTATTGTTAGGATATCTTTTAAAGCAGATATCTGATGGATAGGAAAAAGGAGATTTTACATGTTAGCACAAGAAATGGGTGTCATGTTCACCAAGCACGCCGATCAAATCACTTCCAAGCGTTGGGGTGAATTTATTCAACAGTTGGAGGAAAAAGGCCTGTACGTGCTCATCGAGACAGACACGATCGGTCGGGTAATGAGTCCTTTGGGCGGTTTGATGCCCATGCCGTGTAAGAGTGAGACGCTCCATATTCTGACGACGGATGAGCTGCAGCAACGTGGCTTGCCGCTCGGTCACCACATTGTTACCAAAAGCAAAGACAAGGTAGCAACAACCTAAATGGCACGCTAACTAACGCAACCTTTTCTGCCGGACATGAACGATTCCGGGTAGGAAAGGTTTTTTGTTGCCAACACAAAGAGGCCGGAAGCCTATGGCCTCCAGTCTTTTTTGCGTGAAAGGGGGAGCTGGCCTATACCTTTAAATTAAGGGCATCCATGATGAGCAAGCCCGAACTGACGCATCTTAACGGTTTTATCTGGGAACCAGAAGAAGGGGTCGTATACAAGCTGATTAGCGATCTGTCTTATGAAGAGTTAAAGAAAATCGCAAGCTCCATCAAATTCAAATAAGGAAGCAACCTCGGGCGAACCGCAAGTCATTAGCGACTTGCGGTTTTTCGTGTTTCTGTTAATTCGGGTAGTAAATCACCATGCTGATTCGAGTGAGTGTCGTGCCTGAATTATGGTAAACATGATTCCTGTCTGCTTTAAAGCGGATCGAATCTCCACTTTTTATGGTATATTCCCCATCATGGATTCGAATCGTAAGCTCACCCTCAAATACGGTTATGAATTCCTCCGTACCTGGGCCGTGCGGGTCCGCACTCAAATATCCGCCCGTATCAATCTCGACTGTATACACCTCGAATCGTCGGCCCTCTTCAAACGGAAAATAGGGATATACCCGATATCTCCCATTATCTTCTTGTAAGGATTGAATGTCATTTTGGGTAATGACAATGGTATCGGGCTGTGGGTGGTTAATTAGAGAAGTGAATGAAATCTTCAAGCCATTGGCGATCTTCCAAACGGTATTAATGGTTGGGTTCGATTCCCCTCGTTCAATTTGACCAAGCATCGTCTTGCTTACGCCTGTCATTTCCGCAACCTTGTCCAAACTCAGCTTTTTGGACGCCCGCAGATTTTTGAGGTTTTCAGCAAGCACAAAATTGATGTTTTCCATAAAACATGTAACCTCCTCTTGTGCTTTATAACGACTGAATTGTATAATAATAACGACCAGTCGTTATAACGTCTATTTTCCTCATTATAATACACAAAGGAGAGCTAATAAAATGCAATGGGTTCCGTTTTTGCTATATATCGTTGTCACTTCGTTTACACCTGGCCCGAATAACATGATGTCCATGGCGTATTCAGCAAAGTATGGTTACAAAAAATCGCTCAAGTTTATTTTGGGAGTGACCGTCGGGACTACGATCATTGTGCTATTGAGCAGTTATTTCAATCTGCTGCTGTACAGCTTCATCCCCAAAATTAAGACTGGCATGAGCATCCTGGGAGGACTCTATATGCTGTATCTTGCCATTAAAATCATGCTGAATAAGCCTAGCGGGAAAGACAGCAACCAAAAAGAAATGAATTCTTTCTTTACGGGTATGATCTTGCAGTTTGTCAATCCTAAAACCATCTTATACGGCATCACAACTATTTCAACATTTGTTATCCCTTTTTACGATTCGAATGCCAGCTTGCTTTTCTTTTCCATATTTTTAGGCTTTATCGGTTTTTTGAGCACGAGCAGCTGGGCCGTTTTTGGAGCACTCTTTCAAACGTTTTTGGCAAAATACGAAACAGCCTTTCATGTAGTCATGGGGCTTTTGCTAATGTACAGTGCTGTGTCCATATTCATCCAGGAATGACAGGCTGCTGTCATTTCAGAAACAAAACCCGCACGGCTACGATGCCAATGCGGGCTTTGCTGTCTGAACAAAGTATGTTTCCATCATTTTACGACAATTTGGACGCGGGTTCCATCTGGGTAATCTTCCAACTGGTTAGAGACCCATGACCCAGCTCCCCGATTATCAGAAGGAGAGATATAGGCAATATCTGCGCCATCTCCCCCTTCTTTGCACATAGCCATGGGCCATTCATCGCGATCGAAGCCAGGCTTGGTAGGAATACCGCGAAGCGATTGCTCCCGATGCTTATTTGCGCCTTTACGATCAATCGTACAAACGGCAGATTGCCCCTTTTCAATAGCGGAGCGAATATGCTCTGCTGTCTCAGGATAACGACTGCTCGGGAATTCTAGAACCAGATCGGCCTGGCCGGTAGCGACTTGCGTCTGGGAATCTTGCTGCTCGAACAGCCACGACCCAAATCCGAGCAGAAGTGCGATGATGAATACAAGTAGTTTCTTTTGCACGATTTTTCTCCTTTGCTGTCTCAAAACGAAAGGCTGTGCGTCTGTGGTTTTTCCTTTGGGGCAGACACATTAGATAATTATACCAATAGTCAACTGCTTTTCTGAACCCCTCTTGAAAAACTCATTGAACAAGGGAGAAAAATCCAAAGCCATCCATAGCTAAAATAGTCAGGGATGGCTTTGGGCAGGGCTTCTATCCTTCTTTTTTTTCGAGTGATTCTGTGCGAAACAGACGTGCCATGCAGAGCCAAGCGATGATCGGTCCTGTCCCGATAGACAGAATCAGCCAGTTGAGTGTGGTGGGGGAAATACTGATGGAAGTCACGACAAGAAACAAGACAATACCAACAATGCGACCGGCATCAAGCGCAAATTCTCTCAAAACCACATACTCGACCCGATTTTGCGCACTCTCCTCGTTTGTTCCAATTAAATCAAAGATCGTTGAGATCATTGGCACCGAAAAGAGCGGATAAGCGATCGAGACAGCAATCCCGAAAATGAGCAGGGTCGAGTAGCTGACCTGCCAAAAAAACAGAGCGACGACGCCTGACATGATGACAGCCCCGACCAGCATACCCCACTTGCGATAGCGAAGAGTAAGCCATCTGGAGGTCAAATAATAGCTGACGATGCCAACCGCAGAAGTGATGAGCCAATAATTGCCGAGCGTCATTTCACTCTTGGTGGCAATATAGACCATCAGGCCGATGATAAAGCCAAAAAGTCCCTCTCGCAAACCTTGTCCTGCCAAAGCACCTGCAGCAAAGCGCCACTGGGGATCGTCCCGCAGGCAGCGAAGGGCAAAAGCCCAAGAATAACATCCCTCTGACTGCCGCTTTTTCAGAAAAAAACTAATCACAACCCCCACAATGAACAGCGCTAGCGAAATGCCAAATATCAACGAGTAGCCACTATTGCTAGGCAGCCGTGTAATGAGCCAACCAGAAATCCAAGGGGCAAGCATGCCACCCCCAGACACCAATAGTCCAGCCCAGCCATTGAAGCGATCGCGGTTGTCCGGACCCGTAATCTCAAAATAAACGACATTGAACGCAAGCCAGAAAAAACCAACTGCCATTCCCTGTATGAATCCGATCAGAGGGGCATAGGAAACCGCCTTTGGACCAATCACGAGCACCACGAGGTAAAAGATTGCCGATACAGCCATTCCCGCACGGAGGATGTTCATTTTATTTCCTTGCTTGGCGTACCAGCCGGCTACCCAAAAAGTCAGAGCACCAACCAGGTGGGTCGTAAAAGTAAACCAGGCGATAGGAGCAAACTGACTTTTCACCTTCCACAAATAGACGTTAACAAAGGTACCGGACAAAGCTCCCGCAGTAATAAACAAGACATTTACCAAAAGCAGCAGTTTCGCCTGACTATCGAGATGTCCCGGCTTGTGTGGCTCGTGAGCAGACGTATTTTGACGGGACCAATCTCGTCCCATCTGTTGAAGGCTCTGGAGAAAGGACGGGAGGCGGTCCTTCGTTTTTTGGTGCATACGTTTCCCCCCGCTTCATGAAGTAGTACTTGCACATAACGTGCCCCACGATTCTGGCTTTCATCGGTAAAGAGAAAAATTACTACTATTTCCCAAGTGATATAGACTTACTCTGAATGTTTTGAACTATTTTTTCTTTTGGAGAAGGAAAAACGCTATGGCTAAACAAATTAAGGAGAGGGACAGAAATGAAGAAAAGGGGTAACAAAAAATGACAACAGCCATTTTTACAAATGGGCGTATTTATACCGGAGATTCCCGGCATTTGTTTGTACAATCCGTGGTGGTGCGAGATGGTCTCGTCCATGACTTGGGCAGTAATGCCGACATGATTCTCCAATACAAAACAGGCGATGCTCAGGTAATTGACCTGCAAGGGTGCACAGCGACACCTGGGCTGATTGACAGTCATCTGCATTTAGGGTGGCTAGGACTGACTTTTTTACAGCTTGACCTGGGAAAAGCGAGATCAAAGGACGAGATGCTGGTACTTATCAAGCAAAAGGCGAATGAAACAGAAGCGAACCAATGGATACAAGGGTTTGGCTGGGATGAAAATCTGTTTGTGGGCGGGGGAGGAATTCCAACCATTGAAGAGCTCGATCAGGTAGCCCCGCATTGCCCAATATTGTTAGCACGTGTATGTGGCCATGCCTACCTCGTGAACAGCAAGGCATTGGAGCTGTCCGGCTATCACCGGGACATGGAAGTACCTGCTGGTGGACTCATCATGCACGATCCCGTCACGCAAAAGCCAACAGGGATGCTTTTGGAAACAGCGTCCAATTTGATTACGAAGCATATTCCAAAGCCTGACTACGAGCAGTTAAAAGATTCCCTGCGCAGCTCGATTCGCTATGCGATGGCGCATGGCTTGACAGGGGCTCATACAGAGGATCTGCGGGAGCTCAGAGGACTGGCGCAAACCTATCGCCTCTACGACGAGCTGATTAATGGAGAAGAGCTGGCGCTGCGATGCAACCTGCTCGTTTATTATCCGCACATGCATGAGCTGCGTGATCTGCAAATGCATGCCGGATACGGAAACAGCCATGTCCAGATTGGGGCTGTGAAAATTTTCGCAGATGGCGCTCTGGGGCGACGAACTGCCTTTTTGTCGGCACCGTATGCGGATGATCCGAGTACGAGTGGGTACCCTGTTCATGAGCAGGACGAACTGACCGAGCTGGTACGCCAAGCCCGCAGCCTGGGGATGCCGATCGCGGTGCATACAATTGGGGACAAGGCCTTGGAGATGGTATTGGACAGCTTCGATCAATTTCCGGCTATTGCGTACAAGGATCGCCTCATTCATACACAAATATTGCGTCCGGACTTGCTGGAGCGATTGAAGCACCCGAATCGGATTGCAGATATCCAACCGCGTTTTCTCGCAGGGGATTTCCCTTGGGTCATCGATCGCGTCGGAGAAGAACGCATCCAGCACTCTTATATTTGGAAAACGATGATGGATTACGGCATCATCTGCGCTGCAGGCTCCGATACGCCGGTTGAACCGATTGATCCTTTGCTAGGGATTCATGCGGCAGTTACGCGAAAAGCGCCGGGGGATACACATGGGGGCTATATGCATGAGGAAAAGCTGACGATGCAAGAAGCCATTCACCTCTTTACAGTAGGAAGCGCACAAGTGACGAATGAGGACCATGTAAAAGGCACCCTATCTCGGGGGAAATATGCGGATATGACGGTGTATTCAAAAGACTTATTCTCGATGGATCCGGATGAACTGCTTTCTACCCAGGTCGTCATGACGGTTATTGGCGGGAAGGTGTGCTTCAGTCGATAGGTGAGGTGAGGTAGTTCTTTTGCCGCAGTCGTTCCAAATAAGAAAAGCCAGCTCTGCTTAGAGAGCCGGCTTTTTTCTATTCGATCTAACTAAAGAGATGCTCTTCCTGCTTATCCCGTCTCCATCTACTCACATCAATCTCCGCGATCAGCACACTGATGAGGACGAGGCCTGCACCAATATATCCGCGTTCGGTTAGAGTCTCCCCAGTAACCAAAAAGGCAAAAAGTGCAGCAAAGACGGGCTCCAGTGAGAAAATCACACCAGTATGAGCAGGGGTGGTATATTTCTGGGCAACCGTTTGAACGACAAATCCGATCGCACTGCACAAAATACTGAGCGAAAGAACGGCGAGCCATGACTCAGGACTGTGCGGCAAGGCAGGCGTTTCAAACAAGAATGAACATACAATGCCGAATAGAGCGGTAAATCCGAGCTGGAAAATACCAAGCTGTATCGTATCGGATTGACTGGCCCATCTTCCTGTCACAATAATATGCATGGCGTAAAAAAGTGCTCCGGCCATACACAAAAGATCGCCTTGACTGATCCGAAGCTCTGAGCTTAATGTCAGTAAACCAATACCGATAACAGCCAGCCCCGCTCCGAAAAATACGCGCTTCTGAGGTTTGTTTCGAAAGAGAATCGATAAGATAGGGACAAAAATGACTGTAAGACTAACTAAAAAGCCGGCTTGTGAAGCAGTCGTCGTTTTGACTCCACTCGTCACAGTGGCAAACACACCGAATAGAATCGCTCCTAAAATAAAGGCGTGAAGGATGGTTTTGCGATTCGTGCCAAGCAAGCGTCGATGAAAGAAGGCGGCTGCAAACAAAAAGGCAATGCCAAAGCGCACGCCGATCAAATTATAGGTCTCCAGATCTTTCAGACCCATTTGCATGAATAAATACGATGATCCCCAAAAAAGGGTACACATGAGTATAGCCAGATCGGCTTTTGCTTGCGGTTTCATGTCAAGCCTCCTTGCCCGGATGAAGCGGGCGATGTCAGTGAAGATAAGGGATTGTGCATTACTCAGTATACGAGTATCTTTTAAATAAGAAAAATGAATGTTTGTTATGGTTTTCATGAATGAAATTGATGAAAAGGGGGGGCGAGACGGTTGAGTCTTAGCAAATTTGAAGTATTCATGACGGTTATCGAATCCGGAAGCTTGACCCGTGCAGGTGAAATGCTCGGTTTGACGCAATCAGCGGTTAGCCATGCGATTGCGAGTTTGGAGAGGGAATACGGTTTTCCGATTTTAACGAGGGGGCGAACTGGCATCAGTCTGACCAGTAATGGAGAGCGCCTTCTTCCTTACATGCGCGAGATGCTTCGAGGTCATGAACGGATGCAGCAGGAGATAGCCGCGATCAATGGAATGGAGGTCGGGACGGTAAGAATCGGGACTTTCACGAGTGTCTCTACTCAATGGCTGCCGGGTATTCTGAAACGATTTCAAGACAATTACCCAGCTATTGAGATCAAGCTGATGGAAGGCTACTACGATGGGATTGAACACTGGATACAGACGGGGGAGGTCGACTTTGGCTTTGTCTCCTTGCCGACGACGGGAGAGCTGGAATCCATTCCCTTAAAAAAAGACCAGTTGTTCTTGCTTGTAACAGATAAGCACCCGCTGTTTCAAGCGGAGCGGGTGCATGTGAGCCAACTGGCAGAAGAGACGTTTATCATGCCGAAAGCAGGCTGTGACAACGACATTCAGCGGGTCTTGGCAAAGCACCACTTGCAACCGCGGGTCAAGTACGAGGTGGGGGACGATCATGCGATTATTGCCATGGTACAAAATGGACTGGGAATCAGCATTCTGCCTGAAATGATCCTGTTTCGACTACCCGAAAATATTCGCACCATTCCTCTCGATGGGGAGTATTACCGCTCGCTTGGTGTGGCGGCAACTTCTTTTGCCAAACAGTCGCCGGCAGCCAAACGGTTCTTGCAATATGTAACAGAGTGGGTAGGCGAGCAACAGTAGGCTAGGAAGACAAGTCGTGTGCACGTTCCTTGGAGGCAGGACGCTTTCCTGCAAACGGCAAGTACAACAAAGAAAACAAGGCAAAGGCAACTCCCTCCAAGGAGAGAATGTACCAAGGATAGGGACCTAGGTAATCGATCAGGCTGGCGTTCTCAGGTTTATGGGATACAAACAGGTAATTTCCTCCTGTCCAATGGTTCACGAGCAGGGCGATGAAAAGGAGTAGGTTTAGAAAACCCATTGTTTTCCAGAGCGATCGAAATGTAGGGCGATAGCCTTCAACCCAGGTCATGTAAAGACAGGCCAGAATAATCCCCGCATGCGCCAAAAAAAAATGCAGAAAGCGAAAATGAGGGAAAGGATAGAACAACTCAGGCGTGAGCATTGCTTGGGCGGCACCACCAACACCCGCAAAAAAAGTGATCTCAAACAGCCCATACCGCCTGTTGATTAGCATCACGGCAGAGAAAAGCAAAGTGACGCTGCAAAGCTGCAGAGGCAGGGTAAAGGCGGCAGACCAGCTCTCGGTGAAGACATGCCAGAGCTGGAAGCAGACCTCAGATAGGAGCAGAAGGCTTGCCAGTATGTAACGAGCCCACTTGTCGGTAACAGGCACTCGCAGCTTCTGCCGGAACAAAAAAAGCAGGGCAATGAGACAGGCTAGCAGCAAGAGGGCAACGATATGAGATAAAGAGAACAGGCGAAAGGGCTCTCCAGTAAATGTCAAAGACAAATAAGGCGAATTCATCTGAGCCTCCAAAATTGTTTATTGTTTTTTATTTATTGAAAGAATTCACGAAATTTTAACACAATACGGCTTAAATGAAATAAATAATCAGTTATAATATAAATAGACCACGTTACATCAATGAGAGGAGATATAGTCTTGAACTTGGTGCTTACTGAAAAACAATGCAAATCTTGCCAGGCGCGTTTGACTGAATATGAAATTGAAAACAACGACGCTCTTTGCATGGAATGCTACAAAGAAGAGCAAAACGAGCAAAAGTAACAACATGATGAATGGCAGCATGCTGCCCCACACGATAAATGCAGGTCATCATAACCCTCTCTTTCTATAGAGAGGGTTATGGTTTTTCAGGCAATTTCTCAAAGATAATCACCAAATCATACCATATTTCCATTTCATTTCAAAAATTCCTTCAAAATCAACCTGCGAGTGATCAAAAAAGTAAGAATCTATTGAATTTGCTTCGACACTTTACTAAAGTAATATGATAACGAACTAACGAGATAAAGCTTTAGTAAATTGAAATCAAGGGAGATTGAAAGCCAATGAAGCAGATGGCTATACTGGGAAGCAGTGGAGGGAATTTATACAATCTGGGCGGGAAAGATCCTGAGAAGCTGTTGAAAGAGATCATCAACCAGGCAAAAGCGGCTGGAATCAGCATTGCAGCCATTCAGTTTATCGCAGCACAAGGTTCGATGGATATGGCGGGAAAAGCTACGCCGTCTACGGTTTATTCATGGGACGATGAGGCAAAAGAGATCGTGACAGCGTTCCGAGGAACTTTGGAAGAATGTAATGAGTACGCACGAAATTTGGATGACCATATAGCTTTTCAGATGAAAGTGGGACAAATAGAAGGTCTGATTACCATGAGTGCCGATCCAGACGGAGCCAATCAACAGACGATTCAGACCGCAGTAGAAAAGCAAATCCCTATCGCCGGTACAGGCGGCACTTCCATGGCGCTCATCAGTGCTAAGGGAGCAAACGTCATCCTTACTTCTGGGACGACGGGGACCACGAACCGTACGAGGGCGATCAGCTTTATTACTTCTCTCTCCAAACATTGGGGTATATCCTACCGACCCATGATCGGAGATGCAAAAGAGGCTTCCGGGATTTCCGCAAGTCCCTGGAAGCGAATAAATATTCGAGGAATCATGATGTCATCATTGCCAGGCTTTATCGCTTTGGCTCTGATCCTCGCCTTAAGTAAAATTCCAGGTTTGGACATGCTTGGTGGTGTGTTCGATGGGTTGATCAAGGCGTTGCCCGTCGTGATTGCGGCGATTGCTGCCAAGCAGGTATCGGATATGGAAGAAGTGTCTGTAGTAGCGGGAGTATTGGCAGGCGTTTTGTCTGTAGACGGAGGCATTATCGGGGGAATGATCGGAGGAATTGGAGCTGGTCTTCTCGTCAATGTGTTGTTCCGCAAATGTATTGAATGGCGCTTTCCCACGACGACGGTCAATATCATTGCGGGTGGTGTATCCGGTCTTGCGGCTGGATTGGTTGTCTTTTATCTGCTGGCACCGATTGCTTTGCAAGCAGGGGAATGGGTGAAAGTCCTGATCGAAGGCGCGGTCTCCTACAGTCCGATTGTAGCGGGCCTAATTGCTGGGCTTTTGATTTGGCCAGCGATCATCGGTGGAGTTTATCACGCGGCTATTTTGCCGATTGTACTTTTAGAGATGGAAAAAACAGGTAATAGTTTCCTCGGGGCAGTCGACATGGTTGGATTAGTTATGGTATCAGCAGGAATCACGCTTGCCAACATCGTTTCGCCACGAGATAAAAGCGAAGCGACAGTAGCGACGCCAGGCTTTTTAATCAATATGGGCTTCGGAACCTTTGTCGAAGCGGCGTATCCTTTCATGTTTTCGAACAAAGTCGTGTTTGCGGGCGCCATTATTTCTTCGGGGATTGCCGGAACGATGGTAGGAGTGTTTGATGTAAGAGGAACCGCATACGTCCCGTCTGTGATGGCACCACTATTATCCAATAATATGCTCGGATTTATCATAGCGATGGCAAGTGGTCTCTTATGTGCATTCCTAATTACCGTTACGGCCAATCAGCTGGCAAAGAAAAGCGGCAAGAAAGCAGCAGAAAAAATCAGTGCGTAATGGTTGACAATACACCCCAGATATCCTGTCGGTTAGAGACAGGCTGGGGTGTTTACGTTCATTAATAGGTTTGACTCAAATGACAGGCCAAGTAGAGACTGAGCCAATCATCTGGATCGTTCAGGTCGACCTCGAGAATTTCTTCGATCTTGCCAAGTCGATGGTAGAGTGTATTCGGGTGAATATGCAAGCGCGCTGCAGTCAAAGAGGTGGAGCGGTTTGCACAGATATATTCTTTTAAAGTCTGCTCTAGCTCGCTAGCCGTTGCTTTAGGACTGCGCAGAGGTGCCAAAATTTCCTGAATAAATCGTTCGATCTCTTCAGGAGGCTGATGGAGAAAGAGACGATTAATCCCAATCTCTTCATAGCGAATCATCCCAGGCTTGGCTCTGTTTAGAAGAAAGGAGAGGGATTTGCTCGCTTCTTCAGTACTTTTTGCACAGTGCTCCAGCCCAGCATATACACCACCGATGCCGATGTATAGGGGTGGGGTTTCTTCATGCTCCCAGTGCGAGATAGCAGCATTCAGCTTTTTAATCAGGCTGTTCTGCTTAAGTCTATTTTCTACATGCAGCACAATCGTAATTTTTTCGTGGAAGTTGAAAATAAGTACGTTCTTTTTTCCAAGCGCTTTATTGAGTTCAGCGATCAAGCGTCGCAAGTGAGTCTCTTTTCTCTTTTGATCCTGTGTTTGGTCGGTAATTTGCAGCATGACGACAAAGAGAGGCAGACTAGCTGATAGTCCGAACTCTTTTGCCTTGGCTACGATTTGCTTTGGTTCTCGGAATAGTAGGAGCTCGTTAAAAAATTCATAGCTTTTTTTGTAACTCAGCTCTGTGAGCGAATAGGAATTCATCATTTCCAAAGCAACGACCGCCCCAGCTTGTTCCAACACCACAATATCGAGCTTTTCAAGTGGACGAGGTGTTTCCACGGCGAAGCAGCCGAGTGTGACGCCACCATGGATGATGGGAAATAAGTAGACGGGGATACCGCTTGGTGCTTGCACTTCTCGCGCGGACTTATTTTGCTCCCAATCCGAAAGTGCTTCTGCATCGAAAAGAGAGCTTGCTACAGGCGACTGAGGGGGAAACCACTCATTTTGCGCAAGGTCGATCAAGGCTGTTGGCAGCCCGAGCATCCGCTCTACTGTTTTTGTGACGGTGGTCAAGTCAGCTTCTTGAAGAGAGAGCTGGATGAAGACTTCATGAATCTGGCTTCGTTTGACCAAATACTCATTGGTTACGCGCAACTCTGTAAATAGTTTGGCATTGTAAATGGCGATCGCTGCGAGGTCAGCAAATCCTTGTAAGCGGCGTAAGTCATGCCATGTAAGCTGCCTTTTCGCCTTGATTTGATGCACGATCAGTACTCCGATTTGTTCCGCATTCATGGTGACAGGTACAGCCATTACAATCGGCTGATCAAACTTTACGTCGTCTGTGATCGAAGCGTTTTTTAGATTCTCCATATTCCCCGTTTGGATGTTTTTCATCGCTTCTTTTGATTGTTCCCGATCAAAAATGCGTCCGATTCCTTCCTGAAACACTTTTCCCGTAATCCCTTCACCTACGGCCACCTTGAACTCGTAAATACTTGGCCCCATACCAACGCTTGCTTTTGGAACAAGTAGATTTGATTCCGCATCGTAGAGCATCAAAAAGCCACGATCAACAGCAGGAATCGCATGCAAAGCGTTATGCATAATGTGGAGCAGCAGCTCGTCCAGATCGAGCGAAGCTGTGAGGGATTGCAGTGCGTAAAGCCATTGGTCATGCTCTTGCCATTGGTGCTGGGAAGATTTACGCAACAGAGCGTATTTGACATGCAGCACAAAAAGATCACATGCTGACGGCGTCAATGGTTCATCACCAAACAGCAGCGCACGAACAGGGAGCGACTCGGGAGGCTCCGTTATAAATGCGAAGAGCTGGGCCTTTCGTTCGCTATCAAAATGTGTTGTGTAAGAGAACTCTGTCAAATGATCGGAACACGGCCAGCTCCATTCCGCACAAGACGGCATTGTATCTGAGTCAGTCAGATTGCTGCGACTGGGGTTTGCGTACGCCCAGTGATGATGGGCAGTAGCAGTCCAAATATGGCAGGAAGCGTCGAAGAACATTTCTTGGTTCATACTCATGCGTATATTTTGCATCTGTGCACACTCTCCCTCATACCTATATCCCTGCATCGTTAGAGAAGTGAGATTCATTGGAGAAATACACAACTATTATAGTAAAAGATGAGAGGTTTCACTAATGATTTTCTGGGTAGCGCTTAACTAAAATGGAAGCATGAGGAGAAAATGGAAAGTAGCATGTACGATCTAAAATACGAACGCAAGGAAAGAGGGGGGCTTACGATGGCAAAATCAGATATCACGAGTTGGATTGATGCCAATGCCGATACGTTTACAGAGGTGTCGAGGAAAATTTGGGAGAATCCAGAGCTTGGTTATACCGAGAGCTTCGCCTCTTCACTCCAGATACAGATTCTGCAGCAAGCAGGGTTTCGTATTCGTACCGGGATTGGGGATATAGCGACAGCATTTATCGCGGAATACGGAACCTCTCATCCGATTGTTGGGATATTAGGTGAGTTTGACGCACTCCCCGGTTTGTCGCAACAGGTTAGTCCCGTGCATCAACCGCTCGTAGTCAATGGTCCTGGTCATGGATGCGGACATAATTTGTTGGGGACAGCGGGAGTAGAGGCGGTGATTGCGCTCAAGCAGCGGATGGATGCAGAAAACATCCCGGGAACAATTCGCTACTACGGCTGTCCGGCAGAGGAACTGCTTTCAGGCAAAACGTTCATGGCACGCTCTGGTGTCTTTGCGGACTTGGATTGTGCGCTAACTTGGCATCCAGGTAGTACGAATGCGACGAGCAATGTCCGTTTTCAGGCATTGTCCGCGATCGAATTCTATTTTTCAGGAATAACCGCGCATGCGGGATCAGCTCCGCATCTTGGACGAAGTGCACTGGACGCGGTAGAGCTTATGAATGTAGGCGCAAATTATATGAGAGAGCATGTGCCAGACGGGACACGTATCCACTATCAAATTACAAATGGCGGAATGGCGCCCAATATCGTTCCTGATAGCGCCAGTGTATATTATTTCTTGCGTGGGGCAAATCGCAAGCAGGTGGACGAGCTACAGGCCAGATTGATAAAAATAGCGCAAGGTGCAGCGATGATGACGGAGACGACAGTGCGCTGGGAAATAAAGGCAGGCTGCTACGATACACTGCCGAATCTTGCCTTGAACGAACTGATGTTTTCGCAAGCAACGGATGCGGGACAGATCGTTTTTACAGAGGAAGAAGAGGCATTCGCAAGAGAGCTATACAATGCAGTGGCACCCGTAGGATCAGGTACAGAAGCAAGCGGTTCCGAAAAGGAAAAACGATTGGATTCGGTCTTTTATCACGATTTGAACCAGGTAGGTAAATCGGTAGGTGCTTCTACTGATGTAGGGGATGTTTCCTGGATCACACCTGTAGGACAAGTCACGACGACATGCGCACCGAGGGGAATCACCGTACACACATGGCAGGCGACTGCTTCCTTTGGGTCAACGATCGGTATGAAGGGAATGCACTACGCAGCCAAAATCATGGCACTTACCGCATACGATTTGTTGAACAACACAAACGGTATCCTGGAGAGGGCAAAGGCCGAATTCGTGGAGAACACAAAAGGTTTTGATTATCAGGCAGGGATTCCTGATGAGGTAGTGCCCCCAGGATATAGTGGGCAGTTGACACCTAGTTTATAACCATTTCTAAACACAGCAAAAAACCATGAAGGATACGTGTCCACATGGTTTTTTGCTGTGTTGTATGGAAGGTGCAAAAAAGAAATGACGATTTCTCAGTGCTGTCGAATATGAAGAAAATGGTAATGAATGAAAGGCTAAGCGACTTCTATTATTCTGGCAATGGAATAATAAGTTCCATTCTGCGACTTCCGTCTTTTGCACTCGTCTCAAATAGAATCAACATCAATGTACTGTTTGGCTCTGCTTTTTTTACTTTCAACGTATGGGTAAAGTCACCCCATTCAGGAGCACCAGCGGAGGTTTGTATAGAGCCCTGTATCAGCTCGTTATGGCCATCCTCCACGACATAACTGACAACGCCTTCAAATACTTGTGCCTGACCCTTGACTTCAAAGGTGTCCTGCCCCGTCTTTTTAACGGTGACGTTGCGGAAAATGTCATTGGCATAGACGGCAGCGGCTGGATCAGGTTGTTGGGTAGTTGGTGGCGTTTCAGCCGGTGGCTGCGGTTGTGTTGGAGTAGGTGTTTCTGGCTGCGTGCCGGGTGTTTGCGGCTGAGTTGTAGCAGGAGGAGTTTGTGGCTCCACCGGACTGGCCGGGTTTTGTGTACCGCTTGTGCAGCCTTGGAGCACTCCTACTGTCAACAGTAACAGAAGAAACTTTTTCATGGTATCCCTCGATTCTGTCGGTTTGTTGTGAGTCCTTCCACTTAGTAAGACGTAGAAAACAGAGCCAGTGTTACAATAGGGGGCTACTAACATAAGAACTGTGATAGAATGGGGGGGAAGCATTAACCACTATTCCTAGAAAGCTGGTCGAAAAAGAATGGCACAACATACGTATCGAATTGAAAAGGATTTTCTCGGTGAAAAGGAAATTCCTGTCGATGCCTATTATGGCGTCCAAACTATGCGTGCGACGGAAAACTTTCCAATCACAGGCTACCGTCTACATTCTTCCCTGATCATCGCAATGGCAATGGTTAAGAAAGCAGCGGCGATTGCCAACATGGAAGTATCCCGTCTCAATGCTCGTCTGGGAAATGCGATTGTCCAAGCTGCCCATGAGATCATTGAGGGACAATGGCATGATCAGTTCATTGTAGACCCTATCCAGGGTGGCGCGGGAACTTCCATCAATATGAATGCAAACGAAGTGATCGCCAACCGCGGACTTGAAATTTTGGGAGAGAAAAAAGGAGATTATTTCAATCTCAGCCCCAATACACATGTTAACATGTCTCAGTCTACCAATGATGCATTTCCAACGGCTATTCACATCTCGACGCTCTTCCTGCTGGAAAAACTGCTGGTGACAATGGAAGCCATGCATGATGCATTTGGCAAAAAAGCAACTGAATTTGATGACGTCATTAAAATGGGTCGAACTCATTTGCAGGATGCCGTTCCGATTCGTCTAGGCCAAGAGTTTGAAGCCTACCGTCGTGTGCTCGAGCGTGATATCAAACGGATCAAGCAATCTCGCCAGCATCTTTATGAGGTCAACATGGGTGCAACTGCCGTGGGTACAGGCTTGAATGCAGACCCGCGTTATATTACCACAGTTGTGGAACAGTTGGCAAAAATCACCGGATTCCCACTGAGCGGAGCAGAACATCTCGTTGACGCTACACAAAATACAGATGCCTATACAGAAGTGTCTGCTGCACTGAAGGTTTGCATGATGAACATGTCCAAAATCGCCAATGACTTGCGCTTGATGGCGTCTGGTCCGCGCGCTGGTCTGGGGGAAATCTCTCTGCCGGCTCGCCAGCCTGGTTCGTCCATCATGCCAGGAAAAGTAAATCCGGTAATGGCTGAGGTCATTAATCAGGTAGCGTTCCAAGTGATCGGCAATGACCATACGATTTGCTTGGCGTCTGAAGCTGGACAACTCGAGCTGAATGTGATGGAGCCAGTGCTTGTCTTTAATCTCTTGCAATCCATCAGCATCATGGATAATGCGTTCCGTGCTTTTACTCAATACTGCTTGGAAGGAATTGAGGCAAATCGTGAGCGCATGAGAGAATATGTAGAAAAAAGTGTTGGGGTCATCACGGCTGTCAATCCGCACCTGGGCTATGAAACCGCTGCACGCATTGCACGCGAAGCCATTTTGACAGGAAAATCCGTGCGGGAGCTATGCCTGGAGCATAATGTTCTGACCGAAGAAGAGCTGGATCTGATTTTGGATCCATTTGAGATGACTCACCCTGGGATTGCTGGAGCGTCCTTGCTTGATCGCAACTAATTAGTGATACGAAAACTCCCGTCACTCGATACGGGAGTTTTTGCTGTTCATGAGCTGACTTATTTTTTAGGTAGTTGATCCAAGCTCTTGAATTCGTAGCCTTGCTTGCGGGCCTCGTCAATGATGGAACCAAGTGCTTCGGCATTATCCTTGGATACGGAATGCAAAAGGATCACCGCACCGGGGTGCAGCTGAGACATGACGTTATCGTATGCGTATTTGGCACCGCGCATAACTTTTGTATCCCAATCCTTGTAAGCGACGGACCAAAAAACGTTGGTATAACCCACTTCCTTGGTTACAGCCAGGGTGCGATCACTGAAGATGCCACGAGGTGGTCGTACATACTGCATTTCCTTTTGACCGGTCACTTGGGTGACAGCATCTTTTACTTTCGCTAGCTCTTCTTTCACCTTTTGATTCGAGATCGTAGTCATATCCGGATGACTCCAGGAGTGATTGCCGATGAGATGGCCTTCTGTCGTCATGCGTTTTAATAGCTCGGGTTGTTCCTTTACATAATGGCCCGTTACAAAAAAGATGGCAGGTACTTTTCTGACCAACAGGGTGTCCAGAATCGAAGCGGTATACCCGTTTTCATAGCCATTATCAAATGTCAGGTACAGTTCCTTCTTCGATGTATCCCCTAAAAAGATAGCCCCATGACGATCCACGATCCCTTTAAAGCCTTCCTCCGTGATGGAGGGTAGTTCGCCGTTTTTACTTTTCTTGAAGCCAAAATGATAGGGATGGTCCTGATAAGCTGCAGAAGACTGGAGCGGCAAGGCAAACAGCAGCAAAAAACTGAGACTGACCATGCCCCATTTGTATAGCTTGTCCATAACCAAATTTCACGTCCTTTCCACAAGGCCAAACGAGATGTTAGGTTTCCATCAAAAGTTTGTCCAGTCCCTACCCATTTATGTAAGGCATTCCTTAGCGTAAGAGAAAAGTGCATGGGGTATGAAAAATATATAAAAGAATAGACAACTGTCCAAACAACTACATGGCATCCTTCATATAGTATCAAAGTCAACGGTGAGCCGCTGACGAGTCAAATGTAAAATCATCCAGTACCGGAGGTGTAGTCATGGGGCTGAATTGGTTGAAGTATTTGCAAAAACAAGTTGGCGATGACGACGAAATTGAAGAAATTGAAGTAAAGATCGAATACGAGGATGGAACCAAAAAGAAATGGATTTTCACCGGTGACCAAGATCCCGTATACGAAGATGGCGAAGATGAAGAAGATGAGGAAGACGAGGAAGACGAAGATGGCGACTCCGATGGGGATGGTAATTCTGAGGAGGCCGACTCTGAGGAAGAAGATTCCGACGAGGAAGATTAATCGTAAATAGAGTTTTGCCTTTTTATATTGCAAAAGAAGAAGGTGCGTCGAACGACGCATCTTCTTCTTTGCTGACTGACCAAGCGTTTTTTTATTCAATCTGTTATCATTGAATTAATTCGTTTGAATAGAAAGGGTCAAGACCATGAGCTTTACAATTAGTGATCACGTAATAAAAACGTTATGCGGTCGGATTTCCTATGAAAAAGGAAAAGCATATTACCGTACCAGAAAAGTGACGATGAATTACTATGATCCCGAAGCAGTCTCTTTTGAAGCGACAGTCAAGGCGGGAGACAGTCACTATCAGGTCAGCATAGAAATAGACGGGAGTGGGATAGGAGCAGCTTGTACTTGTCCCACGCTTCATTCATATGATCAATACTGCCAGCATATCGCCGCTGCGCTCCTGCAAGTAAAGGACATGCTCCAAGACGACAGAACATCTGTCCGCTCTCTGCCATCAAAAAAAGAATCAGAACAGTATCAGGGTGTTTCGGGGTGGACATCAGGGAATATGCAACTGACAAAAGGCGTACTAGAATTGTTCGAAGTCAAACCGCTTCGACCTAGTAGCTCCCGATCTGTGCTTCAGGATTCCAGGGTATGCTTAGAAGTGGAGTTTATTTGCAAGATATTCCCTTACGGCTATCGCAAGTACATGTTCGGCATAGAACTGAAGGTCGGGACCAAACGACTATATATCGTTAAAAAAATGAGGGATTTTCTCGAGCGAATACATAAACGGGAGCCCTTTGTTTTTTCCAATCATTTTACGTACGATCCACAGCTCCATCGTTTTCGAAAAGAAGATGACGCGATTATTCGGCAGTTGACCCAAATCTACCAAAACGAAAATATTTATCGTGAAACTACGAATCGTTACCCCAACCAGGCAGAAAGTATAAGTGGTGATCGAATGCTGTTGGTACCTCCATTCACATGGGACATCCTTCTCCCACTGCTGCTTGCAGCCTCATCGGTACAAATCCAGCACGGGGATGCTGCATGTACCAAGCTTGAGCTGTTTGATGGACCGATTCCTGTTCAGTATGCTTTTGACCAATTACAGGGAGAGGGCTATCAACTGGACGTCGAAGGATTGGAAGCCATTACGGTAATGGAGTCGTATGGAGTAATCGTGATCGAGGGAAAATTGCTGAAGCTTTCGGCGGAGCAGTGCAGACGTCTCGCGGGGTTGAAGCAGATGTTGGAAGCGAATCGAAAAGAAAAAATACAGATTCCTCCTGAGCAAATCGAAACGTTCATGGTTCAGGTGGTACCGGGGCTGATGAAGCTGGGAAGCGTCCATATCGCCCGTGCTGTCTCGGATCGGATCGTGCAAACCAAGCTAAAAGCAAAGCTGTATTTGGACAGAGTGAGAGATCGACTTTTAGCGGGACTCGAATTCCAGTACGGGGATATTGTCATAAATCCGTTAGAACAACAGAATCAACAGCGTGGGGCCGACTTGATCGTAATGAGAGATGGGGAGCGCGAGCGACAAATTCTGGATATCATGGAGCAAAGCGCATTTTCCAGCACAGAAGGCGGTTATTTCCTGCAGGATGAGGACGCAGAATACGAATTTTTGTATCATGTCGTTCCACAGCTGGAAAAGCTGGTGAGTGTGTATGCAACTTCCGCAGTAAAAGTCAGACTGCACACCGGACATACAGCACCAAAAGTGGTAGTGGATCTAAATGCGCGAACGAATTGGCTGGAAGTGTCTTTTGATATGAACGGAATTCCGGAATCGGACATACGTCAGCTTTTACAGTCGCTGGAGGAAAAGCGAAAATATCATCGCTTGCCAAACGGGGCACTGCTGCCGTTGGAAGGTCAAGATTTCCAAGAAATGACCCGGTTTATGGACGACATGGGCATTCGTAACCGTGATTGGAACGGAACACAAATACGCCTCCCTGTTGTCCGTAGTATTCATTTAATGGAGACAGAGCGACAAGGGAAAGCCATCCAATTGGGCAAATCGTTTCGTCAACTGCTGGAAAATATGCGCAATCCCGATCATCTTGATTTCCCTGTGCCGAAGAGGCTGGAATCTGTGCTTCGTGACTATCAGAAGTATGGATTTCAATGGCTGAAGACGTTGGCGCACTATCGCTTTGGAGGCATTCTGGCAGATGATATGGGGCTGGGCAAAACGTTGCAAAGCATCGCCTTTTTAGTCTCTGTGCTACCTGAAATTAGGCAAAAAGAACAGCCTGCGCTGATCGTTTGTCCTGCTTCTCTCGTATACAACTGGCGCAATGAACTCCAGAAATTTGCACCTGAAATTCGAACAGTCATTATCGACGGAAATAGAGATCAGCGAACGCAACTGCTGCAGGATGTATCTGAGGTAGACGTGATAATCACTTCATACCCTTTACTCCGTAGAGATTGCGAACAATACGGGGAGCAGACATTTCATACCCTCATATTGGACGAGGCACAAGCATTTAAAAATCACACAACCCAAACTGCCCATGCTGTCAAGAAAGTTCAGGCGCTGTATCGTTTTGCATTGACGGGGACACCGGTGGAAAACAGACTGGAGGAGTTGTGGTCGATTTATGATGCGGTATTCCCTGATTTGTTTCCCAGCAGGAAAAAATTCAATGACTTATCACGAGAGGTTGTTGCCAAAAGAGCACGTCCTTTTCTGTTACGTCGGCTGAAGAGTGACGTTCTTCGAGAACTGCCTGAAAAAATCGAGTCCTTCCAAGCCTCTGAACTACTGTCCGATCAAAAGAAGCTGTATGCCGCTTATTTGGCACAATTACAGCAGGAAACGTTGAAGCATTTGAATGACCAGGGCTTTCAGAAACATCGGATCAAAATCCTTGCTGGCTTGACTAGACTGCGCCAGATCTGTTGTCATCCTGCGTTGTTCGTAGAAAACTACGAGGGTAGCTCAGCCAAATTCGAGCAGCTTTTGGAGATTATTGAGGAGTGCAGAAGTGCTGGAAAACGAGTATTGATATTCTCTCAATTCACTGAAATGCTAGGTATGATCGGGAGGGAATTAGGTTATCAGGGGGTACCGTTTTTCTATCTCGATGGCAATACTCCCTCCGCCGAGCGTGTAGAACTGTGCAATAGATTCAATGATGGGGAGCGGGATTTATTTCTCATGTCACTAAAGGCAGGCGGTACGGGACTGAATTTGACTGGTGCGGACACGGTTATCCTCTACGATCTATGGTGGAATCCTGCTGTGGAGCAACAGGCAGCCGATCGTGCACATCGCATCGGGCAAAAGAGGGTCGTGCAAGTGATTCGCCTGGTTTCCCAAGGTACGGTAGAAGAAAAAATGTATGAACTCCAACAAAAAAAGAAGAATCTCATTGAGGAAGTGGTCCAGCCGGGACAGGAGGCAATGTCCGTCTTAAACGAGCAGGACATTCGTGAAATTTTGATGATATAAGATAAATGTCTTGACCTTGCATCGTTCAATAGGTCAAGGTATTTTTTTTGCGCGGAATATGGAATGCGGTAGAATCTATACTTAGATATTTGTCCGTTTCGGGTTCAAAACAGAGCGAATAGCTTATTAAGAATGGAGCGTTATTACTCTACAGCGAAACATGGGGGGGAATGGTATGGAACAGTACCTGATCAAGCCATGGGACACCCGGGATGGAACCGAAGCAACTCCTGTCGATTGGGATATGCATGTGCCTCCTGAAGTAGATGCAATAGCCGAACAAGTCATCCAACAATATGATATGTCCGTCAGCAGTCGTACTTTGATCACTTCAAAGCCGGACAAAGGCGGCGCTATTTGGCGTATCGAGACAAATAAGGGTCTTCGTAGCTTGAAAGTCTTGCATCGTACTCCGGAACGCAGTCTGTACAGCGTAGGGCTGCAAGATTATGTCGTGAAACAAGGGGCTAGGGTTCCCGCATTAATTCCGGCTAAAGACGGGAAGTTGTTTGTAGAAATGGGCGGTAAGCTATGGATTGTTACAGATTGGATCGACCTGCAACCAGCTACCAAAGTAGATTTGACTGGTGCACAAGAGCTCTGTTATGGCCTCGGTGAGTTTCACCGCCACACCAAAGGCTACATCCCGCCTTTAGGTGCCAAAAACTCATCTCGCTTGTTCCGCTGGCCGAATTATTATCAAAAAATTGCCAAAAAAACAGGCTGGATGCGGGAAATGGCAAAGGCCTACCCTGAAACAGTCGCGAGCAAGTCGATCCTGGCTGTAGTGGATCAGTATGAACAGCAAGCCCTAGAAGGGTTGACCAGGTTAAAAGCATCCGCCTATCCCAGTATGGTCGCTATGGGAGAGCCGCACTGGGGACTCGTTCATCAGGATTACGGTTGGTCAAACGGGCAAAACGGTCCAGGTGGACTATGGGTCATAGACCTTGACGGGGTATCGTACGACTTGCCTTTCCGCGACTTGCGCAAGCTCATCACCAGCACCATGGACGATATGGGTGTGTGGGATGTGAACTGGATAAGAGGAATGATTGAAGCCTATCATAAAGCGAATCCACTGGATAGAGAGTCGTTTGAGGTTTTATTGATCGACATGGCGATGCCAAATGAGTTTTACAAACATTTGAAAGAAATGTTCTTCGATCCGGTTACATTTTTGAATACAGAGGCAGATGCGATCTTGCAACGAGTGCTCACAGCAGATCAAACCAAAACCCAGGCCTTGGCGGAGCTTGCGAAAGACGCGTCGAAATACGAGTCTGGCAATTATGAGCAATTGCTGGCTGCAGGCACGCCGAAAAGTGAAGCTTCTGAGATTGCTTGGGATCAACAGACATGGGTTCTGCAACCGCAAGAGAAGACGGAGACGACTGCAGCCGCTGTAGCGCGTGAAGATCAACCGGCTAAAAGCAAAACGACTATCAAGGTCCCGAAGAAAAAGTCCACCAGTGAAGATAGCGTGGTCAACAAAAAAACAACGGAAGGAAGCAAGGAAAGTAAGGAAAGTAAGGAAAAAAAATCAACTGTCAGCAGTGAGGCTGCAAAAGTCGAGCAGATCCCAGCCGCAGAAGAACAAAAGCAGTTGGATAAAAACAAGGCCGAATCAAATAGCACGGATAAAAAACGGTCTCGAAATAACAGAACGGTCAGAGTCGAACAGAAACCAACTGCCACGGAAGCTCCTGTTCCCGTGCAAGCAGAGACACCAACAACCACTCCTGCTGCAACTCGAAAAAAAGCAACCCCAGAGCCATCCTCCAATAGCAATGTAATTGATCTGGCTTCGCATCTGGAGAAAAAGAAATGGAAAGCCGCGAAGTCCAAAAAGCCTGTATCCAAAAAACAGGCAACGAGTATCAAGAAACTGAACCAGAAGAAGAAAATCTCCACATCTACATCCACAAATGTACAAAAGCAAATAAGCAAAACGAAAGCAAAAACCGTTCAAGCCAGAAGTCCAGTAATAAAAAAGGCTTCTGAGTCTCTACGTAAAGCAAAGACTGGAAAACAAGAAGTGGCAAAGCTTAGTCAATACCGCAAAAAATCTGCAAGTCAAAAGCGGGCCGTTTCTCCTGCAAAGACTCAGCGCGCACCAGTCTCAAAAGCTCTCGCCTATTCGAAGGTGGCAGCCCCCAGCCGAAAAATGGCAAATGCCCGGTCGGTTAAGCCACGAGCACAAAAAGGATTGAAAGTGGCTAGAGGCAGGTAAAAAGCCGTATGAGGAAAGGAGAATTTCGATGAAAGTAGCTATGATATGCACGGAAAAGTTGCCCGTGCCACCCGTTCGCGGGGGTGCGATCCAAACCTACATTGCTGGTATAGCCGATTTTCTTGGGCAACGTCACAATCTGACTGTACTAGGGACAACAGATCCTTCCTTACCTCTGGATGAGCAGGTTCGCAATGTCCGCTATGCAAGGGTAAATGGCATGGGTGTATTCGAAACGTATGCAGAAGAAGTGATCAAGTTTTTGCGGGTGAATTCTTATGAAGTCATTCACGTATTCAATCGGCCTCGCTTAGTGCCAATGATACGGGAAGTGTGCCCAGATGCTCGAATCATTTTAAGTATGCACAATGATATGTTTGATCTGGCCAAAATCGAGCAGGAAACAGCACAAAAGGCCATTGCCAGCACAGAACGAATTATTACGATTAGCGATTACGTTGGCCGTGTAATCGGTTCACTATACCCGGAGGCTGCAGGCAAGCTGCGTACGATTTATTCAGGAGTAGATTTGCAAACGTTCGTTCCGTGGGACAAATCACAGACGGCAAAGCAAATCAGACAACAACTACGCACAATGCACAATCTCGGTAACAAGCAGGTCATCTTGTTTGTGGGCAGACTTACCCCGAAAAAAGGAGCAGATATTCTAGTACGGGCGATGAATGATTTACACCGTCAGCACTCCAATATCGCTCTCGTCCTCGTAGGAGGTTCCTGGTACGGGGTTGATAAAATAAGCGACTACGTTGCCTATGTGCGTTCGCTGGCAGATCGGTCACCCATACCCGTGATCACAACCGGTTTTGTACCAGCGGAGGAAATCCATCACTGGTTTTGGGCAGGAGACATTTTTGTCTGTCCTTCGCAGTGGGAGGAGCCTTTGGCCCGCGTTCATTATGAAGCAATGGCTGCAGGCTTGCCATTCGTAACAACAAAACGCGGGGGTAATGCTGAAGTGATCATTGGGGGCAACGGGCTATTGGTAGAAGAGCCTGAGAATCCCTTAGCCTTCTCTGCGCAGTTGAATACATTGCTTTCCAGCCGGGATTTACAGGGAAAAATGGGGAGCAGCGGACGGCGATTGGCGGAAGAGCGCTTTACGTGGGAGCGTGTTGCGCAAGAGGTCCTGGATGTTTGGGGCTCTTGACCGTAACGGCAGTAAGCAGGAGAGTCCGATCTCTCTTTCGTATCACAAGGAAAACGATCAGGAAGGTGGGCAATGGCTCATTTCTCCTGATCTTTTTATTGACCTGGCGAACAGGCATAACAAGCACGTCATCACAACGAGAGGACAAGCTTGAAAAGTCCACACGATTCAGCTTGTCCAAAATGTAGACTGATAGAGGAGATCTGGCTGGGGGAAGCCGCAGCAATCGTTCCCCCGCCAAAGGGAATTGCACAGCTGATGTGCAATTGTTGAAAAACCTGCCTACCCCGAAGCAAGATGACGGTCGTTTCGCTCTCCCGAACTCTCGACTAATTTGAGTGGGACTGATTCTGTTTCTTTCATTGATTCCGGTACGGCCACTTGAGCAGGCACCTGAAGGTTGGGGATAATCGCCACAATGCGATTGAGCGGAATCAAGATGCTCCCGCCTTTGTTTGGCAGAGAAGCATGGGTGCGCAGTTCAATCAGTCCTTCATCGACTCGAACCAGGGTTCCCATCCGATAAGAGCGGCTGTCTGGTCCCCAGTCTGTTGTCAGTATCAGCTCCACGATCTGGTTTTCTTTCATACATTTTCGCAATTCTTTTCGCAGACCTTTTAGACTGACTTCGTCTGTACTCTCCTCAGCTTCGACATCTACTTTCACGATGGGAGCAGGGATGATTACAAGCTTAGGGGCTTGTATCTGAACAGTGGGTGCTTCCACCTGAACGGACGGAGTGGGAGCCGTAACGGAAACATGAGGTACTGGTGCCGTGAAATGCACGTTAGGGGCACGAACATTGACCCGCAGCATACGTTGATCGTTCGCTTTTACTAGTTTGTTCGTAGAAAGATTTCGAGGAGCACGGGCAGACCGGCGATGAAGATTTGTCGAATTTGCTTGCACCTTCTTCCTCGCTGCTTTCAGTGCTAAACACCTCCTTTTTTCCATGGTTCATCATATTCAACACAGGCAGGGCTGTTATGGACAAATACACTAGAAAGAAAAAAAGGGCAGGAAATTCTTAAAAGGAGTGGAAAATCGTGTATACTATTTACGGTAATCTCAAAAAGGATGATGGAGGTTTCACAATGAATCAAACGCCACTTGCTCCTATGGGAGTAGGAAAGCTGCTTGATCGCAGTTTCTCTGTATATCGTCAACACTTTGCTGCTTTTTTTCTGTTAGCCCTCATTTGGTTTGGCCCCTTTTTGTTATTGCAGCAATTTCTGATGGTTGATATCGGCAGTATGCCATTGCTTATGCAAGATACGGACGGTTTGGACTTTTGGGAATCTATGGGGAATCGGTTTATGGGTCAAGAAGAATTGATGACGGATAATATGGCTCTACTTGTAACGTACATAGTGATTGTTATTCCTTTAATGACTTTTGTTGCTTATCCGCAGATGATTTCCGTTGCTACAATACTAACGGAGGGTGCAATCAAAGGAAAGCAATTGCGACTGAAGGACGCAATGAAACAGGCGCTTGGTCGTTTCTGGCCTTTAGTCGGCAGTACAGTGGTGTACGGACTCGTTGCTTTGGGAGTTATGATCGGCTTCGTTCTCGCTTGCATGCTGCTTTTCTTTTTGCTGACAGTGGCATTCGGCGGGTCCTTCGACACATTCCTGGGCCTAGGGAATGATGTAAACCCTATTTTCCTGATGTTGTTGTTTATTGTGGGCAATATCGTGTTTATCATCGGCACCATGCTCGTACCTGGATTCTTCTTGCTGCGCTGGAGCTTCTATTTGCCTCTCGTGTTATTCGAGCAAAATGGTGTTGGACTTGCAGAGAGCTGGCGTTTAACGAAAGGGAACTTTTGGAGATTGCTCGCCATTTTCTTTGTCTTAAGCGTACTCTACTCGATTTTCTCTGGAGGGGTGCAGGCTCTGACGACAGGGACAATGGGAATGTCGATCGTAGCGCAGCTCATTTTAGTTCTTTTGGCTTGCTTGTTGATGCCATGGATGTCGATTGTTTATGCCCTTACTTATTTTGATTTGGTTGTCCGAAAAGAGGGAACCGACCTGCAAGTCATGCTCAACAATCAGATGACACAAGACCAAGCCACAGTTGTGCCAAATGAACAGGAAGCTCCACATGAATAGTGGATGGACCATTTCGCAAGACAAGGAACGGTTGCGAGAAATTTTGTCCCAGGACGAATTCAAAAAAATCCAGGGTGATGGAGAAAGTCTAATCGAAAAAGCGATCAACTATTTGATAGAAATGATTGCGAAGCTGTTTGAATGGACGGAAATACCGGCAACAGCTTCAAGTACAGTATCCACCATCGTTCTTGTCATAGCGGGCTTGGGATTGATTTTCTCCATTTACTGGCAGGCGAAACGAATCGTATGGGAGCAGAAAAGGCAACGATCGCTATTCGTCCAGGGCGAAAAAATACGTTCCTATATGGATTATTTACGTGATGCAAAACAACGGGGACAAGAGGGGGATTGGCGGGAAGGTGAGCGCTCCCTATTTCTGGCCCTGCTGGTCTATTTGCAAATGAAAGCGTGGATTCGGATCGAACAGTGGAAGACCAACTGGGAATATGCAGATGAGCTGCAAATGAATCAGCCGGCAGTAGAAGGGCTGTTCCGGCGTCACGCGCGAACTTTTGACCAAGTATGGTACGGGCAAGCGCCAGTAAATGAAGAACAGTTCTGGGAACGTGTGAAAGAGCTGGAGGGAATGTGGCGCGAGGAGGGACAGCATGGATAAATTGCGAGCCTATCGCGCAGGAATAGTCATTGCGATTCTTTTTCTACTCGTTCTGGGGTGGTTCATACTAAGGCCATCGTCTATGCATTATCCCCCTTATCTGGCTGCTTCGGCGCAGCCGGATGGAATCAAGGCTGTGCTGCTTTTGCTTGAGGAAAAAGGGAAGAGCGTCAAAGAATGGCGACAGCCTATGCGCTTTTTACCTGGGCAGGAAGGCCAGGCATTACTTGCAGTGGAGCCAAACCATATGACGATTGATGAGCAGGAGGAAATTCGCAATTGGGTAGAACGAGGGAATCATCTGATTCTGTTCGAAAAAAGCCCAATCGAATGGGAAGAACTGCCCTTCACAACACATTTTACGGAAGAAAAAAACAGTAAAGAGCGAAACATGAGAGGACCCTTGTTGGGAGAGGGCTATTCGGGCCGCGCGGACTCTCTCGTCCGATTAAATGAAGCGCAGTCGATGGAAGCACTTTTATACGACGATCAGGGAATTTTAGCTGGGCGGACGTCAGTGGGGAAAGGCAGCATCACCCTTTTTCTCGTACCTGAGTGGATGACGAACAGTCAGATTGAGCGCCATTCGCACTTTGAAGCCATATGGCCGTACCTTCTGGGAGATTGGCCTTTGATATGGGTCGACGAGTACCACCATGGCTTGCAGCAAAAGCCCGGCTTTTTTGCCATTTATCCGGGGTGGCTGATTGTCATCTGCACTCAGTTGGCTATAGTCCTGCTGTTGTGGGTGTGGTGGCGAGGCAAACGCTTTGGCCCTGTTTATACATTGCGGGAATGGACTGTTCGCCGTGGAGATGAAACTCTTTTGGCTGTATCGAGTTGGTATGAACAAAGAAGTCTTGCCCAGGATGCGTTCTTACATAGGGAAGCCTATTTGCGTCAACTCATCCACGATCGTTGGGGACTACATCAACGAGCAGACCGTTCAGAACTCATTCGAGTGGCCAAAACGAAATGGACCGATAGTGAAGTGAGTAAATTGGCAAGCTTGTTAGAACGATTGGAGCAAGCAAAAAGCGGGGAGAGATACACGAAGAAAAAGCTGCTTGTGGATAGTCTTTTGATGGATGAAATGAGCAAGCGCCTAGAGAAGGAGTGACAAAAACGTGGAGCAATTGGTAGCACAAATGGAAAAAGAGCTGGTCGGACAACGACAGAACATTCGGTTGTTGATCACCGCATTACTAGCAGGGGGCCATGTACTCTTGGAAGGTGTTCCGGGAATAGGCAAGACTAAAATGGTCCGGACGCTGTCCCGATTGATCGGGGGAGAGAGCAAGCGCGTTCAATTTACTCCGGACATGATGCCTTCTGACATTATTGGTCAGGTCGTTTTTAATATGCAAAAGAATCAATTTGAAACAATAAGAGGTCCCGTATTTGCCAATCTGCTGCTTGCGGACGAGATCAACCGTACCCCTCCCAAAACACAAGCGGCTCTTTTGGAGGCGATGGAAGAGGGACAGGTCACGATACACGGAGTCACTTATCCGCTACCCGAACCGTTTTTTGTCGTAGCCACACAAAATCCGGTTGAGTATGAGGGTACCTATGTGCTGCCAGAAGCACAGCTTGATCGCTTTTTGTTCAAACTAACGATGCAATATCCTTCGCATGAGCATGAAAAGCAAATCTTGGCGCAGCACAGGCCATGGGAGGAAAGCCAAGCGAGTTTTGAAAAACAAATTTGTTCATTAGATGAAATTATCGCCCAAAGACAAAAGCTTCAAGAGGTTGTCGTGGATGACTCGCTTTTGGAATACATCACGACATTGATCCGTAAAACGAGAGAGACCAAGCGGTTGCAGCTCGGAGCGAGCTCCAGAGCCGGCATTGCCGTTTTAATGGCGAGCAAGGCCTGGGCACTGCTCGACAACCGTCTCTATGTGACGCCAGATGATGTGAAGATGGTGGCTCGTCCGGCACTGCGCCACCGCCTTATTCTTTCACCGCAGGTAGAATTGGAGGGGGGCACCAGTGACCACATCATCGACGAAACGTTGGCGGCTATTCCAGTTCCTCGCTGATGTTCTGGCTGATCGGTTCGTTCTGCCGACCAAGCGGCTGATTCTCTTGGTTCTGCTCGGAACCCCTCTTGCAGGGACTGGTTTTTGGATGGGATGGGGTTATACGATTTTTTGGCTGTATAATAGCTTGATTTTAATAGCCAGCTTGATTGACTGGGTCACTATACCTAAGCGGCGTGATTTGTCGCTGAAAAGAATTTTGCCTGAGCAGACCGACCTAGGTCAGCCGGTTTCCATTCAGGTAGATTTAGAAAACCGAAGTGGCCAGCTCGTCGGCTATTCGCTTGTGGATGATTTACCGCTCTCTTTTGTAGAGACTGGACCAATCGCTGGCATCATGGATACGGGTGAGACGAGAATCAGTTACACTACGCGGGCGAAAGAACGGGGTGAATATCAATTTCATTGGCTTTACTTGCGTTGGCACGGGAAAATCGGTCTTTGGTATAGACAGAGCCGTTTTCCGTGTGAGCAGTCGATCAAGGTGTTTCCCGATTTGTCTGCTGTCCGCGGGTATCTCGCGTCCGTGCAGGAAAGTCTGATCGTGGATGGCAAAAAGATTGTACGTCGTGCAAAAATGGGCTCGGAATTTCATGCAATCAGGGAGTATGTCCCGGATGATGACCCGCGCTTCATCAATTGGTCTGCATCCGCTCGTACGCGACGATTAATGACCAATCAGTACCGTCCGGAGCATGGCAAAGTGATTATGATCGTAATTGATTGCGGAAGGCTCATGGGTGTGGAGCTGGATAACAAGACGAGGCTGGATGTTTCCCTGGAAGCAGCGTTAACAGTGGCTGCTGTAGCGCTTCGCCAAGGCGATCAGGTTGGGCTTTTGGCATATTCTCATGAGGTCAAAGTCTACATACCGCCTGGCAAAGGGCTTCGTCATTTGCATACAATCCTTTCCGCTACCTATAACATAAAGAGTGATTTCGTGGAAGCCGATCCTGCCAAGGCTTTAGAATTTCTTCACCGCCAGCAGAAAAAGCGAAGCCTGGTCGTGCTATTCTCCGATATGGAGAACTACCTCGTCGAGGATCAGCTAGGCAGTTATTTATGGAGAATGCGACGCTCGCATCTGCTCCTTTTGCTTTCCTTGGCTGATCCGCTTCTCTACAGATGGAGTCACGTGGAAACGGAAAACAGTCGATTGGCTTTCGTCAAGTCAGTGGCCCAGCGCTTTCAGTTGGATCGAAGAGCTTTTCAACAAAAAATGACCGGCGCGGGAATCCAGGTGTTGGATGTACCGGCCGATCAGTTGACGCTGACAGTCGTAAATGCTTATTTAGAAATCAAATCGAGAGAAGCGTTGTAGGCTCGCCGCTTGTGGGCAAGCAGATACCAAGCGAAAAGAATAAGTAAGGTAACGAGGGCAACCGCGTACTTGCCTTCTAGAGAAAGGGCAGACGGAGTGATGTAGCCCTCGATGATTCCTGCGATGACTAAAAGCGGGAGAGTGGCAAGCAGGAGCTGCGCAGATTCTTTGGCTGCCTCGAGAAACTGATATTTACGGGCAAAGCGGCCAGGAACGAGCAAGCGATATCCCATATGCAGCCCTGCACCACCTGCGATAAAAATGGCGGTCAGCTCGATGACGCCATGCGGCAGGATGTACGCCCAGAATGCATAGCTGCTGTCAGCCTGAAAATACACGGCTGCAAGAGAACCGACTAAGAGGCCGTTGAACAACAAGAGATAGATGGGAAAGAGCCCGAGTGTGATTCCGCTGACAAACGCAAGTATCGCAACCTTCATATTGTTGGTCATGATCAATGTCGAGATGACAGGACTGTTGATGGAACCATGTCCTTCGCCCAGCCGGGTGGGGTCGATTTGCTCGGCCATCCCTTGCGGCAGCACGTAGTACAGGTTGAGTGGATCTGCCATCACCGCAGCAAAACCGGATATCCCTCCGATGATAAACAAAAGGGCAGCCATTCCGATGAATCCGAGGCGCTTGTCAATTAATTGCATCAAGTGGATACCAAAGAAATGGGCTAACTGCTGCAAGCTGCCAGAATGCTGTTTGTACGCTAAATTATGAGCACGGGAAACGAGCTGGTTCAAGTAGAGCGTGATTTCATCAGAGGGATGATACGTACGAATATACGCCAAATGGGCAGATGCTTTTTTATACAAGTGGGTGAGACGGTCGATGTCCGCTGCTCCGATTTTTCGGGGCTGACGGGAAAAGCGTTCTACCAATTGCTCCAGTTCTGCCCATGCGGCTTTGTGTTTATGCCAGAACGAAGTGATATCCAAGAAAAATTCCTCCTTATGCGAACAGGGAAACGAGAGGGTGAGCAAGTAGGGATGAATGAATGGACCCAGACGAACCAACCACCAGATCGAGAAGCTTCTATTGTTACACCAGAGCATGTCTTGCTGCGATTTCAGACGGCTGGTGTGGGCAGTCGCGCGGCAGCACAGCTCGTTGACACGGTGATTTTGCTCTTGGTTAATCTTACTGTATTTACCTTGTTCAGTATAGTTGTGTTTGGTGAAAATCGTCTTTTTTTCCTCGAAACGGAAAATTATGCAATCGCGATTGTCATTCTTTTTGTTTTCGTGCTTAATTTCGGTTATTTTTTAGTTCTGGAAGCCTTTTGGGCTGGGCAGACGGTCGGGAAAAAATTACTGGGGATTCGAGTCATTCGCGACAATGGTCAGCCTGCTACTTTTTTGTCCTCCGCAATCCGCAATCTGTTCCGTGTCGTAGATGTCTTGCCAACAGGATATTTTCTTGGAGCGATGGTCTCTATTTTCCATCCGCGCGATAAACGGATTGGCGATTTGGTGGCGGGAACGATTGTCGTTATGGAAGGTGGACAAAAGTCAGCTCTGTTCCAAAAACGAAAAACAAGGCAACAACAAAAGGAGCGGGCGGACTGGACGCCACTCGTGCTAAGTGAGGTTCAAAAACAAGCTATTACTCGCGAAGACTGGCAACTGCTCGCAACCTTTGTCAGTCGATTATCCTCCCTTTCTCAGGAGAAGAAACGGGAGCTCGGTCAACAAATCGCAAGCAATCTGTCCAAAAAGCTGGAATACAGCGAGTTGCCACTTGTAAAAGAGGACCCGGTCCTGTTTCTGCAGCGTTTGCACAGCCAGTTACGAGACGAGTGGCGCTTGGGAAAATGATCAGAGAGCCGAAGACCGCCTAAATGGGCGGTTTTTGTTATTTTCACATTATTTTTCCAATATTCCGCAAAGAGCCTGACGAAATATGTTCTATGTTATAATAAAACCTCACTCTATGTCATAGAAAGGAGGAGGGAGTCGATGAGCGATAAATATATGCCCGCTTCATCGTCATCATCCACTAGCCTGCCACTGCCTGGTGGGGGGAAGCAGGACGGTAGACGCAAACGAGCTGGATTATTCCAGGCATTGTTTCCCTCCCGGACAGAAGAAAAGCGGTCCCCGCTGCCTCTTATTTTGGCTGTTCTGCTCTGGGGAGGACTCGCATACGCTGGTTATGCTTTTGCTGTTCATACATTGGACAAGCAACAACAGTTTGTAAACCAACAAATTCAACTGGTACAAGAAGAAAACCAGAAACAGGTGCGAGCATTAGGAGAGCAATTGACATTGGTTCAGGATGAAATGAAAAACGTTCAAAGTGGACTCACAAATTTGGAAGAAGATTTGGAATTAACTGGAGAAACAATTGGAGGAACGAATAAGACCAAGGAGGCCCTTCAGGATCGAATTGATCAGTTGAACAAACAGCTGGTAGATTTGAAAGCATCACTGAAAAAACTGGAGGATGCAGCCCGTGCTTGGTAACATAAATCGTTTTTTCGCGTTTCTGCTGGCTCCTGCTGTCGGGTTTTTGGTTGCTTTTTCAGGGGCAAATCCAGTGGACAAGCCCCAGCTGGATGCGCTAAAGCTGCCTGCCGAGCAAACCAAAGCACAAGCGGATGCGATTGGAGAGCAGCTCTATGAAACTAAAGTGCAAATGAGGGGTGTAGAAATCCTCATCGAAGAGATCCGCGATAAGTCTGAAAAGGAAAAGAAGGATTACGAGCAGCAAAACAGTAAAATCAACAACCTGCTCTCAGCGAGTAAGTCGCAAACGCAAAAATCGGCGGATGTACTCGATACGATTCTTTCCAATATGCTAGGCAATCCAATCGGACAGTCGTTTGGGAACAATTCTACGGTGAAGGTATATTCCCTGGAGGAAGCAGGCTACCGTGGGTACATGGCAAAAGTCCGGTTAAAGGACCCGAAAGCGCTAAAGATGGTTTTAGCTAACAATTCGGTGAAGAGCAAGGGTGAGACGACGAGTCATGCCGGGAAAAGGACGGGAGCCGTTCTCGCTATCAATGCAGGTGGCTTCATGTCAGACAAGCAAGGCAATTTGACCCCCCTTGGAATTACAGTGGTTGACGGTAAAATTCGTACCTTTTCGAACAATACCAAATTGAGCTTCGTCGGTTTTAACAACAAAGGTCATTTGATCGGGGCAAACATTACGACCCAAGCCCAAATTACACAGCAAGGGATTTTGCAAGGCGCCAGCTTCTTGCCACGCTTGCTGCAGGATGGGAAACGCCTGCCGATTCCGCGTGACTGGGCGAATGCTCGTCAGCCCCGGACATTGATCGGTCATTTTGACAATGGAGACTTGCTCTTGATTGTCATCGACGGTAGACGTGAGGGCTGGAGTAATGGCGTTACCCTGGAAGAAGCGCAAAGAAAACTGCAGGAATTCCATGTCGTCGATGCGTTCAACCTCGATGGAGGCGGCTCCAGTGCCTTCTATTACAAAGGTAAGCTGATGAACAAGCCGTCGGGTGGGAAAGAACGCTCTGTTGTGAGCAATCTTGTGATCATGCCGTAATCGGACAAATGATTTCGTATGAATAAACTCTTCTGGCAAGGCGGAATGCCTTTGTTTCAGAAGAGTTTTTTTATTTGCCTGTCCTCCTAACAAAGATAACACGTATAATGGGGAGGAAAACAATGGAAAGGTGGAGGGCTATGATGAAAAAAGTGCTTGTTATCGGAGGAACTCGCTTTTTTGGAAAAAGACTCGTCCAGCTTCTGGCACAATCCGAAGCTGAAGTAACAGTAGCTACTAGAGGGCTTGCAGATGCTGATTTACCCCCTCAAGTCAAACGTGTAACTGTAGATCGAGAAGACCCTCGTTCGCTTGCAGTAGTAGGTGGGACCGATTGGGATGTCATTTATGACAACATCTGCTACTCATCACAAAATGCGCTTGATGCGTGTCAAGTATTCCAAGGCAAGGTTGGCAAGTATGTGCTGACCTCCACGCTTTCGGTCTATGATTTTGCGACAGAAAGTCTAAAGGAAGAGGCTTTTGATCCATATTCGTATCAGATCCACCGGACAACGAGGGATGAAGTTACCTATCAGGAAGGGAAACGGCAAGCAGAAGCAGTATTTTTCCAGCAGCAGGCATTTCCTGTCATCGCACCACGTTTCCCCATTGTGCTGGCTGAAGATGATTATACGAGACGGCTGCACTTTCACGTCGAGCATGTACAAGAAGAGCGTCCGATCGGCATGGTAAACCCCGAGGCGATCATGTGCTTTATTCATGCGCAAGAGGCAGCAGAATTTTTGCAATGGGCAGGCTTGACTTCGCAAGCTGGCCCTGTTAACGCCTGCTCACACGGTACAATTCAGCTCCGGGCGCTTATGGAGGAGATCGCGAGTGCTGTTGGAAAACCAGCGCAAATCCAAGAAGAAACATCTTCTGACGATCGTTCTCCATTCGCTTTTCCAGAATCCTTTTATATGGATAACAGCAAAGCAACTCAAGCGGGATTTTCTTTTCGGACTCTGCAATCCTGGTTGCCTGAGCTGATCAGGACAATCGCTGCGCGGCCCTCCTAATAAAAACGGCTCACAATCCATGCTATTTTTTTGTCTGACTCCGTGGTAATGTAGAGCAGAACGTATGTGTCTGTATGGAACCAGGAGGATAAGTCATGAAGAAGAATCGCACTACTGGACTAGCAATTGTCGCAGTACTATCAGTAGCCCTACTTAGTGGATGTGAAGCACCGTCATTAACCAAATTACTCTCAGGCACGGATAGCAGTCAATCAGAGACATCGACTCCGGCAAGCGGCACGACAGGAGAAGGATCAGGCGATGGCAAAGCCAAGCCGCAACAGGAGGAGACAGGTAAACCCAAGCCTGCGTCATTAAGAGAGACGATTACGATGGTAGAGGGAGTACCGACTGTGACCAACCCGACTGATTTATCAGTGGTTGTAAACAAACAAAGAGCTCTGCCTGCTGATTATATTCCGCCCGATCTGGTAGAACCGAATGTACCATTCCCGTTTGATGAAAAAGTAGAAAAGCGATTCATGCGCGAAGCAGCAGCAAAAGCGCTTGAGGAGCTGTTCGCTAAAGCAAAGTTGGACGGAATTGAACTATATGCAGTCTCAGGCTACCGTTCCTATAAAACCCAAAAGTCACTCTACGAAACCTACGTGAAAACACAAGGTGCGGAGCACGCAGCAGCGTACAGTGCTGTCCCGGGAAAAAGCGAGCATCAAACGGGTCTGGCGATGGACGTTTCAGGAGCTGATGCACAGACAAGACTAGAGGAGCCATTCGGAGAGACGCCTGAAGGAAAGTGGCTTGCAGCCCATAGCGCCGAATACGGTTTCATCATTCGCTATCTCAAAGGTAAAGAAGCGATTACAGGCTACTCATACGAACCGTGGCATCTGCGCTACGTCGGTAAAGAAATGGCGCAGGACATCATGGCAAAAGGAATGACATTGGAAGACTACCTGACAGACGAGGGTTCCGCGCAAAAACAGTAATCATAAAAAAAGCCGCTCTTCGTGAGCGGCTTTTCGATTACAACCATTGGTTATTTCGGCAGGCGAATATCAGTAAGCGGCCAATAAACGGCTTCAGCTCGACCGACTACGTGATCCAGCTTTACAGGACCGATTACGCGGCTATCCATACTGTTGTTGCGGTTGTCTCCCATTACAAAGACGCTGCCCTCGGGAATCGTGATCGGATCAAAGTCTTCTGTCAACGTAACCCCGTCAGCGGACGCTCTCAATTTGTTGGCAGTCAAGTATTCTTCACTCAGTGGTTTGCCGTTGATGTAGAGTTGATCATCCTTTGCTTCCACTGTATCTCCAGCTACAGCCACGACTCTTTTGATCCAGTTGTCTCCGCTGGCATCCGGGTGGATGATCACGATGTCACCCGGCTTCGGGTCTTTCAAATAATAAATGGCTTTGTTCACAATGACGCGTTCGCGGTCGTGCAACGTGTTCTCCATCGAACGTCCTTGAACAACGTATGGAGCCATTACGAACACGTAGATAAAGGCGGTCAAACCGCCAATCAAGACAAACGATTTCAACCAATCAAGCAATTCAACCTTCCATTTCGTCGTACTGTTAGTTTGTTCCATAGACCTGATCTCCTATGTATGTGGTTTCGTGGTCCTGCTCTGTTGGACAAAAGAATCCTGCGTCCGAAACTGCCCTTTCATTATACATGCTTTACGAATGGATACGGAAGAAGATTCGAGGAAATAGATGGAAATGAACGCGGGAAAAAGTTTGGTCACGATTTTGCCATCATAAACTATTGTCAGTTTTTCCTGTTTGAGGTAAGATGATGATGCAAATAAGTTTTACAGTAAAAATATTAAGTAGTAAACACTTTGTCACAGTTCATACATACCTATTTAAAAGAAAATAATAGGAAGAGTCCTATTGCTCTTCATGTACATAAGCTATATAGTTTTATAGTAAAAGTACTTCTATTATTTACTTTCTGAAAATAGGTGATGATGTGAGCGACATGTCCCGCGCCAGTAAAATTGAGGAACTGGATCGAGTATTTGTCGAAATGGCTCGTTATTTTATCAGCCATTGGCTGGAAGAAGAAGAGCAGATCAGTCCAAAGCAATTTATTTTGCTACGTGTGCTTCACCAAAAAGGGCGAAGCACAGTATCTGAACTGGCGACCATTCTGAAGCAATCCAACAGTGCAACCACTATCGCGCTTAATCGGCTGGTAAAGGCCGGTTATGTGGATCGAGTTCGTGATGAGCTGGATCGACGCGTAGTGTGGGTTAACCTGTCTCAAAAAGGACTTCCGATGCTGGAAGGGCTTTTATGCCAGAGAAGGGTACTGGTTGGAAAGCTAATGGAAAACCTGAGCGACGACGAGTTGGAACAGTTTACTTATTTTCTACGGAAAATGAAGCAATGCATGTAGCAATGCCGTCAGGTTAGCGGGTGGGGGACATTTCAGAAGACGATGTGTGTACTACGAGAATGGGAGTGTACACATATGAGAAAAAGCAGCACACTTATGATGGGTTCTTTGGTTTTGGGGGCAGCACTATTCGCGCAGTCGGCCTGTGCAGAAGAAGCTACAGTTACGGCAACAGATGCTTCTGCAACGACTGCAGCAGCGCCTACGATCACTACAACAACTGCAAGCCAACCACAATCCTCTGCTCCTGGCGCTTTTATTATGCCAGCTAAAGATGAGTATGTGATTCTTGGGGAAAAATCCGGATCCGTAGTAGCGCCATCTGCAGGGTGGGTAGCGATGCCAGGTGAAGATGAATTCGTAACCTCCAATGGATACATACCTGTACAAGGAACGGGTGGCTGGGTTTTCATGCCGGCTGAGGATGAGTTCGTCATTCTTGGAGATAAAACACCTGTAGTAGCACCAGCATCTGGCTGGGCAGCAATGCCGACAGAAGATCAATACACCATGATTTCCCCAAAAGCAGGCCCAGTGGTAGCACCATCATCCGGATGGGTAGCAATGCCAGCAGAGGACGAAACTGTAGTGATGGGTCGCAACGCTACTCAAGACGTAGCGAATCGCTCCGGCTGGTCGATGATGCCTCCAGTATCCGATAACGACAAATAAGAATAATGGTTTAAGGCGCTTTGTTCTTTCCACGAGCAAAGCGTCTTTTCATCTTCGGAAACAAGAACGAATGAAGGTGAAAAACCCTTTCGATAAAATAAATTTTATTGACTTTTTATCATTTATCGGTAAAAATACATAAGGAATCAGAAAATTTAAAAAGGGTGTGTCGCTCATGAGAGATCCTCGATTGGAGCAATTGGCCTACAATCTGGTCAACTATTCCGTACGGGTTCAGCCAGGAGAAAATGTTTTGATTAACGCAAAAGGGGAGACGCCTGAATTGGTAGCTGCCCTTGTACGCGAGATTTACAAAGCTGGAGGCAGCCCTTATGTACAAGTAATCAATCCAGCAGTGAGTCGCGAATTAGCTATGCATTGCAATGAAGAGCAATTGAAGCTGATGGCGGCCAATGAGGTAGCCCTGATGGAAAAGATGGACGGCTATATCGGAATTCGTGCAGCAAGCAATATAAATGAAATGGCGGATGTTCCAGGTGACAAACTGGGGATATACTCTCGCTTGTACGAACTGCCTGTCATGAATGTTCGCGTACCACAAACCAAATGGGTCGTTTTACGTTACCCTAATCCATCTATGGCCCAATTGGCAAACATGTCAACGACAGCATTTGAAGATTTTTACTTCCAGGTATGCAATTTGGATTATGCGAAGATGGACAAGGCTATGGATAGCTTGGTTGAATTGATGAACCGGACGGATCAGGTGAGACTAGTAGGTCCTGAAACCGATCTGACTTTCTCCATCAAAGATATTCCCGCTGTCAAATGTGCGGGCTTGCGCAACATTCCTGACGGGGAGGTATACACTGCTCCTGTAAGAGATTCGGTCAATGGAACAATTACGCATAATGCCCCTACCCCTTACCATGGTTTCACCTTTGAAAATGTACGCCTGACATTTAAGGATGGTAAAATTGTAGAGGCAACTGCGAACGATACGAAGCGACTCAATGAGATTCTGGATACAGACGAGGGAGCACGCTTTATTGGAGAATTTGCGATCGGGGTAAATCCTTACATCCGGAATCCGATGAAAGATATCTTGTTTGATGAGAAAATTGATGGCAGTTTTCACTTTACACCAGGCCAGTGCTATGACGAAGCATACAATGGGAACAAATCTTCTGTGCACTGGGACATGGTTTCCATTCAACGTCCAGAGTGGGGCGGGGGAGAAATTTGGTTTGACGGTGTGCTGATCCGAAAAGACGGTCGCTTTGTCATTCCAGAGCTCGAATGCCTCAATCCCGAACAACTGCAAGCATAAGACAGGATTATTGATCGTATTGCCCCAGTCGCTTTTGGGCTACTTCAAAATCCATGTCGAGCTGAAAAAGCATATGCAGGTTGCTAGAAGTCATAATGGCTCGACGAGCGGCATGGTACAAAATAGGCTTGTTTTGTTTAATCACAGTCATGATCTCCACAACAGGCGGTACGACTTGCTTGATTCTGATCAGACTTTGTAAGTAACGGAGAAATTTTTGAATGGTCACCTGATCATCTTGATTCGGAATCGTTTCGAGCAAACTACAAAAATCACGAATGATCATTCTTTTTGTCTCCAGAGGTTCGTAAATGTTTGTGCGATTCACCAGATCCACCTCACGGGAAAAAATAGAGTATGTTTCTCTTTTCCTCCGAACGACGGATTGTAAACATGAAATATGAAAAAAGTCTCTGGCATCTAAGGATGGCAGAGGCTTTTTAGCTAGAAAAAGGAGTGAGCCCACCTACTTTTCCGGTTCATACAAGCTTTTTTCTTCCAAAGGAATACGAATACGAAGGAGCAGCCATGCATTCAGGATGGAAAAAGTGATGGCTGTGAGAAAAGCAGAAAACGAGAGCGGTAACGAAAATAATTCTACTGCGACAACCAAATAATTAGGATGCCGCAAAAATCGATAAGGCCCACGAATGACAGGCTGTGCACCTGGCAGGATCAAAATGCGCGTGTTCCAGTGTCTCCCTAAGCTTTGCATGCACCAGTAGCGAAGGAATTGGGCGAGCAGGAAAAGGGAAAAGGGATACATCCACCAAGCGGGAAGCGCAAATGGGGCTTCCTTTAGGCTTACTTCGAGCAGTAAACTGACGAAAAAAAGCAGATGAAGCGTCACGATATATTTGTAATGCTCCTCTCCAACCTCATAGCCCCCTCTGGCACGAATGTGTCGTGCGTTTCGGGAGGCCAAAAATAGCTCGCCTCCTCGTTGCAAGAGAACCACTCCCAGGACGATTCCAAAGAACGTCATCTACTTTACCTCGCCTCCAACAAAAGCAGCTCAGAGCTGAAGCCAGGGCCAAGTGCGGCCAGTAGTCCCCGTTCCCCTGGCTCCCATGCCTGCTCCATGCTTTTCTCCAACACAAATAATACAGTAGGAGAAGACATGTTCCCGAAGTTGTGCAAGACTTCTTCTGACAGACGAGTTGCATCCACAGATATACCGAGAGATTGCTGGTACGCCGTTAAGACCTTGGCTCCACCGGGATGGAGGATAAAGTGGCGGAGTCGATCCACAGAGGTGTCATAGGGAGATAAGAAGCTTTCCACGTTGTCTTTCATCGCTTGACGAATAATGGTAGGAATGTCGCGAGAAAAAATGACTTTTAATCCGGGCTCGGTCAATTCCCACCCCATGACATCCAGCGTACCAGGCCAGGTGGTGGTGCGAGCTCCACAAAAGCGCAGTCGGGGCATTGGTGTAGACCGGGAACTTCGCACTTCATCACCTTCGACCAGAACAGCCGCAGCACCGTCACCAAAAAGACAAGTAGCGACCAGGTTGCTTTTGGACATGTCTTGACGGATGAAAGTCAAACCACACAGTTCTACGCTGATGAGCAAAACACGTTTTTGCGGGTAGGCACGCGTGTACTCACAAGCACGAGAGAGTCCCATCGCTCCTCCGGCACAGCCTAAACCCCATAAAGGAAGGCGGGTGATATCAGCTCGCAGGCCTAACCGATTCACCAAGCGCGAATCGAGACTGGGAGTGGCGATTCCGGTACTGGAGACAAAGATCAGACAATCAATGGATGAAGCGAAGACGCTGGCTTTATCCAGACAACTGAGAGCAGCTTGTGTAGCAAGTGCCTCAGCGTGCTCGACATACAATTGATTCTTTTCGGCAAAGAGGCGATTGTCCGAGAACCAGTCCATCGGCATGCAAAAATGGCGTTTCTTGATCTTGCTGTGGGCAAACACATGCAATAGACGATCAATATCAGGAAATGCTTCTTGGAAAAAGTGACGTGCGAGCACTGCAGAATCTTCTTGGGTTACTTGATGGGGAGGCACTGCTGTGGCAACAGCTTCAATCCGGGGCATATTAACATCCACTCCCGTTGTAAGATTACGTATTGCTAGCTTCCCCTTCCCAATTGATTCCAATTCATATAAAAAAACCTGGTCCCGAAAAGATTCGAGATACCAGGTAGATGGGTCATGATGTTTACGAAATAGCGGCATTCGTCTGTTTAGCAGATGATGTGTCGACCTGCGAACGGGATAGAGATTTTCTAACAAAACGATATTGAAAAAGACCTCCGATCAATAAGAGCAGACCTAAGATAGAAAACCAGTACGCACCGCCGATGCCTCGGAATGCGACGGCACCAACAGATGGTCCAATGGTACCGGTAATTCCCCAGTTCGCGCCAAAAATAGCAAAGTAACGACCCCGGTACTCGTCGGGAGCCATAACGGAGATCGCCTTTTGAATTTGCGGCCCATTTAGCATTTCTCCAATGGTGAACAAGGTTTCGGCAATAATCAGTACGAGAAAGCTAGGTGCCCATCCATAACCAAAACCGACACAGGCGAGGAACAAATAAGCGATCAGGATCACACGATGAGCAGGGAAACGATCTGCGAATTTGGCAATTGCGATCTGACAGCAGACGACGAGTATCCCATTAATGGTTAAGAGCGTAGCGAACACGGTTAGGAAGTCATCGTATTGGGTGCGCAGATGCTGGGGTAAGATGATTTCCACTTGCGAATACAGAAGAGAAACCGGGACAGCTGCCAGCGTTATCCAAATCAAGGTCGAATGTTCCGTGAGCTTCATGCGTGGTATCATTTCTTTACCCGTTTTTTGTTTGGCGCGCTCTCGCAATGGCTGAGGCAATGTTTCAGGCACCTTCCAAATGATGAGCAGACAGTAGACAAACAAGGTACAGGCACAAATCCCGAACGCAATAGCAGGATTGATTTTGTACAGAGACACTCCAATCAGCGGACCTGCTGCAGCACCTAGATTCAGTGCAGTATGCAAAAGAGCGAATACCTCGCTGCGCTTTTCCTCAGGAACAACATCCGTTACCTGTGCGCTTGCGGCAGGCCAGAAAAGAGAAGCGCCAATGCCATTCAACACAGTAAGGGCGGCGAAGGTAAACAGGGATTCGGCCCAGATGTAACCAGCCATGGAAATCGATTCAATGATGAGGGCAGCTACCATCAACGGCTTGCGTCCATAACGGTCGGACAAACTACCTGCAAAATAGCCGGAGATGATACTGGCAAGAGGTTGAAGACTTGTTACCATTGCAGCTACTAAGAGGTTACCGTCCATTTTGTCATAGAGGTAGAAAGCCAGGAATGGTCGGAGCATAAAGCCAGCAAATGTTGTGAGTATGGTCCCGATGACGCGAATCCAGATGGTACTGTCATAACGGGAGAGAATGCTTTGGAACCAATCCATTCAGTTAAATCCTCCCTGCCGATAAAGAATATTTTGTAATTATATCGGAGTGTTATAAGAAAAAAAAGAGGGTTGTCATAAATCTGAAAATTGTAACAAAGGATGACGAATCTATGAAAACAGGATGATGCAGCAAGATAAGCGTACTTTTAGTCCTTGAACTCAGGAGAAGATACAGGTAAAATATTCCTGACATTAAGATTAAAGTCCTAATATCATTATTTTAATTTAGGTCTTATGAATCATTCGGAACAGAATTGCAACTAGCATGGACCAGAGGGAGATTGTGTGGACTCGCGCTGGATTGGCATGGGAGCTTCCTTTCTAATGATTTTCATTTGGCTAAATGTGTATGGATTCCCCCAAGAGGAAACGGTGTCAGTGCAGGTCATGATCGCTGCCATCATTCAGGCTGGTGTGGGATACATGCTGGGGACCTATGTGAATAAATTGCGGCGGATGGCCTATCACGATTCGCTTACTGGCGTGTTGGTCAATCGCAGATTTATCGACAAACTGGAACATGAGGTAAGATTGGCAAATCGTAATCATTACCCGGTCACCTTATTGTTTATTGATTTGGATAACTTCAAGGAATTCAATGACCGATACGGGCATATAAAAGGAGACCAGCTATTATGCCAATTCGCCAAGCTATTGCAAGTCAATGTCCGTAGACATGACGTGGTGGGACGCTGGGGCGGCGAAGAATTCGTAGTCTTGTTACCGCAAACGGAAACGAGCGTAGGACTTGGTGTTGGTGAGCGAATCCAAAAACAGGCCCGTAGTCTTCTATCAGGCGTAACGGTTAGTATTGGAGTAGCCTCTTATCCTCTGCATGCTTCCAGTGCCAATGAATTGACAGAAAAGGCAGACACCTTGATGTATGAAGCAAAGAAAAAGAAAGACTGCATGATGGCAGCAACGAATTAAATCTGGCATAGACTGGAAGACTAACACTCATACCCTGTGGAGATGGGTGTTTTTATTTGCCGATTGTAAAGATGATTTACAAAAACTTAATAAACCTTTTATAAAAAATACACACACTTGACCTTGTTTTTAAATTTACGTCAACAATAATGTTCGATATAATCGTTTAGGTGTCATTTTTCCTAAGGAGTGAAGAAGGAACGTATGTTGAAATCAAACAAGTATATCTTCTTTGATCTGTTCGAACAGCAAATTGCCACGGTACACAAAGGGACCCATCTCTTTTATGAAATGATAGGGAACTATCAAGATCTAGAGGCAAAAGTAAAGGCAATCAAAGCTGTTGAAAAAGAAGGGGATGAAATCGTTCGCCGTATTATGAACGAATTGAACTCTACCTTTATCACTCCACTTGAGCGTGAAGACATTCACCAACTCGCTCATACTATGGACTCGATGATCGATTACATCGACGGCGTAGCGGATCGCATGTACCTCTATCAAGTTCGTCAGCCAGACCCGCGCGTGCTTGCCCAAGCCAACATTTTGGTAAAATGCTCGGCCAAGCTGATTGAGCTGATCCGTACATTGCGTAAGCTGGACCATCAGGTGGTTTCGAAAATCGCTCGAGAAATCAAGGATCTCGAACATGAATCCGATTCCAACTACCGTAAAATGGTATCGGATCTGTTGAATGCTCCTGATGCGAATCCGATCGAAGCCATTAAGCTCAAAGAAATCTACGACAAGCTAGAGGACTGCGCAGACTTCGCGGAGGATGTCTCCAACCTGGTAGAAGGGATCGTGTTAAAGAATGCCTGATCTTTCGCCAGACGTGATCATTCTCGTACTCGTCGTCATCATGGCGCTAAGTTTTGACTTTATCAACGGCTTTCATGACACAGCTAATGCAATCGCAACCTCCGTATCGACTCGGGCGCTCAGTCCACGTACAGCCATCATTATTGCTTCTGTATTCAACCTGGTTGGAGCACTCACTTATACAGGAGTAGCGAAAACAATTGGTGGACAGATTACAGATCCGTTCAAGCTGCAAAATGGGCTCTTGGTAGTACTGGCTGCGCTGACAGCGGCGATTTTATGGAACCTGATTACGTGGTGGTTCGGTATTCCGAGTTCTTCCTCCCATGCGATTATCGGCGGTGTCGCTGGTGCGGCCATTGGAGCTGCAGGTTTAGGGGCAATCAACATGGAAGGTTTCATAGACATTGTGAAGGCATTGATTATCTCGCCTATCGTCGCCTTTGTTGTTGGTTTTATTGTGATTAAGATCGTGTCAAAACTCGTTGCAAACAAGGCATACCATAAGACCAATCGAAGCTTTCGGGCGCTTCAAGTGTTGTCTGCTTCCTGGCAGTCATTTAGCCATGGAGCCAACGATGCGCAGAAAACAATGGGGGTTATTACGCTCGCACTGCTTTCGGGAGGGTTTTTGGTTCAAGAACCAGGTGAGTTCACCATTCCGCTCTGGGTGAAGCTTTCTGCCGCGATTGCAATGGCACTCGGAACATCTGTTGGTGGCTGGCGTATTATCAAAACCATGGGTGGTAAAATTATGAAAATCAAGCCAATTACCGGGTTCTCTGCAGACTTGTCTTCTGCCTTGATTATCACAATTTTTACCACACTGAAGTTGCCTGTGAGTACGACACACGTCATCACTTCTTCTATATTAGGCGTAGGGGCATCTCAAAAACTCAACGCAGTAAAATGGGGCTTGGCGGGCCGCATTTTGATTACATGGGTGATTACACTCCCGGTATCGGCTTTGCTTGCTGCTGCCTGTTATGTCGTATTTGACGTTTTTCTATAAATAGTAATTAAACTCTTACAAAAAAAGACATGTTCTCTTACCGAGATACGAATGGTAAGAGATGTCTTTTTTTTACGTGTAAGAATTTATAAGCGCGACGCTTATGAATTCTGGAACGCATAAAAACCTTCCACTAAACGCGGTCGCTTCTCCTTGAGCAGGCCTCGATAGTGGTTTTTTTAACTAGATCCCGTTAAGCGTTCCCATATTCCAGGCTTTGGGCGGATCTGAATGAGCCTAACAGCCGCAAAGGGGATGTAATCAAGCGAACCGTCGCGCTCCTCGAGCAGGATTCCGTTCGGGCTGTAATCGTACAATTTGCCTTCAGCATAAGGAGATAAACCAGGACCGGTCATGGCGGGAGCAAAATGAACGCGTACCGACCGATTCAGATAATCTTCTAACATACCATCATCCATATTTCCCACTCCTTTCATCCGATTTTGATTATCTACCAGTATTCCCTCGTTTGCGATAATTCAGACGAGAAGGCAAAAAAAACCACCCTGTCCTACACGAAAAGGGTGGTTTTTGCTTTTGGCGCCATTATTCCATCGAATTATGGGAATGTCGTGACTGTTTCTTTTTTCGAGCGAAGACGAGCATTAAAATGATACCGATAGCGATCAGGGTCAAGCTGACTAGTTGAGCGACACGCAGCGTATCGGCAATGAGCAAACTGTCCGTGCGCATGCCTTCGATGAAGAAGCGGCCGACGGAATAGAGGATCATGTAACTAAACAGGATCTGTCCATCGAACTTTTTAAACCGATAGAGCATAAAGAGAAGGATTGCAAACACCACTAGATTCCATATGGACTCATAGAGGAACGTAGGGTGGTAATACTCGCCCCCGATATACATCTGATCGCGAATAAACGCAGGGAACTTCTGCATGAATTCAGCGGAAGCAACATCTCCATGGGCTTCCTGATTGATGAAATTTCCCCAGCGACCAATCGCTTGACCAAGAATCACACTTGGCATAAATACATCGGCCAGCCGCAGAAACGGGAGCTTGTGCTTGCGGATATACCAGGTACCTGCTAACAACCCGCCGATAAGTCCCCCATGAATTGCCAGACCACCGTTCCACACCTTAATGATATCAATTGGGTTTTCTTTGTACTGTCCCCATTCAAACACAACATAGTACAGACGTGCGCAGATAATGGCGGCTGGAATGATCAGCACGACCATATTCAGGACGTGATCAGGATCAATGCCAGAACGTTTGGAATTGTACCGGGCCAAATAGGTCCCCAGAAAAAAAGCGAGCCCCATGATGATACCATACCAGTGAATCTTAAGGGGTCCGATTGCAATTGCAATTGGATCAATCATCAAAATGCCTCCTTGCCTCAAACTTCTGTGCACAGTATAGCACAAACAAGAGGGAGGATTCCAACTAGACCTTACCGCGACTGCAAAAAGGAAAGAATAGGATCAAGCGAAGCTCGAAAATCGGGAGAAGAGACAGGCGCGAACAGATCGCCAAAGTTTTGAAGTCTCTTAGGAACCGTGTGAATGGTAAAAGCCGTAGGATGAATATGCGGGACTTCATCCCAGTGCAAAGGCGTGGAGACCGTTGCCTGCTCTTTTGCCCGGGTGGAATATGGAGCAGGCAGCGTTTTGCCTCGCCAATGCTGCAAGTAGTCGATATACAATTTCGTCCCTCTGTTTTTCACCATTCGTTCAATGGTAAGCAATTGAGGATGCTTGTTCACTAAATAAGAAGCGAGAAAATAACCGACCTGTCTCGTTTGTTCAAACGTATAGCGCAGTTCAATAGGTACATAGATTTGCAATCCACTGGAACCCGACGTCTTGACTTGGGAAGGCAGGTTCAGCTCATCCAGCAATTCTTTTACAAGCAAGGCCGATTGAATCACCACGGAAAAGTCGTTGGTAGAAGGATCTAGATCAAATACGAGCTCTGTAGGGATCTCGTCCTTGGCGAGATGAAACGACACATGCCACTCTAGAGCCGCCTGATTTGCCATCCAGATCAAAGTAGCTTCGTCATTGCACAGGACATATCGGACATTCTCCCACCTGTGCGTCTCGATCCAGGCTGGGGTATAGTCTGGTGCGTTTTTTTGATAAAAATGCTTATCGGTAATGCCGTGAGGATAGCGAATGACGGTCAGGAGGCGATCCTTTGTGTAAGCCAGCATGGGTGTTGCGACAGTCAATAAGTAGCGGAGATAGTCCAGTTTTGTGACATCAGCCTGGGGCCATAACGGTTTATATGGATTGGTAATGGACAAGGTTCGTCCATGAATAGTCAGTTCATACTCTTTTGTTGGTGCACCCATGTTTGCTCCTTCTTTCAACGAGATACGTTGACCCTACTTTGTCCAGTCAAACGAAGTTTATGTAAGCGAGATGCTTTTTTTGTATAGCTTTTACCTGAATCATCCATAATACGTATAGCTTTCCAGTGGCAGGTGATGAAATGGATTTTAAGCGTAAAGACAAAACAAAAGAGCTGATTGAGTCTATTGATGATGCCTGTAGTTTGATGGATCTGGAAGGCATTCCGGTCTTTTGCAAACTCGAAGATAACATCGCCTTTTTGAAAAAACTGTTCTCCGACTGCTCGGATTTTGTCATTAGGGAATTCAAGCAAAAAAACAGTGTCATTGCTATAGCTGTATTTGTAGATGGTCTGATCGACACCAAAGAGGTGAATCAGGCATTAAAATCGCTGATGGTTCTGGAAGATGGCGATGAGAATATCCGAGTGATTGAAGAAGCACTGCTGCCGGTCTCTCAAATTACGAGAGTCAACGAATATAAACAGTTGTTGCAAGCTGTGCTCTCTGGAGATACAGCAATCATCGTAGAAGGCAATGTAGAAGCGCTGGCTTTAGGGATACGTGGTGCGGAGAAGCGCTCCGTAAACGAGCCCGAGGGAGAAGCGGTCGTACGCGGTCCGCGTGAAGGTTTCATTGAGAACATCCGAACAAATACCTCGATGCTGCGACGCAAGCTGAAGACGCCACGATTAAAAATGAAATCGGCTATGGTTGGACGTGAAACGAATACCAATCTGGTTATTGCCTATCTGGACGGTATTGCAGACCCGCAAATCGTGGATGAGGTTACGAGACGCATTGACCGAATCGATATCGACTCGGTTCTGGAAAGTGGCTATATCGAAGAGTTGATCCAGGATAGTACGTACTCACCGTTTCCTCAAGTGATGTATTCAGAACGACCTGACACCGTGGCAGGGGCTTTACTTGAAGGGCGCGTAGCCATTTTTGTAGACGGTACGCCAATGGTGCTAATTGTACCCACTACTTTTTGGATGCTGATGCAAGCAAACGAAGACTATTTTGAACGGTTTCAAATGGCTACGCTAGTGAGATGGCTGCGCTACCTGTTTGTGATTATTTCGTTGGTGACTCCTGCCATTTATGTCGCAATCACCACCTATCATCAACAGATGCTGCCAACGACGCTCTTGCTCAGTATTGCTGCTGCCAGGGAGGCCATACCGTTTCCCGCTATTGTGGAAGCACTTATTATGGAGGTCGCATTTGAGGCATTGCGTGAAGCGGGGATTCGACTTCCTAAAACAGTGGGTCAAGCTGTAAGTATTTTAGGGGCCCTCGTAGTCGGGCAGGCTGCAGTAACGGCGGGTATTGTCTCGGCACCGATGGTAATCGTCGTTTCGATTACAGGGATCGCTTCTTTTACGATTCCTCATTTTAACGCTGCCATTGCCTTGCGGATGCTTCGCTTTCCTCTTATGATTATCGCCTCAATTCTGGGCATATACGGAATTTTAGTGATGGCTTTAATTATTTTAGGACATATGGCCAATCTTCGTTCCTTTGGCGTACCTTATCTCTCCCCACTCGCACCGATGTCTGTTGGCGATTTGAAAGATACACTGATTAGAGCGCCTTGGTCGAATAATGAAAAGCGTCCAAGCTTCGTAGGTGTGCAAAATGCCAGGAGGATGGATACGGACTTTGCCGAGCAAATCCAGAACAAAGGGGGAGGAAAAGGACGATCAGTCGAAGGCAGATCGAACGAGGAGGGAAAATCTTGATGCGTGTTCCCTTGGTAGTCGCATTGTTGCTCAGTATGTTGGCCGTCACGGGCTGTTGGGATCGGCGTGAAGTCAATGACATGGCAATCGTCATTGCGATGGCGATTGATAAGGAGCCGAATGGGTTGTATCGCTTGTCCGTTCAGGTGCCGCTTGTCAGCCATTTGGGCGGACCTTCTGGCGGGGGAGGGGGAACCAGTGGAGATAAAAGCTATTATGTGGATTCGGCGGTAGGCAAGACGATTCGTGAGGCCAATAATACGATTCAGTCGAGAATGTCCAGGCATCTCTACTATGCTCATCATCGGATTATCGTTATAGGCGAACGGCTTGCCAAAGAGGGATTTAGCGATGCACTCGATATCGTTTCTCGATTTCCTGAGAATCGGTTAACGGCATATATCGTGATGACAAGAGGCAAAAGCATCGAACTTCTAACTGCACAACCGCAATTTGAGCGCTTTTCTGGGGAAGCGATCCGCGAGCTGGTAAAATCAGAGGCAATTGCTGTCACGATCAAGGATATTTCTCAAATGTTGAATACTCCAGGGGTAGATGCGTTCTTGCCTATTTTTACGGCAGTAGATTCACATCCGAAAGGGAAATCAAAAGAAATACAATCGGTCGGTATCGGAACGTTTCGCTATGACAAATTGATCGGTATGTATTCAACCAAAGAATTGAATGGACTCAGATGGTTTCATCGGGGGGCTCCAATCAATACGATTTTACATGTAGGCGGAAAAGAAAATCTGAGTATAACCTTCATGGATGCAAAGGCGAAAATCAAGCCATTGTTCGAAGGGGACCACGTTCACTTTAACATTGAATTATATGGCTCCGCATTTGTTACTGAGAATCACTCAACTCTCGATTTGAGCCAGGAAAAGAACAACAAAATCATCGAAAACAAGCTGACACAAGAAATCACGAATGACGTAAAAAAGGTCGTAGAACAAATTAAGAAAACACAATCAGATACGATCGGATTGGGAATTGTAGTGGGGCGTCATTTTCCGAAAGAGTGGGCGGTGAAATATCGCAATACGTGGGATAAGGAACTACCTAAGATTACGTACCGGATCAAAAGTAAAATGCGCGTAGTTGATATTGGTCAAACGAACAAGAACATTATGAAGGAAGAGCGCTAATGAATCGGGTATTTTTGCTAGTGTTCGGTCTGTTGCTCGGGATTTCTGTGATCCACTTTCTCGTTAAACGAAAGACCATGCCCCCAAAGCAACAAAGCATCATCTTCATTCTTTATACGTTAACCATCGCTTTATTGGTGTGTCTTCAGTATCAGTACAATGAATTGTTGCCGTTCAGGCATCTGGCCAGCTTCTTCTCACCGCTCAAAAGGTGGATCGAACAGATGATGTAGAGGAGGGAAAGACATGATTCACAAGCAGGTCATCAATCATAGGCAGACTGCGTGGTTGGTTGGTAGCGTTCTGATGACGGCAATGATGATTTCTTCCTTGCACAAAATCGTAGCAGTCAGCAAGATGGATGCTTGGTTTTCCCAGATCATGCCTGTTGGTTTTGCGATTGTTGTGGCTTTTGTCTTAGCTGAATTATCACGAGCTTATCCGGGAAAAAATCTGTTTGAGATCTTGTTTATTGTGTGCGGAAAATGGATTGGTGGGCTCATTAACGTTATTTTATTGATTTACATCTGGATCATCCTTACGCTTGATATCAAAGGAGCATCCGAATTTTTTCGTGAGACCCTGCTTCCCCGAACTCCCGTTGAGATCATCTTGATTGTCTTCGTCCTTTTGATGATGTACTACGGGAGAACGAGCCTGGAAGTTGCAGCGAGGGTCAATGAAATTTACTTTCCTGCTTACTTTATTTTGTCGATGATGCTCTATTTCTTGTTGGGAAATGAATATAGTGTGGAACGTATTGAACCGATTCTAAGCACGGGCCTGGGGCAAATATTTGCCAGTAATATTTTTCCAATCGGGATTTATGGGGATATCTTACTATTTGGGGCCTTCCTGCATGCATCGACGCATCCTCGGCTGTTTTTTGCAGCAATGAAACACGGTGTACTCATTGTTGGCTTTACCGTGACTATACTGCTGTTAATCTTGCTGGGGGTGATGGGGTTTACAATTGCCAGCCGCCTCCATTTTCCGATTTTTATTCTCGTCCAACAGATTCATGTCACGGATTTTTTAGATCGCATCGAAATTATATTGTTCAGCTTATGGTTTCCGGCATTTACAATTAAGGTGATTGTAGCTTATCTTGCTTTTTTGGTTGGCGTGGGGTCGTTTGGTGGGCAACAGCATTATAATGCGTTAAATCTCCCTAGTGGATGGTTTTTGGTGGTCACATCATTGTTGGCATTCCCGAGCGTACAGGATTTTGATACATTTCTCAGCTACACGCTGCCCGTCATTGTGTTGATCATACAAGTGCCGTTGCTGCTGTTTTTGTATATACACGCGCGCTTCAATCGTAAAATGGATACACAAGTAAGCATTCCAAAAGGCACACGACTTTACCGATTTTACAATTCGATGGTGTGGATTGGGGGTCTTGCCTTGATTGGCTGCTTCCTAACAGTCGTGATTGGGGATCTGTTCTTAGATAAATCAGTTTTTGCGGGGTTACTGACTGCGATCGTGTACATCGCGCTATTTTTCATTGCTCTCCTCGCCAGTTACGGGGAAATGCAGGCTCTGAATCACGGTAAGCAGAAGCTCGCTCAATCCAAACAAGCAGGATCTTTCCGACAATAGGGCCATGGTGCGCACTATTGTTTTCTTTTAGCTAAAAGGGTCGTAAGCTTTATACACCTTTTCATATTTTGCGGCATGGTTGATAAGACTATGTAAAAAAGGAATGTTGAATTTGGAACCAATCGTACCGTTTGAACCGATTCGTACAGAACTTATTCCGGAAGGTCCAAACTGGGCAGGGCAGGTCAAATGGGATGGGGTTCGTATATTGACTTATTATGATGGTCACGAAGTAAGGCTTTTTAATCGCAAGTTCAACGAGCGAACCTTTCATTATCTAGAGCTGATAAACATCGGAGAATATTGTTCAGCGGATTCCATCATATTGGATGGAGAAATTATTGCGTTAAAAGATGGAAAACCTTCTTTTTATGAGGTAATGAAAAGGGACGGTATTAAGAAGCTGAGTAACGTAGATGTGATGAAAAAAAGCATTCCCATTACATACATGATCTTCGATATTCTGTATGTGAATGGTCAATGGGTAACATCTTCCCCTTTGGACGAGAGACAGAGGCTGCTCAGAGAGGTAATAAAGACAAATGAGTATGTTCAATTGGTGGACAACTTTGAGGCAAAGGCTTTGTATGAAGCAATTAAAAAACAAGAAATGGAAGGAATCATCATTAAAGATCTAACCAGCACCTATTTGATAAACGGAAAAGACTCTCGGTGGCAAAAGAAAAAATTTTATAGAGATGTAATAGCTGTAGTAGGTGGTGTGACCCTTAGAGATAACCTGGTAAATTCACTCCTACTAGGACTATACGATCACGAGGGCGGATTCCGATATATTGGACATGCAGGGACAGGAAGACTAACCCAAAACGACTGGAGGAATCTTACTGAAAGAATTAGACCACTCGTACAAAAAAACATGCCATTTGTTAATAAACCACCACGGATCACAAATACGGTTTGGCTTCAGCCAAAAATCACTGCTAAGATCAAATTTGCTGAGTGGGTGGATGGACATTCACTACGACAACCAAGTATACAAGCCTTCGTTGATGTTCCTGCTCATCAATGTGTTCTTGAGTTGTCCAAAGGCGTACCGCCAAAATTTTAATTTGCAAGACATGACCATCATAAATACGAAAAAGTTGACGCCGATTGTCTACTGGCGCCAACTCTGAGAATCAACTTTTCAATGTTTTGCATTGCATCTCTTTTCGATTAGTTTCCAAATGGGTTTTTTATATCGTTACTCTGTATCCAGATTTTCTTGCTCTGAATCAGCTGGTTCAGCGTAACATTTTCTGTACCATAAATTTCACGATGCAACTTTTGAGTCTCTAATAAATCATTGTACGTCAGATACGGATAATCTGTCCTTCCAAATGAACCATCTGGAAAATACGCATAATGTAAATCGCCGCTTGGTGTAATCCATCTCCCTCCTATATTTTCTACACCGTACAATAATTTTTCAGCAAGAACTTTATAGTCATTATCGTTAAAATACCTGTACATTTTATACAAATAATTTATCTCGGCTAATTGGTGATTTAGAGAGACATGAGTTGGATGATTTCCTTTAGGGTGGGCATAGTCTTCAACAAGCCAACCAACATTGCTTCCTTTTACATCAAAATGATGTTTTTCTGCATGATTACGAAAATAATGGGCGAATTGTTGCGTAGCGTTGCAAAATTTCTCTTCTTTATATGTTTTACATCCTTCTAGAAAGAGATCTGCTTGTCCTACATTAAACCTAGTATCGAAGTAGCCGTCCTCGATCCCATAATCTTTTTGGAGCCAAGTTGACATCGGTAACGTTTTCCAATACCCTTCCTTTTCTTGACTTTGCAATGCGGTTCCCAACATTACGTATCCCATATCTTCGGCAATCCTACTTTCCCCGGTATAAATGAATGATTTTAAGATATAGTTCTCGGGAATCCGCCAAAATGAATTTGTGTTGTAAGGTAAATAGGACGACGGCGATTTGACATAGTAACCATCATAGGACCATTTTCCTCTTCTATTTAAATCTAAAGCCAGCCAAATGTCTGACATCCGCCCATAATCCCAACGAACAAGTGTATCATTAGATTCGAGTGCCCAAATTTCACTAATTAACCCTTGGTATACGGGTAAGGTGATCTCTAATACGTATCCTTCTTCGTCTTCCATTACTTGTATCTTTTTCTGTAGATCAAATTTTTCTTCAATCGTACCTTTTCCTAAATTTGCATAAACGCTTGGCATGCTGATCCAAATGTTTTTATTATCTGTTTCAATAAAACCAGTTGATAATGGCAAATACGTAACGTCATTTAAGTTGATGATCTTCCAATTACTTTTCTCCAATTGATTATCTTGATATTCGTTATATCTGAATACCCCATTCTTACCAGGAACTCTTAAATGGAAAACATAGGGCGCAGAATTCTTTTGTGCTTCGATTTTTTTAAGCCAATACAAGTCATTGTTAGGAAATTCATATTTCTGTTCGACAATTGTTCCAAAGTCAAATATGGAATGGGTTGATTGTATAAGTGGAATTTCCGTACTGTGAGCTTCTTTGCTTAAGTGTTGCAGTAGTATACATATAGAAAGTATAAAAGCAACACCAAATATCAGTTGTTTTTTTCTCATAAAATCACCTGTAGATAAGAATTTTGAACTATGTTTTTACAAGAATTGAAAAACAAAGTTGTCATAATATAGCATTTTTGAAAATCCTTATCTAAGACGTTGAAGAGATTGAATTTGTTTCATTCTTTCTAACAATTTTTAGTAGGAACAATCTCCGGATGTTAGGAACAGAAAAAAGACCTTGAAGAATCACAGCAGAGCTCAAAAGAACTGCTTATTAGAAACTTTTTTGTTGATTATGTATTGATAATTAAGTTATACTAGAGGTGAATTCAGTAACATGTATTTCCATATGATGTGACATCAAGTTACTCATAGGCTCGTTTGTATGGGCTATATCTGGTTGAATGAATCCCGTCCCTGTGGTACGTCCACCACACCTCAAAGGTCGGGCTCTCTTCTCTGATATGGCCCTCTTTTTTTAGTTAATGGGAGCATAAGCATGGCTTTGTTCACTAAACGTTACTTTTATTTCAATTGATCTGTAAATATCGTTGTGATTATAATTACTAAGGTAACTATTTTCAGCATTGATTATCTGTAACAGGAAAGTTGGGATTACCTTGCCTTTTCTTCGTTTTAAAGGGTTTGATAAAAATAAACTGACAGTCATGTCCCCAAGTATCATCGAACAGTTCGCCGATATAGCAAATGTAGCACCTGAAAAGGTGAAAATTGAGCTGCTCCACGTAGAGCAAATCACGAATAGCCCGTACTCAGTTGAAATTCTCATGTTTGAAAGAGAGCAAAGGAAGCATGATGATCTTGCCAGCATGCTCCATGAAACCCTTAAACAGCATGGTTTTGAGCAAGTTCATATCTTTTTTATTTTGCTTTCGCCTACACTTTATTACAAAGAAGGGCTTCCCTTGCAAAGGAACCAGGTTGAAATGGTTCGCTGATAGGTGCTTCGCTCTCAACAAAAAAGGTCGAGTCCTCGCAAGGAGGATTTCGACCTTTTCTGTTGAGAGGATCGGCTACAGTTAATAATAAAGGCTTTCTGTCCAAGAGCATTTGCTGCATGTACGCACTAAGCTGGTCTCGTGGAACTCATGCTCACATTTTTGCTGCAATTCGGTCAACGCTTTTTGATGCTTATCTAACTCAGCCTGAAGACGCATGATTTCTTCCCGCAACCGGATTGTTTCCTTCATTTCCTGCCTCCAGTCCCGCTACGTATAGAGTTGACTGCCTTTTTCACGAAATTCCTGTGCTTTTTCCTTTAATCCTGCCTCAATGGAAGAATCCGTTGTCAGTTGCTGTTCACGGGCATAATTTCGGATGTCTTGTGTGATTTTCATACTGCAAAATTTGGGACCACACATCGAGCAGAAGTGTGCGGATTTGGCGACCTCCGCCGGTAGTGTTTCGTCATGGTATTCACGTGCCCGCTCTGGGTCGAGGGACAGATTAAATTGATCCGTCCAGCGAAATTCGAATCTTGCTTTGGAAAGAGCGTCATCTCGTTCTTTTGCACGAGGGTGTCCTTTTGCCAGATCGGCGGCATGGGCAGCTATCTTGTAGGCAATCAGGCCATTGCGTACGTCTTCTTTGTTTGGCAGCCCCAGATGCTCCTTGGGTGTGACATAGCAGAGCATGGCCGTTCCGAACCAGCCAATCATGGCGGCTCCAATAGCGGAGGTGATATGGTCATAACCAGGAGCGATATCTGTCGTCAGCGGCCCCAATGTATAGAAGGGAGCTTCATGGCAAATCGTCAACTGTTTATCCATGTTTTCGCGAATGAGGTGCATCGGAACGTGTCCTGGCCCTTCGATCATGACCTGGACATCGTGCTTCCATGCAATCTTCGTCAACTCACCGAGCGTTTCCAGCTCAGCAAATTGCGCTTCATCGTTGGCATCAGCGATGGAGCCGGGGCGCAGACCATCGCCCAAGGAAACGCAAATATCGTAAGCCTTCAAAATTTCGCAGATTTCTTCAAAGTGCGTGTACAGGAAGTTTTCCTCATGATGCGCTAGGCACCAGGCGGCTAGAATGGAACCGCCGCGAGACACAATTCCGGTAACACGCGCTGCGGTCATCGGGATGTAACGCAGCAGCACACCGGCGTGAATCGTAAAATAGTCCACACCTTGCTCTGCCTGCTCGATTAAGGTGTCGCGGTAGACTTCCCAGGTCAGCTCCTCGGCTTTACCATTCACTTTCTCCAGCGCTTGATAAATCGGTACAGTCCCCACAGGCACTGGGCTGTTGCGAATAATCCATTCTCGGGTAGTGTGAATGTGCTTGCCAGTAGAGAGATCCATGATGGTATCGGCTCCCCAGCGTACAGACCACATCATTTTTTCGACTTCTTCCTCCATCGAGGATGTGACAGCCGAAGTACCAATATTTGCGTTGATTTTGACATGAAAGCTGCGTCCGATAATCATCGGTTCACTTTCAGGATGATTAATATTGACCGGGATAATCGCACGACCGCAGGCTATTTCTTCCCTGACAAAATCGGGTGAGACCCCTTCGCGGATGGCGACGTATTCCATTTCCGGGGTGATGATGTTTTTCCTTGCGTAGTGAAGCTGAGTCACGACTTTTCCTGATTTTGCTCGAATGGGCTGGTATCCTTCACGCGGAAATGAGGGGACGGTTCGTTTGGCTTCGGTTTTAAGTCCATCATCGCTAGGATGTGGTTTTCTTCCAGTGTAGGCTTCGGTGTCATGACGCTCAGCAATCCAATCCTGGCGCAGGAAAGGGAGCCCGGCTTCAATGTCGGGGGAGTAGTGAGGGGAGGTGTACTCGCCGCTGGTGTCATAAACACGCAGTGGAGGATTGGGAGTGGGACCGGATGGGCCGTCCGTCGGATGAAGTGTAATTTCCCGCATAGGTACACGGATGTCAGGGCGACTGCCTGCTTCGTACACTTTGCGGCTGCCTGGAAAAGATGGGATCGAGAACATAAGAAAAACCTCCTTGTCATGGTCGCACGAAAGCGAGAACCTTGCTCGGGAGGCGAAAGAATCTATCACGCCACGAAAAAACGCCGCATAGGGATATGCGACGCCAGACGCGAGAGTAGAGAAGAAAACGGGTATTCAAAAAGAATACACGTATCTTATCGTGTCGTATATGACAATTCCTCCGCTGGCATTACCCAGTTCAGGTTCAACGGTCGATGGCACAATAGCCATCCTCTCAGCCTGGTAACTCCCAAGCTCCCGTGCTTTTTATAATGATGTCTTGCAACTATAGGATAGCCATTTGCCATTCCAATTACAAGCAATTTTTAAAATTCATTTTTGCCGACGCGCAACACATTTTCCCCCCATCTATTCTCGTGACTCGGACAAAAAGTGTTTCTGTAGACCCACACGAATCGCGTCTGTTACGATGAAGTTCGGAAAAAAAGAAACTGGAAGCTGCGGTCATTTTTTTCGCTCCTATCGCTTGGTATAGAGATTTTTTTGAGGTGATGCAGTGTGGATGTTTATTCAAATTTAAAACAAGGGGAAAGAGGAGCATGGGTGAGTATCATTGCCTATATCTTCTGCTCTGCTTTAAAGATAGGAGTGGCATTACTAGCAAGCTCTGAGGCATTAATGGCAGATGGATTAAACAACTTGACGGATGTCGTAGCTTCGGTCGCTGTCTTAATCGGGCTGCGCATCGCTCGAAAACCGCCTGATCAGGACCATCCCTACGGACATTTTCGTGCAGAGACGATTTTCTCTCTCATTGCGTCCTTTATCATGCTTTTTGTCGGCATACAGGTTGTCACAGATGCGGTACCTTCACTGTTTGATACAAATCATACAGCGCCAGGTATGCTCGCTGGCTGGACAGCGCTTGCTACTTCTGTTGTGATGCTAGGTGTTTATCGTTACAATCGGGCACTCGCGAAAAAAATAAATAGCCAGGCTCTTATGGCTGCGGCTGCTGATAACCGCTCTGATGCGCTGGTTAGTATCGGAACGTTTGTAGGGGTAGCAGGAGCACAATTTCAATTGCATTGGCTCGACCCGCTTGCAGCTTTTGTAGTCGGCTTGATAATCCTAAAGACGGCATGGGATATTTTCCGGGAGGCGACGCATCGTTTGACGGACGGTTTTGATCAGACACAATTGGATGATTTACGATCAACGATCATGGGGATTGCCGGAGTCAAAGAAATTAGTGATATCAAAGCCCGCTATCACGGCAGCAGTGTGCTCGTCGATGTCGTCATTCATGTCGACCCAGACCTGAATGTGGTAGAAAGCCACACCATTACCGAAAAGATTGAGGATCGAATGAGAAAGGTTCACAAAATAAATGCGGTTCATATCCACATTGAACCAGATCAGAAACTAATAGAGAGATAAAGCCAAAACCTGCCCGTAGTTGGACAGGTTTTTTGTTTTATCGCTTGGTGTCATTAGAATTAGGATGGAGTTGCTTTTTTTCGGCGCAGCGTTTTCGTTGTCGAAGTGGAGCCTCCTGCGGTCGCAGTCGCCGTTTGGGGTGTTGCGTCTTTTCGTGCAGGCGCTGCCCGTTTTTTGCCTGGCTTGTTTTTGGCAGGTGCAGGAGTGGGCTCCGTTTCCACTTTGATTGGACCTGCTGCCTGTCCCGCCGTCGATTCCAGACTTTCTTTTAGGGCTTGCATCAAGTCAATCACATTCGTGCGAGCTACGGTTGGAGCGGTTGTAATCTCCTGACCTTCTAGTTTTTTCTCAATCATCGCTTGCAGCTCGGAGCGGTATTCATCCGTATACTTGGCAGGCTCAAAGGTAATGGTCATGTTTCCAATCAGCTCAGTTGCCATTTTTAGCTCATTTTCAGCGAGAGCGACTGTCGCCTCGGGGAGGGCTGGCACCTGGTTTACGGGTCGCACCTCGTCTGGGTAGTAAATCGTTTCCAGCATGATGCAATGCTCATACAGGCGGATTACGGCCAAGCTCTGACGATTGCGCATCGTCACCTGGGCAACAGCTATTTTTCCACTCTGTTCCATAGCCGCTCGTAGTAGTGCATACGCTTTTTCCCCTGTATCCTGCGGCGAGAGGAAGTAGCTTTTGTCAAAATAAATCGGGTCAATCTCCTTTAAATCGACGAAATCGAGAATTTCGATGGCTCTTCGGGTTTCCGGTGTAATGGCTTCCAAATCAGAGTCATCAATCATAACAAAGTGGCCTTTTTCGTATTCATACCCGCGAACGATCTCGCTTGCGTCCACTTCACGCTGGCAGTGAGGACACATTTTTGTGTATTTAATGGGGGTATGGCATTCTTTATGCAGTTGGCGGAACCGAATGTCCCGCTCTTCCGTCGCAGTAAACATTCGTACGGGTATATTGACAAGGCCAAAACTGATTGAGCCTTTCCATACGGTATGCATGAGATCCCTCCTGTCTTTCGCTTTTCGTTTAGTATCTGCGTTCTAAAGGAGGAGGCAGCGAGGGAAATGAAGGTGATGGCAAGGACGGCATGAAAAAACCAGCCAATAGGCAATCATCGGCTGGCTGTCTTGTCTTATTGTCCGTGTTTCACAATATCTGATTGATCTGCCTCGGATTGCATTTCTCTCGCGCACTCTTCCCCAACACCTGTGCGATCGGCGATGGATTGGGCCTTGGCTGCCTTCAGCTTTTGCTCGGATGGCTGCTTTTCTGCCATGGATATGCTTCCCCCTTTTACGCAATGTATAAGTAGTATGCTTCTTATCAGCGCAAAAAAATACCCCGTCGCCAAAAAGACGAAGGGGCAGCGGTTCAACTCCTCCCGTGGTGGGAGAGATGGCACGGAATGCTCCTATCAGACACGCCGTGCGCGAAAAGTGAACAGCCTTTCAATTATGGGAGAGGAGAAACCGGAGGAAGAGCTTATGGGGAAACGTAAGTCTTCTCCGCGGTTGTCAGCGACACCGTTACGTCGCTATCCATCATCCTTTCCAATTTTTTCGACAGGTATACCTACTCGCGGTGAAAAATTTCCAACGGACAATTTTACGGCTGTTTGCAGTTGTGATAGTATGAAATCATTCTTAGTTGACAGGTGAGAAAGTATGCGAGTCATCGCTGGAGAACACAGAGGAAGAAGGTTGACGGCAGTCCCTGGAAAAGGTACTCGCCCAACGACCGATAAAGTAAAAGAATCCATTTTCAACATGATTGGCCCGTATTTTGATGGGGGCTGGGCGTTGGACTTGTATGCGGGAACAGGTGGTCTTGGCATTGAAGCGCTGAGCAGAGGTGCGGATCGCGCGGTATTTGTCGAGAAAGACAACAAGGCATTCGCTGTTGTCAAACAAAATGTGGCCGCATGCAGGCTTGACGCTTATGCCGAGCTATACCGAATGGATGCGGACAGAGCGATTCGTACGTTAGCCAAACGCACCCAACCATTTGATCTCGTATTTTTGGATCCTCCCTATGCCAATCAGAAAATTGTGGAGGAAATCACGTTGCTGCAAGAGCTGGGCATGCTAGCTGATGGGGCCTGGATCGTGGCTGAGCATGATGCTTTCGACCGATTTCCCGAAGAGATTGGAAACTGCGTGAAAGATCGTGAATCAACCTACGGGGATACAGCCGTCACATTGTACTATTTCGAGGCTGATCTAAAAACGTAGTGAGTCAGCCAAAAGCTTGAAGGTAAGAGGAGGATTCACAATGGCTATCGCTGTTTGTTCGGGAAGCTTTGACCCTGTTACTTATGGGCATCTCGATATCATTTCTCGAGGTGCAAAAGTATTTGATAAAGTAATTGTCGCGGTTCTGATCAATTCCAAAAAAAATTCCTTGTTCAGCGTGGAGGAGCGCGTGGAGCTTTTGCGCCAAACAACGGCTGACATGGAAAATGTAGAAGTGGACTCATTTGACGGACTATTGATCGACTACATGAACAAACGAGGCGCACAAGTGATTATTCGGGGGTTACGTGCTGTCTCTGACTTTGAGTATGAAATGCAGGTAGCTTCTATAAACAAGAAGCTCGATGAAAAGATCGAAACTTTTTTCATGATGACGAATAACCAGTATTCGTATTTAAGCTCCAGCATCGTAAAAGAAGTAGCCAAATACAAGGCGAGCGTCACGGATCTGGTACCCCCTGTTGTCGAGCAGGCTCTGCATAAAAAAATGGCTGAGTAGCAAAATCAGGAGCGACGGTTTTGAAATTGACGAGTCAAGAAGCTGGCGAGGACGAGGATGGTTGCTATCCCGATGGCGACCGTACCTGAATAAGCAAAGGTTTCCCACCAGCTCGTTTCAGGGATGCCTGATGTGACAGGAATAAAGACAGGGACGCTTTTTTCTGTGAACCAACTGCCTGTACTGGTAAGCGGCTCCCAAACAATAAATGTTAGGATTCCTGCCAGAACAGCGTGCACTGAGCGTGCAATCAAATAAGGGACGACTCGTATGTCTGTCTCGCTTAATATACTGGCTACCTGGGCATGGACACTCAATCCACCCCACGAGAGTACAGCACTTGCAATGGCTGCTTTCCAGACCATAGAGAAACCGTCGGGGACTATACTGGCTGCCTGCGCACCGAGTGTTACTTCGAACAGCCCTGATATGATCGCTTGGGAAAAAGCAGGTGGAAAGCCCAAAGGACCAAGGAAAATAGCCAAGATCGAGCTAATGAACTGGGTCAGGTGGATCGCAGCGAACAACTGGATCAATACCGAAAAGACAATGATAAAACCACCGATCATAAAGAGCGTGTTCAAAGCAGATTGAACAGCATCTCCCATCAATTTTCCAAAAGCGCGGCCGTCCCGTATGCGGGCACGATGCATGGCTTGTAGCGCACGTAATGGAAGGGGCAGATTTGTCTTTTCTAGCGGCTTTGAGACTGTAGCAAAAGGTGCATGAAAGCGATACAAAAGCCCCATGAGAATGGCGGAGAGGTAGTGGGTCGTAGCGAGAACGACTCCCATTTGCTCACTGTGAAAGAAACCGATCGCCACAGCACCGATGACGAACAAGGGATCACCTGTGGTCGTGAAGGAAACGAGTCTTTCTCCTTCGGCCTGGGTCACATTGCCTTGTTCTCTGAGGCGAGTCGTCAGCTTGGCAGCCACTGGATAGCCGGAAGAAAAGCCCATCGCAAGCACGAAGCCGCCTGTGCCAGGGACGTTGAACAAAGGTCGCATGAAGGGTTCAAGCAAGACACCGACGAAGTGAACGACTCCAAGACCCATCAAAATCTCTGAGAGGACGATAAACGGTAGGGTAGAGGGAAACACGACCTCCCACCAAATTTTCAAGCCTCTGACTGCTGCTTCAAATGAAATTTGGGAAAAAGCAACTAACGACAATACGAGGGCAATGGCCGAAAACGCAAACAACAGCGTAAAAATCGGAGAATGGCGTGACATGGACTCCTCCTGAACCAACTGCAAGATAGATAGTACATGTCTACGTGGAAGACAAGAAAACTATGCGTGAGCTTGTATCTTGAAATGTGAAAGGATCTGCAGCTGTCCACATACGTTTGTTACAGGGGGGATGTTACCATGGCAACGAAACGTAAACCAAAAGTGGGGGTGGCACTGGGGTCAGGAGGGGCTCGAGGGTTTGCGCATATTGGCGTACTAAAAGCATTAGAGGCGAAAGGGATCGAAATTGACATGCTAGCAGGCAGCAGCATGGGGAGCTTGATCGCGGCCGTTTACGCCAATGGAATTGAGCCTCATATGATGGGGAAGCTCGCGCTCAATTTAAAGCGCAAACATTGGCTCGACCTTACCGTGCCAACACTTGGGTTTGTATCGGGAGAAAAAATCAAACAATTGATTCGGCTTTTAACCCATGGCAAGCGTATTGAGGAATTAAACAAACCCCTCGCAATTGTAGCTACTGATATCGAATCGGGGGAGCGGGTTGTCTTTCGTGATGGACCCATTGATCAAGCTGTCAGGGCAAGCATATCCATTCCCGGTATTTTTGTGCCGGAGAGAGTGGGTGACCGCTTGCTTGTGGATGGTGGAGTGATTGACAGGGTACCCGTTACGGTTATTCGTGATATGGGGGCAGACATCGTTATCGCGGTGGATGTTGCGCAGGTCGATACACCGATGAAGGTAAACTCGATTTTCGATGTCATCGCACAGACGATTGATGTCATGGAACGAGAAATTCTTCGCCATAGGATCATAGCGGCGGATCTCGTAATTAGGCCTGATGTTGGACACTATAGCAGTATCGCCTATTCCGGTGTGGAAGAAATCATGGAGTTGGGAGAACGGGCAACAGTCGCACACGTAGAACACATCCAAGAATTGATTGCGAATTGGGAGGCAGCTCATGAGTGAGGATCAGCTTTACGCTAATAATCGAAGACCAAAGGGTAGAAGTGGCTTTAGCTGGACACTTGCTCTGGTTTCGGTCTTGCTGGGACTCTCTTTTTTTGTGCCCACTAATTATTATGTAACACGACCTGGTTCAGCTATAGAGCTAGGGCCGATGATTGATGTAGAAGGCGGAAAAAAGGATGAGACAGGCTCTTTCATGCTTACAACCGTCCGGATGGGCGAAGCGAATTTAGCATGGTACGTATATGCCAAGTTTGCAGCCGATGCGGAATTGATGCCAAAAGAACTAGTAGTCAGCAAAGGCGAAAATAGTGAGGATTTTGTCCGGCGCGAACAGGCTGTCATGGATAATTCGCAAAAAATTGCCGAAGCGGTAGCTTTTCGTTTGGCAGGTTATGATGTCAAGATCGAAAAGCAGGGCGTTTGGGTAATGGGAACCATCGAAGGATTGCCCGCAAAACAAGTCCTAAAGATCGGTGATGTCATCACGGCCGTCGATGGAATTCGCACGGCTGAAGCAACGGATCTGCTCCAAGTGCTTTCGAAAAAGAGTGCAGGAGACAAAGTTGAGATTACATACACAAGAGATGGACAAGAAGCAAAAACGATGTTAACCTTGGTACCACTACCTGAGTCCAAGTCCGTTGGCATCGGTGTGCGCCCTGATAACAAGCAGAGCATCTTGATTCCGAAAACAGTAAACATCGCTTCACAAGGAATTGGTGGTCCTTCGGCAGGACTGATGATGACACTGGAGATTTACGATCAGCTCAATACCAGTACGGATTTAACCAAAGGCTACAAAATTGCCGGCACAGGCACTATTTCGCTGGACGGAACGGTCGGCAGGATTGGTGGTATTAATCATAAGGTGATCGCGGCAGATAAAGCAGGTGCAGAGATCTTCTTTGCCCCTCAGGACACACCTGACCAGAGCTCGAACTACGAGGAGGCTCTCGCGACGGCTAAACGTATCGGAACCACGATGAAAGTCGTCCCGATCAAGACGGTAGGGGACGCGGTAGCGTACTTGAATGATCAAAAACCAAAATCATCCTGAGCGAATTAGCTGTCAAGGAAAAATGGTTGACAAAGCTTTGGGCAGGGTCTATAATCATCTTTGTTGTGCATGAGGTGAAATGACGATGAACATTAAGTTAGCAGATCTGGAACGTAGAAAGGGAGAGCCGTTGCCGTTTAAAGCCACGTTAGATGCAGCGGAGCTAAAAAGCCGCCATCATGAGATTCGCGGGATGACGCCCGTTGAAGCAGAGGGCGAGGCAGTACAACTAGGCAATCTCTATTACGTAAAAGGCAAAATGAAAGCCGATGTCAATTTCATTTGTGCAAGGTGCCTGAATCCTTATACACATCATGCGGCCGTTTCTTTTTCGGAAACGTTCGCCCCGGAAGATGATCCGGTGCTGGGTGAGGATGAAGATAGTGACATCCTTCCTCTTGAAGGCGATGAAATCAAGTTGGACGCGCTTTTGCAGGAGGATTTTCTTCTGGCGATGCCGACTTTCCCGCTTTGCGAGGAAGATTGCAAAGGGCTGTGCCCAACATGTGGTGCAAACCGTAATGAGGCCGCCTGCAGCTGTAAGAATGAACGGATTGATCCGCGCTTGGCAGGGTTGGCCGATTTTTTCAAAGACAGCAAGTAATTCCCTAATGTTTTCAAGATGAGGCGTCTTTTCTCAATGGCAGCGTCTCATTTTTGAAGGATGGCATAAGCTTTTCGCCTATACTGTCCACCCAATAGAGCATCTTAGCATTTGTCAGTTGAAGGAGGTGTAAGGAAGATGGCAGTACCTCAACGGAGAACTTCCAAAACCCGTAAAAGAATGCGTCGTACGCACTTCAAATTAGAGATTCCAGGCATGATCAAATGCGATAATTGCAGCGAATACAAGCTTGCGCATCGTGTTTGCCCAAGCTGCGGTCACTACAAAGGCGTGAAAGTAGCGAAGTAAGATCCGCTGCTAAAAAGTAAGGTGAGCAATCACCTTACTTTTTTTGTACATTCGTAGGACCACGTAATTATTATCAACTCACTGGCAACAGCGCTGGGCATGGCTCGCAAAGACGGAATACTCGTAAAGCTCTTGGGTGGCGATGTACATCGGGAGGATCAATTGGTATATGGCACCCGTACCCTTGAAAACTTGGCTGACTATCATGTAGACAAAGTGTTGGTGGGCGCTTGTGGACTCACTGCAGACGGCCTGGTTTCTCCACGTGAGGAGCATGGGCACCTGATCAAGGAAATGATCAAACGAGCTGACCAGGTCATTATATTACCGATCACTCCAAATTCGGTAAAAGTATGCTGTTTCGCGTAGCGGGTCTCAATCAGGTAGATATCATCGTAACCGATCAGGAGCCTGATCTGGAAATGGCTGATGCCTTACGTAAAAATGAAGTCGAAGTCATTGTGGCGACTCCCGATGCTACAATCTTGTAGAAAAGCGGATAGATTTCATCTGGCTGGCGTGATTGTTGTTGGCAGCGTGACAGCAGGTGAATTTATCAGAGAAGTCCTTCAATAAAGAGGGGCTTTCTCTTTTTTTTGGGGGTTGCAACGGTACGCAGTAGCTGGTATTCTATGATTCCTGACTTTTTCCAAAAGGAGGATTTTATGGTTTATTGGCGGATTATCCGCAAGAGTTATTGTCGTAATCTTCAGTATCGTTTGTCACATCTGATCAACAACCTGGCAAGTTCAATCTTTGGGCTTGTTTTTATTGCCATTTGGGCAGGAGTTTTACAAGATAAGCAGGTTCACGGCCCATATGACATCAAGACGATGGGGTACTACATTGCCATTTGTCAAAGTGTATTATGGATGACAACCTTTCTGTCGCCCGGACTCAATGTCCAAATGGGTGTCAGGAGCGGTGCGGTAAGTCTTGATTTAATTAAGCCGGTTCATTATCTGTGGTATGTTTTGAGTCAGGAATTTGGAAGAATCGCCTACAATGCCTTTTATCGAAGCGTGCCCATCGGCTTCTTACTCGGGTTAGCCGTGGGCTATTATTTTCCTTCTAGCCCGCTCACTTTCCTTTGGTTTGCTCTATCGATTCTACTCGGGACATATGTTGGACTGCTGCTTTTTTACCTCGTAGGACTCTCTTCTTTTTGGACGACTGAAATTCGTTGGGTTCACTACATTTTACTATCGCTGGTATTTGGTTTAGGAGGACAAATGATACCTCTGGATTTACTACCGGGTGTGGTGGGTAGGATTGCGCTTTATTTGCCTTTTTCCAGCATGATTTACTATCCGGTAATGACTTATTTGGAGCTGGCAGGAGCTGCAGGGATTCTCATACAAGCTAGCTGGGCATTCCTGCTCACTTGTGCCGCTCTCTTTATGACAAGACAGGCGAGAAGAAAGCTCGAGATTCAAGGAGGATAAGTGGTGTGATTGTTCTTTATCGAAAGCTTGTGGCTGCGAGTATTCGCGCACAAATGCAGTATAAAATGAATTTTGTCACGAGTGCTGCTACAACGGGGATGATCATGGTTCTTGATTTTTTGATCCTGTCTGCCATTCTCTATCGCTTCAATGATGTCATCGGCTGGAATATATACGAGGTAGGGCTGCTGTACGGGATCTCTTCCGTCTCTGTTTCAACCTATCGACTATTCGCACCGGAGATCAATGACTTTGAGAAATACATCGTTCAAGGCGAGCTGGATCAACTTCTTATCCGTCCTGTTTCCCCACTGTTACTGCTGTTGACAAGGAATTTGGATATGTCCCGACTTGGCGGGATCGTGCAGGGTATGTCTGTTTTGGTCCTTTCATTAATCGGATTGTATGGACAAGGTAAAGCGATCGGGCTACTGCTTCTGTTTGCACCGGTAGCGATTGCATCTGGGAGCATCATCTATTTCTCGATTGCTCTATGCACGGCAGCGTTGGCGTTTTGGACACATCAGATAAAAGATCTGCAGACCTTCACTATTTACGCGCCAGCCAATGCGGCCAATTATCCAATTGGTCTGTATCCCAGTTGGTTAAAATGGCTGTTTTATACGGTATTGCCGATTGCCTTCATGAATTACGTACCGATGCTTACATTGCTAGACAAAGCAGGGAATTGGTATTACCCACTCTTGACCCCGGTGGCAGCAGGAGGCGCCTTGTTTTTGTCACTTCGCTTATGGAATGTAGGGATTCGGCATTATCACAGTACGGGCAGTTAGGGAGGGTGTTTTCAATGATAAAAGCAGAGCATGTCGGAAAATCTTTTTTTCTGACACAACCGAAAGAAGGGAGATTTGCTGCACTGCGAACTCTGTTTTCTCGCCAGCAGCGGGAAGTAAAGGCAGTAGATGATATATCATTTACGATTGAAGAAGGACAATTCGTCGGTTATATAGGGCCGAATGGTGCAGGTAAATCGACTACGATAAAAATGCTGTCCGGAATTCTTCATCCCACTCGCGGGAAGATTTTTGTTGGAGGATATAGCCCGCAAAAAGACCGAGTCCGGGTGGCTTCTCAGATTGGAGTTGTGTTTGGACAAAGAACCCAGCTGTGGTGGGACCTGCCGGTGAGAGATTCCTTTGAAATTTTGCAAGCGATGTACAAAATCAATCCTCAGCGGTATCGACGCTCGATGGATACTTATCACGAGCTGTTGGATTTGCATGAATTTCTCGACACGCCTGTGCGTAAGCTTTCGCTCGGTCAAAGAATGCGAGCGGACCTGGCAGCTGCTCTCTTGCACGATCCGCCAATTCTCTTTTTGGACGAACCGACAATTGGTCTGGATGTGGTAGCCAAAACGCGTATTCGAGCCTTCTTGCGGGAGGTGAATCAGACCCAAAAAAAGACGATTCTTCTGACGACGCATGACATGGATGACATCGAGCAGCTGTGCAATCGGATCATCGTGATCAATCATGGAAAGAAGATGGTGGATGCGAGTATGCAAGATTTGCGCAGTATGATCGGGCTGCCGAGTATGATTCAGGTCGAATATCGGCAACCGCCCGAGGAAATTGCAGAGATTGAAGGGGTAGAGCGAATAGAGCTTGAGGACAATGAGTTGTCGATCTACTTTGACAAAGGGAAGACCTCCTCGCCACGGATCTTGGCGGAAGTAGTGAAATGGGGTGATCCTTTGGACATTCGTATGAAGGAACCTGGGATTGAAGAGGTAATCAAGCGTTTGTATCGCTAGGGACGCATACCTATTTTCGCCAACTTTACTTGTAATTCAGAGCCTTCTCCCTTATACTGATTTTTGGTACCAGGTATTAAAGACTGATCGCAAACATAAAAAAGAAAACATAATCTTGCTAGGGGGTGTCGAGCATCGCCCGCTTGCCGAAAAAAGATCGCCAGTCCCGTTTGGTGCAGTCGCTGGCGGATAATCCATTTGCGACGGACGAGGATCTTGCAGAGTTATTTCAAGTCAGTATTCAAACAATACGATTGGACCGTTTAGAGCTAGGCATCCCGGAGCTTAGAGAGCGGATCAAATCGGTGGCAGAAAAAAACCTGGACCCGGTGAAATCACTGGGAATTGATGAAGTCATTGGAGAGATCATTGACTTGCAGCTCGATTCACAGGCGATTTCTGTACTGGAAATCAAGGAAGAACACGTTTTTTCACGAACACAAATTGCTCGTGGACATTACATATTTGCTCAAGCCAACTCGTTGGCAGTGGCAGTTATCAATGCAGATGTGGCACTGACCGCAACGGCCAGGATTCGTTTTGTTCGACCTGTGCGGGCTGGCGAAAAACTGGTTGCCAAGGCTCTGGTGAGGAGCCGTGATGGCGATGAATGTAAGGTGCGTGTAGAGACAAAAGTACAAGGAGAATTGGTCTTTACCGCTACCTTCCGTGTAGTCGGGATGTCAGGGTCACAAACACGGCATGGATGAGAGGTAAGGAGGAATTACGGTTGCGAATTGCAGTGGATGCGATGGGTGGCGATCATGCACCGAGAAGTACGGTGCTGGGGGCTATAGCTGCCGTCAAAGAAAACCCGTCAATTACAGTGGTATTGGTGGGGGATGAACAAGCCATTCGGAGCCATTTGCCGCAGGATACTCCTGTTAACATTGAAATTGTTCATACGTCAGAAGTCATTCAAACAGATGATGAGCCTGTGAGAGCTGTTCGTCGAAAGAAAAATTCTTCGCTGGTCGTTTCGGTGGAGATGGCGCGGGAGAAAATCGTGGATGCTGCTATCTCCGCAGGAAATACAGGTGCGTTGATGACTGCTGGGTTGCTTTATGCAGGTCGTATGGAAGGAATTGAACGTCCAGCGCTTGCCGCTTTTATCCCGAATGTCAAAGGAAGAGTGACGCTGACACTCGATGTCGGCGCGAATATGGATGCCAAACCACACCATCTCCTTCAATACGCTGTAATGGGAAGTTTGTATGCAGAAAGTGTGCTTGGATTTGAACGGCCAAAAGTGGGCTTACTTAATGTCGGGACGGAAGAAGGAAAAGGCAATGAATTGACCAAAGCCGTTTTTCCGTTGTTGAAAGTAGCAGATCTGAACTTTGTCGGCAATGTCGAAGCTCGCGATGTCATGCAAGGAGCATGCGACGTTCTTGTCTGTGATGGATTTGTCGGGAACGTCTTGCTGAAAGCAGTCGAGGGTGCAGCCTCTACAATCTTTTCACAGTTGAAGCAGGAGTTTACTTCAAGCCTGATTAATAAGGTAGGAGCAGCAATTTTAAAACCAGGACTGTCTCGCTTCAAAAAGCGCATGGATTATGCGGAATACGGTGGAGCCCCTCTACTTGGCTTGCGCAGTCCAGTCATCAAAGCTCACGGTTCATCAGATGAAAAAGCGATAAAAAATGCGATTGCCAGTGCGGCCAGGTACGTGGGTCAGGACGTAAACGGGATTATTCAACAGGCGCTACAGAAAAATAAGAGAGAAAGCGAGTGAAGAAGATGAATGGAAAGCGTTCAGTAGGAATTTTGGCTACAGGCTCCTACACCCCCGAGCGGGTGTTGTCCAACTTTGATCTGGAAAAAATGGTGGATACCTCAGACGAATGGATCGTTTCGCGTACAGGTATCCGCGAAAGACGTATCAGTTCTACGGAACAGGCTTCTTCTGACCTTGCTTTTGAAGCAGCAAAAAAAGCGCTGGAAAACGCGAAAATTAGTGCGGAACAACTGGATATGATTATTGTCGCAACCGTGACACCAGACATGATGTTTCCTTCGACTGCCTGCATCTTGCAGGAAAAACTAGGGGCAAAGCGCGCGTCGGCATTAGACGTATCCGCAGCTTGCACTGGCTTCTTGTATGGAATCACGACAGCGACTCAGTTTATTGCAGGTGGAATGTATAAATATGTTTTGGTTGTAGGGGTAGAAACCCTCTCGAAAATTACGAACTACGAAGACCGGAATACTTGCGTCCTGTTTGGGGATGGAGCAGGAGCAGCAGTCATCGGTGAAGTGAAGGAGGGCTTTGGCTTCCAATCATTCGAGCTGGGTGCAGATGGTACAGGTGGACCACTTTTGTGCCAGCCTGCAGGGGGCTCGAGAATTCCTGCTTCCAGCGAATCGGTTGAGAAGAATCTACATACTCTCTTCATGGCTGGAGGCGAGGTCTTCAAATTCGCTGTTCGCGTCATGAATTCGGCGACGGAAGCAGTATTGTCCAAAGCGGGCATCGCTAAAGAAGAAATTGACCTGTTGGTCCCACATCAGGCGAACAAGCGCATTATCGATGCAGCTGTTCAACGCTTTGGTTTGTCCGAAGAAAAAGTAGCCATCAACCTCGATCGCTATGGAAACATGTCTTCCGCATCGATCCCTGTAGCACTGGATGAGGCGGTGCAAGCAGGTCGCGTGAAGGAAGGGGATCATATTGTCCTCGTTGGCTTCGGTGGCGGTTTGACTTGGGGAGCGTCTCTCTTGAAATGGTCGACTGCTTCCGTTGAAGGGAGCGAAAAGTAATGGGAAAGGTAGCATTTGTCTTCCCGGGGCAAGGTTCGCAATTCGTAGGAATGGGACAGGCGCTCGCTGACCAATCAGCGGCCGCGCGCCGTGTGTTTGAAGAGGCAGATGAAGCGCTGGGCTTTTCGCTCTCTCAGTTGTGCTACGAAGGTCCAGAAGAAGACCTCAAGCTGACAGCCAACACCCAGCCAGCTATTCTGACAACGAGCATCGCTGTTTTGGCGGCCTTAAAAGAAAAACAACCTGACTTCAAGCCAGCCTTTGTGGCTGGACATAGCCTGGGCGAATATTCTGCTTTGGTTGCAGCAGAAGCTTTGGCATTTGCGGATGCTGTAAAAACAGTAAGGTCCCGTGGACAATTCATGGAGGAGGCAGTTCCGGCTGGACAGGGGGCAATGGCTGCTGTTTTGAATATGGATCGTGCCGCACTTCATGCCGTTTGTGAAGAAGTGACTGCATCGGGTCACCCGGTCCAACTCGCGAATCTCAACTCTCCAGGACAGATCGTCATTTCTGGATCGGCAGAGGGTGTCAAGCTGGCTGGTGAACAAGCGAAGGCAGCAGGAGCAAAACGGGTGCTTCCGCTTAATGTAAGTGGTCCGTTCCATTCCAGTCTGATGCAGCCTGCCGCTGACAAGCTGCAAGCCGTACTGGCAGGTGTGACTGTGCAGAATGCGAAAGTACCTGTTGTCGCCAATGTGAGCGCAAAACCGGTCGAAGAAGCTGCTTCGATTGTAGATAGCTTGATCACGCAAGTTTGTGCCCCGGTACTGTGGGAAGACTCTGTACAGTGGATGGTAGAACAAGGTGTGACGACTTTTGTTGAAATCGGTCCTGGCAAGGTATTGGCTGGTTTGATCAAGAAAATAGCGTCTTCTGAAACGACCATAATTTCTGTACAAGATATGGATTCGCTTACTGAGCTTTTAAACGGAGGGGTACTATGCTAGCAGGAAAAACAGCACTCGTTACAGGGGCGTCGCGCGGCATCGGTCGTGCGATTGCGCTAAAACTGGCAGAAGCAGGCGCGAATGTTGTGGTGAACTACGCAGGTAGTGAAGCCGCCGCCAGCGAAACAGTTGCACTCATCAAGGAAATGGGTCGCGATGCAATCACAATTCGCGCCAATGTATCTTCTACGGATGATGTCAATGATATGTTCAAAGCGGCGCTTGATCATTTTGGAGCCATTGACATTCTTGTAAATAACGCAGGGATTACACGCGATAATTTGCTGATGCGAATGAAAGAAGAAGAGTGGGATGATGTCATCGCTACAAATCTGAAGGGCGTATTTAACTGCTTGAAAGCAGCGACTCGTCCGATGATGAAGCAGCGTTCTGGCAAGATTATTAATATCACTTCGGTTGTTGGGGTACTCGGCAATGCGGGTCAGGCTAACTACGTAGCCGCTAAAGCAGGTGTAATCGGTCTTACCAAAACAGCGGCGCGCGAGCTGGCTAGCCGTGGCATCACCGTGAACGCTGTAGCCCCTGGCTTTATTGATACGGAAATGACGGCCGTTTTGCCTGAGGATGTAAAGGCAGGCTTGGTGAGTCAAATTCCTTTGGCCCGCTTGGGTCAAACGGATGATATCGCTTCTGTCGTGTTGTTCCTCGCTTCTGATGCAGCGAACTACATGACAGGTCAGACATTGCATGTAGATGGCGGCATGTACATGTAAAAATCTTTGAGAAGAAGTTCAAGTCTTGTTTCCTACGAACTGGTTTTTTCAAAGCTCATCCACTATAATACGGGAGAGGGGGTGAAGCAAGATGGCAGATACATTGGAGCGTGTGAAGAAAATCATCGTCGATCGTCTGGGTGTAGATGAGTCCAAGATTACTTTGGAAGCTTCTTTCAAAGAAGACCTGGGCGCTGACTCCCTGGATGTAGTAGAACTCGTAATGGAACTCGAAGACGAGTTTGATTTAGAGATTTCTGACGAAGATGCTGAAAAGATCACTTCTGTTGGTGAGGTTGTAAAATACATAGAATCTCAGAAGTAGATAAATCAGTTGGAAGTCCCGTACTCTACGGGACTTCTCCTTCAATTATCGCTTAGTACATACCATTCACTGTTACTTTTGTTAGACGCGTGAAGTAAGAAGCTGGCTGCTGACTTTCATATAGAGGTGATCGTAATGAAACGAAGAGTGGTGATAACTGGCGTTGGTGTTGTCTCCCCGGTGGGAAATGACGCGCAGACCTTCTGGAACAGCTTAATGGAAGGCAAATCAGGCATTGACCGCCTGACTGCGTTTGACGCCTCTGATTATCCAACACAGATTGCGGGAGAAGTGAAGGATTTTGATCCCGAGCTGTATATGGACAAAAAAGAAATACGACGTACAGACCGATTCGTTCAGTTTGGTTTGGCAGCTGCCAAAATGGCAGTAGAAGACGCAAAACTGGAAATCACGCCAGAAAATGCGGAACGAGTGGGTGTATACATCGGGTCCGGAATTGGCGGTCTGTCAACATGGGAAGATCAGCATTCCGTACTTTTGGAAAAAGGGCCTCGCCGTGTGAGCCCGTTCTTTATCCCCATGCTGATTGCGAACATGGCATCTGGTGCCGTATCGATTCAATATGGTGCCAAAGGACCTACATCCAGTGCAATTACTGCATGTGCGACTGGTACCAACGCGATTGGTGATGCTCTTCGTTTGATCCAGTTTGATCATGCAGATGTCATGATTGCAGGTGGAGCGGAAGCGACTGTCCGTCCGATGGCATTCGCTGGTTTTTGCTCGGCCAAAGCGATGTCTACCCGCAATGACGATCCACAAAAAGCAAGCCGTCCGTTTGATAAAGATCGGGACGGGTTCGTGATGGGTGAGGGTGCCGGCGTCGTTATTTTGGAAGAGCTGGAACACGCGAAAAAGCGTGGTGCGAACATCATTGCTGAAGTGATTGGATATGGAATGAGCGCGGATGCGCATCACATTACGTCTCCGTCACCAGGTGGTGAAGGTGCAGCGCGTTGCATGACAAACGCATTGAAAGATGCTGGCATTGATCCTGCCGAAGTTGATTATATTAATGCACATGGTACTTCTACGGACCAAGGCGATATTGCTGAGACGCAAGCGATCAAGGCCGTTTTTGGTGAACACGCTTACAAGCTGGCTGTCAGCTCCACCAAATCCATGACAGGACATTTGCTTGGAGCAACAGGCGGAATTGAGGCGATCGCCTCTGCATACGCACTGCGTGATCAAATCCTGCCGCCTACCATCAACCTGGAAAATCCTGATCCAGAATGCGATCTTGATTATGTTCCCAACCATGCGCGTCGGGCGACCGTCAATGTAGCTGTTTCCAATACATTTGGATTCGGCGGTCATAATGCAACGGTTGTCCTTAAGCGTTACGAAGCATAAATGAGTCCTACTGTGAGGAAAAGTAGGCAGTCTCCTGGAACGGTGGTGAGGGTGATGAGTTTTGCACAGCTGCAAGAAAAAATCGGAGTACGCTTTCATGATGAAAGCGTTTTGCGGCAAGCATTCACCCATTCTTCCTACGTGAACGAGCAACGAGGCAAACGGATATCTGACAATGAGCGGCTGGAGTTTTTAGGTGATGCCGTTTTGGAGTTGACTGTATCACAGTTTCTGTATAAGACATTTCCCAAAATGAGTGAAGGGGAAATGACAAAACTGCGAGCGGCCATCGTCTGCGAACCGTCTCTGGTTAAATTTGCCGAACTGCTGAATTTTGGCGATCTCGTTTTGCTGGGAAAAGGGGAAGAGCTGACGGGTGGCCGACAGCGACCAGCCTTGCTAGCGGACGTTTTTGAAGCATTTGTAGGTGCACTCTATTTAGATCAGGGAGTAGACGCTGTTTTCTCCTTTATGGAAAAATACGTCTATCCCAGGGTAGATAAGGGAGAGTTTGCCCAGGTAACCGACTTCAAGAGCCAGTTGCAGGAATTTGTTCAACAGGACAATCTGGGAGACATCCAGTATCGAATCGTCGAAGAAAAAGGACCGGCTCATAATCGAGAATTCGTGTCCGAAGTTCTTTTAAATAACCGTTCGCTTGGCATCGGCTCTGGCCGCTCCAAAAAAGAAGCGGAACAGCAAGCCGCTGCGCGTGCGCTAGTGATTCTGGGCGATAAATGATAGAACGAACAAGGGAGGCTGCATCATCTGTGAAAAGATGGTGCGGCTTTCGCCATTTTTGGCTGTAAACATAGGGAAATTACTGCGTGACGAAGCCTTCTATGATACACTTATTTCGATATGATCAAGTATGCTCGTAGTGGAGTAGCTCCTGTTCGATGCAGGGGCTTCTTTTCGGGTAACATTCGATCCAGATGACACCAATGGATGATGAGACTTTCACCGTCACTTCTATTGTTATGTGGTGAGGATGCGTTCTTAAGGAGGACCGTCAGTATGTATTTGAAACGCCTGGAACTGGCAGGATTCAAGTCCTTTGCCGACCGGACGGAGTTGGAATTTGTGCCGGGGGTAACAGCGGTTGTAGGTCCGAACGGGAGCGGAAAAAGCAACGTCTCCGATTCGATCCGCTGGGTACTGGGTGAACAGAGTGCCAAATCGCTTCGTGGGGCGAAGATGGAAGATATAATTTTTGCTGGCAGCGATACACGCAAGCCGGTGAACTTTGCTGAAGTAACGCTAACATTGGACAATACGGATCGCTCCCTCGACATGGAATATTCGGAAGTCTCCGTGACACGCCGAGTCTATCGCTCTGGGGATAGTGAGTATTACATAAACAACAGATCATGCCGTTTAAAAGATATTATGGAGCTGTTTATGGATACGGGCTTGGGAAAAGAAGCGTATTCCATTATTGGCCAAGGGAAAATTGAGGAGATCCTCAGCACCAAATCGGAAGATCGTCGAGGCATTTTTGAAGAGGCTGCTGGAATTGTGAAATACAAGACCCGCAAGCGTGAGGCGGAAAAGAAGCTCGATGATACGGAACAAAATCTGGTCCGAATCCACGATATCGTAAGTGAAATAAGCGAACAAATCGGTCCCTTGCAGGAGCAAGCAGAAACAGCGAGGACGTACAAGGAGCTGCATCGGAAGCTGGTTGAGCATGAGGTTGCCCTCTATGTTCAGCAAATAGAAGCCGCACACACCAAATGGGAGGATGCTTCTAAACGCGTGGTGGAGCTCCGGGAGCTCCTTGTCGGGCAGTCGTCGGAAGCAACCAAGCAAGAAGCAGATCTGGAGCAAGCGCGTTTTCATGTCACCCAAATCGACCAGTCAATCGAAGAACTACAGCACGTCCTGCTCACAGTCAGTGAAGAAACTGAAAAAGTAGAGGGGCAACGGGAAGTTTTGCGGGAACGCATGCGAAATCTGCATGCAAACCGTCAGCAGACGATGGAGCAGATGCATCGAATTACGGAAAAGCAGCACCTTTTGGAGTCAGAGCTGACGGAAGAACAGGAGCGAGCGCAAGAAGCCAAACGGAGGATGACTGAGGCGCATGAAGCGTTGCAAGAAGCGGAAGGCCAATTCTTTTCCATGGTACAGTCACTGACTGATGATGTTGAGAGACTGAAAGGCGATTATTTCGAAAAGCTGAACGAGATGGCCAATCAACGCAACGAGATTCGTCACCAGCAGCAGCTTGTCCAGACGAGTCAGGCCAGATTGGACCGTCAGATGTCGGGAAAAGAACAACTGGATCTGGAGGAGCAGCGGCGTCATGAAAAGCTGTCTACCTTAAAAGAGCAGCTAGAGGGCATTGAACGAAAGATCGTGGAGACCGTAACACGCTACAAACAGCTAATGGATGGTCTGCGCGATGGACAGGCTCGGATGGAGAGCGCACGCCGGGAGCTTCGTCAATACGAGCAAAAAAGGGAAGCTGCAAAGTCCCGTTTCGATCTGTTAAAAGAAATGCAGTCCGAGTTTGCCGGGTTTCAGCAGGGGGTAAAGGAAATCCTCAAGGCTCGGGAGCGCGGATTTAAAGGGATTCACGGTGCAGTAGCCGAACTGGTCGTTGTTCCCAAGCAATATGAGACTGCCTTGGAGGTAGCACTCGGTGGTGCTCTGCAAAATGTCGTTGTGGAAAACGAAGCGGCAGGACGCTCTGCCATCACGTACTTGAAACAACACAATGCGGGGCGTGCTACATTTTTGCCACTTGATGTCATACGGGCGCGTAATTTAGCTGCAGATGATAAACGACAACTGACTAAGGAAACAGGCGTCATCGGTATCGCGAGCGAGCTGGTGTCATTTGACGCTACTTATCGCCCGATCCTGGAAGCGCTGCTCGGTAACGTGATCGTAACGGAGACGCTGGAGCAAGCCAACAAGGTCGCCCGTACACTCAGTTATCGGTATCGCGTCGTCACTCTCGAAGGGGACATCGTGAATGCAGGCGGTTCGATGACAGGGGGCGCGCTCAAAAAAAATAGCACCAACCTGTTGGGGCGAAATCGCCAAGCAGAAGAACTGGAAGCGCAGATGGGGGATATCGATCAGGAAATTTCTGGACATACTACCCGTATCGAACAGCTAGCCAAAGAGCTTGACCAAATGGAACAAGAGCAGGAAGCGCTGCGGTCGGAAGGCGAGACCTTGCGTTTGAAAGAACAGGAAGTAAAAGGGCTTTTGCAACAAACCGAAGCAGAAGGTCGTTCACTCGGCGAGCGTACGAAGCTGGTCGAACAAGATATCGCTGGCTACAGGCGGGAAATGGAAGAAGCTCTTCGCAGGCAAGAGGAGCTCCAAGCCTCTTTAGCTACCATGGACCAAGAGGAAAAGGAACTCTCTGCCCAGGTTGCAGCCGCGGAAGCCAAGCGTCAAGAACAGCTCGAATCCAAAGAAGAGATGAATGAAAAAATCACGAGTCTCAAGGTGTTGAACGCACAGGTCAAGCAAGAATATCAATCCCGCCTGGAACAGACGGAGCGATTGGGCGAGCAAAAAGGTTTGTTGCAGCGGGAATGGGAAGAGCAAAACGAGAATTTAGCATCGTTTGACGAACTGGAACGTACAAACGAATCATCGGGAGCTCACCTGGACTCGCGAATTGCAGAATTACGTCAGGACAAAGACCGGGTGGCCGGCTTGATTTCTGAGCGTCGCAATGAACGAGCTACTCTTTTCTACAAACAGGAACAACTGGAACAGCAAGTAAAGGAAATTCGTCGCGAGGTCAAATCGCTTGAGGAGAAGCTGCACCAGGAAGAAGTGAAGGTAAACCGCAATGAGGTAGAACTGGATCATCTGCTCCACAAACTCTCCGAAGAATACGAAATGAGCTACGATCTGGCTAAACAAAAGTACCCTGCTCGTGGGGAAATTGCAGACGAAATGCAAATCGTCAACCGTCTCAAAAAGCAGATTGGTTCCTTGGGTACCGTGAATCTGGGAGCCATCGAAGAATATGAGCGACTGTCAGAGCGTCAGCAGTTCCTAAGCTCGCAGGAAGACGATTTGAACGAAGCGAAAGACATGCTGTACCAGGTCATTCAAGAAATGGACGTGGAAATGTCTAGGCGCTTCAAAGAGACATTTGATGCGATTTCCCTGCAGTTCCGCGATGTGTTTGTCCAATTGTTTGGAGGAGGACGTGCGGATCTCGTATTGTCCAATCCGGATAATCTGCTGGAGACCGGGATTGATATTGTGGCTCAGCCTCCGGGTAAAAAACTGCAAAATCTGGCGCTGCTCTCAGGCGGTGAGCGAGCCTTGACGGCAATGGCCCTGTTATTTGCCATTCTGCGCGTCAAGCCTGTTCCTTTCTGTGTGCTGGATGAGGTGGAAGCGGCTCTGGATGAGGCCAACGTCAACCGCTTTGCCGAGTACATGCACCATTTTAGCAGCCAAACACAGTTTATTTGCGTAACTCATCGCAAAGGAACAATGGAGTCCGCTGACGTGTTATACGGGATTACGATGCAAGAGGGCGGTGTCTCCAAGCTAGTTTCTGTGAAGCTGGAGGATAGCGACAAATTTATTGAATCAGCATCGTAGTCATTCTCTTTTTCAACCGACATTACCTGCAAAGGAAGATGGACATGAGTTTTTTCAAGCGCCTGCGTGACGCGATCGTACAAAAATCAGAAGATGTTACAAAAAAATTTACCGACGGACTAGCCAAGACGAGAGACCTTTTAGTCGAAAAAGTAGAGGATTTGGTTCGTCGCTATAAAAAAATTGATGATGACTTCTTTGATGAATTAGAAGAAATCTTGATTACTTCTGATGTCGGAGTCAATACGGTGATGGAGCTGATTGACGACCTTCGCACAGAAGTGCGCAAGCAAAAAATCGAAGATGCGATTGATCTTCAGCCGATTCTCTCTGAAAAACTGGTTGCTTTATTGAAGAACGACGAGGCGGCGGATACCGAGCTAAATGTACAAGACGGTCGTGTAAATGTTATTTTGTTCGTAGGGGTCAATGGGGTAGGAAAGACGACCACGATCGGAAAAATGGCGCATATGTTCAAGCAGCAAGGGAAAAAAGTTCTGCTCGCAGCAGGAGATACATTCCGTGCCGCCGCGATTGAGCAGCTGGAAGTTTGGGGTGAGCGTGTCGGCGTAGACGTGATCAAGCAGCAGCAGGGCTCTGATCCGGCAGCTGTCATTTACGACGCGGTCCAGGCTGCCAAATCTCGTCAGGTTGACGTGTTGTTGTGCGATACAGCGGGCCGCTTGCAAAACAAAGTGAACCTCATGGAGGAGCTGGCCAAGGTCCATCGCGTTCTGCAAAGAGAACTGCCTGGCGCTCCGCACGAAGTTCTCCTGGTGTTAGATGCTACAACCGGACAAAACGCGCTGTCCCAGGCAAAGACTTTTGGTCAATCGGCAGGCGTAAGCGGTCTTGTGCTGACCAAGCTGGATGGCACGGCGAAGGGCGGTATCGTCATCGCCATTCGTAATGAGCTGAATATCCCAGTAAAATATGTAGGGCTTGGCGAGCGAATGGATGACTTGCAGCAATTTGATCCTGAGCAATTTGTACATGCATTGTTTGCTGGATTGATTCAAAATGAAGAGACGAAAGCCCAAGAAAACGGATAAAATCAAGTAGAACCAAAATAAAAAAATGATGTCAATAAAAAACCTTGACACTAGGTGTGGAATTAGGTACTATAATCTACGTGCTGTAAAGAAAAAGTCTTTACAGATTTGAATCGAGTACCTCATAGCAAAGGATTGGTTTCATGTTAGAAAAGACCAATCAAGTCAATCTCTTGTTTGACTTTTACGCGCCGCTACTCAAGGGCAAGCAGCGAGAATATCTGGAGCTTTATTACCTGGATGATTTATCGCTCGGAGAAATTGCCGAGATGCACGAGGTAAGTCGCCAAGCTGTTTATGACCATATCAAGCGGGCAGAGAAGCAGCTGTTTGAGTACGATCAGAAGCTTCGTCTCGCAGAGCGTCATGAGAATCGGATGGCTGTACTGAACCGAATGACCGAGCTTGTAGAAGGGCTTGCGGAAGGCGGGACGAGAGACGAGCTGAACACTTTGCTCCACCAACTGTCAGAGATGGATTAGGAGGGCTCGTATGGCGTTTGAGAGCTTAGCCAATCGGCTGCAGAACGCATTTGACAAACTGCGCGGCAGAGGAAAGATTGACGAAACCATCGTCAATGAAGCGATGCGTGAAGTACGCCTGGCCCTGTTGGAAGCAGACGTTAACTTTAAAGTAGTAAAAGACTTCGTAGCTCGTGTCAAGGAGCGCGCTGTCGGTCAGGAAGTCATGAAAAGCCTGACACCTGGTCAAATGGTGATCAAGATCGTAAATGAGGAGCTTGTCGCCCTGATGGGTGGCAGCGTGGCCGGGCTTACGATGGCGAACCGACCGCCGACCGTCATTATGATGGCAGGTCTGCAAGGTGCAGGTAAAACGACTACGACCGGTAAGCTGGCCAAGCATTTGCAAAAGCAAAACAAGAAGCCGCTTTTGGTAGCGGGGGACATCTATCGTCCTGCTGCGATTAAACAGCTTCAAGTTTTAGGGGATCAGCTGAATGTTCCCGTCTTCACTCTCGGTGATCAAGTCAGTCCAGTCGATATCGCTCGGCAGGCAATCGACCACGCGAAAACGAATCATCTCGACGTAGTCATCATCGATACGGCAGGTCGCCTGCACATTGACGAGGCACTGATGGACGAGTTGAAACAGATTCGCGACGTAACCAAGCCTGATGAGATTCTCTTGGTTGTGGATGCGATGACTGGTCAAGATGCCGTCAATGTGGCAGAGAGCTTTAACAGCCAGCTCGAATTGACTGGTGTGGTTCTCACCAAGCTCGATGGCGATACCAGGGGCGGTGCGGCACTTTCCGTAAAAGCTGTCACTGGCAAGCCGATCAAATTCGCGGCGATGGGTGAAAAACTGGATGCGCTTGAACCGTTTCATCCGGATCGCATGGCCTCCCGTATCCTCGGTATGGGTGACGTGCTCAGCCTGATTGAAAAAGCTCAGGCATCCGTCGATGAAGACAAAGCACGCGATATGGAACGCCAAATGCGTCAAGGTGAGTTTTCCTTTGACATGTTCTTGGATTCCATGCAGCAGCTTCGCAATCTAGGTCCCTTCGAAGACATTCTCGGGATGTTGCCAGGAATGAACAAGATGAAGGGCAAAATGAACGTGGACGAGAAGCAGATTGCCCGAGTGGAAGCGATCGCCAAATCCATGACCAAAGCGGAGCGCGCCAATCCTGATCTTCTCAACGCCAACCGACGCAAGCGTATTGCAAGCGGTAGCGGAACAAGCATTCAGGAAGTGAATCGTTTCCTCAAGCAATTCGAGGAAATGAAGAAAATGATGAAGCAATTCTCTGGCGCTGCTGACAAAATGGTCAAGAAGTCGAAGAAAAAGGGCTTCGCTGGTCTACCATTCATGGGTAAAGGCGGAGGAAACAACCAAGGCGGCATGAACTTTCCCTTTAACTTTAAACCACCGTTCAAGTAAAAAGGCATGATCTCTTCGCGACGCTGACTTGTCAGTGGATGCGATGGTTCAGATATAGTAGCACCAACGCTAGTGTAACTTGCGTTGATCCATACAGGAGGTGACACAACATGGCAGTTAAAATCCGTCTGAAGCGTATGGGTTCCAAGAAAGCTCCTTTCTACCGTGTAGTAGTAGCTGACTCTCGTTCCCCTCGCGATGGCCGTTTCATTGAAGAAATCGGTTACTACAATCCGGTTGCACAACCGGCAGTGGTGAAAATTGATACCGAAAAAGCGGTACAATGGATCCTGAATGGTGCAGCTCCGACTGATACCGTTCGTAACCTTCTCTCCAAAGAAGGCGTAATGGCAAAAGTACACGAAACCAAATACGGCAAATAAGTCGATCATCTGGGGGTCTGATGATGAAAGCGCTGGTCGAAACGATCGCTAAAGCTCTCGTCGATCATCCGAATGAGGTTCGTGTTAACGCAGTGGATAAAGAGCGCACTCTCGTCTTTGAGTTGTCGGTTCACCCTGATGATATGGGGAAGATCATCGGCAAGCAAGGACGGATTGCCAAGGCACTGCGCACGGTCGTGATGGCGGCTTCCGTGGAAACGGACAAGCGTGTCACGGTTGAGATTGTTTGAGAAAAGGCTGGGAGCTTTCCCAGTCTTTTTTCTACGTATTTTTGCGCGTTTGGGATAACTCTTGCGCGTAAAGGAGTGCTTGATAATGCTCACGATTTTTCGTTCGGTACAGGTCAAGATCATCATGACGGAAGCGTCTCGTGCCGTGCTCGTAGCTCAGTACAGAAACCAACTGCAACAGCGCAATGAGGAATGGGAGCAGTGGCAGTTTCAAGCCAAAAAAATACTGGCTGATGCGAGAAAAAAGTCTGCGGATACATATGCACTAGCGCAAGAGAAAATCGCTCGGGAAGAACGTTTGCGCAAAGAAAAAATAGAGAATCTAACGCTGCAGCTCGATCAGGTGGAAAACCTGCCTGTGGGCAGCGAGTTGGATTATCAGACTATCCAAAGCCCCGTGACGATTCAAGTAGGCGATATTTGGGATGAAAAGATGGCAGGAACGGAAATCATGTTAAAAGATGGCCGTGTTCATGAGATACGTCAAAAAACTTGAGCTCGCTGGCTGGTACGTAAAAAGGAGGCATGTTCCTTGGATCAGAAAAACTATTTTGGTGTAGGCAGGCTCGTAAATACCCACGGGCTGCGCGGAGAAGTAAGGGTTACGCCTACGACGGATTTCCCCGATCAACGTTTTCGCAAAGGGAATGAGCTGTTTTTGTTTCATCCGTCGCTATCGGAGCCATTAAAACTGAAAATCGCAACACGCCGTTCTCATAAGGGCTTTGAGGTTTTGAGCTTTCATGGATACAGCAATATTAATGATATCGAGAAGTACAAGGGTGGAGAGCTGAAAATCCCCGAGGATGCGCTCATGGAGCTTGAAGAGGATGAGTTTTACATCCATCAGCTCGTCGGATGCGATGTCGTGACAGACGAAGGGGAAGAGCTGGGCAAGATTGTGGATGTCATACAGCCCGGTGCTAACGATGTCTGGGTAGTGAAAGGAAAACGCGGCGAAATCCTGCTCCCCTACATCGATGATTGCATCAAGAAAGTAGATATCGCGAACAAGCGAGTCATCTGTCATCTGATGGAAGGATTGCTGTAGGGAGGAGAGTGTCAGATGCGGATTGATATTCTTACATTGTTTCCAGAGATGGTTACCCCAGTTCTGTCTAGTAGTATCTTGGGAAAAGCGAGCGAAAAGGAGATTGCGGACTTTCACGTCCATAATTTTCGCGATTTCTCAGAAAGCAAACACGGAACAGTAGATGATACGCCGTACGGTGGCGGCGGTGGAATGGTGTTAAAGCCAGAGCCATTGTTTAGGGCTGTAGAATCTATGGCTACCGACAAAGACAAAAAACCTCGTGTCATCCTCATGTGTCCACAGGGCGTCCCGTATCATCAAAAGCTCGCAGAAGAGTTAGCTAAGGAGGAACACCTGGTCTTTATTTGCGGACACTATGAGGGGTACGATGAGCGCATTCGTGAGCATCTGGTTACCGATGAGATTTCCATTGGCGATTACGTACTGACTGGCGGCGAGCTGGCTGCCATGGTTGTCATTGACAGTGTCGTTCGTCTGCAGCCGGGAGCATTGGGAAACCAGACATCTGCAGTAGAAGACTCATTTTCTACTGGGCTGCTCGAATACCCGCATTACACCAGACCAGCCGAATATCGTGGTTGGAAAGTACCAGATGTGTTGCTGTCTGGACACCATGCCAATATTGAAACCTGGCGTCTCAAAGAATCACTGAGGAGAACGAGTGAACGCAGACCAGATCTGCTGGATAAGCTGGAGCTGACCACTGAAATGAAAAAGCTGCTGGCCGAACTGGAGCAAGAGAAAAAATGGGAGGACAAATCGTAGAACCTCCTTGTGGTTTTTCGCCCACTGTGTTAATATATCTCTTGTGGCAATTTTGCCCGCTGACTAAGGCGGTCCGCTACTCGTAACTCAGTTATGACTGAGCCTATTGGATAGACGAGTAAGAACGTCTGATCGGAAGGAGGGAATTCAAATGAACCAAGTAATCCGTGAATTGGAAAAAGAGCAATTGAAACAGGACATTCCTGCGTTCCGACCTGGTGACACCGTTCGTGTACACGTTAAGGTTATCGAGGGTCAGCGTGAGCGTATTCAGCTGTTCGAAGGCGTAGTAATCCGCCGTCGTGGTACAGGTGTCAGCGAAACTTTCACTGCTCGTAAGATTTCTTACGGAGTAGGTGTTGAGCGTACATTCCCAGTGCACACGCCTAAGATCGACAAGATCGAAATCGTGCGTCATGGTAAAGTACGTCGTGCGAAACTGTACTATCTGCGCGATCGCGTAGGTAAAGCAGCTCGTATTAAAGAAATTCGTCGATAAGCGTTTCATAACGCATGAGAAAGGGGACTGGTCTGCTAGCCAGGCCTCTTTTTTCCATTTTGCTTGCAGCTAAGGCTACGCTCACATGGTTGACGTAGCCACGTTTTCTACTATTCGCTAAAATTCTCCCACTAAACTTGTGTCACGCCTCCCTGAGCTGGCATCGTTAGTGGATTTTTTCAGAATGGACGAGCTTGCATAGGAGGATCTTAAAACATGAGCGAAGAAGTTACCTCCAGCCGCGCCAAGAAGAACGAGCTATGGGAATGGTTAAAGGCGCTCGGAATAGCGATTGTACTAGCGTTTCTGATCCGTACGTTCCTGTTCGCTCCCTTTATTGTAGAGGGCGAATCAATGGAAACCACTTTACATAACAGTGAAAAATTAGTCGTGAATAAGGCTATTTACTATTTGCAAGACCCGCAGCCAGGAGATATCATTGTGTTCCACGCCGAGCAGACACGCGATTATATTAAACGAGTAATTGCGGTTGCTGGAGATACGGTCGAGGTAAAGAACGATCAGCTTCTGGTAAACGGAAAATTGGTAGAAGAGCCTTATCTTGCACAACATAAAGAACAAGCGAAATTACAGGGTGAGCCATTTTTCACCAATGATTTCCCGCCGGTTCAAATACCAGCCGGACACATTTTTGTTATGGGAGATAATCGACTCAACAGTCACGACAGCCGGGCAATAGGGCCTGTTGCTACAAGTACCGTTGTTGGGCGGGCGGAATTTACATTCTGGCCGATCGGAGATATCCGTATGACTCGATAAGTTTACTAGCATAGCTCCAAGGTAGGTGAGACATCATGGCGATCCAATGGTTTCCTGGCCATATGGCAAAGGCACGCCGACAAGTAACGGAAAAGCTGAAACTGATTGACGTGGTCATCGAGCTTTTGGATGCACGTCTTCCGTTGTCCAGCCGAAATCCGATGATTGATGAGATTGTCAGCGATAAACCCCGATTAATTTTACTAAACAAAGCCGACTTGGCTGATGAAAAAGCGACTGACGAATGGATTGCGTATTTCCGCAAGCTGGGCATTCGCACATTGCCGATTGATGCATTAAGCGGTAAAGGTGTGAACAAGCTTCCTGAGCTGTGCAAAGAGCAAGCGGCTGAGATGTTGGCGAAACGAACCGAGCGAGGGATGCAAGGACGGGCGATTCGCATCATGATTCTCGGTATTCCAAATGTGGGCAAGTCCTCATTGATTAACCGGCTGTCCAAGCGCGCTGTAGCACAGACTGGTGACCGTCCTGCCGTAACCAAAGCGCAGCAATGGGTGAAGATGGGCGATACACTGGAGCTTTTGGACACCCCGGGAATTTTGTGGCCCAAATTCGAAGACCAAATGGTAGGCCTCAGACTCGCGGCCAGCGGGGCGATTAAAGATGAACTGATCGACTTCTCTGAGGTTGCTCTGTTCGTCATCAGTTACATGATGCATTATTATCCGGAACGCTTGCTGGAACGATTCAAGATGAAAGAACTGCCCGAGGATCGAATCACGATGCTCGAGGAGATCGGCAAGAAGCGAGGATGCCTCATTTCAGGCGGAAATATTGATTATGATAAGGCGGCCGAAATCTTCCTACGTGAACTGCGCTCTGGCAAGCTGGGGACGGTATCATTAGAGCGACCGATTGACTGGGAAATGGAAGAGCCGATCGGAAAACCTGTATCCTTCCCTGAATGAGTGCAGTGAGCCCGTAAAAAACCTGTCTATCGACAATCCGGTAGGCGGTTTTTTTTTGATTGACTGCCGCTGTCCTTGAGCCAGGATTGAAAAAGTTTCGATACATAACTGAAGGAGAAATGAGTCAATGAATTTGTCCGAACTGTCGATAAAAGAAATACGGATGGCGATCGAAAAAATGGACGAAGTACCCAAAGATTTTTTACAATCGTTAAAAGAGGATCAGCGGGCAGGTGTCCAAGCTTTGGCTCGCCAGATGGAGGCGGCTATTGCTCGACAGGAAAAGCTTGCCGCGATGTGGACGGAAATGACGCACTTTGAACGAACGCTCCGTGCCAGAGGTCACGTTCACCTGTTTGGAGTGGATGAAGTAGGCAGAGGCCCATTGGCTGGGCCTGTTGTGGCATGTGCCGTATGCCTTCCAGAAGATTTTTACTTACCCGGATTAAATGATTCCAAAAAAGTTCCGGTTGCTACACGGGAAGCTTTTTATGAGGTAATCATGCGGGATGCACAAGCGGTAGGAATAGGAATCGTCGATGCTGCGAGAATTGACGCAATCAATATCCTGCAGGCAACCAAAGAGGCGATGAAGTGTGCTATTGACAATGCAGGCTTCGTTCCAGATGCATGTCTGATTGACGCCGTCCAAATCGACGGTCTTATTTGTGAGCAGGTTCCGATTATTGGCGGTGATGCAAAAAGTATATCGATTGCTGCAGCCTCCATTGTCGCCAAGGTAACGCGGGACCGGATGATGGCAGAATACGCGAATGAGTATCCAGAGTATGGATTTGAAAAGCATGCAGGCTACGGTACGGCTGAGCATCTGGCTGCCATCGCTCGCTTCGGACCAACGCCGATTCATCGCATGACTTTTACCGGTGTAAAAGAACAGGCTTAATTCCTGCGGTATACTCTCAACGTGAAGGAGGAGGTTTCCCATGTTTTCCCCCTCGCAATTGATACAATCAGTAGTGCAGCGATCACCCATTTCGACTCCAAAGCCGGTGGAACTCACCCCTGGCCAGGTGTTTAAAGGCACAGTCATCAAGCAATATCCGGACAACATGGCGCTGGTGCAAATCGGCGGGATGCAGGTCCAGGCTAAAATGGAAGCAAACCTGGAGCCGGGGCAAAAAGCGTGGCTGCAAGTGCAACCAACTGCAGACGTCGTTACCTTGAAGGTTTTGGAAACTGCATCTACAGGGGCCGGGAAAGAGGCGACGCTGGAGGGCTTGATGCGTTCTCTGGGGCTTCCGGAGAGCAAAGAGAGTAGAGCCATTGTTTCTGCTCTGCTGCATGCTAATTTGCCAGTGAACAAGGAAACGGTACAAGCGTTTTCTGCGGTAGCGCAGCGACAGGGAATGGATGATGCTACGATTGAGGCATTCATGCTGGCAGCGAAACGAAATCTCCCCCTGACTCACGATACCATTTCAGGGCTCAAAGCTTTTTTGTCTGCAAAACCAATCGGCCAAGTGATGCAGCAATTTCAACAACAAGCCTCGCTTTTTTTAGAAGCGGACACAGCAGCACCCATGCCGATGGGACAAGCTGCCCGCCAAGACCAGACTAATTCGTCCCATCTGGATCTGCGTCAGGTAGTAGGTCAATTGAAGGAAAAGCTGGCTGCTCTACCGATGACAGTTGCTGGGGAAGGTACGTTAGCAGAGGCAGATGCGTCGCTCCAAGCTGGTTCGAATAAGCCGGCTGCCAGTCCTTCTGCTGGACAGATAGCAACAACGACTGGTACAGGAAGTCTACAACAAGCTCCCGCCGCAATGACCCAAGCGAAGGGTACGGATTCCTCTGCGAAACAGATGTTGGCTGGTGAACAGATCAGCCTGCTAAAAACGACAGCAGATGGAGCCGTTGTGCAAAAGGAAGTGGCACAAAGTAATGGGAGCCAGCCGAGTACTGGAATTGGAAATCAGAGCGTAGGTACCGCAAGTGGACAAATCATGAACAGTAGGGGAATGGTTGTACAGGAGGGGGCGAGTCAGTCCATCATCGTCATTCCAAATGGCGGGCAACCGCAGCCACAGCGGGGTGTTTCATTGACGAGGGGAGAGTCAGAAAAATCAATCGTTGACGTCCCTGTGAAAGCAAATTCATCCGCTCCAGCAAATGTTCAAACGACGGCTTCCGCGTCAGCGCCCTCTAATCCAATTGCGGAACTGTTTCGTCAGCTGGGAGTTGGGCATGAACGCAACATCATGGGACAGACCCTGTCCGGTGGCTCGCTTGATGCAGGTGTTCATAAACAAATGGAATCCGTCAAATCATTGCTCCTGCAAATCACCCAAGCCCCACCTCAAACTGTCCCGACTGCACTGCGAGAGGCGGCAGATCAGATGCTGCAGCAAGTCACGGGCCAGCAGCTCATGATGCTTCAACCTCCCAGTCAGGCATTGTCCCAGATCGTTCTGCAGATCCCGATACGCTCTGAACAGGGTGAGGATACAGCCTTTGTACAGATCGAATCCAAGAAAAAAGATGGTGGGCAGGTGGACGCGGAGAACTGCCGCTTGTTTTTCCATTTGGAGCTGCAATCGATGGGGACGACGATGATTGACGTAAGTATCGTAAATCGCATTGTCAATCTCCAGATCTTCAATGATACCAAGTGGGTGGAATCGCTAGTGTCAGGGATGAAGGACAGTTTTTCTGTACAGCTTCAGGAAGTCGGTTACCACCTGTCAGCAATGCGCATTCAGCCCGTTCCTGATGAGCGTAGTCGGATGTCAGGCCAAGCGGGAGCAAAGCGTGCCGCTCTCTCGGATTACAAAGGAGTGGATCTGCGCGTATGAGTCAATCCTTTACTCCAGAGAATAAACGAATACAGGCAGTGGCCCTCAAATATCAAGCAGGGACTATGGATGCTCCTAAAGTTGTGGCTAAGGGGAAAGGCTACGTCGCCGAAAACATTCTCAAGACAGCAAAGGAACATCATATTCCGGTCCAGGAAGATCCGTCGCTCGTGGAAGTCCTTGGGAAATTGGACTTAAATCAGCAAATTCCTCCTGAGCTGTATCAGGTGGTCGCCGAAATTCTTGCTTTCGTCTATCGCTTGGACAAAGTAGGGGGTGACCGGTGATGAAGGATCGCCGCCGGATTCTTGGGCAAAAGGGAGAAGAGATGGCTGAGGCATTTCTGGAGCAAAAGGGGTATCGCATAGTCGAACGCAATGCTCGCACGAAACGTGGGGAGATTGATATAATCGCAATGGACGGGACTTCGCTGGTGTTCGTAGAAGTTCGGACAAGAAGCAGTCACACTTTTGGCACCGCGGCCGAGTCAATTACATGGAGAAAAAGACAAAAGCTGCGTGAGCTCGCCATGGAGTATTTGCAAACGACGACGGGGTATGTTCCATCCTTTCGATTTGATGTGATCGCAATTGAATGTTCCAATCAGGGCGCTTTGAAAGAACAGCTGCAAATCCAGCACATCGAGCAGGCATTTTAGTCCGTCAATTGCGTAAGCTGAAAAAATAACGCCTTTCCTAAAAAAGGGCTCTAGACCATCTGTTTATTGGGGATATGTCTACAGCAACCGCCTTGCACCCGGCGTATGATGTACTGTACTCGACGCGATGAAACTCCTCCAAGCATCAACATTTGCCCTCCAGCATGGTTGCTGGAAGGCTTTTTTTTTATCAGATCAAATATCTAGAAAACATTTGATAAATAAAAAAACAAATGTTTTTCAAAAAAAGCGTCTTTTTCATGTGACATTTTTCCAGTTCATTCGTCAAATAAAGTATAGGAATCCACTTGGAGGTAAATATGAAACAGACGAAAAACAAAATGATGAAAAATGTCGCCATTGCAATTGCGACTATTTGCTCCGTACAGTTTTCTCTTACAGGCATGGCTTCAGCACAGACAGTGAATTCAGCAACTACTTACAGTGCTGTAGCAAAGGCTTATTCAGAGAAACTTCAAGCTGATAAACCTGTGATAACTGTCTCACCTGGAGATACATATACAATCGAGCTTACTTATAACGGCCGGACACTCGATAATGCAAAGGTAGATTGGAGCGTAACAAATTCCTCCATTGCCGCTGTTAAAAATGGAGGAATCTTAGGTAAAAGATCGGGAACAGTCATCATTACTGCTTCCTATAACGATGAAGAGGTCTATATTCTGCTCAACGTTACAAAAGTGGATATTCTCGAGGCAAATAGCAGTACTATTTCTCTGAAAAAAGGAAATGAAAAAACAATTACGTTGAAATACAACAACAAAAGTATTTCAGGGACCAGTGCAACATGGACTACTTCAAATACCGATGTGGCTACCGTCAAAAATGGTGTAGTTACTGGCAAATCTGCGGGTACTGCAGTCATTACGGCTAGATACAATGGGCAAACGGTGAGAGTTACAGTGAACGTAGACAGCAACGCGTCAGGAAAGTTAGACGTAGTCGATACGGAAATTTCCATGAAAAAAGGCGAGAAAGAAACGATAACCTTATTCTATGACGGATCAAAACTTACAGGATCGAAAGCTATATGGAATACGTCAAAAGCTGCAGTGGCTACTGTAAATGATGGAGTGATCACTGCCAAAGGCAAAGGAACGGCGACAATCACGGCAGAGTACAAAGGTTACGAGGTTGAAATTGAAGTAAAAGTTGATGACAAAGATTCCCAAAAGCTAGCAGTAGTCGATTCGGAAATCTCGATGAGAAAAGGCGAGAAAGAAACGGTAACCTTATTCTATGATGGATCAAAACTTGCAGGATCAAAAGCTACATGGAATACGTCGAAAGCTGCAGTGGCTACGGTAACGGATGGAGTGATTACTGCCAAAGGCAAAGGAACGGCGACAATCACGGCAGAGTACAAAGGTTACGAGGTTGAAATTGAAGTAAAAGTTGATGACAAAGATTCCAAAAAGCTAGCAGTAGTCGATTCGGAAATCTCGATGAGAAAAGGCGAGAAAGAAACGGTAACCTTATTCTATGATGGATCAAAACTTGCAGGATCAAAAGCTACATGGAATACCTCGAAAGCTGCAGTGGCTACGGTAACGGATGGAGTAATTACTGCTAAAGGCGAAGGAACGGCGACAATCAAGGCCGAGTACAAAGACGAAAAAGTAGAAATTGAAGTAAAGGTTGAAGAGAAAAATTCCAAAATGCTGGAAGCTGACGAAACGAAGGTAAATCTTAAAAAAGGGAAAAAAGAAACTATCAAATTAAAGTATGATGGCAGAAGCATCTCAGGCTCAAAAGCAACCTGGAAAACGTCCAAATCCTCCGTTGCAACTGTAGACGATGATGGCGTCATTACTGCAAAAGCAAAAGGTACCGCTACGATCACTGCTTCGTACAAATCGGAAAGTGTTAAAATCGAAGTCAACGTCGATACGACTGGCTCTTCTGACACGTTGGAAGCATCAAAGACCAAATTGTCATTGGATAAGGGCGATAAGGCAACAATTAAATTGACCTATGATGGCAGCTCGCTCTCCGGAACGAAGGCTTCCTGGAGCACCTCCAAATCTTCCGTCGCGACAGTGAGCAGCAGCGGAGAAGTTACAGCCAAGGCAAAAGGCACTGCGACCATCACCGCCAAGTACAAGGGGGGAGAAGTAGAAATTGAGGTTAATGTAGATACAGATGGCTCTGGCTCTGATTCACTGGAAGCAGATGATACGAGCATTAGCATCAAAAAAGGCGATACAGAGACCATTGGTTTAACATACAATAATAAATCCATCTCTAACAGCAAGGCAACCTGGACAACGTCTAAATCGTCTGTTGCAACCGTAAATCGCGGTGTTGTTAAAGGGAAAGCAAAAGGAACTGCAACGATTACCGCTGAATACAAAGGGGAAAAAGTGAAAATTAAAGTTACCGTAAAATAAAGAAGGCTGAAGCTCACTGGGTCAATCGTTGTTGATTCAGTGGGCTTCTTTTTAAATGTTGTACGTAATGCAAAAGAGTTTGGAGATGGCAAAAATCGTAGCACCAGAGTAAAGTGGGGAAAGTAGTCATGTACTCTACTTGAAAGAAGGTCAACATATGATTTTTTATCTCATATCCACTCTGGTTGTATTCGTAGATCAGCTATCGAAATATATGATTCGCCTCTACCTTCCTGTTGGGAAGACGACCGATCTATGGGGATTTCAATTGACCCATTATGAAAATGCGGGCATGGCCTTTAGCTTATTCCAAGGCTATGCACGATTGTTTGCGGTAGTGGCGGTCTTGTTTGTCATGGGAGTTCTCTACTATCGAAAAAAGGCAGAACAAAAGCGGTTATTGGTGGAAGTGAGTCTAGGATTTTTCGTAGGAGGAGCTATCGGAAATGCCATTGATCGCATCCTCTTTGGGCGTGTAACCGACTTTCTGGTCTCCTCTTCGGGGAATGGCATTCTGAACCTGGCTGATCATGCGATAAATATTGGGGTAGTTCTTTTGTTTTTGGATTTATTGTTTGGCTATGTTGGGCGATTCAGACAGAGAAAGGTGTAAGACCTCTATTTAAGTACAGATAAAAAGGAGAATTCAAATGGAAAAGTGGGAGTATAGAACAATCAAGTTCCAAACAGGAGGGTTTTTTGGAGGGAAGCTTGATACAAATGAGTTTGAGGCCATGCTTAACAAAATGGGCGAGCAAGGTTGGGAACTGATCTCATGTTTTGATACAAGTCAATCCCAAGGAGCTTCTCGCGATGTGGTCACTGTTTTAAAGAGAAGAAAATGAGTTGGAATAGGTGAAAGTAGGCTTCCACTAGGGCGCGCCTAATACAGGGGTATGCCCATGTAAAAAGATAAGCATTGAAGAAAAGGTGAGTGCACAGTTGGCGAATCCAGAGTCAAATAAGAAAAAAGTCCGCGGGTGGAAAAGGAGAATCCGAGAGGTCGAGGATTGGAAGAAGCGGTGTATCGGTCTCGATCTTGATACCCTGTTGGTTGATCACAAAGACTACGTAAAGCTCTGGATCGATCCTTGGTACCGATTAGTGAGACGGAATCCACCACAGTGGCTGACACGGATCATTTTTAAAGCGATGGTAGAAATTTATTGCTCTTGGCATGAAAAATTACGAGATTTGAATGAACCATTTTATCTGAAAATATGGCTTTACCATCCTTCTTTTACACAGTCTCAAATCGTGGTAGCCATAAAAGAACAAATTCAATACTATGAGAGTTTATTCGATCGCGACTTACAGAGCAAAAAGTTCCCCAGCCATTTTTTTGCGGGGGAAGAAATCACAGGTAGATTTGAATGGAAGCTCCACAAGGATGCCTCAACCTACTGGCTATCTGAATTAGAGGAAGATATTCGTTTAGGCTTAATGACCGCAAATGAGGTTGACGCGTTAATTAGGCGCTCGTACAGCGAAGGAATGATGGAGCTGAGTTATGGTGTAGATAAGTATTACAAGGTAGGAGAAGGGGACGTTTGGATAGGGGAATGGAGAGCAGATATTGATGTAAGAGGTGAGCAATAAAATGGACTATCAAAAACTGAGCAAGGAACTTTCATATGCTTTGCGTCATGCACCACATGAGTATGAGCTGGAGTTAGATGAATACGGGTGGGTAGAAATCGAATAAGTTCTTTATTGTTACACGAGCAACCGGTAATACTCAAGATAGATGCGAAAAGAGCGTGGGATGAGGGAGTCAAATTTTATCACGGGAATGAAATGGTTTGGTTGGCAGATCAGGTGGATAAGAAGTATATATCGGTTAGTAAGTAAAATCATTATCAGATCTAAAAAGTACTTGGTCTAAAATAGAAGTGTTCGTTTTTGATGAAAGATTACTTTTTTAGAAAATTTCAGGTTTGTATTATAGAAGAATGGGTAAGTGCATAAGCAATTCTCATGTATTAGGATAAGGTGTGGATAATCTTGAGAAACCTTGCTGAGGGATTAGCCTACCGGTACTTAAGTTTGTTCTTGAAGTGGTTTGAAGTATTTTAAAGGTGAGTTTGATTAAGCAAAGATTTCTATAATCCTGCAAAAGTAAGGAGTATTATTTAATGTACAGTCGAGTGGATAGATACAATTCATATGTTCGTGCAGCGATTTATTATGAGCATGGGGGAATATGTTTTCATGACAAAGAGCCATTGAAATATAGAGAAATGGAATTAGATCATATAATTCCGCAAGATCTGTTTAAGAAAGAGAATGAAGAAGAATTAAGATACATTTTCGAGAAATTTAACTTACCTAATAATTTTCATAAAGATTGTTTGCGAAATTTAGTGCCAAGCAGAGGTACCAATAATCGTGATAAAGGAACTTTAATGTATACGGACTCGATTACATCAAATATGCTAGATGCAACGATGAAAATGGCACCAAAGATTATTGAAAGAATTAGTAGCTTACGCAATCAGTTCAAAGGCGATGTAGATATAACAAAAATTGCTATGCAACTAGAGAATCTCAATAATCATATTGATATAGCAGATATATATGATACGTTAACCGGTGAAACAACTTTTGAGAAAGAGAATGAAATATGGGATTTTGGAAAACAGTATGGATATAAAAAAACCTTGCCTAACGTATCCCTAAGTGGTTTTATACCAAAATACCCAAATAAAACAGGTAGCTGTCAAATTCTATTTAAAAGCTTGAGAATTAGAGATTGTATGATCAGTTTAAATCACGATCAAATACTTTCTATACTCTTTTCAGGAATAAATACAGATAAGAAATATGGTTTGAGAAATTTTTTAGAAAGCTATAATGACAATTATTTTGTCCAATTGGGAAATGTTAGGTTGCCCTTAAAATCTATTGAGGTAGAACAATTATGTGAGATAATTGATGACTTTGCAAAGAATTATCTAAAACAATTAATGATAATTCAAGAAAAATTAAAACCTGAAATTTTTAGACCTTCTGAAGCGGTAAACAATGGACAACGTCTTTTGGGTGTTAGTGTAGAATTATGGGAAGAAATGATGGCGTTTTGTAGCGAATTTGATTATGAGAGTGGTAACTCAGAGTGGAATATTTTTGACTCGAATGGTAATCAAATAAAAGTATTTAGTAAAACTAATCATTCATTTTATGAACCAGGATATCACGCTTTTTTAATTCCAGAACAAGAAGGAAGCGCCTTCCAAGTTAGAAAAGGCTACGGTATGGTATGGATAGTTTGGACAGACATATTTTTCTCAAATACTGAAAAAAATTTAGAAGAATACTCGCCTAAAAAGAAGTGGGGGCCTGAGGAAGCATATAATTGGTTGACTAAAGAATTTATTCCATACCTTATTTATTACAAAAGTCATATAAAATCTAGTCAGAAAAGTTTCTTAATCCGGAGAATAAATCCTAGTTTTGATAATTTTAAAGCAAGCTTCGATCTTAATACTGTTATCTACAATTTTAATAATGTGTCAGAAAAAAAAGATAACTACCAAAAGTTAAAGGAGAGAATATCGGAACTGCAATCATATTATGCGTGTTTATTGAATGAAGACTTATATTCTAAAGACGAGTTGGTTGGGTTATATGAAGCATTACATTTATTAATTGGCCTATCGCAGATGGGATCTAACCAATATCAGTATATTGCCGGTAATTTAAGAAGCATTGTAAATGGAAACTCAAAGACTCAGATACTGACTAGTATTACTGAATATATAACTACTATTGAAGAAAGTGTAATATATGCTGCAAGGCTTGATTATACGCTTAGAGGCATGTTAGAAACTTTGGAAAATGGAATAATAACTTTATCAGATCACCAAATTGGATATTTGTTTAAAAGGATAAATCCCTTTTTGGAAAGAAAAAAGATTTCTGAAGTACTTCGATTGGCAAGGCATTAGAAAATTTTAAGGATGAGAGTTTAGTTATGAATCTAATACAGATTTTATAAATAACTGCCTACTGTTCATAACCAAGAATGAACCTTCTGATTTACTGTACTACCAAAACCTAAGTGATTCAGAAGGTAACCCCCCACAATAAACTTGCCCACCCCCTCTATCTTTTCCTACCTTAGAAGAAAGAGGGGGAGAGAACATGTTTGCATCCAGTTATTCCGGCACCGTACATGGTATAGATGGAATGGTGGTTACCGTAGAAACGGATATCGCCAACGGACTGCCTCAGTTCGATTTGGTCGGACTGGGGGGTTCTGCTGTAAAAGAAGCCCGAGACCGCGTACGTGCAGCCTTGCGAAATGCAGGCTTTGACTATCCCATGCAGCGAATCACTGTCAACCTGGCCCCTGCCGACCAGCGTAAGGAAGGCTCAGGGTTTGACCTCGCGATTGCTTTTGGAATCCTCCTTGCTTCAAAGCAAATCACCCCTCGCTCAGAACAAATTCTCATTTTAGGTGAATTAGCGCTAGATGGCTCCCTGCGTCCCGTAACTGGCGTGCTCCCCATTTTACTTGAGGCAAAAAGGAATGGATTTACCCACGTAATCCTGCCTGAACAAAATGCAGCCGAAGCCCAGCTCGTCGATATCATTGTCTTGCCAGCCGTAACAATGCGGGAGGCTGTTCATTATTGGAGCAACGGACTTACCGTTGACCGTAATAACGAGGTGAGACAGATTAACTCTAACAATCAAATAAAGCAGGGGAACACTGCAGATTTTACCGATGTATACGGCCAGCACTTTGTAAAGCGCGGGTTAGAGATAGCCGCTGCCGGCTTCCACAACGTGATTTTAGTCGGCCCTCCTGGCTCGGGAAAAACATTACTCGCGACGTGCTTACCGGGCATAATGCCGCAAATGACGATGGATGAATCGTACGAGGTGACGAAAATCTACAGCATCGCGGGACATTTGACGCGGGCAGGCGGACTTATCGAGGAGCGGCCATTTCGTTCTCCGCACCATACGATTACAGCGACTGCGCTAATAGGGGGAGGAACACAAATCCCTCGACCAGGCGAGTGCAGCTTGTCTCATGGTGGCATCCTCTTTTTAGATGAGATGCCAGAGTTTTCACGGCATGTGCTGGAAGTGCTGCGTCAGCCTCTAGAAGCGGGGGTCGTGACGATTGGGAGGGCCAAGCGGGTATTTACTTTTCCTGCTCGTTTTCTCCTAATAGGGTCATGCAATCCGTGTCCCTGCGGATTTTTCGCAGCCCGCGACCAACAAGCATGCTCGTGTACACCACAGCAGATTCAGAAATACCGGTCCAAGCTCTCCGGGCCATTGCTGGATCGCATCGATTTACATCTGGAAGTACCGCGTGTCCCTGTACATCTGCTGCACAAGCGCACAGCGGAGGAATCGTCCAAGACCATTCAGCAGCGCGTAGAACAAGCCCGGAGCATCCAATTGGCGCGGTACAGCCAGCGCACAAGCTACCCGTTTAATAGTGGAATGAGTGGAGAAGAGCTGCGCTGCTTTGCCCGTTTGGACAAGGAGGGGCAGGAAATGCTGCAACTCGCTTTTGAAACACTGGGATTAAGTGCTCGAGCGTACGACAGAATTGTGAAGGTAGCGAGAACCATCGCTGATCTGGAGGGAGCAGAAGGGATTGAGGCTGCACATGTAGCCGAGGCAATCCGTTATCGCGCTTTGGATCGAGCTATCTCCTTTTGACCTTGATAGCTACATAGAAAATTACGTAATGGTGACAACATAAAACGTAAACTGACCGCAGTCGCTGTCATCCCATGGACGGCAATACTTGAAGGCAATGGAGGTCATTCCGGCCCTCAACGGATGGAAGGTGAATATTTGATGTCCACCTTGACCAATTCGTGAAGGTGCGGATAGAGGTGCATAATGACTGGATATGAGTTCGAGATACCGCGAGTCTAGTGGATTGGAGAGCCCCCATTGGTACCCGTTACTTGGATTTGCGTCGAGCGACAAGGAAAAAGAATGACCCGCAGCTGTGCGGATGGCGTAGGTAGAGATATTGGCCAACTATCTTCGTCCTTTCTAGCGTGCTTTCGCTTTCTGAAATGCACACTTTTACTATATGTAGCGTTCCGAATTGGGTTATGACAAATATACGGGTAATTTCATTGAAGTATATAATAATTTTGAATTATATGACAGTAAACAAAAGATGTAGTAAATGGGGAAACTGCCATTTTTTTATCGATATTTAGTATGATTTGGAAAGGATTTTAAGAAATATTAGCGAATGAATAGGGATAAAGACATATAGTGTCGAATGAAAACTGCTCTTGAATGATCTTTTTTACCTAAAAAACAAGTGAAAGAAAAACAAAAAGAGGACTAGAATGGTAATTCTTTGTTAATCGCGTGTTGGTCAATTTCCAGCACTCTCCAAGGAGCAGGCGACTATAAGGTGCTCCTCTCGATTGGGAGAAGCTTTTTCTTTGTGTTCATCAATTGCTAAGAAAGGGAAAGGAAAACTGATGGAGAGCATTGCGGAACTGTTTGAAAAGAAAGAATACTACCACGCCTTTCAACCCATTTTCCATCTTCCCGAAAGAAAGAGAATCGGGTATGAAGTATTACTGCGTAGTAAGGCAGAAATAGATCCAGAAACCTTGTTTCAACTGGCAAAGAAACGGAGGAAATTACCAGAGCTCGACACGCAATCCCTGCATTATGCTCTTTCTACTTTTTTTCCTTCGGCAACTATTCAACGAGAGGATCTTTTGTTTGTCAACATATTTCCATCGACAATTACGGGAAAATCGTTTCCGTTCTTTATTCAAGAAATCACCCAGTCGTTTCATCCGTTCCTGAGCCAAATCGTGCTGGAAATAAACGAGTCCATCATGGAAGGGGAGGTATGGCACGACCCTGTCTTCAAAGAGAGAATTGCAGATTTAAAAGAAAGAGGTTTTTTGATTGCACTTGATGATGTAGGCGAAGGAGTAAACACCTTTAGGAAAATCGTAGATATCTCACCCGATTACATAAAAATTGACAGATTTTTTTCCCAAGAGTTGTCTACTTCGCGGGATAAGCAAAAAACCGTAAAGCTTTTCGTAGACTTTTGCCAAAATGATTCTCAACTCATTCTCGAAGGAGTTGAAGAAGAAGAGGATTTTGTATGTGCTTCTTTGCTTGGTGTCGTAATCGGTCAGGGATATTTGTTTGGGAAGCCAGGCAGCTTGCTGGACGATTAAGAAACAAGTGTAGAATGTGGAGGTATACATATGAGCAGTGATAAAAACGTCTATTCCAGAAAGGCTACCCTTTCTCTTAAAATATCGGAGTTTGAAGTTCCTCCCATGCAAGACATGCTGATCGTCGGGAAAAAGGCTCCTATTGGGCCAGAAGCAGTAAGAAGAATGGCTGAAGCCCTTTCTCCCGAGCAGTTCACCTTGTTAAAAATGGATCACCCCAAAATTGAGGCGGTTCTTTTGCGAAATACTCTTTTGCAAATGCTGGATGAAAAACTGCTGATGAAGATTGTGCTGGAGGAAGCAGAACGCATGATTAGCGATTCTATGGTGCTGCGATCTGAACTGAAAATTGCCGTTTCGGTCCAACGAGAGGTGGATTTGTTATGAACATCTCCGAAATCATGACAACGACGATAAGCACCATTACCTCTGGCAAAAGTGTCTCTCATGCGGCGGAGCGGATGAATGAATGCAATACTCGATGGTTAGTTGTCATGGATCACGGAGAGATTTTGGGTGTCGTGACTTCCCGCGATGTACTGTCGGCTCATCCCAATCGGATTGTAGCAGATGCGATGAGTCTGCAGCCAAGTCGTATGTCGGCTTATCAAAATGTGTGGGAGGCACACAGCTTTTTGCAGGAAAAAAATCGAGAAGTTGCGCTCATTATGGATGGAGATCAGTTAATCGGATTGATAACAAAGGAAGACATACGTATGAAAATTGCGGAATATATTGATCCGTTGACAGGATTATATGAAGCACCATACATTCAGTTTATTGGTGAGCAGCTCTTGAAGGAACAAAAGCCGTTTCATTTGCTTTTCATTGATCTAAACGATTTTGGACAAATTAATAAGCTGTACGGACACCCATTTGGAGACGATGTCATTCGAAAATATTCCTCTGTGCTCTCTTCCTTTGCTTCAGAGCAAGGTGCCCATCTATGCCGATATGCTGGAGATGAGTTTGTCCTGATCTCCACAGCAGAAGTGGAACAAGTCAAAAAGGGAATAGCCTTAATTACGCAACCAACAAACATTCACCACGTCAGGATTTCTGCTGCAGTTGGTCATGTGAATGGATATGAAGACCCTTATTTTTTTACGCACACCTTGCGGGATCTGATGGCGAAAGCCAGCTTGGAATCATCGGCAGCTAAATTGCAAAGTGATTATTCAACGCTACCGTCATAAGTAGAAAAAAACAGTCGGGGAATAGCGATTCGTCTTCTTGCATAAACTTTTCGTTGAGAATGATAGGGCATAATTCCGAGGTTAGGTGCAACCAGTTTCTTGTTCAATCGTAATACATAAGAAAAAAAGGAACCTGAATAAAAGGAGGCTGTCGGATGATTGTTACGACTACAAACACATTGCAAGGAAAAGAGATTGAAGCCTATTTAGATATCGTCAGCGGAGAAGTCATTATGGGAGCAAACGTTGTGCGTGATTTTCTTGCCGGAATCACAGATATCATCGGGGGAAGAAGCGGTTCTTACGAGAGCAAGCTAGCCGAAGGGCGAGAAATGGCTATCCGTGAAATGAAAGAAAAAGCCCGGAGTTTAGGAGCAAATGCCGTTGTTGGCGTCGATCTGGATTTTGAAACCTTGCGCGAAGGCATGATGATGGTTATTGCAACAGGCACTGCTGTACGTGTGAAATGAGCCGGGATTTGACCGGCTTTCTTTTTTTTCCATCACAGATTGAATTCCTTCAAAAGTAGGGCGTAGCCAACGCTTGTATCTTGGTCATTTGCAATCCTTCCTTTGCGTATTCTTGCAGTGTGAAAGTAGGGAATATTCGTGTCTGTCGTTGAAAAAGCCTTATCCGCATTTACTGCGAAAATAAATAAGAATCCCCATGGTATAGATGGATTTCATGCTGTGTACCACTTCTACCTGGATGGTAACGATGGAGGGGATTATCAAGTTGAGTTCGCTAATAATCAGGCATCGTTTCAAAAGGGAATTACCCGAGAGGCTAAATGCTCCTTGGAACTGTCAGGCACTGATTTGATTCAATGGTTGGAAGGTAAACTAAATCCGGCAGTCTCTATCATTACTGGAAAAATGAAAATAAAAGGGGACATAGGACTCTCTATCAAGCTTCAAACTGTCCTCCATACCTATCAAATATAGGTTCTCTAGGAATTGAAGAAGAGATGGAAGCTCTGAAACGAATTCCTGAATCAAATGGTTGGTTTTTCCATGTCATCCATGCTTATTTAGAAATAACTGGTCAATTCCTAAAGGGTTGCGTTAAAATATGACCAATGAATGACAAGTCATCAAACTAAAAGAACGAGGGGAATCATGCGCCATATTTGTTCATTTGTAGCTGTCGTTACCCAACTGGAAGAACAATCTGTGCGTTTTGACTTTTACCAAGAGATCAAAAGGTCTAAACCGGACCGCGAACTTTTAAAACAAAGGGTTACCCTGCCCCGGCACTATTTTGATTATTTACTTCTTTCGGGAGTATTGGAAGTAGAGAGTGATACGCCTTACCAACCGATTGCTGCTCAGCCTGCTGCAATTGGTATGAATATCCGATCTCTGGGAAGCAATGTGCTGTTTGATATGTGTTTTGCCCCGCAAACGTACAAATTATGGCAAAATACCGATGCCATTTTGGAGGACATCTCCCTCCCGGCAGACATCTTTGAAGAATACGTCTACCGCTTGGGAGCGATCAGCAGGTTTCGTTACCTCGGTCGTGTCGATGACCCACTTGTTGCTACACAGCTTGGTGAGAACGACATGATTGAATTCAAACGCGACTTTTTGTTATCCAAGAGTGGAATTATCAAGTCGATCGTGGCATTTGCGAATTCAAACAACGGCAATTTGTTTCTAGGCATTACAGACGAAGGACATATTTGCGGCGTGGATCATGAAGTGGAGCATTACGGCGATCCGGATAAGTATATTTTAGCGATTACGCAGTATATACAAGACAAAATGACGCCATTTCTTACGCCTTTTCCCAAAATTTCCTTACTAAGGGTACAGGGTAAATATGTTGTTGCCATCTTTGTAGAGGTTGCTTCCGAATTGATTTGTGGACTGGACAAGAACGGAGAAAAGTACGTAGTAATTCGTACAAACAATCGCTCGGTCGTAGTCCGGGACCCTCATCAAATTGGAGAAATCTACGTAAAACGAAAACTGGGCAGTGAAATCAGCCGTCGATTGGGGCTTCTGTAGCATAATCGTACAGGATTGCATACACGAAGGAGGTTGCTGCATGAAATCGTCTTTACGTGCCTATCTGCTTAGTGTTTTGGTGGCAAGCATGGTAATGACTGGATGTGCACAAGGAAGCAAGGTTACCGAGACCGATATGAGAGACCGTATAGAGACCGAGCTGGGTGCGGTTGAAAAGGTGACGGTCATGTCCACAGATGGGCAGGAGGTGGCACTGGATCTGCCTGTTTTCCTCAAAGAATTGCCTACTCAGGGAAATGACTTGCAATTATCAACTGAGCCGCTCAAACAAGAAGACGTGCGTTTTACGCTCGTTTTGTATCGAAAGCAGCTAGCGCCCCTCGTCGTTACGGTGGGTGAAAAAGCAAGCCAGTTTGGAGAAAGTACATATCGCGGGAATGGTGCCATTTATTTTTATCAGTGGGTTCATAAACAAACCGGAAAAGGACTGCTTGCCCAAAAGTTCGACAGTGTTCTTTTGTCAGCAGAAGATCTTTCCAGATCCAGTGCATTAGGAGAGCCAGAGGTGGCTTACATTAGCAAAGTGCTCGCGACAGCAATTCCTGAAACCGATAAGAACAACAAGCAATACACCCTGTTTCCGTACTACAAATTGCGAATGGGCTCAGCGCAAAGGCCACTTGAGGTAACAGTCTTAACACCTACGTTGATATCTGTACCCTTTGGCCGGGAGAAACACAACTTTCATGTAGATGGAAAACTGTTCTCTCGTTTGACCGAATGGCTGCCGCCGGGAGAGAAAGAAGAGCGACCCCTTGATCCGCTGTTTAAAGCCACACGAATTCGGGTGGAAAAAACTGGAGAAATGGCTGTAGAAAAGCGGGAACTGGATGTGACCCAAACAACGGTTGAGCAAGGAACTGCTCATCAAATCGTTCGCTTACTACAAACAGGAGTCCTCATGAAAGAAGCTCCTCCATCTCCAGGAACAGAACAATTCCAACTGCATTTTCTGGTGAATGGAACAGAGCGGTCAATCGTCTTTTATCCTCGTTATTTTAAGCTGGATCAATCATGGTACGCTCATAGTGAACTAGACCAAAATGTGTGGAAGTTGTTTGAAAATCTGCGAATGTAAGTGTTTTACCTTATGAAGTTTGACATGAATGGTCAGGATAAGGAGAACATATTACTACCACTTTTGCATTTTTTGTCGTAGAATAGTAACGTTGCACTGATAGTGGTGCTTTAAGACTGGGGGAGACAGTATGTTACAGTATGTCTCAATACCGGTCTAAAAGCCTGCCGATCTTTATCTGCCATAGGAGGATGGAGAATGAACATTCATGAGTATCAAGGTAAAGAGATACTTAAGCAGTACGGTGTAAAAGTTCCTGAAGGACGCGTAGCTTTCACAGTGGAAGAAGCTGTTGAAGCAGCGAAAGAACTGGGCACCCAAGTAAACGTAGTAAAAGCGCAAATTCACGCTGGTGGCCGTGGTAAGGCAGGCGGGGTAAAAGTTGCAAAAAATCTGGATGAAGTTCGTACATATGCCAGTGAAATTCTTGGCAAAGTACTGGTTACTCATCAAACAGGACCGGAAGGCAAAGAAGTTAAGCGTCTTCTGATCGAGCAAGGCTGCGACATCAAAAAAGAATACTACGTAGGTGTTGTAGTTGACCGTGCAACTGGAAGCGTCGTAATGATGGCTTCTGAAGAGGGCGGTATGGACATTGAGGAAGTAGCAGCAAATACTCCAGAAAAAATCTTCAAAGAAGTAGTAGATCCGGTAACTGGTCTGAACGGCTTCCAAGCTCGTCGTCTGGCTTATGCGATCAATATTCCAAAAGAGTTGATTAACAAAGCTGCCAAATTCATGATGAGCTTGTACCAAGCTTTTGTTGATAAAGATGCTTCTATTGCTGAAATCAACCCTCTGGTTGTTACTGGCGACGGTGAAGTAATGGCACTGGATGCTAAACTGAACTTCGACAGCAACGCACTCTATCGTCACCCTGATATCGTGGCTCTGCGCGATCTGGATGAAGAAGATGAAAAAGAAATCGAAGCTTCCAAGTTTGATCTGTCCTACATTGCTCTCGATGGTAACATCGGTTGCATGGTAAATGGTGCTGGTCTGGCTATGGCAACTATGGACATCGTGAAATTCTATGGTGGAGACCCTGCTAACTTCCTTGACGTTGGTGGCGGAGCTACTGAAGAAAAAGTAACAGAAGCGTTCAAAATTATTCTCCGTGACGAAAAAGTAAAAGGTATTTTCGTCAATATTTTCGGCGGCATCATGAAGTGCGATGTAATCGCAAACGGCGTAGTGAATGCAGCGAAACAAATCAAACTGGACAAACCTCTCGTAGTTCGTCTCGAAGGTACTAACGTTGATCTGGGTAAGAAAATCCTCAACGAGTCTGGTCTGAACATCGTAGCTGCTGAATCTATGGCGGATGGCGCTGAAAAAATCGTATCCTTGGTGAAGTAAGCTTAGGCGAGTAGATACGTCAAAAAAGGTGGGAAAATTACGCGATGAGTATTCTTGTTAATAAAAATACAAAGGTAATTACGCAAGGTATTACGGGTGCAACGGGCCTTTTCCACACTCGCGGAGCCGTTGAATACGGTACACAAATGGTGGGCGGTGTAACACCGGGTAAAGGTGGCACTGAGGTTGACGGTATTCCTATTTTCAACACAGTAGCAGAAGCAGTAGAAAAAACGGGTGCAACTGCTTCCGTAATCTACGTTGCTCCTCCATTTGCTGCTGACGCGATCATGGAAGCGGTTGACGCTGAACTGGATCTGGTTATCTGCATTACAGAAGGAATCCCAGTACTGGACATGGTAAAAGTTAAGCGCTACATGGAAGGCAAGAAAACCCTTCTTGTTGGACCAAACTGCCCTGGCGTTATCACTCCAGGCGAGTGCAAAATCGGTATCATGCCTGGTTACATCCATGTTCCAGGTAAAGTGGGTATCGTATCCCGCTCTGGTACCTTGACTTATGAAGCAGTACACCAAACTTCTACTCGCGGCATTGGTCAATCCACTGCTGTAGGTATCGGTGGGGACCCTGTTAAAGGTATGGAGTTCATCGATGTACTGAAAATGTTCAATGAGGATCCAGACACAGAAGCAGTAATCATGCTGGGTGAAATCGGTGGTACTGCGGAAGAAGAGGCAGCAGAATGGATCGCTGCGAACATGAAAAAACCAGTTGTAGGCTTCATCGGCGGACAAACTGCACCTCCAGGAAAACGCATGGGTCACGCTGGTGCGATCATCTCCGGCGGTAAAGGTACAGCCGCTGAAAAAATCGCGAAGCTGGAAGAATGTGGCGTACGCGTAGCGAAAACACCTGCAGTTATCGGTGAAACTTTGGTTCAACTGTTGACTGAGCGTGGAATGCTCGACAAAGTAATGAGCAAATAAGCTAATCGTTTTCAAAAAGTGGACAGGCTTCAGGCCTTGTCCGCTTTTTATTTTTGAAGCGACCACTGTCTTTCGATAAAATAGCACTCGATACTGTCTGGGTAGTAAAACAGAGCAACAGACAGGGAGAGTGAGGCGTGTTGATGGGACAAGTAACAGAAAGAGATTGGCTGTATGTATTGGCGTTGATACCTGGATTGGGGCGAGTAAGGCTGAGGGCCATCTATGAAGCAACTGGGTCTTTTGGTACGACAGTGGACAATTGGGATCATGTTGCTGATCAACTAAAGCTGACTGCGCCGCTCAGAAAAGCGGTGAAACGGCAGACAAGAATAGAATCGGTATACCAATTGCTGCAAGAACGTACATCAAAAGGTGTAGATTACATGTGTTGTTTTGACGACGATTATCCAGTTTTATTACGTCATATTCCCGATCCACCGCTTACCTTGTTTTATCGTGGAGACATTCATTTGTTGCAGCAGCCAGCGGTTGGAGTGGTTGGTTCACGAAGGCCTACCCCGTACGGTAAGGCTAGCTGCGCTTATTTAGTCAAGGAATTGGTTCAGGCAGGACTCGTGATCATTTCTGGCTTGGCGCATGGCATTGATGGCGAAGCACACCAGACCGCGCTTGCAGCAGGTGGGAAGACGGTAGGCGTCTTAGGGTGTGGAATTGACCAGATTTATCCGGCAAGTCACCGGTTGCTTTATCAAAAAATCGCATCTTTAGGCCTACTCATTTCCGAACATCCACCTGGAACGCCGCCAGTGCCAGGTCTTTTTCCCGAACGTAACCGGATTATTAGCGGTTTAAGTTTGGGTGTTCTGGTTGTGGAAGCGGCAGAGAAGAGCGGATCATTGATTACGGCCGATTGTGCATTAGAGCAAGGACGTGAAGTTTTTGCAATTCCAGGGCCGATTTTTTCATCAGTGAGCGCTGGCCCGCATAACTTGATCAAACAAGGAGCAAAGCTAGTAACAAGAAGCTCTGATGTTTTGGATGAGTTGGGGGTTTCGCTGGCTCGTAAATCAAATGATAATCAAACTACCACAGCATCCGCTTCGGCACTAGAACCTGATGAAAAGGCGATCGTATCAGTCATTTCTCACGAGGGCACTCATGCAGACGACTTGGTCGGTCTACTGGAGCCAGACATGCGTAGAAATCTCCATCAGGTACTCATCAGACTCGAGGCAAAGGGTGCAATTGTCGCACTGCCAGGGGGGTATTTCGCAAAGCGTTAAGCGGCTCTCTCCCCTACCCTTACATCCCCTAAGTCTTGCAAGTGTTTGACAAATCGGATAAGCATATTTAATAATAGGGAAGATTCCTTACTAAAAGGGGAGGAAAAAAATGGCTGACACGCTCGTAATCGTAGAATCCCCTACGAAGGCGAAAACCATTGGAAAATATCTAGGCAGCAAATATATTGTAAAAGCGTCCATGGGTCATGTGCGCGACCTCCCGAAAAGTCAGATGGGTGTAGACGTAACACGTGGCTTTGAACCTAAATACATAACCATTCGCGGTAAAGGCGATGTATTGAAGGCCCTGAAAGATGCCGCCAAGAAAGTCAAAAAAGTATATCTGGCGGCTGACCCGGATCGCGAAGGGGAAGCAATTGCCTGGCATTTGGCACAATACTTAGGGCTGGACATGAGTCAGCCACTTCGTGTGGTGTTTAATGAAATTACCAAGGACGCCATCAAAGAAGCGTTCAAACACCCGCGGCATATCAATATGGATCTGGTGAATGCCCAACAAGCACGCCGTATTTTGGATCGTCTTGTAGGCTACAACATCAGCCCTATCTTGTGGAAAAAGGTTCGTAAAGGGTTAAGTGCTGGCCGCGTACAATCGGTAACCGTTAAATTGATCATGGACCGGGAACGTGAAATTCAGCAATTTATTCCTGAAGAGTACTGGTCAATCGTCAGTAAGCTGATAAGTAACGGAAAAGAAATTCAAGCTAAATTTTACGGCTATGGCGATGAAAAAGTAGAACTAAAGTCAGAAGAGGATGTAAAACAAGTCCTCGAGCGGATGAAAGACCATCCTTATGTCGTACAAAAGGTTACGAAGCGTGAGCGCAAGCGAAATCCGGCACCTCCGTTCATCACCAGCTCACTGCAGCAGGAAGCGGCGCGCAAGCTGAACTTTCGAACTGCAAAGACCATGCGGATTGCCCAAGAGCTGTACGAAGGTATTGATGTAGGCAATAAGGAAGGCGCTGTGGGTTTGATTACGTATATGCGTACGGATTCGACCCGTCTATCTGTAACCGCGCAGAATGAAGCGAAAGAATACATACTTGAAAAATTTGGTGCAGAGTATGTCCTGTCTGAACCACGTACGCAGGCCAAAAACGAAAATGCGCAAGATGCCCATGAAGCGATCAGACCAACAGCGGTGGCTCGCACGCCTGATGAAATCAAGGAGTTTTTATCGCGTGATCAGCTGCGTTTGTATCGGTTGATCTGGGAGCGTTTCCTCGCCAGCCAAATGTCATCGGCAGTACTGGATACGATGAGCGTGGATATTGATTCAGGAGGAGTCACATTTAGAGCGACTGGTTCTAAAGTGAAGTTCCCTGGTTTTATGAAGGTATATATTGAAGGAAACGACGACGGTACGGAAGAGGAAGGTTACCTGCCTCCGATCGAAGAAGGGCAAACGCTGGAACAACAAGAAATTGAACCGAGCCAGCATTTTACACAGCCTCCGCCGCGTTATTCTGAAGCGCGTATGTTAAAAACGCTCGAGGAGATGGGCATTGGTCGGCCTTCCACCTATGCGCCTACGCTGGAAACCGTACAAAAACGCGGATACGTAGCGCTTGAGGAAAAGCGGTTTGTTCCGACAGAGCTGGGTGAAATTGTTATCACACTCATCGAGGAGTTTTTCCCTGAAATTCTCAATGTCGAGTTTACCGCTCATATGGAATCCGGATTGGATGACATCGAAGCAGGCTCCACTAATTGGGTCCAAATCTTGGACGCGTTTTACGGAGATTTTGCAAAACGGGTAGCTGTGGCAGAAGAAGAGATGAAAGAAGTAGAGCTCAAAGATGAAGAGTCAGATGAATCATGCGAGCTTTGTGGCAGTGTCATGGTATACAAATTGGGGCGCTTCGGGAAATTCCTCGCTTGCTCTGGATTCCCGGATTGCCGCAATACCAAGCCGATTGTAAAAGAAACTGGAGTAAAATGTCCACAATGTGAAACCGGAGAGATTATCGAACGTAAATCTAAGAAGAGCCGCATATTTTATGGGTGTAACCAATATCCAGGGTGCGATTTTGTTTCTTGGGACAAACCGATTGCCAGACCGTGCCCGAAATGCTCAAGCATGCTCATAGAGAAAAAACGCAAGAAACAAGGTGTTAGCGTCGTTTGCACGAAATGCGATTATCAGGAAGAAGCTGATTCATAAAAGGGTTTATCAGATTTCTGCAGGTTTGGAGGATTAACAGCATGACACTACCAACGATTACCGTTGTGGGCGCTGGACTGGCAGGCAGTGAGGCTGCTTGGCAAATTGCTCAGGCCGGTGTTCCAGTGAAGTTGTATGAAATGAGACCGAAAACACAGACTCCTGCTCACCATACAGACAAATTCGCAGAATTGGTATGCAGCAACTCTTTGCGTGCAAATACCTTGACGAATGCGGTTGGTGTTCTAAAGGAAGAAATGCGACGACTTGGCTCCGTCATTATTAATGCGGCGGATCGTTGTGCTGTACCGGCAGGTGGAGCGCTGGCTGTAGACCGACATGAGTTCGCCGACTATGTTACAGAGGCGGTTCGAAATCATCCGCTGGTTGAGGTCGTATCGGAGGAAATTACCGAGATTCCTGAAGGGATCGTTGTGATTGCCACAGGTCCTTTGACCTCCCCGGCTCTTTCGAAGCAGTTAAAAGAGCTGACTGGTGAGGAATACTTGTACTTCTACGATGCGGCTGCTCCAATTCTGGAAAAGGATTCCATTGACATGAACAAGGTTTTCGTTGCTTCCCGTTACGATAAAGGCGAAGCAGCGTACTTGAATTGTCCAATGACAGAGGAAGAGTTCAATTGTTTTTACGATGAACTGATAGCGGCAGAAGCAGTTCCGTTAAAGGAATTTGAGAAAGAAATCTTCTTTGAAGGCTGCATGCCGATTGAAGTCATGGCCAAGCGCGGTCGTCAGACAATGGTATTTGGACCACTGAAGCCGGTAGGACTTACTGACCCGAGAACAGGTAAAAAGCCTTATGCAGTCGTTCAGCTGAGGCAGGATAATGGTGCTGCAACCCTATATAACATCGTAGGTTTCCAAACCCATCTAAAATGGCCGGAGCAAAAACGCGTCTTTTCCTTGATTCCTGGACTGGAAAATTGCGAAATCGTACGCTATGGAGTTATGCATCGCAACACATTTATCAACTCTCCAAAGCTTTTGAAACCAACTTACCAGTACAAAGACCGCGACACCCTTTTCTTTGCCGGACAAATGACAGGTGTGGAAGGGTACGTAGAGTCTGCTGCTTCAGGGCTTATGGCTGGAATGAATGCTGCTCGACTGGCAAAAGGGGAGGAACTCTTAGTCCTGCCTCCTGAGACGGTCATTGGCAGCATGGCGCGTTATATCACGACCGCTGACTCCAATCATTTTCAACCGATGAACGCCAATTTCGGCTTAGTTCCCGAATTGCCAGAACGAATTCGAAACAAGCGAGAAAAAAATGAAAAATTGGCTGAGCGGGCGCTAGATACAATTCAGAATTTTACACAATAACGACACAATTAACGTTGATATCATATTTTCGACTGTGTTACTATATAGGTGCTTCGAGGAGGGTGCATCCCGTATGGACTTTTCGCAACAGAATTCTGCGGATCTTGCGATGTTTACCCGTTATTTGCGAGTCGAAAAAAACGCCTCTCCTCATACGGTAAAGCAGTATGTGGCAGATATCAGCGAATTTGTCTCCTTTATGGAACAGCACCAAATCACTGTATTTGCTGCTGTTTCTTATTTGCATGGTCGCTCCTTTCTTGCACAATTAGTGGGGAGGGGGCTTTCACGGCGAAGTATTGCACGTAAGCTCTCCAGCTTGCGAAGCTTGTATCGCTTTTTATTGCGTGAAGGTAAGCTGGAACAAAATCCATTCCAACTCGTCTCCACTCCGAAAATGGAGAAGAAACTTCCTTCCTTTCTGTATCCACAAGAAGTCCAGGCGTTTTTTGATCTGCCAGACACATCCACTCCACTAGGAATTCGTGATCGGCTGATTTTTGAACTACTGTACGCTAGTGGCATGCGTGTCATGGAACTTGTCACACTTTCCGTGGGGGACATTAATCCAGACATGGGAGTCGCTCTCGTTTATGGAAAAGGGGCAAAAGAACGTTATGTGCCGGTTGGCAGTTATGCTTGTGACGTTCTTCGGCAATACCTAGAGTATGGAAGAGAAAAACTGCTGGCAGGAAAAGAAGACCACGGCAATTTACTGGTTAATTATCGTGGAGAGCCGCTATCCGACCGCAGTGTTCGCCGGATTGTAGACAAATACGTTGACACGTACGCTCTGCATTTGCGTGTATCGCCTCATACGTTTCGGCATACATTTGCAACCCACATGCTAAATGGAGGTGCAGATCTGCGGACCGTTCAGGAATTGCTGGGGCATGTCAATGTCTCGACGACACAGGTGTACACGCATGTGACCAAAGAGCGACTTCGCCATGTATATGACACCGCTCATCCGCGTGCAAATCCGCGCGATACCGGTTCCGCCAATCGGACATAAACGGGAGGAATCAGTGATGGAACAGTTTCACGCAACAACAATCTTCGCCATACAGCATAATGGATCCGTAGCGATGGCCGGAGACGGTCAGGTCACTTTTGGGAACAGCATGGTAATGAAACACGGTGCCAAAAAAGTAAGACGCCTCTATCGCGGAGAGGTTTTGGCAGGTTTCGCTGGATCTGTTGCCGACGCGATCACGCTTTTTGAAAAGTTCGAGGGGAAGCTGGAGGAATACCACGGTAATCTGCAGCGTGCCGCTGTCGAGCTGGCCAAAGAGTGGCGCATGGATAAAATACTACGTCGTCTGGAAGCGATGATGATTGTGCTGAATAAGGATCATTTACTGCTCATATCTGGAAACGGAGAAATCATTGAACCGGATGATGGAATCTTGGCAATTGGTTCCGGAGGCAGCTTTGCTTTGGCTGCTGGAAGAGCATTAAAGACGTATGCACCCCATCTTAGCGCAAGAGAAATTGCGGAAGCATCACTTCGAACTGCTGCCGAAATCTGCGTGTTCACGAATAACAATCTCGTTGTGGATGAGTTGAATTGAGCGAAAGGGAGGACTTTCTGTGCTGAATCTTGAGCAATTAACCCCACGTAAGATTGTAGAGCATTTGGACAAATACATCGTCGGGCAGGCACAAGCCAAGAAAGCCATCGCCGTAGCGCTTCGTAACCGCTACCGTCGCAGTCGTTTGCCTGAACAGATGATAGACGAAGTCGTTCCGAAAAATATCTTGATGATCGGTCCTACTGGTGTAGGGAAGACGGAAATTGCTCGTCGGATTGCCAAGCTTTCTGGAGCACCCTTTATCAAGGTAGAAGCGACCAAATTCACGGAAGTTGGTTATGTAGGACGAGATGTAGAGTCAATGGTTCGCGATCTGGTGGAAGCCTCCATTCGTACTGTCAAGCAAGAAAAAATGGAGTCGGTTAAAGAGAAAGCGGAAAAGCTTGCAAATGAAGCAATTGTCCACGTGCTGGTTCCATCACGTAAACAGCAGAGCTCATTTAAAAATCCATTGGAGATGTTCTTCGGCGGACAGCAACAAACACAACCAACTGCAAATGATCCAGAAGAAGCCTCTGTGGAACAACAGCGCAGACAGATGGCTTGGCAACTGGCGAATGGTCAGTTGGAAGAGCAAATCATTGAGATAGATGTGGAAGATCAATCGCCAACGATGTTTGATATGTTCCAGGTTCCGGGTACAGAACAAATGGGGATGCAAATGCAAGATATGCTCGGAAGCCTGATGCCGAAGCGGACGAAGAAGCGAAAATTGCGAATTAAAGATGCGCGAAAGGTATTAATTCAACAAGAAGCGCAAAAACTGGTGGATATGGATGAAGTAACGCAGGAGTCGATACGCCGGGCAGAAAATCACGGGATTATCTTTATTGACGAGATTGACAAGATTGCAGGAAAAGATGGCCGTGGTCCTGATGTGTCCCGTGAAGGGGTTCAGCGTGATATCTTGCCCATTGTGGAAGGCTCTACGATTATGACCAAATATGGTCCAGTCAAGACCGATTACGTCTTGTTTATCGCTGCAGGAGCTTTTCACATGGCGAAGCCATCCGATCTCATTCCAGAGCTTCAAGGACGTTTTCCAATCAGGGTGGAGCTGACTAGCCTTCGCGTGGAGGACTTCGTTCGAATTTTGACGGAGCCCAAAAATGCACTTCTGAAGCAGTACGTTGCCCTTTTGGAAACAGAAGGTGTCCATGTTGAATTCACACCAGAAGCCATTTCCGAGCTTGCACGCCTTGCCGCTGAGGTGAATCAAAGTACGGACAACATCGGAGCAAGACGTTTGCATACCATACTGGAGAAGCTCTTGGAGGATCTATCCTTTGAAGCCCCAGAAATTCACCTGGAGGTTGTGCAGATTACCCCAGATTACGTACGTCAAAAACTAGGTACCATCGTGGGGAACAAAGATTTAAGTCAATATATTTTGTAACGATGATTGGGTAGGTAACACACAGACACTGGGAGGAAATAAAGATGGATCTACTAACGAAAACAAGAAGAATTAACCGCATGCTGCAAAAATCTGCAGGTCATGCCGTTAATTTCAACGAAATGGCACAAGTATTAAGTGACGTAATTGAAGCGAATACGTTTGTCGTAAGCCGCAAAGGTAAACTTCTTGGTTTTGCTATTCATCAAGAAATGGAAAACGCACGTATTCGCAAAATGTTGGAAGATCGTCGTTTTCCGGAAGAGTACAGCATGGGTCTCTTGAAAGTAGATGAGACATCTGCAAACCTGGATGTAGATAGCCCATACACCATTTTCCCGGAAGAAATGAAAGAAGTTTTCCGTGCAGGTTGGACCACATTGGTACCGATCATTGGTGGCGGCGACCGTCTGGGTACACTCATTTTGGGACGCATCAACGACCAATTCGTAGATGACGATCTCATTCTGGCTGAAGTAGGGGCAACTGTAGTTGGAATGGAAATTTTGCGTGAGCGTTCCGAAGCAATTGAAGAAGAAGCTCGCAGCAAAGCGGTAGTTCAAATGGCAATTGGTTCGCTTTCCTATAGCGAATTGGAAGCAGTGGAGCACATCTTTGAAGAGCTGGAAGGAAAAGAAGGTCTACTCGTAGCTTCCAAAATTGCAGACCGCGTGGGGATTACCCGTTCTGTGATTGTAAACGCACTGCGTAAGCTTGAGAGTGCTGGTGTGATTGAGTCTCGCTCTCTCGGGATGAAAGGTACATTTATTAAAGTGCTGAACGAGAAGCTGTTACCTGAGCTGGAGAAGCTAAAAACCTCCTAAGGCAAGGCGCCAGAGCGTAGAGCAAAAGTTATACGAGGCTAAACAAGAGGCGTAGCAACTTATGTTGCTATGCCTTTTTTCGTGGGTATTTATACCTAAATACAACATAAACCGACACGATAAACCAGTTTTTTCCGCGTATATTCGTCATAACTTCTGTACAAAATCTGGCAAGATCATTCAGTTAATTGTCAAATGCAGTAAAAAAACAGGAAAGATCAGGGATTTAGTGCGATTGAATCATTTTGAAAATCTTCATGAAAAGGGGCTTTTTTCACTATTACAGTTTTGCTATGATTGAAGCGTGTCTTAGATGTCGAAAATACAGGAAATTTAGGTAGATTTGAGGAAACGACTGGAAAATATAGGGGGAGAATGAAAAATGCTGGGAAGCTATCATCTTCAAGTCCTAGAGCGATCGATGGACGCTGCCACGATGCGTCATAGAACGATCACGAACAACCTTGCCAACATAGATACCCCCGGGTTCAAAAGTCAGCAAGTCATCTTTGAAGATTATTTGCAAGATGAATTAAACGGAGTAGTGGGGAAGCAAAAACTGGCAGCTTACCGAACCAACGAGCGGCATCTTCCATTTGCCAATAGTGGAGGCTTTGCAGTGCCGCAGGTCGTATCCAATCCGACTAACTTTGTACAGAACAATGGAAATGATGTAGACATGGAGTCAGAGAACACGGAACTGGCCAAAAACCAAATTTGGTACAGCGGTCTGACACAGCTAACTGCAGGATCCTATCAAAAACTACGAAGTGTCATTGAGGGTGGGGGTAAATAGGGATGAGTTTGTTTCAGGGAATGAACACAAGTGCCTCGGCTTTGACTGCTAACCGTTTGCGCATGGATACCATTGCTTCCAACATTGCGAACGCTGAGTCTACTAGAGCGAACTTTGTTAACGGGGCATGGCAGCCATACAAACGAAAAATGGTTGAATTGTCCCCTAAAACGAGCGAGTCATTTGACAACTTTTTACAGGCGGCAGTTGGCAATGTCTCCGGCAGAAGCACGGAGCAGGGTGTACGAGTCACGGCCATTCAAGAGGATAACACGCCATTCAAACGGTTGTATGATCCATCTCATCCCGATGCCGATGCAGAAGGATACGTATTGTTGCCAAATGTGGATCCGATGAAAGAAATGGTTGACCTCATTTCTGCATCCAGATCGTATGAAGCGAACGTTACTGCTTTTAATGCAACCAAACAAATGATGATGAAAGCTTTGGAAATCAGGTAGGCGGGTGAAAAGTAAAAGATGAATATTCAAGCATTATCCCAAGTTAGTCCCATTCAAACGTCTGGTGTAAACAAGAGCCAAACACCTGCAGAATTAGCCAAAGACTTTACCTCATTTTTATCAGATGCAATCAATCAGGTAAATCAGGCTCAAGTAGATTCGGCGATTCTGGGAGACAAATTTGCTGCTGGTCAAATTCAGGATATTCATCAAGTAACCGCAGCCGGTCAAAAATCTTCGGTTATGCTGCAGATGACCTTACAGGTACGTAACAAGGTAATCGAGTCTTACCAAGAAATCATGCGCATGCCTATTTAAGTGTTGTTGGTATCCTGTGAGAGGTGAATCATGAACGAGCGTCTGGCAGTATTCAGAGAACAGCTTACGACTAAATGGAACCAGTTTACGAAGAAACAAAGATGGATGATTATCGGAATTACTTTATTTCTTCTGATCTCGCTTGGCTTATACATATACATAGCAGCTCAACCGGTGTACAAGCCCTTGTATAACCAAAGGCTGAGTGAACAAGAAATCGGGACGATCAAAAAAGAGTTAGAGGGCTCCCAAATTCCATACAGGATTACAGGGAATGGAACAAGCATTGAAGTACCCGAAAAGATGGCGCAGGATGTCATTGTAGATCTGGCAGCACAAGGTATACCGAGTCAAGCGGGAATAAACGCAGAGATCTTTTCCAATACGCTTGGTGTGACAGACCGCCAATTTGATGTCATGAAGAAGGAAGCACTTCAGCAGGAATTGCGTAAAATGCTGGAGCGGGTAAAAGGTGTACGGAGTGCACAGGTCATGATTACGCTGCCGCAAGAAACTCTTTGGGTAACCGAGACCCCGGATTCGGCAACAGCTTCGGTCATCGTCGATGTAGAACCAGGAACTACATTGGAACAAAAGCAGATCAACTCGCTTTATCTGCTTGTTTCTCGAAGTGTTCCTAAGTTGCCGATGGAAGCGATCGCAATTACTGACCAGTACTCTAATCCATTGGAGCGCGTGGAAGGAAATGAAAACGAGGGAACACTGAGCAGCTTCAAGCAGCAAGAAGAAATTAAAGCAGAAGTGGAAAAGAAAATTCAGCAAAATCTGTATAATCTACTTGGAACAATCATGGGTCGTGACAAAGTCATTGTCCATGCATTTATCAAAATGAATTTTGATAAGGAAAACCGTGTAGAAAATCTCGTAGAAGCACCTGACAAAGAGAATAACGAAGGCCTAATCATCTCATCTCAAAAATTATCCAAAGCTTTTTCCGGACAAGGAACGCCTCCAGGCGGAGTGGCCGGCACAGGTGCGAATGCTGTCCCAAGCTATCCGGGGAATAATCCACAAGGTAGTAACAGTCAATACGAAGAGATCAACGATACGATCAATCGAGAAGTAAACCGAATTACACGAAACGTAGTCGTAACTCCTTACAAGATCGAAGACTTAACGATTAACGTAGGTGTCGAACCGCCAGCCGGAGGTCAGTTGGATGATGCGACCGTTGAGAGCATCAAGCAGGTGTTACGTAATGTAGTCCGCGTGACTCTGAGTAACCAAGGCCTGGATCTCAGCCAGGAAGAACTGGACAAGCATATTTCCGTCTTGCCACGTCAATTCTCAGGAAAAGTCGCTGTAGAAGATTCGAGTGCACTTAGCCCTGCTGTTCTTTGGACTGTGGGTGGTATTGCGGTATTGGCTCTCGCAGCAGTTGCATTCCTAGTCTATCGTAGACGCACTCAGGCCAAGCAGCAGCAAGAAGAGGATGATATTCAAGACTTGCTGACACCATCACAGTCGATGGAAATCCCTGATTTGATCTACCAAGAAGACGGGGATCAAGTAATGGTTAGAAAGCAGCTTGAAAAGTTGGCGCGTAGCAAGCCAGATGAATTTGTTGTTCTACTGCGTACATGGTTAGCAGAAGATTAAGGAGTGAAAGTGATGGCTCGCGGCGCTAAAGAGTTGACCGGACGACAAAAGGCGGCTATTCTACTCATTTCACTCGGGCCGGAAATTTCTGCCCAGGTGTTCAAACACTTACGTGAAGATGAGATCGAGCAACTGACATTGGAAATCGCCAATGTTCGCAAAGTAGATACCGAGGAAAAAGATAAAATTCTTTCCGAGTTTCATCAGATCGCAGTAGCAAAAGAAGTAATTGCCCAAGGTGGAATTACGTACGCAAAAGATATTCTGCAAAAGGCATTGGGTGAAACCAAAGCCATGGATATTATTAACCGCCTGACAGCAAATTTGCAGGTTCGGCCTTTTGATTTCGCCAGAAAAGCTGATCCTGGTCAAATCCTGAACTTTATTCAAAATGAGCATCCGCAAACAATTGCCTTGGTCTTGTCCTATTTGGAAGCACAGCAAGCAGCGATGATTTTGTCCGCTCTTCCCCAAGAGAGTCAGGCGGAAGTAGCGAAGCGAATTGCTATGATGGACAGTACGTCGCCGGAAGTAATCGCTCAAGTAGAACAAGTGCTGGAACAAAAGCTGTCTGCTACGGTTACGCAAGATTACACTCAAGCAGGTGGTATCGAAGCAATCGTTGCTGTACTGAACGGTGTTGACCGCGGGACCGAGCGTACTATTTTAGATTCCCTGGAAATTCAGGATCCTGAATTGGCCGAGGAAATCAAAAAGCGCATGTTTGTCTTCGAGGACATCGCTACTTTGGACAATCGCTCCATCCAACGGGTTATCCGCGATGTGGAGAATGCCGATCTACAACTTTCCCTCAAAGTGTCCAGCGAAGAGGTACGGGAAGTTATTTTCCGCAATATGTCAAAGCGGATGGCGGATACCTTCAAGGAAGAAATGGAATTTATGGGTCCTGTTCGCCTTCGCGACGTCGAAGAGGCACAATCGCGTATTGTTGCGATTATCCGTCGTTTAGAGGAGGCTGGTGAGATCATCATCGCTCGCGGTGGAGGAGATGATATCATTGTCTAGGATCATCAAGGTGGCCAATTATCGGCCTTCCGAGGATTCTATTATCCTCTCGGTGACGCCTGTACCATTTAAGACGGAGCAAAGTTCCGAAAGGTTGCAAGAAAATCTAGAAATTATTAATCAAGCAGAAATAGAAGCAAAAACCATTATTTCCGACGCGGAAGAAACGGCTCAGAAGATATTGCAACAAGCCACTGAACAAGCTCAGCAAATGAAGCAGCAAGCACTTGCGCAGATGGATCAATGGTGGGAACAAAAGCGGGCGGAAGCAGCAGCTTTGTTCGAACAAATCCAGGAAGAAGCTGCTCGCGAGGGTCACGCTGCTGGATATGAAGAAGGCAAGCGACAAGCATACGAGGATGAAATAGGAGCTCTTACAAAAGCGAAGACGATTTTGGAACAGGCCTACCATGTTAAAGAACAGATTATCGCCGAAGCTGAACCATTTTTAGTCGAGTTGAGCATGGAGGTAGCTAAAAAAGTGATCGTTGCTGAACTCCAGCAGTCACCAGAGCAGGTCCTGGAAATGTCTAAAAAGGTACTTAGAAGATCACGTGTCCACGGTCAGATAACGGTATGCGTCAATCATCAATATTTTGATTACGTGCAAGAGCATCGTTCCCAATTGCTCGAACTACTGGATGGACAAGCTGAATTGTCTATTTACCCGGATTACACGGTCCAGGATGGGGGATGTGTGATTCGCACCCAGCTGGGGAGTGTGGACGCACGAGTGGATACACAACTGGGCGAAATCAAGCAAGCGCTGCTGGACATTGCTCGAGGAAGTGAGACAGGATGAGTATCCTCGACCTTTCGAAATACAAACAAGTATTACAAGGACTAGATCCCTTGCGTGTAAATGGAAAGGTAACGCAGGTTGTAGGACTGACTATTGAATCACAAGGCCCTGAAGTAAAGCTGGGCGAAATTTGCCACCTGTTTCCAACGAATAGCAGTGAGCCCATTATTGCGGAAGTCGTTGGCTTTCGTGAAAACAAGGTTCTGCTGATGCCGTTGGGTGAGCTCACTGCCATCGGACCTGGTTGCGATGTTGTAGCAACTGGTCGATCGCTTGAAGTGAAGGTGGGACCAGAAATTCTCGGATCGGTTCTAGATGGTTTGGGTCGCCCTTACCAAGGGTCACTCCCTTTCGGACTAACAGCTTTTCCGACGAACAATTTACCCCCAAACCCGATTCTGCGTCCGCGTATTAAGGAAGCTTTGAGTGTAGGTGTTCGAGCTATTGATGGATTGCTGACGATTGGAAAAGGACAGCGGGTCGGCATATTCGCGGGTTCGGGGGTGGGCAAGAGTACCTTGATGGGAATGATCGCCCGCAATACTACAGCAGATATTAATGTCATCGGGCTGATTGGTGAACGCGGGCGTGAGGTTATGGAGTTTATTGAACGAGATCTTGGGGAAGAAGGTCTAAAGAGATCGGTTGTTGTCGTTGCTACCTCTGACCAGCCTGCCATGATCCGGATCAAAGGCGCTATGATTGCTACTTCGATAGCGGAATACTTTCGAGATCGCGGTTTGAATGTCATGCTGATGATGGATTCGGTTACGCGGTTTGCAATGGCTCAACGCGAGGTTGGCCTCGCAATTGGAGAACCTCCTGCGACACGCGGTTATACGCCTTCTGTGTTTGCTCTTCTTCCAAAGCTGCTTGAGAGGGCAGGCACTGCAGACCGTGGAAGCATTACCGCTTTCTATACAGTACTTGTGGATTCGGACGACATGAATGATCCGATTGCGGATGCTGTTCGCGGGATATTGGACGGCCACATCGTACTCGATCGGAAAATCGCACAAAAAGGTCATTTTCCTGCCATTGATGTGATGGCCAGCGTCAGTAGGGTAATGAGTGAAATTGCAACAGATGAACATCAGGATGCTGCACGTCAACTGAAAAGGCATTTGGCAATCTTTCGAGATGCAGAAGATCTCATCAACATCGGTGCATACAAGCCAGGGACCAATCGGGAAATTGATGCCGCAATTCGTTATCGGGATGTCATACGTGAGTTTACGGCGCAAGGGACGCATGAGCCCTCCACACTGCAAAGCGCCATAAAAGCGTTGACAGCTCATTTCGGAGGAGTGAACTAGCGTGAAGTTTTTTCAGTTTCATCTCCAAAAAGTTCTGGATCTAAAGGAAAAAGAGAAAGAACAGGCCCAGTGGGCATTTGGTAAATCCATTCAACGGAAAAACGAAGAAGAATGGAAGCTGTTTCAATTAAATGAGCACCATGACCAAATGACACATCTGCTTCAGGAAGTGCAAGAGCAGACTTGCAGTGCAGCGCAGCTCATTTCCATTACGCAGTATCAACAATCTGTAGCAAGGTCTATAACCAATCAAAGGCGGACGTTGAATGGGTGCGAACAGGATGTGGAGCGCTGTCAGTCTCGCCTAACGGAGCGGATGCAAGAGTCCGAGCTATGGAATCGCCTGCGTGAACGATCTCTCCATCAATTTCTAGACGCAGAAAAGCAAAGAGAGCAAAAAGAGTTGGACGAGATTGGCACTCAGCTCTATCTTCGTCGAAGCAACTGAGGGAGGTACACGATGGAAGAAATCCAAGAAGAACGCGAGTACGGCAGGTGGGAATGGTTTTTTTACATGATTGTCATTCCTGCCCTTTTTGCCTGCCTCCTTGGCGGCGTGCTCCTCAGCTTGCTGGGGGTCAACGTGCTTGGCAATGTTCTAAACTGGGCCAACTCCATACCGTACGTGGAAAAGCTAATCCCAGACGATTATGCGGCGGCTCCCGGCACGGATGAGAAGCCTGATTTGAAGAAGCAGGTAACCAGCCTGCAAAATGATCAAGCCAAGAACCAACAAGCTCTTTCCACGCTGCAAGCGGAATCGGCCAAAAAAGATTCGACCATTCAAGCGCTGGAAAATCAGATTCAGGAATTGAAAAAGCTGAGTGAAGAGAAGCGGACTACTGAGGAAGAGCGGCAGCAGCAATACGCAGATTTGGCCAAAGTTTATACGACCATGTCCGCGAAGAACGCTGCTGCGATCATTGAAAACCTGAGTATGGAAGAATCAGTAACGGTAATGACCAAGATGAAGCCAAATCAGCGAGCAGACATCTTAGCCAAAATGGATCCAAAGAAGGCTGCTGACATTTCCATCTTGTTAAAAGATTCTGTTGTGGCAAAAGATGATGACCTTGCTGCTTTACAAGAACGTGTCCAAGTATTGACCAAAGCATTGAGTGAAACCCGTGACAATCGGGCAAGCACCGAGAGCAAGGAATCAATAGCAAATACGTTTGCGCAGATGCCAGCAGAGGATTCAGCCGCTGTGATTCGCTCCCTTATGCAAACAAACAAGGCGAGAGCAATTTCGATCATGTCTGAAATGCCTGAGGATAGAAGGGCACAAACACTAGCTGCGATTGCCAAGGCAGACAAGAAGAATAATGACAACATGGCAGCACGCATTACTGAGGAGTTGCTTCGATAACGGACAGGAAAACCTGATCTTTTATCGTTTTGATAAGCAACAATAAATTATCAAAGGAGGTGAACGAGATGAATGTAGCCAATCCAGTAACGCCTGTGGGTGCATCTGGTAGCACAGCGATGACCGCCGGAGCAGCCACAGGAGGAGGAAATGCAGGATTGGGCGAGCTGTTCTCCTTGCAAATGCTTCAGGCCTTCCAAAACATTCCGTCCTCAGAAGAACTAGCACTGGCACCTGAAGGGCTGAGTGATGAAGATTTAGCGGCGCTGGAAGATATGATGGCGTTACTCTCCCAACTGCTTGCATCCGGTCAAAACGTCCCTGAAGAGCTTATGCCACAAGTAGAAGAAAAGACGGCGGCAATCGAGCAGTTCTTGGGCAAAACGCAAGGGAATGTTGGACAACTTGGTGAAGAGTGGAAGCAAGTTATCGCCAAGTTCCCTCAAGATGATCCAGCTACAGCTCAACTGGAAAAACTGGCGGCACTTCTCGAAGCACTGAAAAACCAGAAAACAAATACGGAGACTGGGAAGCGGACTGCAATTCTTTCCCGCTCCGAAATGATCACCAACTCGAGTAATCAGCAGCACGAAGCCTTCAAAGCGATTCAACCACTGCGTATTAGTCAGGGACTCACTGCTTATAAACAAGAGGCAGGCATTCAGGCACAAACCGTGCAGCCGACTCTGCAGAGTGGTTTCATGAATCCAGAGAGCAATGCGGATGAAGGATTCTCACTCGCCAGCGGTCAAACCCCTGTTGCTGCAACAAATCAGGTGCAATCGAATCAGACATCCCAGCAACCGGGCGTACAAACACATCAGGTTCATGCAAACCAGTTGACGCAGCAAATCACACAGATTTTTGTGACCAAGATGAATCTTACACAAGTGAACGGTGTGCATGAGGCCAAGCTGGTGTTGAATCCACAGTCACTTGGACAAGTTGATGTCACGATTACGTCCCATAACGGTGTGATTACAGCTCATTTCCAAGCAGAAACGCAAGCGGGTAAAGACATGCTGGATAACCAGTTGCCCCAGCTTCGTGCAGCATTGACGCAGCAAGGTCTGCAGGTAGATCGCCTCGAAGTGAATCAGCAGCAGGAAGCAGCATTTAGCTTCCAGCAACAGCGTGAACAGGCTAGGCAGCAGCAGCAAGGAGATAGTCGTAATCAACAGCAGCAGGAAGAGCAGGAATTTGCTCTGGATGCACTGGTGGACAATCTTGAATCAACCGAAGATTTATGGAATCGTCTAAGAGAAACAACCCGCGGTATCAACGATATCGTCTAGGAATGGAATAAAGGAGGAAGCACCATGAACCATTTTCGTGTGGCGCAGCCCTATTTTCCTCCGAAAACGAATCACGTAACCAAAGCTACTGCGCAGACTGCTGCAGGAAGCGGCAAATCGTTTCAACATTACTTGTCTGAATCGCTTAGCCCACATACAAAAACAGCGCCGCTCAGCTTTAGCCAGCACGCAGTCAACCGCCTGCAAGAGAGAGGCATTTCACTAGATGGCCCACAGCTCGAACGACTAGAATCTGCAGTCCAAAAAGCTGCATCTAAAGGTGCCCAAGAGTCCCTCATTCTGATGGATAACGTGGCTTACGTCGTGAGCATCGTAAATCGGAAAATTATTACCGCTGTGGACGATGGTAGCATGAAGGACAACGTATTTACCAACATAGATAGTGCTATTTTTGTTTAACGCCCAGAAGTAAGGGCTGGACCTCTTAGAGGAAGCCCACGGTTACCGACCGACAGAGGTAACCAATGCGTGTGACTTAAGAAGAGGAGGAAACAAATTATGCTTCGTTCCATGTATTCGGGTATTTCAGGTATGCGCGGTTTCCAGACGAAATTGGATGTCATTGGAAATAACATCGCGAACGTAAATACCGTTGGCTTCAAAAAAGGTCGCGTCATGTTTCAAGATATTTTAAGTCAAAACGTCCAAGGCGCAGGTGCTCCATCAGAAGATGGCGGCAAAGGTGGTACCAACCCGACACAAATCGGACTTGGTGCATCTATCGGCTCTATCGACACCGTATTCTCAGCAGGAAGCCCAATGACGACGAACCTCCCGACAGATTTGTCAATCGAGGGAGATGCCTTCTTCATGGTCTCCCCGGATGAAGGGGAAACCATTTATTACACACGTGCTGGTAACTTTACTCGTGATGCGGCAGGCTTTCTTGTTAACTCGCAAGGCTTGAAGCTGCTGAGTACAGACGGAACCCCAATCGAGATTAACCAGGAGACCGCCGTCTCTTACTCTATTGGCAAAGATGGAGTTATCACAACCGTTGACGAAGCTGGGGAGCTCGCATCAGACAATGCGATCGGTGTGATGACGTTTAACAACCCAGGTGGTCTGAAAAAGGTTGGGAACTCTTTGTATGAGAATACAGTCAATGCTGGTGCCAGAGGGGAAGATCCAACGGCAGCTGTCACTGCGGGTGAGGCAAAAGTAAGCATCATCGCTGGTCAGCTGGAAATGTCCAACGTGGATCTGTCCGAAGAATTTACCGAAATGATTGTGGCGCAGCGTGGCTTCCAAGCAAACTCACGTATTATCACAACATCTGACTCTGTCCTCGAGGAACTGGTAAACCTGAAGCGATAATTAGGTAGCGGATGACGGGGGAGGCGAATAATATCCTTCCCCCGATGCATCCCGAAAGGAGCAGCCTTTTGATCAAATTGACCCGATTTAACGGAGCCACGTTTTATCTGAATATCACTCATATTGAGACGGTAGAGGCTACTCCCGATAGCGTAATTACTTTGTTCAATGACAGAAAGTACATCGTCAAAGATTCGGCAGAATCCATCGCTCGGCGCGTACAGGCGTTTTACCAAAACGCTCATCCGGCAACCGTAACACCGAAGATGCCGGACGATTCAAATGAATAGCGGGAGGCAGTGCGATGTTTCAAAATCGTTTGTTTAACATGGCTCTAATCATCATTATTGCAATATCGCTACTAGGAGTTATTTCGTTCGTACTGTGGCAAACCTACCTCTCTCCAGGGGCACAGACTGCGAGCACAGAGGAGAAGCAAATGAAGCCTCTGACTGCAAAGCAAATGAAAGAGTACTCCGTCGATACCGGCGAGATTACAACCAACTTGCTAACGAATAACTACATGATTGTTCGCTTTAACATTACGGCTGAGAATTCTTCTGCGAAAGAAGAGCTGGAGCAGCGTTTGCCTCAGGTCAATCAGGTGATTATCAAAACGCTGGCAGGCTTGACACCAGAGGACATCAAAGGGACAGAAGGCGTAAACAAGCTGGAAGCGAAAATCATGAATGAAATCAGCTCCCTCATGCAAGAAGGAAAGATTGTGCAGGTGGTAACAACCAAGCGAGTCTTGTCATAAGGAAGCGATGAGTGGATACATAGCAAGGAGGTGACGACAAATGGCCGAGGTTCTCTCACAAAGTGAGATTGATGCGTTGTTGGCTGCCCTGTCCTCGGGAGAGATGGATGCCAACGAGCTGAAAAAGGAAGAGACTGAGCGAAAAATCAAAGTGTACGACTTTAAGCGTGCTCTGCGGTTCTCAAAAGATCAGATTCGTGGTCTCACGCGTATTCATGAAAACTACGCGCGGCTATTGACAACGTATTTTTCCGCTCAGCTTCGTACCTTCGTGCAGATTACGGTTGCCTCCGTCGATCAATTACCGTATGACGAGTTTATTCGCTCCATTCCCAAGATGACGATCCTGAACATCTTTGAAGCACCTCCATTGGAAGGTCGTATGGTCTTGGAAGTGAATCCAAACATCGCCTACACCATGCTTGATCGGCTTCTTGGTGGTCAGGGTGCGATCCCGGATAAAATGGGAGCACTTACGGAAATTGAAACAACGGTGATGGAGCGTGTATTCGGCAAAGCGCTGGATACTTTCCATGAGGCATGGAAGCAAATTATTGAGCTTGATCCGTATCAGGAAGGTCTGGAGATGAATCCGCAGTTTATGCAGATTGTCTCCCCAAACGAAATTGTGGTCGTCATTTCATTTAGCACGAAAATCGGCGATACAACCGGAATGATCAATTTATGTCTGCCTCACGTGGTACTGGAGCCGATCATGACAAAGCTTTCTGGTCAGTATTGGTTCTCCAAGCAGAAAAAAACGCGGGATGAAGATGAGCGTCTCCGTGTGGAAGAACGCGTGAAGACAGCAAAACTGCCGATCGTTGCAGAAATGGGCACTGCTACGATTTCAGTAGGAGATTTCCTACAGCTGCAAAAAGGCGATGTGATTCAACTTGATCAATCCATTGATAACAAGTTGAAAATCAAAGTGGGCAACCATTTGAAATACTTGGGGCAACCAGGGACACTCAAAGGAAAGGTTGCTGTTCAAATTGATGAAGTCATAGAGGAGGGGGAGGAACAAAATGAGTAGAGACATGCTTTCTCAAGACGAAATTGACGCGCTTCTTCGCGCGAACAACTTGGTTGAGGATGAAGAGGAAGCTGATTCGGGAATAAGTCAAGATGTTTCCGAATTTCTTTCCCCGTTTGAACAAGATGCCCTCGGAGAAATCGGGAATATTTCCTTTGGCAGCGCAGCGACTGCGTTATCCACCCTGCTGAGCCAGAAAGTAGATATTACAACCCCTACAGTTACTGTCGTAGAAGTAAACGAGCTGGAAAGCGAGTTTCCGGTTCCTCACGTGGCCGTTCATGTGGAATATACCGATGGGTTTAAAGGCATCAACCTGCTTGTCATTCGGATGGAAGACGCTGCGGTGATTGCTGATTTGATGATGGGAGGCGACGGCCGACCAGAGAACACAGAGATGTCCGAACTACATATCAGTGCTGTACAAGAAGCAATGAACCAGATGATGGGTTCTGCAGCGACCTCGATGTCCACGATTTTCAACCAGTTCATCAACATTACTCCTCCCGGGATTGATGTCATGGATCTGGCGCAAGGAAAGGGTGGAGACAGCTTCTCAGAAGAAGAAAGCACCCTCGTCAAGGTCTCTTTCCGGTTAAAGGTAGGGGAGCATGGCGAACTGATCGACTCGAACATTATGCAGCTTCTCCCGCTTTCTTTTGCAAAAAGCATGATTGAGCGACTTATCGGAGGATCAGACGATGAAGCAGCCGCTGCAGCCGTAGAAGCGGTTGAGATGCCTTCTATCCCGGCGATGAGCCATCCTGCTCCATCGACTCAACAGGTACAGTCGGAGCCGATGCAGATGCCTCCTGCAGCGCCATCAATGCCAGAAGCACCTGCAGCGCAGCAACCGATGTATCAGCAGCCGCCGATGGGATATGCACCACCACCGATGGGGTATCCCGCACAGCAGCCTATGTATCCAGACTATTATGCTCAACATGCCATGCCGCCGGGTTATGCTCCGTATCCGCCAGCGTATCAGCAGCCGCCAATGGCGCCGCCTGCACCACAGCATTTTGGTAGTCCGGCAGCGAATCAGGCGAATGTAAAACCTGCACAATTTGCACCGCTTGGTGGTGCTCCTATGTACGCAGGAGACGAGCAAAATCTCAACCTACTTCTCGACATCCCACTCCAAGTGACAGTCGAACTAGGACGCACCAAGAAGCTGATCAGAGAAATCCTTGACTTGTCCGCTGGGTCCATCATACAGTTGGACAAGCTGGCGGGTGAACATGTAGACATTTTGGTGAACAACAAGTTGATTGCCAAGGGCGAAGTGGTTGTCATCGACGAGAACTTCGGTGTCCGCGTTACAGATATCATCAGTCAGATCGATCGTGTTCAAAAATTACAATAAAACAATGAAGAGTTAAGCATTGGGGAGGAGCTATTCATGTCTAACAAAGTATTAATCGTCGATGATGCGGCATTCATGCGTATGATGATCAAGGAAATTCTTTCGAAAAATGGTTACAGTGTCGTAGGGGAAGCAAGCGATGGAGCGCAAGCAGTAGAAAAGTACAAAGAATTGGGACCTGATCTGGTAACAATGGATATTACGATGCCAGAAATGGACGGAATTTCTGCTTTGAAAGAGATCAAGAAATTGGACCCTAACGCGCGTGTCATTATGTGCTCTGCAATGGGACAGCAGGCAATGGTTATTGATGCGATTCAGGCGGGCGCAAAAGATTTCATCGTGAAGCCATTCCAGGCGGATCGCGTGCTGGAAGCGATCAAAAAGACCTTGAGCTAATGATGAAAATCCGGAATGCAGGGACAGGACTCATTTGGGTCTTAAGTCTACTCCTGTTGCTGCTAATCACCTCCTTGCCGAGTACGACATTTGCTGAAGGCTCTGTGGCAGATGCGTACAATCAAGGGCAGGCACCAAAAAGCAATGCACCCGCCGGCGGCGAACAGCCGGCGGCCATTCCGGGCAGCGGAATGGGAAGTATGCTAGGTTATTTCGTACAAGTTGTCTTTTCACTCGGATTTATCGCGGTTCTTATATTTTTGTTGCTGAGATTTCTCGGTAGACGACAGGTTGCCCAAAGTCATGGACCGATCAAGATAATAAGTGCCGCTGCACTCGGCAGCGGAAAAACACTGCAAGTGGTCATGATTGGGGAATCCTTGTACATCGTGGGTGTCGGTGACAACGTTCAGTTACTAAGACAAATCGAACCAGGTGATGAAGTCGATCTGATCTTGGCTGACGCAGAAATAAAGCCGATAAAAAATCCGTTTTCTCTCAGTTGGCTGCCTTTCGGAAAGAAGAAGCAAGCCGAAGAGGAGATTCTTTTCTCGTCTGATGTTGATGGACAAACATTCCAGGAGCTGTTAAAAGGACAGTGGAATGAAGTGAAGGAGCGGCCCGTTCGGGTGGACGCTTGGACCAAAGAGGAAGCTCAGGACAGAGGGGACCTAAAATGAAATATTTTTTGCAGGTGCTCGTGCTTGCCGCAGTGCTGCTAGTAGTACCCGAGATGGCGTTGGCAGCTCCCGTGGGAACACCACTCGTTCCGAGCATTGATTTGCAAATAGGTGGCGGGAATGGAACACCTCAGGAGACATCCTCAGCGATTCAAATCCTGCTGATTTTGACCGTATTATCTGTTGCACCGGCCATTTTGCTACTCATGACCAGCTTTACGCGAATCGTCATTGTGTTGTCTTTCGTCCGAAATGCGTTGGCAACACAGCAAATGCCTCCTAACCAGGTGATCGTCGCACTCGCACTGTTTATGACTTTTTTTATCATGGCTCCGACACTCGGCAAGGTAAATGAAACGGCAGTGCAGCCGTTCATGCAGGGGCAAATGTCACAACAACAAGCTTTTGATGCGGCTGTAGTGCCGTTCAAGGAATTTATGGCAAAGCAGACACGGGAAAAGGATTTGGCATTATTTTTGGAGTTTACCAAAGCAGAGAGACCCAAAACGATTCAAGATATTCCTTTAAACGTTCTCGTTCCTGCTTACGCCATCAGTGAATTAAAAACGGCATTTCAAATCGGATTCATGGTCTTCATTCCGTTTCTCGTCATTGATATGATCGTTTCCAGCATATTGATGGGGATGGGGATGATGATGTTGCCACCGGTAATGATATCACTGCCATTCAAAATCCTGTTGTTCATTATGGTAGATGGTTGGTATCTCGTAGTGAAATCACTGTTAACCAGTTTTTAGCGATACTTTCGAAGGGGCCAAGGAGGTAGAGCATGACACAAGAACTATTAATGCAGATTGCGCAAAATGCTGTTTACACCATCCTTCTAGTTGCGGCACCTGCCCTCGGGATCGCCCTGCTGGTTGGATTGCTCGTTAGCGTTTTTCAGGCAACGACTCAAATTCAGGAGCAAACACTCGCTTTTATTCCAAAGATTGTGGCGGTTTTTGTCACGATTCTTGCGGTGGGACCTTGGATGCTCCGTGTATTGCTTGATTTCACGATGGGAATCTTCGGAAACCTCCATCGGTTCGTTGGGTAGCGTATGGATCTCTTTTTCATGTATCTTCCCATTTTTCTCTTGGTTTTTGTCAGAATGAGTGCTTTTATCATTTCCGCCCCTTTTTTCTCCATTAAAGGTGTGCCGAATCAGTTTAAAATTGCCCTTGCTTTTATCATGGCCTTGATCAGCTTTCAATACTTGCCTGTTCAAGCTCAGATTCCAATGGATTTGACCTTTGTGCTGTACGTCATCAAAGAAGCACTCGTGGGAGTCATCCTTGGGTACATATGTGAAATGATGTTTATCGCGGTACAGGTAGCTGGCGGGCTGATGGATATGCAAATGGGACTTGCAATGGCAAACGTGATCGACCCACGAACGGGCGCCTATATTCCGGTAACGGGTAACTTTAAAAATATTTTGGCCGTGTTATATTTTTTTAGCATCAATGGACACCATATGCTGATTCGCGGGATTATGAGCAGCTACCAGGCGATCCCTGTCGATCGGATGTGGGCGGCTTTTGGCAGTGAGAATGCAATGATGACTGCTGTAAAAGTGTTTCAAAATATGTTTTTAAGCGCTTTTATGATGGCAGCCCCGATCGTGGTGGCGTTGTTTCTCGTAGATATATCTCTTGGTATTATCGCCAAATCCGTCCCGCAGTTTAATATTTTTGTTGTCGGTTTGCCACTGAAATTGTTAGCGAGCTTCTTGTTACTCATTGTGGTGATGCCCGCATTCCTATTGACCTTGAATGGATTGTTTGAAAATATGTTCCGGGCACTCGCAGAAATGATGAAATCGCTCGGAGGCTTACCATGAAGCGTATGATGTTTACATATCCTGTTGATCTCCAGTACTTCAGTGGAGAGAAGACAGAAAAAGCGACACCGAAGAAGAAGCAGGATGCACGAAAAAAAGGACAAGTTGCAAAGAGCCAGGATTTGTCCGCTAGTATTGCGTTGACCGCTTTCTTTTTTTTGCTCATGATGCTCGGTTCTTCCATGCTCGGAACATTTCAAAACCTGATGCGGGAATCACTGATCACCTATACGAGCTGGCAAGTAAACGAAGAGAATCTGAGACTAATGGTCATACAGATTGCTTTTGAAGCGGTCAAAATCGTAGGTCCCATCTTGGGCTTGTCATTTCTGGTCGCTTTTGCAGTCAACTACATGCAGGTTGGCTGGCATGTAAGTGCGGAACCGCTGCAAATGAAGTTGGAAAAGCTGGATCCGATAAAAGGAGCCAAGCGAATTTTTTCCTTGCGCTCACTGGTGGAGCTGTTCAAGTCTTTATTAAAAATCAGTGCCGGAATTTATGTAGCTTATACCATCTTATGGAATACAAAAGAACAGGTTGTACAGCTTTCATTGAAATCCCTCGGAAACGTCCTCTCGTTTACGGCGGGGGAGGTAGCCAAGCTAGGAATATACCTCGGGTTGCTCTTGTTTATCTTGGCAGTCCTGGACTACGCATACCAGCGTTATGAACATGAAAAGAACTTGCGGATGTCAAAGCAAGATCTAAAGGATGAGCACAAGCAGGCGGAAGGGGATCCGTTGATTAAAGGGAAGATTCGTGAACGGCAGAGAAGCATGGCCATTAGGCGCATGATGCAAGAACTGCCCAAAGCCGATGTGATCATTACGAACCCGACTCACTTTGCCGTAGCCATCCGGTATGATGCCAGTGCAATGAGTGCTCCCACGGTGGTGGCCAAAGGACAAGACTATCTTGCTTTAAAAATAAGAGAGGTGGCCAAAAAGCACCGTATCGTTACCATGGAAAACAAGCCCTTGGCCCGGGCTCTCTATAGTCAAGTTGATATCGGACAACAAATTCCCGAAGAGTTGTTTAAAGCGGTCGCGGAAGTTCTCGCGTACGTCTACAAGTTGCAAGGGAAAGTGAAATAAGAGAAAGGAGGATAATCAGTGGGATTCAAATTCAAGGAATTAGGCACGATCCTATTCGTCATAAGCATTGTGGTCATGATGGTAATCCCACTCCCTTCGGAGCTGCTCGACTTATTGTTGATTCTTAACATCTCCCTTGCATTGACCATTTTGCTCGTATCCATGTATACAAAGGAAACGTTGGAGTTTTCCATTTTCCCAACAGTCTTGCTCATTACGACACTCTTTCGCCTTGCACTGAACGTTTCTACGACGCGTAACATTTTATCGCATGGGGAAGGTGGAAAAGTAATTGAAACCTTCGGAAGCTTTGTGGTAGGAGGCAATCAAGTCGTTGGTTTCGTTGTGTTTCTGATTTTGATCATCATTCAGTTCATTGTTATTACGAAAGGTTCCGAACGCGTGGCGGAGGTAGCAGCACGCTTTACGCTCGATGCCATGCCGGGGAAACAGATGAGTATTGATGCAGACCTCAATGCGGGAATGATCACAGAGGCAGACGCAAGGGCACGACGCAAGAAGATCGAAAACGAAGCAGACTTTTACGGAGCAATGGATGGTGCCAGTAAATTCGTAAAAGGGGACGCTATCGCAGGAATCATCATTTTTATCATTAATATCTTGGGCGGTTTTATCATTGGGATGCTCGTCCATGGTTTCAGCTTTGCAGAGTCAGCTTCCCGATTTACCACGATGTCTGTAGGGGATGCGCTGGTTAGCCAGATTCCTGCCCTGTTGATCTCGACAGCTGCAGGTATCATCGTTACTCGCTCGACGTCCGGGGAAGGCCTCGGAGAAGATATCGCTAGACAAATGTTCAGCTTCCCACGTCTTCTGTACATTGTTTCTGGTTGCATGCTGTTGTTAGGTCTGTTTACACCAATCGGAATACTTCCGGTTGCACCCGTATCTGGGATCATGGCCTTTGCAGCATGGAAACTCGATAAAAAACAAAAAATCGAAATTCAAGAATCAGCAGACAAAGTGGAAGAGCAGCAAATTGAGGAAGTACGCAGTCCAGAAAGTGTCGTAAATCTCCTGCAGGTTGATCCGATTGAATTTGAATTCGGATATGGCTTAATCCCACTCGCGGATGTCAAACAAGGTGGAGACCTGCTTGACCGTGTCATCATGATTCGACGACAAATCGCTTTGGAGATGGGGATAGTGGTTCCGGTCATTCGGATTCGCGACAATATTCAGCTCAGACCGAATGAATACATGATCAAAATCAAGGGCAATCAGGTGGCAAAAGGCGAAATTATGCTGGATCATTATCTGGCGATGAGCCCGGGAATTGAAGACGATTCAATCATTGGGATTGAAACCGTTGAACCTGCGTTTGGATTGCCTGCTTTATGGGTAACAGAAGAGAATAAGGAGATTGCAGAGCTCTCCGGTTACACTGTGGTCGATCCACCGTCTGTCGTTGCTACTCACCTGACAGAGATTATCAAGCGACATGCGCATGAGCTCTTGGGCCGTCAGGAAACACGAGCACTCATCGACAACGTAAGAGAAACCGCACCAGTTTTGGTAGACGAACTGATTCCTTCCTCGCTCTCGATTGGCGATGTACAAAAGGTATTGCAAAAATTGCTGCGCGAAAAAGTATCTGTCCGCAATCTCCAAGTCATTCTCGAAGCATTGGCGGATCATGCGCTCTATACAAAAGATACGGACGTGCTGACAGAGTATGTGAGACAAGCAATGTCGCGCCAAATTACGCTGCAATTCACAGAGCCTGGCCAGCCACTACGCGTGCTTACAGCAGGAGCAGGTTTGGAAAAAGCGATTTCCGAGCGCGTCGAGCAATCTGAACAGGGAAGCTATCTGGCCATGGACCCAGAAACGTCCCAGCGAATCTTCCAAATCATGTCGACAGAAGTCGGGAAAATGATTAATTCGGGGCAGCAGCCTATCATTCTTTCATCACCGGCTATTCGCATGTATTTACGGCAATTGCTTGACCGGATGATGCCAGACGTTCCCGTTTTGTCGTACAGCGAGTTGGAACCACATGTTGAAGTGCAAAGCGTAGGGATGGTGAACATTTCGTGAGAGTAAAACGTTACATAGTCGATACGATGCCAGAAGCGATGGAAAAAATCAGGGGTGACTTGGGAATGGATGCTGTCATTTTGAACTCCAAACCGATCAAATCTGGTGGATTCTTCGGGATGTTTAGCAAACAACAAATCGAAGTGATTGCTGCAGTAGATGAAAAGTCATCCCAAGGCGAGGACCGAAGCTTAGTGGCAGCGGATCGACAAAAGGACGTTTCCACGAGACAGCAGACGGGTACGTATACGGCCCAGCAAGCTTATCGCAAAATAGCAGCTCCACGACCTGCAGCAGAAAAGTCCATGCTGGCTTTAAAAGAGAAAGAGCCCATCCCACATGCAGCCTCTCCTTCTTACGTGAATCAAGCGCCGATTGAAGAGACAGCAGCGGCGAGTGAACAGTCGAACAGTCCCATGCGGATTGCAACGGTCGTTTCGAACGAAGGGGAGGAGCAACATCCGGGCCGAAGCGACGTGCTTGCAAGTGAGGTACGGGATATGAGGAAAATGTTTCAAAAATTGTTGGTTAATGATTTGAGCGAGCAGCTACCAAAGGCGATTCAAGCGGTTCGGAAGCGACTTTTGGATCAGGAAGTAACAGAAGAGCTTACTGCGGAAATCCTACGCAAACTCATGGACAAAACCAATGGGGGCATCGAATGGAAGGAAGAAGAAGCTTTTCTCGCATGCCGTCAGATCATTTCAGCAATGGTGAAACCTCATTTAGAAGCATCCGGAAAGTTGGACCGAAATGTACAGTATGCGTTCTTTTTTGGTCCAACAGGGGTGGGAAAAACCACAACGATCGCCAAGTTGGCAGCGAACAGCATGCTGAAAGAAAAGCGGAAAATTGGGTTCATCACGGCGGATACGTATCGTATGGCTGCGGTTGAGCAACTGAAGACATATGCGAACATTTTAAACGTTCCAATGGAAGTAGTCTTTTCTCCAAAGGAAATGATGCTGGCGATGGAACGATTAAGTGACTGCGATCTGATTTTTGTGGATACAGCCGGACGTAATTTCCGCAATGATGAATATGTTCAAGGCATTCGAGAGCTTGTCGGACATGGGACAAGCAGCGTGAATTACCTGGTACTTAGTCTCAGCTCCAAGTATAACGATATGAAGGCGATTATCGAAAATTTCTCAGAGGTCCCCGTGAAGCAAGTCATTTTTACCAAAGCAGATGAAACCAACAGCTTCGGGGCGATGCTAAATGTGTGCCAATTGACAAATCTCGACCTCTCCTATATCACGACCGGACAAAATGTGCCAGATGATATCGTTGTCGCTACCTCAGAACTGGTGACAGCGATGATTATGGGAGAGTAAGGGCATGCGAGACCAAGCAGAAAGACTACGAGAACGAATGCAGCAAAAGACAGCGGAACGTCCAACGAGGCTAGTCACGGTTACCAGCGGAAAAGGCGGAGTAGGAAAATCAAATATCAGTCTCAATTTTGGTCTTGGTCTGAACGAAATGGGACATAAAGCAGTCCTGTTTGATGTGGACCTCGGCCTAGCCAATTTGGACGTTTTGATGGGGATCACACCCCAAAAGCATTTATTCCATTTGTTGGAACCGAATACGACGGTTTGGGATATTATCGAAAAAGGACCAGGCGGGTTGGAGTTTATTGCTGGAGGATCAGGATTTACGCAGATCATGCAGTTGGATGATGAAAAGCTGGACCGTTTGTTTACCAAGCTGAATCCGCTGCAAGGCTATGCGGATACGATCATTTTTGATACAGGAGCAGGTCTTTCCAAAGAGTCGATTCGGTTTATGCTCTCCTCCGATGAAGTGATTCTGGTCACGACGCCCGAGCCGCCAGCTATTACGGATGCGTACGCGGTGATCAAAATGCTGCATTCCCGAAACCCAGCCATCACGATCCGATTGGTGATAAACCGGGTTACCTCTGAGCGCGAGGGAAAAATGACTGCGGATAAACTGGCAATGGTAGCCAAACGTTTTTTGAATATGGACATACACTCGCTCGGGTATGTTTCAGATGATCCACATGTATCCAAGGCAGTGAAACAGCAGCGTCCTTTTCTCCTTACATATCCGCAAGCGCAAGCCTCTCGGAGCATTCGTAATCTGGTTGGCCGATATTTGGAGAATCCAACCACTACAATTATGCAGGCGAATGGCCTAAAAGGATTTCTTGCGAAGCTGAAAAACTTCATTCAATAAGGCAACAAGTGTAAGAAGGGAGCGACATTCGATTGAGTAAAATTCGAGTTCTGGTCACGGACGACTCTGCATTCATGCGTAAAGTTATTTCAGATATTTTAACAAGTGATTCCGAGATCGAGGTTATTGATCGAGCAAAGAACGGTCTCGAATGCATTGAAAAATGCAAAGAGCTTAGCCCGGATGTCCTTACGCTAGATATTGAAATGCCGGTCATGAACGGCCTGGACGCTTTGGAAAAGCTGATGCAAGACGCTCCTCTACCTGTCGTCATGCTAAGCAGTTTAACCAGAGAGGGTGCGGACGCAACCATTCAAGCGCTGGAGCTCGGGGCTTTTGATTTCGTGACCAAGCCCTCTGGTCCCATATCACTCGACATCCATAAGGTTGGAGATCGTCTGATTGAACGGGTAAAAGCTGCCGCATCAGCAAGAGGAAGATTCCGCAGAAAAGGTATTACAAGTGCAGTCAAGCCTGTAATTTCAAATCCTGCAGCTATCCCGCAAGCACCGCGACCTGTCGTGCCGATCGTACCGACCTTTGCACGTTCAATAGGTGGTACAAAATCAAGGCTCGTCGTATTGGGGACTTCTACAGGGGGACCAAAAGCATTGCAGACCGTTTTGACGCAGCTGCCAGCCGATTTCCCGGCTCCGATCGCAATCGTACAACACATGCCGGCTGGATTTACCAAATCGCTCGCGCAACGGTTGGACTCCTTGTCGCAGATCAGAGTTACTGAAGTGACGCACGGGGAGATTCTAGAACCGGGGACGGCTTACATAGCGCCTGGCGGTCATCACTTTGAGGTGCACCAGGTGAATGGTAGATTACAGGCTCAATTACATCAGCAGGAGCCTCGAGGTGGCCACAGACCATCGGTAGACGTTCTATTTGAATCTGTCAGTCGATTGACAAATGTAGACAAATGGGCAATCATCATGACAGGCATGGGAAATGATGGGACAAAAGGTCTGAAAATGATGAAAGAAGTTGGACCTGTTGCGAGTCTTATCGAAGATGAATCGAGTTGTGTTGTGTTCGGCATGCCCCGCGCTGCCATTCAAGCGGGCCTGGCAGATCATATAGCTCCATTAGAAAAGATTCCAGAGGTATTGTGCAAGATCTTGCACTGATTTTGGGAGGTGGATCACCTATGGATATGAATCAGTATTTGGACATGTTTATTGAAGAATCAAAAGAACATTTGCAGGCGATTAATGCCAATTTGCTCTTGCTTGAAAATGATCCAGGTAACATCGTGCATGTGAAAGAGATCTTTCGCTCCGCTCATACATTAAAAGGAATGTCGGCAACAATGGGGTATGAAGACATGGCGAGTCTGACACATGAAGCGGAAAATGTACTGGACCTCATTCGCAATCAAAAATTGAACATCAACAGTGATATTATGGATGTCATTTTCCAAAGCATTGACTTGATTGAGGGTATGGTGATTGACATCACAGAAGGTGGAGATGGATCTGCAGACGTTTCCATGCCAGTAAAAAAGCTGCGAGCGATTGTGGCAGGGGACTTCTCCGCCGAGCAAGAAATCGCTGTAGCGGTAGCAGCTGTGGAAGAGGCCCCAGCGTCAGAAGAAGCGGGACAACACGCTGAGCAATTTGATTTGGATGATTATGCGCTCATGGTCATGAAACAGTCCAAGGAGCTCGGCCATAATCTAGTGTGGATCAAAGTAACACTGAGCGAAAACTGCTTGTTAAAGGCAGCGAGATCGTATATGGTTTTTGATCAGCTTGAGTCAATGGGGGAAGTGATCAAAACCAAGCCTTCCGTGGAAGATATCGAAAATGAACGCTTTGAACAATCGTTCGAAATCGCCTACGTTACGATGCAATCAATTGACAAGGTGCGCAATACAATTCTTAACATTTCAGAGATTCAGGAAGTTACCATTGACCCGATTCAAATAAAGGAAAATGTTCAGCAAGTGCCAGACGTACAAGAGTCTGCTGCAGCTGCTCCCCCTCAAGTAGCGCAGGAGACACAGCAAGCCGCTGTTCGTCGTCCGGGAGCTGGTGGAAAAACGATTCGCGTTGATATTGATCGCCTAGATATCCTCATGAACCTGTTTAGTGAGCTGGTTATTGACCGTGGACGTCTGGAGCAGCTCGCTCGTGAGATCGGCAAAAGTGAACTGCAAGAAACAGTAGAACACATGAGCCGGATCAGCGGTGATTTACAAAGTATCATTTTGACCATGCGAATGGTTCCGGTCGAGCAAGTATTCAATCGCTTTCCACGGATGATTCGAGACTTGCAAAAAGACTTGAACAAAAAGGTGAACTTGGAGATTTACGGAGCGGAAACAGAGCTGGATCGTACTGTCATTGACGAAATTGGCGATCCGCTCAACCACTTGTTGCGCAATTCCCTTGATCACGGCATTGAGTCACCTGCAGATCGGAAAAAAGCTGGAAAGCCGGAAGAAGGCACGATTGAGCTGCGGGCGTTCCATAGTGGGAACCATGTCTTTATTGAAATAAAAGATGATGGTGCTGGAATTAACAAGGATAAAGTGCTAAAGAAGGCGCTTGAACGAGGCATTGTCAATCAAGCAACTGCAGATACCATGAGTGACAAGCAAATTCATGAGCTATTGTTTGCAGCAGGCTTCAGTACAGCTGATGTGATTTCCGACATTTCTGGTCGGGGTGTCGGATTGGATGTTGTCAAATCCAAAATCGAATCGCTCGGCGGTAGCGTAGCTGTAGATTCTGTTCGTGGACAAGGCACAACCTTCCTGATTCAGCTTCCGCTTACACTCTCTATCATCTCTGCAATGCTGGTTCAAGTACAGGACGAGAAGTACGCAGTGCCACTCAGCTCCATTATCGAAACAGCCGTGTTTAAGAAGGATCAGATCATGATGGCTCACCGCCAGAAAGTGATTGACTTCAGAGGTCGTGTGGTACCACTGGTATCTCTTCAGGATATTTTCCAGGTTCCGAGTAATGGGAACCAAAAAGATGACGAGGTAGCGGTGGTTATCGTTCGAAAAGGAGAAAAAATGGCCGGCCTTGTAGTAGATTCTTTTATTGGCCAACAGGAAATCGTCCTGAAATCTTTCGGCAAGTATCTAGTCAATGTATTTGCGATCTCTGGGGCTACGATTCTTGGCGATGGACAAGTTGCACTCATCATTGACTGCAATGCATTGATTAAGTAGAGGAGGGGCAGTCAAATGCTCGATCAAAAAGAAATCGTCAGCGAAGTCAAAGTGATAGTCTTCCGATTGAAGGATGAAGAGTACGGGGTAGAAGTACATCAAGTAAAGTCCATCGAAAAGCTAGAACATATCACCAGAGTTCCGCGCACACCCAAGTTTGTAAAAGGGGTTATCAATCTGCGCGGCGTGGTCACTCCGATTATCGACCTGCGCAATCGGTTTGGTTTGGAAGATAGTGATTACTCCGAGGCAACCCGTATCATTATTGTTGCGGTCGGCGAATTGGAGGTTGGCTTGATTGTGGATGCAGCCAACGATGTTATTGACATTCCTGTGAATGCGATTGAACCTCCTCCAGAGGTAGTTGGTGGCGTAGAAGCGGCTTATTTACGTGGGGTGGCAAAACTGGATAAGCGTTTGTTGATCCTGTTGAACCTCGATAAAGTTTTGAGCACAGAGGAAATCAAGCAGTTGGACGCACTTGAGGGGTAAGAAGATGGCCTATTTCACGAAGTTTGGGGATTTCCAATTTGACGTATTGCGCGAAATCGGGAATATCGGTGCGGGTCATGCCGCTACAGCTCTCTCCAAGCTCATGCAAAAAGAAATTGATATGAAAGTGCCACAGGTCAGTATCATCCCGTTCGATGAAGTAGCTGATTGCGTAGGTGGAGCGGAAACCGTCGTGGTTACCGTATTTCTCCGGGTAGAAGGGGATAGCCCAGGAAGTATGTTCTTTATTCTGGACCTGGACTCCGCCAAACACCTGCTGCTGCAAATAACGGGTATTGACAAGGATGTGTACGAGTGGGGAGATTTAGAGGTCTCGGCTCTGCATGAGATTGGAAACATTTTGACCGGATCATATCTCTCATCTTTAGCGGATCTAACGAAGCTTAACCTACAGCCCTCGGTACCTGCACTGGCTGTGGATATGGCTGGTGCCATTCTTAGTTATGGATTAATTGAGTTGGGTCAAGCGGGTGACTTTGCCCTCACGATTGACACAGCCTTTTTCGAAGGTAACGAGCAAGTGAAGGGGAATTTCTTCCTAATACCAGATCCAGAATCGCTGCCCATTCTATTTCGATCACTAGGAGTTCCGTTCGATGGAGATTATTAAGATTGGTATGGCCGATCTCGGTGTGGCAAAGCCTCCGGGTCGGCTGCGTACCACCGGTTTAGGCTCATGCGTAGGGGTCGTACTCTACGATCAAATCCATAAAATTGCAGGCATGGCTCATGTGATGCTACCGGAATCCTCTCTGGCAAAGAGTGGGGAATTGACGGTAGGAAAATATGCGGATACCGCGATTCCACATCTCATCCAATTGATGGAGCGGGCTGGCGCATCGACACGTCATATCGTAGCAAAGCTGGCCGGAGGGGCCCAAATGTTTGCTTTTCTCGGAAATAACGACACGATGCGGATTGGACCAAGAAACGTGGAAGCATGCAAAATGGCTTTGAAGGATGCTCATATCAAGATTGTGGCCGAAGATACAGGGGGTAACTGCGGTCGGACCATAGAACTGGACGCCACTAATGGAGTGCTTCAAATCCGGACAGTAAATCAAGGTGTGAAGGAAGTATAGGTATGCTGGGAACTATTTGGATTAATTCAGGCTTGGGACTGCTCGCCTTTGTCGTAACGCTTGCTGCGGCATGGGCGGGGAATGTTTGGCTCGTTTCGTTAGAGAGGGCTGGCATTGCTTTTGTATTGTTTTTCCTCGCGGCTTTTCCCATTCGTTGGGTGATTGCCAAAATCGCACATACAGCCGCAAGACCCGTGAGTGAAGCGGGGGAAACCGTGCCAGAGGAGGTAGGGACTCCTTTGGAGGATCCTCAAGCGGAGTCGGGGACGGAAGAGCAGGATGAATCATTTGCTCCACTTTCCTTGTCCAATATGAAGAGGATTCATCCGATTGAGGATCCCACCACCGTTGCAAAAGGTCGTTAGACGCTTATCAGATGAGTAAAGGTTGGTGACGAATCGTGGCACGGCTAACAAGTCAAGAGAAAACAAAAGAATTCGATAAATGGGTCATGTGGAAACAAGAGGGCAGTCGCGAAGCGGAAGTCGATTTGATCACACGCTTTTTACCGCTGGTTGACAAGGTAGCGAATCGTTTAGCAATTAACCTGCCTGCAAACGTGGACAAGGATGACTTGATTAGCTACGGCCGTTTTGGACTCTTAGATGCATTAGCCAAGTTTGACCATACCCGGGGTCTGCAATTTGAAACGTATGCCATGTGGCGCATTCGTGGAGCGATGATTGACGGTCTGCGTGAAAATGACTGGATTCCGCGTACTGTACGGGACAAGGCCAAAAAAATCGAGGAAGCGTATACCACATTGGAACAGCAAATGCTTCGCATGCCAACTGATCGGGAAGTATCGGAGTATCTCGGGATAAGTGAAAAAGATCTGCAACAAGTGTTTTTGGAAACTTCCCTTGCATCCATGGTTTCCATTGATGAAGCAGTAGGTGAGGAAGATGAGCAAAAGACAGCGCGGCATTCTTATATTGTTGATGATGTAACACCACGTCCTGAAACAGTTGCAGAGGTAACGAGTTTAAAGGAAGTATTGGTTACTGTTATTGATAAGCTCCCAGAAAAAGAAAGACTAGTCGTATCGCTGTTCTATTTCGAAGAGATGACTTTATCGGAAATCGCTGAAATCATGAGCCTGTCGCCATCACGTATTTCTCAACTGCATTCCAAGGCTCTTTTCCGACTACGTTCTGCGTTGTCCAGATGGAAGACGCAACTGATGTAAGTACGACAATACCCAATCTTGAGAGGGGTGGAATGATGGAAGAGATCGGTATTTATCGCTTTGAGGTAAAACTATCTGCGGACAAACTAGAAGCAGGGATTCTTTTGCGAGTCGATGAAAAGGATCTGGGTAAGATTGTAGTTCTCGAAAGTGACGTGTATCAAGCGCTCGAGATGCATAAGGTAAACCATGGAATTATCGATGAAGTTGTTCGAGAGCTATGTACGGCGCCTGCGAAATTTGCCAATGCGTTTGTAACGATTGCCACCGGTACTCCCCCCACTGTAGGGACGGATGGGTATATGGAGTATCCATATTTGGAGACTGTAGGGGAAGACAGTGGTCCAAGGGAACTGGAAGACGGGCGAGTGGATTTTTATAACGTGACCAATATCCCGAACGTTGCGAAAGGACAGTTGCTGGCTAAAAAGGTTCCGGCGGGCCAAGGTCAACCAGGGAAAACAGTTACCGGAGAGCCCATCGCTCCCAAAGCCAGCAAGGAAGCCATTTTTAAGCCTGGAAAAAATGTAGTGCAAAATCAAGAGAGAACCATGATTTATGCAGCTATTGATGGGCAGGTTTCCTTTACTGAAAAGGACAAGATGAATGTTTTCCCCGTTTTTGAAGTGAACGGGGACGTCGATTTTGGTGTTGGCAATATTGATTTTGTGGGAACGGTGGTCATTCGCGGGAACGTTTTGAATGGATTTCGCGTAAAAGCGTCTGGGGATATCCGAGTGCTCGGGAGTGTTGAAGGAGCAGAACTGGACGCCGGGGGATCAATCGAGATTAAAAGCGGGATAGTCGCTCAGGATAAAGGCTCCATTATTGCAGGGCAAAACATCCGTACTTCCTTTATTCAAAATGCCAATGTGACGGCAGGAAATCAAGTGATTGTCTCACAAAGTATTATGTTTTCAACCGTTCGTGCAGGGAAGCAGATTATTTGCAAAGGCGCAAAAGGAATTATTATCGGTGGTGTGTTACAAGCGGGCGAGAAAATCGCTGCACGTATTATTGGAAACACGAGTGCAACTCCGACCCTACTTGAAGTCGGGGTCAAACCAGAATTGAGACAAGAACTGGCATCTCTGCAAAAAGAGCTACAAGACGTGTACGAAAATTTGCGCAAAACCGATCAAGGGTTAGGCGTTCTTAATCAAATCCTTCAAGTAACGGGTGAACTGCCGGCTGATAAGCGAGTGATGCAAATCAAACTGACCAACACCAGATTGGTGCTGGAGAAAGAAAGCCGGGCACTCGAGTCCCGTAAAAAAGAGGTTGAAGCCGAATTGGTAGGCGAAGGTCCTGCTGCTGTAGACGCCTATCACGTCATGTATCCCGGCATCAAAATGACGTTTGGCAAGCTCGTGCATTTTATCAAGCATGAGTACGCGCGGACTCGCTTCATGGTGATTGACGGAGAGATCACTAGCACAACCCTCCTTTGATGTGTAGCATTCTAGTAATAGAATTGTGGGGAAGAGAGGTGTGGGCTGATGAGCTTGAAAACGGTTGAACTGCAGGTTGCCTTGCCGCGAACGCTAGAAGTCACGCGGGTACAAGAGCAACAACAACAGCGCACGATGCATGAGCAACAGTCGATGATTGATCAGCGCAGAGATTTGGATAAGCATATGCGAAAGCGCCCACACGATGTGGATCAGACGCAGAAAAATCAGATTCGCGAGCGGGAGCAAAAAAATAGCAAGGACGGTTTCGAGCAATCGGCCTTATCTAATGAAGAGAAAGAAAACTCTTCGGGTGAGAATGCATCGCCAACCGTCGCGATGAGAGATCCCATGCGCGGACGTTTTATTGATATATCCCTGTAAAAAGGATAGGAAAAGATAAGCCAGAAATAAAGGTGAACAACATGGACGTAGTGTACCCCATCCTGATCGGAGCAGGAATCATTAGCATGATACTTGCCTTTTTTATCCAGAGGAAGGCACCTGCAGATTCCGATTCTGCAAATTTGACATATCGCAAAACAGACAAGGCAGAGATGGAAAAAAGCATCCAAAAGATAAGCAGACAGCTAAAAGAGGAGAACGACCAGCTGTCTGCTGAGTTTCACGAGACACGATCTGCACTGCTGCAGGAAGTGAAGCTTTTGCGTACACGTGTTGAACAACTCGAGAAACAAACGAAAGATAAAGAACAAGTGGTCGACAATCCGAACAAAACGGTGGCTACTTTGCCCAGTGAATCTGTCGCCGAGGTAGATATGCTTGCCCTCAGAGAACGCTACCGTCGGGCCTTTGAGCTTTCAAAAGAGGGGCTTTCCCATGACGAAATCGCAAAAAGGCTGGGGGCAGGTCGCGGGGAGATTGAACTGATCTTCTCGCTCGCGGCGAAGAATGAAAGAGGGCAGAGAGATGCGTAAAAAAGAACTTTTGTTCGGTTTTGGTGCCGGTCTGCTTGTCGCGACTTCACTATTAGGTGGACTTGATTTACGGCAAACCGAATCTCGACCAATGACCACCAAGGAACAAATCAAGAAGTCGGCTGAAGAAATGCAGATGGTTGTCCTCACACCAAAGGAGTACGAGCAGTGGCAACAAGAAAAGAAAGTAAATCTAAAGCCTCCGCCGTCCGTCCCGAAAGCGCCGCAAACGCCTTCTGTAGGGCAAACCTCTGCGCCGCAGGCAAAAACTCCGCAAGCGCCCCAAGTGGAGAAAACAGCACAACCTGAAGCACTCTTTGCAGATGATCATCTGGCGGCATCAAAACAGCCAGCACCCCAATCGGTCAATGGAACAGAGTCACCAACACAGGCGCTGACGCCAACAGCGCCTGTAGTAGAGGTACCTGTGGCCCAAAAAACTGTTTCATTTACAGTACCGTATAAGGCAACCGCAGAAGAGGTGGCCCGTATTCTCGTGGAGGAAGGGATCCTTCCTGCTGACAATAAGTTTGTCGATCAATTACGCTCTCAAAACAAGCTGAATCGCATCCGGGTAGGTACTTACCAGGTCAGTGACTCCGCTTCAGAGGCAGAGATTGCGAAATTAATTACAACCCCGCCGAAGAAGTAAGGCGGATTTTTTTGCAAAAATAATGGAATTCGTTTGTTGCAATTGAAAGTACCGTATGATATATTCATTTACGGTGTTGAAATCACACGCCCACCAATTCCAGCAATGGTGCTACCAATGGTAGAATTGCTTGGAACATGCGGTGAGGCGGAGGTAGGCATCAAAAAAACCATTCTTGAAGGAGGTGTGAAATATGGCAGTAATTTCGATGAAACAGCTGCTCGAAGCTGGTGTACACTTCGGTCACCAAACTCGTCGCTGGAACCCGAAAATGGCTCGCTATATCTTCACCGAACGTAACGGAATCTATATTATCGACCTGCAAAAAACCGTTAAAAAAGTAGAGGAAGCGTACAACTTCGTACGTGAACTCGCTCAGGATGGCGGTAAAGTGCTTTTCGTAGGTACGAAGAAACAAGCACAAGAATCCGTTAAAGAAGAAGCTGAACGTACAGGTCACTACTTCATCAACCAACGTTGGTTGGGTGGTACCTTGACTAACTTCACTACCATCAAAAAACGTACATCCCGCTTGGCTGAGCTGAAGCGTATGGAACAAGATGGTACTTTCGAAGTATTGCCGAAGAAAGAAGTAATCGTTCTTCGCAAAGAAATGGATCGCCTGGAGAAATTCCTCGGCGGTATCGCTCACATGGATAAGCTGCCGGACGCACTGTTCGTCATCGACCCTCGTAAAGAGCGCATCGCTGTTGCAGAAGCTCGCAAACTGGGTATCCCAATCGTTGCTATTGTAGATACTAACTGCGATCCAGACGAGATCGATTATGTAATCCCAGGTAACGACGATGCAATTCGTGCAGTTAAGCTGCTGACTGCAAAAATGGCAGATGCACTGCAAGAAGGCAACCAAGGTACAGAGCAACAAACCACAACAACTGCGTAAGCAAGTGTAAGAGGGTGGACTGAGGGTGTCAGAACCCCCGTCCACCCTTTTTTACTGAGAATAACCTTCCCGCTGCATGGCGGATGAATAAAGGTTTTCTTAACAGGTGGCTTCGATTTACATTATAATGAGATCGTAACTTTCCGAGGAGGTTTAACTCAATGGCAATTAGTGCACAAGCGGTTAAAGAACTGCGTGAGCGTACAGGCGCAGGAATGATGGATTGCAAACGCGCGCTGGAAGAAACTGGCGGAGACATGGAAAAAGCAATTGACTTGCTCCGTGAACGCGGTATTGCAAAGGCAGCGAAAAAATCTGGCCGTATTGCGGCTGAAGGTCTGACAGCAACTGCAATCGCTGGTAACGTAGCAGCAGTTGTAGAAGTAAACTGCGAGACAGATTTCGTTGCGAAAAACCCTGAGTTCCAAACACTCGTAAAAGATATCGCTGAGCACGTTGTTTCCCAGCGTCCTGCAACTGTAGAGGAAGCTTTGGAGCAGCCATTCAAAGGTGCTGGTGAAAATCTTGCTCATGTCATCAACGAGAAAATCTCCACAATCGGAGAAAACATCTCCTTCCGTCGTTTCGCTCTTTCCGAGAAAACAGATGCTGGTGTGTTCGGTGCTTACCTGCACATGGGTGGAAGAATCGGTGTTCTCGTAACTTTGGAAGGCACTCAAGACGAGGCATTGGCAAAAGATCTGGGTATGCACGCAGCAGCGTCCAACCCACGCTTTGCTAACCGTGAAGAAGTTTCTGCTGATGAGATCGAGCGTGAGCGCGAAGTTCTGAAAAACCAAGCGTTGGCAGAAGGCAAGCCTGCAAACATCGTTGAAAAAATGGTGGAAGGCCGTCTCTCCAAATTCTTCGAAGAATACGTACTGGTTGAGCAACCATTCGTAAAAGACCCAGACAAGAAAGTATCTGCTCTGTTGAAAGAGGCAGGTGCAAGCTTGAAAGAATTCGCTCGCTTCCAAGTTGGCGAAGGGATCGAGAAGAAACAAGAAGACTTCGCTGCTGAAGTAATGGCGCAAGTAAATAAGCAATAATAAGGGGCAATAGGGAACACCTTAAGTGTTCCCTATTTTCAAAGTGAGAGTTTCACACCATGTGAAACTCTCTGCATGTAAAAAGCAAGTGTGCCATTTGAAGGTCAGAAGGAAGAAAGACAAGGCACAGAGAATGATTCATGAATGGAGGCCGTTTCACATGCCACTTCCTGCCTATAAACGGGTTGTGTTAAAGTTGAGTGGGGAAGCACTGGCGGGGGACCTCGGGTACGGTATTGACCCGAAAGTGATTTTTTCCGTCGCGAACCAGATCAAGGAAATCGTAGAGTTGGGAGTACAAGTCGCAGTAGTCGTCGGAGGAGGTAATATCTGGCGCGGACTTTCCGGCAGCTCCAAAGGAATGGATCGGGCAACAGCCGATTACATGGGTATGCTGGCAACGATTATGAACTCACTCGCCTTGCAGGATGGGTTGGAAAAAGTGAACGTCCCGACTCGTGTTCAAACTTCGATTGAGATGAGACAGGTGGCGGAACCATACATACGCCGTAGGGCGATTCGTCATTTGGAAAAAATGCGTGTCGTTATTTTCGCTGCAGGTACAGGGAACCCTTACTTCTCTACAGATACAACAGCAGCACTGCGTGCGGCTGAGATCGAAGCAGAAGTCATCCTGATGGCGAAAAATAAAGTGGATGGAGTTTATTCCGCAGATCCAAGCCTCGATCCGAATGCAGAGAAGTATGACCAGCTGACTTTCCTGGAAGTACTGAACAAAGGTCTGGGTGTCATGGATTCAACGGCATCAAGCTTGTGCATGGACAACAGTATTCCTTTGATCGTCTTTAACATTTCCGAAGAAGGCAATATTCGCCGGGCAGTAATGGGCGACAAAATCGGTACTCTGGTAAAGGGGGAATAAAAATGCCACAATCCGTGCTAAAAGACATGGAAGATCGTATGAATAAAGCGATCGCTACTTTGAAAAAAGACCTATCCAGCTTGCGTGCTGGTCGTGCCAATCCAGCCATGCTGGATCGTGTAATGGTTGATTACTACGGTACACCAACGCCAATTAGCCAGCTAGCTAACATCAGCGTTCCTGAACCACGTATGCTGATCATTCAACCATGGGACAAAACAGCACTGAAAGAGATTGACCGTGCGCTGCAGCAATCTGATCTGGGTATTTCACCTTCCAATGATGGTGTCGTCATTCGTTTGGTGATTCCGCCACTGACAGAAGAGCGCCGCAAAGATTTGGTGAAACTTGCCGGCAAAAGCGGTGAGGATAGCAAAGTTGCGATTCGCAATATACGTCGCGATGCAAATGACGATATTAAAAAATTGGAAAAGGCCGCAACCATTTCTGAAGATGAGTCTCGTCGTCATCAAGAAAGCATCCAAAAAACAACGGATAAGTTTATTGCCGATGTGGATAAGATCGTTAAGGATAAAGAAAAAGACATCTTGGAAGTGTAACACAAGGTTATCCCCCTCAAAGGAGGGGGATGTACGTCTATATCTCTCATTACGGGGGAACACTTTATGTTAGAACATCTGGCGCGCAAATGGGCCCGCAAAGAAAAGCAACCAATACCAGACGAATTGGATCGTTCCGGAAAAATACCGCAACACGTAGCGGTGATTATGGATGGTAACGGTCGTTGGGCCAGTATGCGCAATTTACCCCGGGTCGCCGGGCATCGAGCAGGAATGAAAACGGTGAAGGACGTCGTCAAGGTGGCTGACGAACTAGGTGTACGCTATGTAACCATGTACGCTTTCTCTACCGAAAATTGGAAGCGACCACGGGACGAAGTGGATTTTCTCATGAAGCTTCCGCAGGAATTTCTGTCGACAGAATTAAAAGAATTAATTGAACGCAACGTTCGTATTCGCATGCTGGGTAGCAAAGACGAATTGCCGTCCCATACGTTGAAAGCCTTATTGGAAGCTGAAGAGCGTACCCGAGATAATACTGGTCTGCAATTGAATTTTGCCTTGAATTACGGAGGGCGAGACGAAATCGTGAAAGCATTTTCTATGATTGCGTCTCAAGTGAAAGCGGGCGAACTCGACCCTACGAACGTAAATGAGGAAGTAATTTCCCGCTACCTGTATACAAGCGATATTCCCGACCCTGACCTCTTGATACGCACTAGTGGAGAAATTCGCTTAAGCAACTTTATGCTATGGCAATTGGCCTACACGGAATTGTGGTTTACGGATGTACTATGGCCTGATTTTACCCGTGAACACTTTTATCAAGCGATTGTGGAGTACCAAGGCCGAGCTCGTCGCTACGGGGCGGTATAGCCGAGAGGTGGAATCAGTTGAAGCAACGGATAATAACTGGCCTGATTGGTGGGGCGGGTTTTCTTTTCTTTATTTATGCGGGAGGAGCCTGGTACTCACTATTGGTTTTTTTACTGGCCGTCATTGGCCATTTTGAATTTATGAGGATGGCTGGTCTTCAGCCATTTAATGCGGCGGGGATTCTTGGATACGTTTTGATGGTGAGCATTTTATGGCCTTCCCTGACGTTTTCCAGTTGGCTGAACATCGGTATGCCGGATCTGATGTTGCCAGTGATCCTACTCTTGTTGATTTACTCCGTTTTACGGAAAAATCAGTTTCACATTGAACACATCGCCCTTACATTGCTGGGGGCGTTATACATAGGCTACGGTTTTACGTATATGGCCGCTGCCCGCAACCTTCCGGACGGATTCATGCTCACAGTTCTAGTCATCCTGGCGATCTGGTCTACAGATTCTGGTGCCTATTTTGTCGGCAAAGCGATTGGCAAACGAAAGCTTTGGCCTGAAATTAGTCCGAATAAGACGATTGAGGGTTCACTTGGCGGTTTGCTGGCTGCTGTTATCGTCGTTCTTGGAGTGAATGCCTGGCTTGGCAATCTGACGATGACAGAGGCGCTAACGATTGGTCTGGTTGTAGGGACTGTAGGCCAGTTGGGAGATTTGGTGGAGTCAGCGCTCAAACGTCACTTTCACGTTAAAGATTCTGGACAGCTCATTCCTGGACATGGGGGAGTGCTGGATCGTTTTGACAGTTTTTTACTTGTCTTTCCGGTTTTACATCTGCTAGGTATCGTCTGAAACCTGTTGCATATAGAAGAGATATAGAGGGTGAAGTCAGTGAAACGAATAGCACTCTTGGGTTCTACAGGTTCGGTCGGAGCAAGCACACTTGAAGTGGTCGAACAACATCCGCAAGAGTTTTCCGTAGTGGCGATGGCTGCTGGAACGAATGTGGACTTGCTCGCCAAACAAGTTGTGAAGTTTGGGCCCGAGCTTGTCTCAGTAGGGAATGAGGAGGCAGCATTTGCACTGAGAGAACGTCTGGGGAGTCAGGTAAAGCCAGAGATTGTCTATGGCTCAGAAGGGCTCGAGCAGGTCGCCCGACATGAAGCGGCTAATTTTGTAATGACCGCGGTCGTTGGCAGTGTTGGGGTCGCCCCTACACTGGCAGCCATCGAAGCAGGCAAAACAATTGGACTGGCTAACAAAGAAACGTTGGTTAGTGCAGGGCCAGTTGTCATGAAAAAGGCGAGGGAAAAAGGGGTACAAATTATACCTGTGGACAGCGAGCATTCTGCCGTTTTTCAATGTCTTCAAGGGGAACGGCGACAAGATGTCGCGCGGATTATTTTGACTGCTTCGGGAGGGTCATTTCGCCACTTGAGCCGAGAAGATCTAAAGCAAGTGACTGTCGCAGAGGCATTGGCTCACCCCAATTGGACTATGGGTGCGAAAATCACGATTGATTCAGCAACCATGATGAACAAAGGCTTTGAAGTAATCGAGGCACACTGGTTGTTTGAACTGCCGTACGAGAGAATTGACTGCTTGCTTCATTATGAAAGCATCATCCACTCTATGGTAGAATATAAAGATAGAGCGGTCGTGGCACAGCTCGGGACACCTGACATGAAGGTTCCTATCCAGTATGCAATGAGTTATCCAGGGAGAATGTCGCTCACAACAGAACCGCTCGATCTGGTCAAGATGGGCTCACTTCACTTCGCTGCCATGGATTTTGACCGGTATCCTCTGCTACAATTGGCCTATGAGTGTGGAAAAGCAGGTGGGACTTACACGGCTGTTCTGAATGCAGCCAATGAAATAGCAGTGGATAGATTTTTGAAAGGCTCAATTGGGTTTCTTGACATTGAAACGATGGTCCGCAAAACTTGTGAAGCCCATCAGGGTATTCAAAATCCCACACTGGAGGAGATTTTTGCCGCAGATCAGTGGGCACGCTCGCAAGCGCTCGTATTCCAATAGAGGGTACGGGCCTTAGATACTTCAAAGAAAGGTGGCTGTTCACTTGCCTTTTCCCAATCTGGATTCCGTTGAATCAATTCTCGCGATTGTAGTTGTATTTGGGGCACTCGTTTTTGTGCATGAACTGGGTCACTTCCTTCTAGCTAAAAGGGCTGGAATACTTTGTCGGGAATTTGCGCTAGGAATGGGTCCCAAAATTTTTCGCGTGAAGCGTGGAGAAACGGAATACACCCTTCGCCTCTTGCCCATTGGAGGATTAGTCCGCATGGCGGGCGAAGATCCGGAAATGGATATGTTGAAACCGCACATGGAAGTCAGTGTGGAGCGTGATGCGGTGGGAAAAGTGACGCATATCCTGCTAGATGGACCAAACGTCGGTTCAGGGCGAGCCATCACGGGTACCGTCATCGGATTTGACCTCGAACAGGCTTTAAACCTGACCTTGGAAATAGATGGAGAACAGCGCAGCTTCTCCGTTCATCCACAGGCACAACTAGTCAAGGATGGACAAGAAGTCCAAATTGCTCCACTGAACAGGCAGTTTAAGGGAAAGACGGTTTCACAACGTTTTTGGGCCATTTTTGCAGGTCCATTCGCTAATTTCCTGTTGGCATTTCTATTGTTTGTAACGATTGGTCTTTTGTATGGGGTACCAAATGGGACCTATCTCGGTGAAGTGAAGGCGGGTGGCCCTGCTGCTCAAGCCGGACTTGTCGAAGGCGATAAAGTCATTTCCATTCAAGGACAACCGGTATCGTCGTGGAAAGAGATCGTGACGATAATCAGCCAATCGCCCGACAAAGAATTGACCTTTGAGTTTGAGCGAAATGGGCAGCGCAGCACGATTCCCGTAAAAGTAGGAAAAGATGAGAATAACGTCGGCAAGATCATGGTGACGAATTCACTCACATATGCTCCTGGAGAAGTGCTAAAATACGGCGTGGCGTCCACTTATGAATTCACGACGATGATCTTGAAAAGCTTGGGCATGTTGTTTACCGGTTCTGTCGGTATCAATGACCTTAGTGGTCCAGTAGGCATTTTCAAGATGACCGGAGAGTTTGCACAGCAGGGTATGGCGATATTAATGAAGTGGGCTGCCGTTCTCAGCATTAACTTAGGATTGTTCAATCTGTTGCCGCTGCCTGCTTTGGATGGTGGGCGTTTAGCTTTCCTTGCTGTAGAAGCATTGCGCGGCCGCCCGATCGACCCGCATAAAGAAGGAATGGTTCATTTCCTTGGTTTTGCGTTTTTAATGCTGTTAATTTTAGTAGTAACGTGGAATGATTTGCAACGGTTGTTCTTCCAATAACGTACTATCATAGTGAGAGAAAACAGACAAAGTTTAAAGGATGGTGCAAAATGTACAAGCGCGAGGAGACGAAACCGGTTTTTGTAGGAGGCGTGCAAATCGGTGGCCAAAAAAGCGTAGTGATTCAGTCCATGACCACAGCCGACACGCGTGATGTGGAAAAGACACTGGCCGAGATTCAAAGACTGCACGATGTCGGATGCCAAATTGTCCGCCTGGCTGTCATCAATGAAGACGCTGCACGCGCCATCAAGAAGATCAAGGAGCGTTCCCCGTTGCCGCTTGTTGCCGACATCCATTTCGACCACAAGCTGGCTCTGATCGCCCTGGAGAGCGGAATTGATAAGATTCGGATTAACCCAGGGAACATTGGCTCCAAAGAAAAGACACAAAGAGTGGTAGAAGCGTGCCGTGAACGCAATGTTCCAATCCGCATTGGCGTCAACTCCGGTTCCGTTGAAAAACGATTGCTGGAGAAATACGGATATCCATCACCGGAAGCGATCGTTGAAAGTGCTATTGATCATGTGCAAATTTTGGAAGACCTCAACTACGACAACATTGTCATCTCGTTGAAGTCATCTGATGTTCCAACCATGATCCAGACCTATTCCTTGATGGCCCAGAAGCGTAATTATCCACTGCATGTCGGGGTAACGGAAGCTGGTACGCAATTTTCCGGCAGCATCAAGTCTGCAGTTGGGATTGGTACTGTATTGTCCATGGGAATTGGTGACACCATTCGCGTCTCGCTGACAGCCGATCCGGTGGAAGAGATCAAGGTGGCGAAGCAAATTCTCCGCAGCCTGGACATCGTCAATAACGATCCTGTGGTAATCGCTTGCCCGTCTTGCGGACGCTGCGCGATCGATTTGATCGGCCTTGCCACGAAAGTAGAAGATGCTATCTCCACGCTGAAAGTGCCGTTGAAGGTAGCCGTCATGGGTTGTGCCGTAAACGGACCAGGGGAAGCGCGTGAAGCAGACGTGGGTGTAGCAGGCGGGAACGGAGAAGGATTGATTTTCCGCAATGGTGAGATTGTTCGGAAGGTAAAGGAAACCGAACTGTTTGAAGAATTGATGAAAGAAATTAACGAAATGGTCGGCGAACAAAAACCTACTACAGTAGGCTAATGAACGCTGCCAGCTGATAAGGCATAAGGAGGACACGCACGTGTTGAAGCAAAGTCAAATGTTGATTCCTACCTTGCGAGAAGTGCCTGCTGATGCGGAGATTGCCAGCCATAAGCTGCTTCTCCGCGCTGGTATGGCTCGCCAACTGGCTTCCGGGATTTATACCTATTTGCCATTGGCTATCCGCTCGCTCCATAAAATTCAAGCAATTGTGCGTGAAGAAATGAACAATGCTGGCGGGCAGGAGCTTTTGATGCCAGCGATGCAGCCAGCTGAGTTATGGCACCAAACCGGTCGATGGGATGTATATGGTCCGGAGCTGGTTCGTCTGCGTGACCGACATGATCGTCCTTTTGCACTGGGACCTACCCATGAAGAGGTTATTACCAGCCTTGTTCGTGATGAAATCAATTCTTATAAAAAACTTCCGATCAATCTGTACCAAATTCAAACGAAGTTTCGTGATGAGGTTCGTCCGCGTTTCGGTTTGATCCGCTGCCGTGAGTTCATTATGAAAGATGCCTATTCTTTCGATACGACACAAGAAGGCCTCGATCGCAATTTCCAGGCGATGTACGATGCGTACACAAACATCTTTACTCGCGTAGGGCTAAACTTCCGTGCTGTTGAAGCGGATGCTGGGGCGATTGGCGGAAAAGGAACGTACGAGTTCATGGCATTGTGTGAGATCGGTGAGGATACCATTGCCTACTCCGAAGATGGCGATTACGCTGCGAATTTGGAAAAAGCAGAGGTTGTCTACAAGCCGTCCGAAAAACCGGCTACGGAAGCACCAGCGGTTGAAAAGCTACATACACCTGGTGTTCGAACCATTGAACAATTAGTACAAGCCTTGCAAATCGAAGCAAAGCAAATCTTCAAAAGCCTCCTTTATCGCGTAGACGACAAGCTGGTCATGGTGCTCGTTCGCGGCGATCATGAGCTCAATGATGTGAAGCTGAAAAATATGTTCGATGCAACCCAAGTTGGATTGGCTTCCGAAGCTGATATTCTCGCTGTTACCGGAGCTCCTGCTGGATTCGTTGGGCCTGTTGGCATCGACCCCAAAAAGGTTGAAATCATCGCCGATAACAATGTACAAGACGTTTATGGTGTTGCTGGTGCCAATGAGGCAGACTATCATCTTTTACATGTGGTAGCTGGTCGTGACTTTGCCGTTTCCCGTTTTGCTGACCTGCGCAACATTACAGAAGGCGACGAATGCCCGCGTACTGGAAGTGCAATCAAGTTTGCTCGTGGGGTAGAAGTGGGTCACGTATTTAAACTGGGTACCAAGTACTCAACAGCCATGGGAGCTACATTCCTGGATGAGAATGGACGTAGCCAGCCAATGATCATGGGATGCTACGGTATTGGTGTTTCCCGAACGATTGCAGCCGTGATTGAACAAAATAACGACGAGAATGGGATTATTTGGCCTGTAGCTGTAGCTCCTTTCCATGTGCACGTAATTCCGGTCAATGTTAAAGTAGAAGAGCAGCGTCAAACAAGTGAGCACATCACAGAGGCCCTTTCTCGTGCTGGTGTTGAAGTCCTGTTTGATGATCGTCCGGAACGTGCTGGCGTTAAATTCAAAGATGCTGACCTGATCGGTTTGCCGCTGCGAATTACTGTTTCTGACAAAGCGGCACAAGAGGGCACTGTAGAAGTGCGTGTGCGTAAAAATGGGGAAACCCAAGATGTGAAGCTGGAAGACCTGGTTGCAGAAGTAAAAGCGATGCTTGCACGCGTAGATCGTACGGGAGCAGCACTTTTCGGCAACGAATAACTAGCAGGAATGTAGAAGGATTTTGTCGAAATTTACGGGGTACTCCCCTGATCTAAAGGGAGTATCTCTTTTTCTTGAACAGATATGAATTTATAAAATTCCTATCCAGTATAAGTGCAACCGCAGCTTCGCCAAAAGGCATGGCGAAGCCAGGTTTTTTTATCTTTGGGAGGGTGGGAAAACCGTGGACCGTTTACAAGAGCAAAAACATCGTTTCTCCCTGTTAGTTAAGCAAATGGATTTGCCTGCTGAATGGGTGGAGCGTTTTTTTCTTGAGGGGCAAATTGACAAGCTGGAGCTTTACAAGCAAAACAAGGAGTGGATTTTTCACTTCACCCTGCAAAAGTTGGTACCAGCCGAAGTTTTTGCAGCATTCACTAAGAGACTGACACAGACATTTTCACACCTGGCTAAAGTAGATGCAACGTTTCGGTACGTGCAAAAAACCCAGCTCGAACTCGTGGTAGAGGAATACTGGGACGTACTGGTTGCAGGGCTGGAAACAAGTCTGAACTCCTTGGCGGGCACCCTTCGCACCGCTAGAAAACAAGTGGAGCAGCAGGAAGTGAAGGTCTACTTGCCAACAGAGATGACGGTGGAGGTAGCCAAGCGAAAAAGGGCTGACAATGAATTGATAGCTGCCTTCCAAAAAGCGACAGATTGTACGATGCGTTTTACCTTCCATGGAGAAGAGAGCGACGAAGCGTACAAGGCATTTGTCGAACAGCGAGCGGAAGAAGAACGTGCGCTCGTTGAGGTAGTCATGACGACGGCGCAACAGGAGAGCAAAGCTTCTGATAAAGCTGACGCCATTACGACCTTGATGATGGGATATGAAATAAAGGATGCACCCATTCCGATTATTGAGATTCAAGAAGAGGAACGCCGTATCGTCATTCAAGGTACGGTATTTAATGTAGAAGTCAAGGAGCTGCGCAGTGGTCGCCACTTGCTCACCTTTAACATAACAGATTATACGGATTCACTTACGGTGAAAATGTTTTCCCGTGACAAAGAAGACGTCAAAATGCTGGAAGCACTGAAAGATGGCATGTGGGTAAAAGCACGAGGCAGCGTCCAACATGATACCTTTATCCGTGAACTGGTTATGAACGCGAATGATTTGAATCAGATTGAACAGCAAATCGTGCGTAAGGATACTGCGGAAGAAAAACGGGTGGAGCTTCACTGCCATACTCCGATGAGTGCACTTGACGCCGTTGCTTCCGTTAAATCACTCGTTTCGACTGCAGCTAAATGGGGACACAAGGCGATTGCCGTCACGGACCATGGTGTTGTGCAAGCTTTCCCGGAAGCATACTCTGTCGCAAAGAAAAATAATATGAAGTGCATTCTCGGCATGGAAGCATATGTAATCGAGGATGGTATTGACGTTGTCTACAATTTGAATGCAGACAACAATTTTACGATTGATGAGAACACTGAATATGTGGTGTTTGATACGGAGACGACAGGTCTTAACGCGGCAGAGCATACCATCATTGAGGTCGCAGCAGTTAAGATGAAAGGCGCCGAAATCATCGATCAGTGGACGGATCTGATTGATCCGCAATTGGAGATCGGACCGAAAACAACGGAAATTACGGGGATTACGAATGAAATGCTGCGGGGCAAAGATACACTGGATGTCGTCCTGCGCAAATTTAAAGATTTCACAGGCGATGCAGTACTCGTTGCACATAATGCTGAGTTTGATAAAGCTTTCATTAATGCGTGTGCCAAAAGAATTGGAATGGAACCGTGGAACAATGCCTTTTTGGACACGCTGCCACTCGCGCGAATGATGTATAAAGGGATGCGCAACTATCGGTTAGGGTCATTGGCGAAAAAGTTTAACGTGGAGCTGATCAATGCTCACCGTGCCTTGGATGATACTGTCGCGCTGGCTCACATCTTTCAACAAATGCTTAAAGACATCAAGGAAGCACAAATCAAAACATTGGCAGAACTGAACGAAAAGAGTAACGCAGAAGCAGACTACAAAAGTGGGCGACCTTTCCATGCCACCATTTTGGTGCAAAACAAGGAAGGCTTGAAAAACTTGTATAAGCTTGTGAGTCGCTCCCACGTAGAAACCTTTTATAGATGGCCGCGCATCCAGCGAAGCCAGTTGATCAAAAATCGAGAAGGGCTGTTAATCGGAACAGCGTGTAAAGACGGCGAACTGATGCAGTCGATCCTGCGCGGGAAGTCAATAGATGAACTGAAGGAAGTCGCTGCCTTCTACGATTACCTGGAATTGCAGCCGATCGCTCATTACTCACCACTCCTCCGCAATGAAGAGATTCCGACTCTCGAAACCATGAAAGGCTATCATAAAATGATCGTGGACATGGGGAAAGAGCTCGGCAAGCTTGTGGTGGCTACAGGTGATGTTCACTTCCTCAATCCGCAGGACGATATATTTCGCGATGTCTTCCTACTTTCAAAAGGTGACCCGGTAGCGGGGAATCAGCCGCCTCTCTATTTGCATACAACAGACGAAATGCTTGAGGCATTTTCATTCCTCGGTGAAGAGTTGGCGCATGAAATCGTCGTTACCAATACCAATGCCATCGCTGACCTGATTGAAGATGTGAGTCCAATCCCGGACAAGCTGTATACCCCTATCATTGAAGGTGCTGATGATGAGCTGCGTCAAATGTGTTATGACAAGGCAAAGCATCTTTATGGTGAACCAATGCCTGAGCTTGTAGAAAGTCGTCTGGAAAAAGAACTGACGAGTATTATCAAGCACGGATTCGGTGTGATTTATCTCATTTCACAGCGCCTCGTTACGAAATCGCTTATGGATGGCTATCTGGTAGGCTCCAGGGGTTCCGTAGGCTCATCGTTTGTAGCAACGATGTCAGAAATCACCGAGGTTAACCCGTTGCCACCGCACTACCGATGCCCGAATTGCAAACATAGCGAATTCATTACAGATGGTTCGATCGCTTCGGGCTTTGATTTGCCTGACAAGGAGTGTCCTTCATGCGGCACCAGTTATGCAAAGGATGGCCAGGATATCCCGTTCGAAACGTTCCTTGGCTTTAAAGGTGACAAAGTACCCGATATTGACTTAAACTTCTCCGGTGACTATCAGCCACGTGCACATAAATATACACAAGAATTATTCGGAACCGATTACGTATACCGCGCAGGTACAATTGGTACCGTAGCGGAAAAAACGGCTTACGGGTATGTACGCAAGTATGCGGATGAGCGTGGCATGACACTTCGCAACGCAGAGATCTCGCGGATTGTAAATGGCTGTACCGGCGTAAAAAGAACGACTGGACAGCATCCAGGGGGGATCATCGTTGTCCCTTCCTACATGGAAATTGAAGATTTTTGTCCGATCCAATTTCCAGCAGACGACAATGAATCAGAATGGCGTACGACACACTTCGACTTTCATTCCATTCACGATAACTTGTTGAAGCTAGATATTCTAGGACACGACGATCCCACCGTTATCCGGATGTTGCAGGACCTGACAGGCATGGATCCAAAAACGATTCCATTGGATGACAAAAAGACAATGTCCATCTTCAGTACGACTGAGGCACTCGGTGTGACCCCTGAACAAATCGGAACCAACATGGGAACACTTGGAATACCGGAGTTCGGTACCAAATTCGTACGCCAAATGCTAGAGGATACGAAGCCGACGACATTTGCCGAGCTTGTTCAGATCTCAGGACTGTCTCATGGGACAGACGTTTGGTTGAACAATGCCCAAGATTTGATTCGCAACGGAACATGCAAACTGCCCGAAGTAATTGGATGCCGTGACGATATCATGGTCTACTTGATCTACAAGGGATTGGAACCGTCGCGTGCATTTAAGATCATGGAGTCCGTTCGGAAAGGGAAGGGCGTTCCAGAGGAAGACCAAGAAGAAATGCGCAAAAATAACGTGCCGGATTGGTATATCCAGTCTTGTCAGCGAATCAAGTACATGTTCCCAAAAGCGCATGCCACGGCTTATGTGATGATGGCTGTGCGGATTGCGTATTTCAAGGTGCATCGTCCGCTTGAGTTTTACGCGACCTATTTCTCTGTCCGCGCAGATGACTTTGATATTCCGCTGATGGTAAAAGGATCGGCAGCGATCAGGCAAAAGATCGAGGAAATTGAGGGGAAAGGGCACGACGCGCAGCCGAAAGAAAAAGCATTGCTCACCGTTTTGGAAATGGCACTTGAGATGGTAGAGCGGGGTTTCCGTTTTACCAATGTGGATTTGTACGCTTCTGATGCCACCCGTTTCTTGATTGATGGGGATTCACTGATTGCTCCTTTCAATGCACTGCCTGGCCTCGGAACCAACGCTGCGATCAGCATCGTAAATGCAAGAGAACAGGGAGAGTTCCTTTCCAAAGAGGATCTTTTGTCGCGATCCCGTATTTCCAAGACCATTTTGGAGTACCTAGAAGAGCAAGGGGCCTTGAAAGGTTTGCCAGAATCCAATCAGCTATCCTTGTTCTAATGCGGGTTCTGCCAGTGTACAACTATCCAAAGGTTGTCAGCGAAGGGCTGTTATGCTATAATTTTTTTGGAAATACTGGTTTTATACGCATGGCAGATCGAGAGTGGGGAAACCCACTCTTTCTTTCTGGCTACACCTCATGGTTTAAACGATAAGGAGGTACTTGCTTGAGCAAGGTAACGGACATCGTCACCGAACTGGTCACGCCCATTGTTGACGAATTGGGTCTGGAACTGGTTGATATCGAGTACAAAAAGGAAGGCAGCAACTGGTTTCTGCGCGTGTTTATCGACAATGAAACTGGCAACATCGACATTGATGACTGCAGCCTTGTCAGCGAGAAGCTGAGCCAAAAACTAGACGAAGTGGATCCGATTCCCACCGCATACTTCTTGGAAGTGTCTTCCCCGGGCGCAGAGCGTCCGCTGCGCAAGGATAAGGATTTTACGAAAGCTGTCGGCAGGCACGTACACATCACAACCAAAGAGCCGATAGAAGGAGCTAACGTGTTCGAAGGCGAACTGTTATCCTTCGAGGACGGCAAACTGACTGTAAAAGAAGCAAAGAAAACCTATGTCATTTCCCAAGAGCAAATTGACACGGCCCGCATGGCAATCGTTTTTTAATAGTCCTGGCCGGTGGTAAGTAAAGGAGGAGGCAACGAAAGTCATGAACGGCGATTTTATCGAGGCTTTAGAAGCCATTGAGAGAGAGAAAGGCATCACCAAGGACGTACTGATCGAGGCCATCGAAGCGGCTCTTATCTCAGGATACAAACGTAACTTCAACTCGGCCCAAAATGTACGGGTAGATGTAAATCGTCATTCTGGTATGGTACGCGTGTATGCACGGAAAAGCGTAGTAGAGGAAGTTCTAGATCCACGTCTCGAGATATCTCAGGAAGCAGCACAGGAGATTGATCCTAACTTCCGTTTAGAAGATATCGTAGAAATCGAAGTGACGCCGCGTGACTTCGGGCGTATTGCTGCTCAGACAGCGAAACAAGTCGTAACCCAGCGCATTCGTGAAGCTGAGCGCGGTTTGATCTATAGCGAATTCATTGAGCGTGAGGATGATATTGTAACAGGTGTCGTTCAACGTATGGACGCTCGCAACTACTACATTGATCTGGGCAAGGCGGAAGCAGTCATGCCGATCACGGAAAAAATGCCATCGGAAGATTTCAAATCACAGGACCGTGTGAAGGCATATATCATCAAAGTAGAAAAAACCACAAAGGGACCGCAAATTGTTGTATCCCGTACCCATCCAGGACTTTTGAAGCGCCTCTTTGAATTAGAAGTGCCAGAAATTTATGATGGCGTGGTAGAAATCAAGTCAGTTGCTCGTGAAGCTGGAGACCGCTCAAAAATTGCGGTGCATTCCATCAATGCGGATGTTGATCCTGTAGGTGCATGTGTCGGGCCAAAAGGCATGCGTGTGCAGACAATTGTCACTGAGCTAAAAGGTGAGAAGATCGACATCGTACGCTGGTCTGAAGATCCGGCAGAATATGTAGCGAATGCACTTAGCCCTGCAAAGGTCCTTCATGTGGAAGTAAATGTGAGCGAAAAAGTGACTCGTGTGATTGTACCCGATTACCAACTGTCCTTGGCGATTGGCAAACGCGGTCAAAACGCTCGTCTGGCTGCCAAACTGACTGGTTGGAAGATTGATATCAAGAGTGAGTCCCAAGCAGATCAAGAAGGCATCGCCTATCCGAAGGCAGTAGAGGGCGATGAAGGGGCGGACAACGAATAATCATGAAGCAAAAAAAAATCCCTTTGCGTAAATGCATTGTTTGCCAAGGAATGTTCCCAAAAAAGGAATTAATCCGCGTGGTCCGGACGCCAGACGAAGAGATCATCATTGATCTGACGGGAAAGGCGGCAGGACGCGGTACCTATGTGTGTCGGCAGGAAAGCTGTCTGAAGCCGGATACGTTCGCATCGGGAAAGTGGAAAAAAGTGCTGGAACGTGCCCTCAATATGTCCATCTCCCAAGAAAAATATGATGCTTTCCGTGAAAAATGGCTGGAGATGATGGGACAATGATCCCAAAAGCAGCTCAATTACTCGGGTTGGCTATGCGCGCAAGAAAGGTCACTACTGGAGAAGAGCAGGTCATTGCAGCAGTACGTAACGGCCAGGCTCACCTCGTATTGCTCGCAGGCGATGCATCTGAGAATACCGCTAAAAAAGTAAAGGATAAATGTTCCTATTACGGTGTTTCGTGTGTAACCACTGGCGACCGACATTCACTGGGACACGCAATCGGAAAAGATGGGCGCGTTACTGTGGCGGTAACCGATGGGAAATTGGCCGAAAGCATTCAGCGTCTGCTCACCTAACTTTCGAAAGGGTGAAGATCTATTGAAGACACGTGTGTATGAATATGCCAAACAGCACAACATGAGCAGTAAAGAAATCCTCAATTTGCTAAAGCGTTTGAACATAGAAGTAGCGAATCATATGAGTATCTTGGAAGAAGGGACGATCAAGCGGATCGAGGATCACATGGCCAAACTGCGCTCGGGCTCCAAGCCGGAACAACGCAGTACGCCTGTCGATACAAGACCAAAGCAAACGGACGATCAACGACGCCCCAACGACTCCAGAGGACAACAGATAAGGCCCCAGCAGCAACCGGGCCAAGGTCAACCATCAGAACAACTGAGAAGTGACCGTTCGGCAGATCGTGATCGTGGAGGAAGCAGCCCGGGTAACAATCGTCCAGCTAGTAACAGCCCAAGTGGCAACCGTTCCGATCAAAACAGTCCTCAACATGGAAAAAATCAGGGGAAGAATCAGGAGAGAAAACCAAACAATATGAGAAGTCAACCCGCAAAACCGACTGACCGTAAGCCACAGACGCAAAACCAACAGAGACCACAGAATCAACAAAGACCACAAAACCAACAAAATCAACAAAACCAACAACGTCCTCAAAATCAGCAGCGACCTCAAAATCAGCAGCGTCCTCAAAATCAACAACCTCCTGCTGCTGCTCAAACAGAGGGGCGTACAGGTGAAGACTTTGAGGATAAAGTAAAACTTCCTACAAACGTTGGAATGGAAAAGCGCGAGAAGATCAAAAAAGGACCGCAAACCCAAAAAACGTTTGAAGACAATAAAAAGAGCCAACCATTCCGTGGTGGGAACAACCGTAATCAGAACAATCGCCGTGGAAATAATTCGCGTGGACAACAAAAAGCGCCGCGTCCTGTATTGGAGCCACCAACGAAGATTACGTTCACTGATTCTTTGACGGTTAATGAACTCGCACTTAAACTGCGCAAAGAACCGGCTGAAGTCATCAAAAAGTTGTTTAATTTGGGGATCATGGCTACGATCAACCAATATTTGGATCGCGATGCCATCGAGCTGGTGTGTACTGAATACAACATCGAAGTAGAAGAAAAAATCGTAATCGATGAAACGAACTTCGAAACGTTGGAAGAAGTAGATGCACCTGAAACACTCCTTGAGCGTCCACCAGTTGTAACCATCATGGGTCACGTTGACCACGGAAAAACGACTTTGCTCGATGCGATTCGCTCTACAAACGTAGTTGCAGGGGAAGCAGGCGGTATTACACAACATATCGGTGCTTATCAGGTAGAAATCAAAGGAAAGAAAATTACGTTCCTGGATACACCTGGTCACGCGGCCTTTACAACGATGCGTGCGCGTGGTGCGCAAATTACAGACGTTACCATCCTGGTAGTTGCAGCGGATGACGGTGTAATGCCACAAACCGTAGAAGCGATCAGCCATGCGAAGGCAGCGAATGTTCCGATCATTGTAGCGGTGAACAAGATAGATAAACCGGAAGCGAACATGGATCGGATTAAACAGGAACTGACTGAGTACGAATTGGTTGCAGAAGAATGGGGTGGCGAGACGATCTTCTCACCATTGTCTGCAAAACAACGTACCGGGATTGAGGAACTGCTGGAGTACATCCTGCTTGTTTCCGAAGTCCAAGAATTAAAAGCAAATCCAGATAAACGTGCCCGTGGTACGGTAGTTGAGGCAGAGCTTGACAAAGGTCGCGGTCCAGTTGCAACCATTCTGGTTCAACAAGGTACGCTGCGTGTAGGAGATCCAATCGTAGTAGGTTCGGCTTACGGTCGCGTTCGTGCGATGGTGAATGACAAAGGTCGTCGCCTGAAAGAAGCGGGTCCTTCAACACCTGTGGAGATTACAGGGCTGAATGACGTACCACAAGCGGGTGACCAGTTCCGCGTCTTTGAAGATGAGAAAAAAGCGCGTGCGATTGGTGAAGCACGTGCATCGAAACAGCGTGAATCCGAGCGTCGTGAAAACACACGCGTATCGCTTGATGATCTCTTCCAACACATTCAGGAAGGCGATATTAAAGAGCTGAACCTGATTGTAAAAGGGGACGTACAAGGTTCGGTAGAAGCGTTGCGAGGCTCTCTGGAAAAAATTGAGGTCAATGGTACACGCGTGAAAATCATCCATACGGGTGCAGGTGCAATTACTGAGTCCGATGTGACACTCGCAAATGCATCGAATGCGATCATCATTGGTTTCAACGTACGTCCTGAGCCAAACGCACGTAGCATGGCTGAGCAAGAGAAGATCGACATTCGCTTGCACCGTGTTATCTACACTGTAATTGAAGAGATCGAGCAAGCGCTGAAAGGTATGCTGGATCCCGTCTATAAAGAAAACATCATCGGTCAAGCAGAGATTCGTGAAGTGTTCAAGGTATCCAAAATCGGTAACATTGCCGGTTGCTATGTAACTGAGGGTAAACTGAGCCGTGATGCTGGCGCGCGCCTGATCCGTGAAGGCATCGTTATTTACGAAGGTAAGCTCGATACCTTGAAACGCTTCAAGGACGATGCAAAAGACGTTGCAGCAGGCTATGAGTGCGGTTTGACTCTGGAACGTTTCCATGATCTCAAGATTGGCGACGTAATCGAAGCATTCGTCATGGTTGAAGTGAAGCAATAATGGTAGCAGGGGTGCAGATCGAAATGCTTCTGCCTTCTTGCCAAAATTTGAAAGAAAAACGGGCCATCGTCAAAAGTCTGATTGGGAAGCTGCGGAGCCGGTTTAATGTCTCCGTGGCAGAGGTGGCTTATCAGGAGCAGTGGCAGCGTACCGTTTTAGGTATCGCTGCCGTTGCTAATGAAATATCCTTTATACAACAGGAATTGCAGGCTGTGGTGCGACTAGTGGAAATCCATCCCGGCGTGGAGTTGATTCACGTGGATACGGAATACTACGACTAATGCAGCCAGTGGAGGTGGAATCAGATGAACAAGACACGGATTAGCCGCGTAGGTGAAGAAATAAAAAAAGAACTGAGCCTCGTTTTGCAACGAGGTTTAAAAGACCCGCGAGTTGGCTTTGTCACTGTAACTGATGTGGAAGTTAGCAGTGATCTCCAGTTGGCAAAGGTGTATGTCAGCATTTTTGGCAGTGAAGAGCAGCGTAAGGCGTCACTATCGGGCTTGACGAAAGCAAAAGGTTACTTGCGTACAGAAATTGGCAAACGGGTGAAGCTGCGTCATATCCCGGATTTTGTATTTAAGCTCGATGAGTCGATCGACTACGGCAGTAAAATTGAATCAATCCTGCGGGATATCTCTACAGGCGAGGAAAAACAGGATGAATCATAATCGTCAATATACCTTGGAAGCGGCCCGCTTTATGCGAGAGCATGACCGCTTCCTGGTTCTTTCTCACGTAAATCCAGATGGTGATGCGACAGGTTCTGCACTTGGAGTTGTGCTGATCTTGGAACAATTAGGTAAAGATTATGTCGTAGTGAATGAGGGAGAAACGCCAAGTAAGTTTCATTTCTTGCCGCGTTTCGACCGCCTGCGAAATTTGAGCAAGCAACCGCTGGACGAAAAGTTCGGGGCCGTAATCGCCGTAGACTGTGCCGATGAGTCGCGGATGGGCGATGTACGGTCTTTATTTGGTTCAGAAGCTCTCTTGTTGAATATTGACCATCATCCAACCAACGATGGATTTGGTACCGTCAATCTCATTCGTACCGATGCAGCAGCGACAGCCGAAATCCTTTTTGAAGTCGCGGAAGAATTGGGCGTAGCCTTTAACGAAGAGCTTGCTCTCTGCATTTATACGGGGCTGTTGACGGATACAGGTGGTTTTCGTTATTCCAATACCTCCCCACGGGTAATGGAGATCGCGTCAAGACTCTTGAGCTATGGTGTTAAGCCTGGTGAGGTAGCCGAGCGCTGCCTGGAGGAGATCACTTTTGCCCATGTGAAGATTCTTCGTCGCGCACTCCAAAACTTGCAGCTTTCCCATCAAAATCTGGTCGCAACGATCACGGTTTCCATAGCGGACTTTGCGGAAACCGGTGCTGAACGTGAAGATGCAGGCGGACTGGTGAACTATTGCCGTAACATCGAAGGTGTAGAGGTTGGAGTTTCTTTCGTGGAGTCAGAACCTGGGGTGGTCAAGGTGAGTATGCGGGCACGTGACCGTGTAGATGTATCCGTGATTGCCAAACAGCTGGGCGGTGGTGGTCATGCGAAAGCCGCAGGTTGTACCATCCGTGGATCACTTCCGGAAGTCAAGCAAAAAGTAAGTCTTGTGCTGGAAGAAGCAGTAGGAGTGAAAACTGATGAGTAACGTGAACGGCGTGCTGGTCCTCGACAAGCCGGCAGGTATGACTTCCCACGATTGCGTAGCGCGAATACGTCGATTGTATGGTACCAAAAAGGTGGGGCATACAGGTACACTTGATCCAGACGTGACAGGTGTACTTCCGATTTGTGTGGGACATGCAACCAGACTTGTGGAGTATTTGCAAGAGCTGCCGAAACGCTACGATGTGGTCATGAGACTAGGCTCCTCTACAACTACGGAGGACGCATCAGGTGAAGTCATCGAGCATGCAGCTGTAGATTCAGCTTCCATTACGAAAGAGCGCGTTAAAGAATTACTGCACTCATTTTTGGGAGAAATCGAGCAGGTTCCGCCGATGTACTCTGCCGTCAAGGTTAACGGAAAGCGGCTTTACGATCTAGCCAGGGAAGGTACTGTCATTGAGCGTCAGGCACGAAAAGTTACCCTGTATGAGCTGACTTTGTACGATATTCATGTGGAGGGTGACACGGTTGACATTGCCTTTACCTGCACGTGCTCCAAAGGCACCTATATGCGAACCTTATGTGTTGACCTGGGGCGAGCTCTGGGTTATCCTGCCCATATGAAGCTGCTTAGGCGAATCAAAAGCGGCCCGTTTGTTGAAAGGGATTCGATCCCACTAGAGCAATTGGAACAGCAGGCTGCAGATGGGGAAGAAATTTTCCAAAGGTTGGTCTCAATCCCACAGGCGATCTCGTTTTTGCCGTCCTTTCAAGTACCTCCGGAGCGAACCAAAGCAGTACGAAATGGACTTGCTACTGCACTTCCGGGAATCACTGCAGAAGAAGGGAGCTTGATCTGTCTCTTCTCAGGTGACGATTTACTTGGAATCCATCGTGTGTGCCGTGGGGATAAAGGCCTGTTCGCCAAAGCAGAAAAAGTCTTTCCAGCAGAGGTGTAACCGTGAAAACGATCTGGCTGACCTATCCATTACCAACTGATTTAGAGCCAGCGCCCAGTGCGATCGCATTGGGGTATTTTGATGGCGTACATATTGGACATCGCCGTGTGATTCAAAGAGCGATCGATACAGCGAAGGCAAACGGTTGGCAGAGCATAGTGCTAACCTTTGATCCTCATCCGCGCGAAGTTTTGGGACAAAGCGGTTATACCCGTTATCTCACTCCGCTTGCGGACAAGCTGGAGCAATTCGAAAAAATGGGTGTAGACATCACTTACGTCATGAAATTTGATATCGGCTTCGCGGCTGTTTACCCAGAGGACTTCATTTCAGAGTGTATGATCCCGCTCAATTGCCGTCACGTGGTCGTCGGGTTTGATTATACGTTTGGTCATCGTGGAATGGGAACGGCTCATACGCTGCAGGAAATGAGCCAAGGCCGCTATGGACTGGACATCGTAGGTCCAGTAAATCGTCTGGGTGAGAAAGTAAGCAGCACGATTATCCGTGAGTATTTGCACCATGGAGATGTGGAGCAGGTGCGTCACTTGCTAGGCCGTCCATACAAAGTACGTGGCACAGTGGTGCATGGAGACAAGCGGGGGCGGACGATCGGATTTCCAACGGCCAACGTACGAGTGAGCCAGCCATACCTGATTGGAAAAAATGGGGTATATGGCGTTCGGTTCACTGTTGATCAAAAAAGCTATTTTGGCGTCATGAATGTAGGAATCAAGCCGACATTTGAGCTGGAGAAGAAAGAAAAGTCACTTGAAGTGCACATTTTCGAGTTCTCTGGTGAAATCTATGACAAAGAAGTAGAAGTAGAATTCCTCTTTTATATTCGCGAGGAACAAAAATTTGCTGGCGTCGATGCGCTCATCGCTCAAATAGGTCGCGATGTTCAGAATGCGAAGCAAAAATTTGCTGAGGGAATCTCGTAATGGAATCTCTTTGCTTTTAAACAAAGGGTATGCTATAATTCATAACGTTGTACAGATAACCGTAGCTTGGCTGTCCGATACTCACCGACGGCAGACTCGGCTAACGGTATACAAAATAAGGAGGTGAGTCATGATGGCATTGACTCAAGAACGTAAAACGGAGCTGATCCAAGAGTTCCGTACTCATGAGAACGACACCGGTTCGCCGGAAGTGCAAATCGCTATCTTGACCGAAAACATTAACAACCTGAACGGACACTTGCGCACGCACAAAAAAGATCACCACAGCCGTCGTGGTCTGTTGAAAATGGTAGGTCAACGTCGCAATCTGTTGACATACCTGCGTGAATCAGATGTTCAACGCTACCGTTCGGTAGTAGACCGTCTGGGTCTGCGTCGCTAATCAGCGTCTTGTAAAAAGCGGGTTCTCCCCGCTTTTTCTCTCGTGTAGGAGGGCTTAGCATAAGAGTGTGCTAAGCTTTCCGAAACGCTTAAACGATTAGGGAATGTTTATTGAAATGGCTTCAAAGGAAGCTTTTTTTAATATCTAGAAAGACTGCCAAAGGAACCCATTTAATTTTTATCACGGCAGGAAATAATACATATAGGTAGAAAACAAAGTGTAGATCATGCACATTGTCGTGAAGGAGGACTGCTAGCATCATGGAGCAACAATTCCGTACATATGACTTCGAACTGGCAGGCCGCAAACTGACCCTGGAATTTGGCAAAATGGCTAAACAGGCGCACGGTTCGGTCTTGGTTAGGTACGGCGATACGGCAATCCTGTCTGCAGTGACAGTCTCGAAGGAACCAAAAGCTCTTGATTTCTTCCCGCTGACTGTCAACTATGAGGAACGTCTCTACGCGGTTGGGAAAATTCCCGGCGGCTTCATAAAAAGAGAAGGTCGCCCAAGCGAAAAGGCGATCCTGGCTAGCCGTTTAATTGACCGGCCTGTCCGTCCTCTTTTCGCAGAAGGATTCCGCAACGACGTACAAATCGTGAATACCGTTCTTTCCGTTGATCAAGACTGCTCGCCAGAAATTGCTGCAATGATTGGTACTTCTGCTGCGCTTTGCGTGTCGGAAATTCCATTCGAAGGGCCAATTGCTGGTGTGATTGTCGGACGTATCGACGGCCAGTTCATCATCAATCCTACTGTGGAGCAAGCTGAGAAAAGCGATATCCACTTGGTCGTTGCAGGAACGCATAAAGCCATCAACATGGTGGAAGCCGCTGCAAACCAAGTACCTGAATCAGTGATGCTCGAAGCCATCATGACTGGTCATGATGTGATCAAGCAATTGGTAGAATTCCAAAACCAAATCGTAGCTGAAATTGGTAAGGAGAAAATGCAGGTCATTCTGCATGAAGTCGACCCTGAGATTGATCAGGCTGTACGCGGATATGCGGAAGCTCGCCTGAAAGAAGCGGTTCGTATCGAAGAAAAGCAAGCTCGTTACGATGCCATTGATGACATTAAGGCCGAGACTAAGGAGCATTTCGCGGCTCTGTATCCAGATCATGAAAAAATGATCGGAGAAGTTCTTGGAAATATCGTAAAAGATGAAGTTCGTCGACTCATCACAGATGAAAAAGTTCGCCCAGATGGACGAGCTTTAGGAGAAATTCGTCCGCTTTCCAGTGAAGTAAATATCCTTTCTCGTACGCACGGATCGGGTATGTTTACACGTGGACAAACACAAGCGCTTAGCATTTGCACACTGGGAGCACTGGGTGATGTCCAAATTCTGGATGGTTTGGGATTGGAAGAATCCAAACGCTTTATGCACCATTACAATTTCCCTCCGTACAGCGTTGGTGAAGCCCGTCCGTTGCGTCCTCCAGGACGTCGGGAAATTGGTCACGGAGCTTTGGGTGAGCGTGCAATCGAGCCAATCATTCCATCTGAGATTGAATTCCCATACACGATTCGTTTGGTTTCGGAAGTAATTGAATCCAACGGTTCAACCTCACAAGCGTCGATTTGTGCGAGTGTACTAGCCTTGATGGATGCTGGTGTGCCAATTAAAGCACCGGTCGCTGGTATCGCTATGGGATTGATTATGAGCAAAGATGAGAAATCCTTCTCGATCTTGACTGATATCCAAGGTATGGAAGACCATTTGGGCGACATGGACTTTAAAGTTGCCGGTACGGAAGCGGGTGTAACTGCCATTCAGATGGATATCAAGATTTCCGGTATCAATCGTGAAATTTTGGAAATGGCATTGGACCAAGCCCGCGAAGGACGCCTGCACATCTTGAAGCACATGATGAGCACCATTTCCGAGCCGCGTAAAGACCTCTCTCCATACGCACCAAAAATCATGACCATGACCATCAATCCGGAGAAAATCCGTGACGTGATTGGACCACAAGGTCGTGTCATCAACAAAATTATCGAGGAAACTGGCGTCAAAATTGATATCGAACAAGACGGGCGCGTATTTATTGCATCCGTCAACCAAGAAGCAAACCTGCGTGCGAAACAAATCATCGAAGACTTGGTACGTGAAGTTGCTGTAGGCCAAATTTATTTGGGAACAGTCAAACGCGTGGAGAAATACGGGGCATTCATCGAATTGTTCGCAGGAAAAGAAGGTCTGTGCCATATTTCCCAGCTTGCTGAAGAGCGCGTTGCGAAGACAGAGGATGTTGTCGCTGTCGGAGATAAGGTACAAGTAAAAGTAACGGAGATCGACGACCAAGGTCGGATTAATCTCTCCCGCAAAGCAGTTTTGAAAGAGCAGGCTGCTGCTGCCGGAGAAGCGACTTCCGCTCCTACACAAGCAGAATAAGATACAAGCAAAAGGCTTCGTCACTCGAAGAAATTCGCGTACGGAAGCTTTTTTCTTTTTTCGTCTAAGAAAGCCTTCCCGTTCATACATTGGACAAAGAGAGACTTGTACGTTCGGGAGGTGACGAGCGCTCCAATGATAGGTAAACAGAGCAGACTTTGGTTTACGATCGGTTGTGCGGCATTACTCGTTCTCATGCTAAATTATCAGCCTATCCAGCATTACATAAGCGTCGTCAAGAATAAACAGGTTGTGACAGCGGATAGCACCCTTGATGAGCGAGCACGGCTTGTGAGTCTGATTGAAAAGTGGAAAGAAGGCAGGGAAGAATTGCCTGTTGACGCTGTTTTTGACAAAGACTGGAACTCTGCAGTTCCTGGCTATAACGGCCGTATAGTGGATGTAGAAGCCTCTGTTAACAAGATGCTGGCAGCAGGAGCGGCGAATCCCGGCATGATGGTATACAAGGAAATTACACCTGCCGTCTCGCATGATCAACTGGGAGTGTTACCAATTTATCGCGGTAATCCGAAAAAACCTGCGATTTCTTTCATGATTAACGTGGCTTGGGGCAATGAGTATCTCGACTCTATGCTGGACACATTGGACAAACACAAGGTTAAGACCACGTTTTTCCTGGATGGCTCATGGGTAAAAAGATACCCGGAAGAGGCTAAAAAGATCGCAGCACGCGGACACGAAATCGGAAATCACGCCTATTCCCATCCAGATATGAAAACACTGGGTGTGCAGCGAATTCATCAGGAAATCAATCGGACACAAGAAGTAATTTACAATACACTAGGAATAAAACCCACTCTCTTTGCACCACCTTCAGGTTCGTTTAATCAAAGAGTGGTCCAAATAGCCAAATCCCCTTTTGAAATGCAAACGATTATGTGGACTGCAGATACAGTAGATTGGCAAAAACCATCTCCCGCTTATGTCATCAAGAAAATCTCACGTTTAATGGGGAATGGAGTGCTTGTGCTAATGCACCCGACTGCAGCTTCCGAAGCAAGTCTGGATCAGCTATTGACCATCGCCAAGCAAAAGGGACTTGTGCCAACAACCGTTTCTGAAGTGATTTCAAGCGCCCGTCTACCGTAGAGTGAAAACGTGATCATTTGTTGTGGAGACAAGGGAAGTTTGCTATAGTTAAACGTGTTTCCTACAATTTCCCTGAAGTTTGGATAGAGAAAGATGATCAGCTGAGGAGGATTTACGTGATACTACGTCATACATGTGAAAACGGTCTTAGAATCGTAACGGAGAAGATTCCATCAGTTCGCTCTGTTGCACTAGGCATCTGGGTCGGGACCGGTTCGAAATATGAAAACGATCTGAATAACGGGATTTCCCATTTTCTGGAGCATATGTTTTTCAAGGGCACAACTACCCGTTCCGCCAAAGAAATTGCGGAAACCTTTGACGAGATCGGCGGTAATGTAAATGCCTTTACGTCCAAAGAGTACACCTGCTACTATGCGCGTGTGCTCGATCAGCATGCGCCGATCGCGTTAGACGTTCTTTCAGATATGTACTTCAACTCTGTGTTTGACCCGGAAGAGCTGGAAAAAGAAAAAAATGTAGTCATTGAAGAAATCAGCATGTACGAAGATACGCCAGATGATCTCGTTCATGACCTGATCGCCCAAGCTTCTTATAGCAAACATCCATTGGGGTATTCCATCTTAGGCACAGAGGATGTCCTGAAGAGTCTCAAGCGGGATGATTTGATCACCTACATTGATCAACGGTATTTACCTACAAACACAGTGATCACGGTAGCAGGTAACTTTGAGGATAGTTTGATTGAAGAAATCGAAAAACGTTTCTCCGCTTTCAGCCGTTCATCGAATGCTGCAACGCTCTCCACGCCAGATTTTGCGGCAAATGTCATGGCTCAGCAAAAAACGACTGAACAGGCGCACCTATGCATCTCACTCCCGGGCTTCCAGGTAGGACATCCCGAGGTGTATTCCCTCATTTTATTGAATAACGTGCTGGGCGGCAGTATGAGCTCGCGACTCTTCCAAGAAATTCGGGAAGAAAGAGGTCTGGCTTACTCCGTTTATTCCTACCATTCTTCTTACCAAGAGGCAGGAACCTTTACTGTTTACACGGGTACAGCGTCAGAACATGTCAGTCAGGTATTCGATATTGTATCGCATGTGCTTCGGGATGTAGCGGATCACGGAATTACGGATAAAGAGTTGAACAAAGGCAAGGAGCAGTTGAAAGGAAGTTTGATGCTCAGCTTGGAGAGCACAAACAGTCGCATGAGCCGTCTTGGTAAGAATGAACTGCTGCTCGGACGTCATCTTACGTTGGATGAGATGATTGCAAAGATTGACCGCGTATCTCACGAGTCCGTGCATGCTGTTGCCCAGCAACTTTTCCGTTCCAAGTTGGCCATGGCAATGGTGAGTCCGCTAGAAGGCTTCCCTGAAAATGTAAAAAACGATATCCTTTTATAGAAGCAAAACGTGAACTGCAAAAATCCGGCATAGGCCGGATTTTTTTGCGTATATCAACAGTAAATCAAAAGGACAAAGGGGGTAAAGAAATGCGTTTGAGTGAGCTGGGAGGCAAAGAAATCATTGGTTTAGATACAGGAGAACGGATGGGTGTGATCAGCAATTCAGACCTAGTTATCCAAGCGGAAAACGGAAGTATACAATCCATTATTTTACCGGGAGGCAGCTTTTTCGGATTGGGCAAGAAACGAGAGGATATTGTCATACCGTGGAGCGCGATTGTAAAAATTGGGCCCGACATGGTCATCATCCAATTAAATCAACAGGAGACACAAGCTTCTCAAAAGTAGGCTCCACTGTCACCTAACGATTGGGAAACGAATAGGATGGGGGTAGACCGCATGGATTTCAGTCAACTTTTTCAAATGGAAAACCTTTGCGTTTCGATCATTTAATGCAGTAAAATGTGTGGAAAGGGGAACGCAGCATGCTAACGGGCATACATGTTGCCTTCATCGGCGGAGACGCTCGCCAGTTGGAAGTAATCAAGCATTGTATACAACTGGATGCTAGCGTCACGTTAGTTGGCTTCGACAACCTTGAAAGCAATTTTACAGGGGCAACGAAGAAACCATTAACATGCGATGTGTTGAAAGACGTTGACGCCCTCATCCTTCCCATCGTAGGGACTGATGACCAAGGCTTTGTGGAAAGCATCTTTTGTTCCAAACAACTGCAACTGCAAGATGCGCACGTAGCCAGCTTGCCGAAGCATTGCGTAGTTTATACGGGAATGGCAAAGTCGTACCTAAAAAAGCTGTTGGCTCCTAAACAGATTCCTTTGGTGGAATTGCTGGATCGTGACGACGTAGCTATCTATAACTCCATCCCGACAGTGGAGGGAGCACTCATGATGGCGATTCAGAATACGGATATTACGATTCATGGATCACAGTCAATTGTCTTGGGATTAGGTCGTACTGGTTTGTCCATGGCCCGGGCGCTGCATGCTTTGGGAGCGCGAGTGAGAGTGGGGGCTAGGCGTCAGGAACACTTGGCACGCATTTATGAGATGGGATTGACTCCCTTCCATATAAGCGACGTAAGGCACCAGGTGACGAATGCTGATTTCATTTTTAATACCATCCCAGAAGTTTTACTGACTGCAGAAGTTATCGCTCAGATGCCACAATCGGCGTTTATTCTTGACCTCGCATCCAAGCCGGGGGGCACTGATTTTCGTTATGCCGAAAGACGAGGCATCAAAGCGCTTCTCGCTCCCGGACTACCTGGTATCGTTGCACCAAAGACCGCAGGACAAATCCTAGCCCAAACATTGTCTCGTCTTATTGCGGAGCAAAGGATAACCAGGGGGGATAGGGCATGAGTATACTTCAGGGAAAGACCATTGGTTTTGGGTTGGCAGGCTCGCATTGTACCTTAGAGGAAACCATGCCGCAAATAAAGCGGTTCGTAGATGCTGGGGCCCGGGTGGTTCCGATCGTTTCGAATACGATTATGACTACGGATACCCGTTTTGGTACATCTCAAAGCTGGCAGCAACAGATAAAAGATTTAACAGGAGAAGAGCTGATTTCTACGATTCCCCAAGCGGAACCGCTGGGCCCCTCTAAGCTGTTAGATGTCATGTTGATTGCGCCATGCACAGGCAGTACAACGAGTCGTTTGGCTAATGCCATTACGGACAGTGCTGTTTTGATGGCTGCCAAAGCGACGATGCGTAACTTGCGACCAGTCGTACTTGCAATCTCCACCAATGATGGTCTGGGATTAAATGCAGCCAATATTGCCAAGCTGTTGGCTGCGAAGAACATTTATTTCGTTCCGTTCGGGCAAGACGCTCCTGATAAAAAGCCAAACTCGCTAGTTGCACGCATGGATCTATTGCTTGAGACATGTGGAGCTGCCATGGAAGGTCGACAACTGCAACCCTTGCTCATCGAGAGATTCAACTACTAAAAGACTACAGAAAAAACCAATTAACCTGCTTTTTCGCGATTAGGAGGAGAGTAAGAGATGGCTAACCAACTGACTTTCAATGTAGCTGTAGTCGGTGCTACCGGTGCTGTAGGACAGCAAATGATTCAAATTCTAGAAGAGCGCAATTTTCCGATCAAACAACTCAAGCTGCTTGCTTCTGGACGTTCCGCTGGTAAGACGGTAACGTTCAAGGGACAAAAAATTGTTTTGGAGGAAGCAACGCCTGAGAGCTTTGCCGGAATTGACTATGCCCTGTTTAGTGCTGGTGGGTCTATCAGCAAGGAGTTAGCTCACCACGCTGTGCGCCATGGTGCAGTCGTTATTGACAACACTAGTGCATTCCGAATGGATCCTGAGGTTCCTTTGGTCGTTCCGGAAGTAAACATGGATGCTGCGCTCGCGAATAAAGGAATTATTGCGAATCCGAATTGCTCAACAATTCAGATGGTAGCCGCTCTGAAACCCTTGTATGATCGTTTTGGCATAGACCGAATCATCGTTTCAACCTATCAAGCTGTATCTGGTGCGGGTCAATCGGCGATTAATGAGCTATTGACCCAAAGCCGCGATGTTTTGGACGGCAAGGAAGCAGAATGTAATGTCCTTCCTGTAGGAAAGTTGCCTGTTCACCATCCAATCGCTTTTAATGCGATTCCACAGATTGATGCATTTACAGAAAATGGATTTACTTATGAAGAAATGAAAATGATTAACGAGACGAAAAAAATCTTCAATGATGAAACAGTATTAGTTTCTGCCACATGCGTGCGAATCCCGGTCGTCTATGGACACAGCGAATCCGTGTATGTTGAGTTGAAACAGGATTATGATTTGGCAGAAGTGAAAGCGCTGCTGGAAAATGCTCCGGGTGTCGTATTGGTAGACGTGCCAGAAGAGCAGCGCTATCCGCTTGCTACTGATGCAACCGGCAAACTCGATGTATTCGTGGGCCGCGTGCGACGCGATCTCCATCATCCTCGCGGGCTGCATATGTGGATCGTTTCTGACAACCTTCTCAAAGGTGCGGCATGGAATACGGTGCAAATCGCAGAAGAACTCATCAAAGCAAGAGCATAGGGGAGAGGTTTGTGAAGATTCTCGTCCAGAAGTTCGGTGGTTCTTCCTTGACGACGGAAGATTGCCGGATGAGGGCAATCTACCATATGGAAAAAGCGATCGACGAAGGCTATGCCCTAGTCGTTGTCGTGTCGGCGATGGGTCGTAAAGGCGATCCCTATGCAACCGATACACTTTTGCAGTTAGTTCGCAGTAATGGACACCAACTGCCAAGTCGAGAAACGGATATGCTAATGCATACCGGTGAAATCATTTCAGCAACGGTCATGTGCAGCATGCTGCATGCACGCGGGATAAAAGCGACGATCTTATCGGGTGGTCAGGCAAACATCGTCACCAGCGATGATTTTTCAAATGCACAGATCATCTCGATTGATCCCGGCCGTATCTTGCAAGACCTGAAAGCGGGCCATGTCGTGATCGTACCAGGTTTTCAAGGGCGAACAGCCGAGTGGGAGATTACGACATTAGGACGCGGGGGCAGTGATACGACTGCTACTGCTCTTGGAGTTGCCTTGCAAGCTGAAATGGTCGATATTTTCACCGATGTCGAAGGCATTATGACTGCAGACCCGCGAATTGTGGAGGAAGCGCAGCCTCTTTCCATGGTTACGTACACAGAGATTTGTAACATGGCTCATCTGGGGGCGAAGGTTATTCACCCCCGGGCCGTGGAAATCGCGATGCAGGGAAACGTGCCAATTCGAGTCCGCTCCACATTTTCGGACGACCCCGGTACACTAGTTACCACGATGCACGAAATGGGTAAGCTAGGGTATACGGTTCACGATCGCATCGTTATGGGGATTGCCCACGTACCTAATATCACCCAGATTAAAGTCGCCAACAAGGAAGGGTACTACGATACACAATTGCAAGTTTTTAAAACAATGGCAACCAACAACATCAGTGTTGATTTCATCAACGTGAATCCATTAGGTGTCGCCTATACTGTGCATGACGAAATGGGGCCAAAAGCAGCTGGGCTGTTAACAGAGATGGGGTATGAGCCTCAGCTGTTGCCTCACTGCGCAAAAGTATCAGTGATTGGGGCAGGGATGACAGGAGTGCCGGGTGTCATGGCACAAATCGTCGAGGCTTTGACGCAAGATGACGTTCAAATTCTTCAATCTGCCGACTCCCATACGACCATCTGGGTACTTGTGCACGAAATGGATATGGTGAAAGCAGTGCGAGCACTTCACCAACAGTTTCATTTACATGCACACCACATGTGAGCGATAATCATATAAAAAAATAATACCTACTGATCACGAATAGAGGAGTTGGAGAGGTAGTGGCACGTTTTGGCCGACTGGTTACCGCTATGGTAACGCCATTCAATGACCAATTGCAGGTTGATTACGAGAAAACAGAGCACCTTATTGATCATTTAATAGCGACAGGCAGTGAAGGTATTGTCATTTCTGGAACAACAGGCGAATCTCCCACGCTTTCAGGTGCGGAAAAGCTCGCACTGTTCAAGCATGCGGTTATGTATGCAAAAGGAAAATGCCATATTATTGCTGGAACCGGCAGCAATGATACCGCTGCGAGCATTGAATTTACGCAAGCAGCACAATCCGTAGGTGTCGATGCAGTTATGCTTGTTGCTCCCTATTACAGCCGTCCATCACAAGAAGGGCTTTACGCGCATTTTAAAGCACTGGCTGACTCTACAGATTTGCCAGTCATGCTGTACAATGTGCCTGGCCGCTCAGCGGTAAACATTACAGCTCAGACTACTCTGCGTTTGGCAGAGTTACCTAATGTTGTATGCGTCAAAGAAGCATCGGGCAATTTAGCTCAGATGGCACAAATCATTGAGCACGCACCAGAGGGCTTCGAATTGTATAGCGGTGATGATAGCTTGACCTTACCGACCCTATCAATTGGTGGAGTGGGTATTGTCAGTGTAGCCAGCCATGTTGTTGGCCGCCAAATGACAGATATGATAAATGCATTTTTAGCAGGGAACCATGCAGATGCAGCAAGCTTGCATCGCAAGTTGATGCCGGTATTCGAGGGCTTATTCGCTTACCCAAGCCCTGGGCCAACGAAAGTAGCCCTGGAAAAGCTGGGGATCGAAGTAGGCGGTGTTCGCCTGCCACTCGTTGAATTAAACGAGCAGGAAAAAGCGTTTGTTCATTCTTTGCTTGTTTAACTGGATAGAAGAAAAAGGGCCATTCCATGGGGGGTGGCTCTTTTTCCTTGTGTTAAGGTTTTCACTTCGGGTATAATGATAACAAGTGATTTGGGGCGGTTTATTTGAGTGGACATGACAACTAAATATAGGAGGTTACACGTTTTGGCAAAATCGAATCACTCTGTTCTCATTTTTGCCCTGGGCGGAGTTGGCGAAATTGGGAAGAATATGTACGTGGTACAATGCGATGATGATATCGTCGTTATTGATGCCGGATTGAAATTCCCGGAAGAAGAAATGCTGGGGATTGATATGGTTATTCCAGATATATCTTATCTGGAAGAGCATCGGGACAAGGTTCGGGGTATTATTATTACGCATGGACACGAAGACCACATCGGTGGCCTAAGCTACGTGCTGAAGCACTTGAACGTTCCAGTTTATGCGACAAAACTTACCCTTGGATTAATTGATGCAAAATTAAAGGAAGCGGGCATCCTAAGTGATACCAAACGCGTGTTGATCAACGGTGATTCGGAGATTGTCCTCGGCAATATGAAAGCGACCTTTTTCCGTGTGAATCACAGCATCCCTGATTGTGTAGGAGTATGCCTGGAAACAGCGGAAGGGTACGTCGTTCACACGGGTGACTTCAAATTCGATCAGACACCAGTAAACAATCAGATGGCTGATTTGGCTAAAATGGCCATGATCGGTGACAGAGGGGTACTATGCCTTCTTTCTGACAGCACGAATGCTGAGCGACCTGGTTTTACTGGATCGGAGCGTTCCGTTGGTATTGCGATCAAGGATGTGTTTTCGAAAGCATCTGGTCGCATTGTCGTTTCTACCTTTGCTTCCAATGTTCATCGGATTCAGCAGGTAGTTGATGCCGCAGCGCAATTCAACCGAAAACTGACAGTGGTCGGCAGAAGTATGCAAAACGTAATCAACATCAGCAGGGATCTGGGATATCTCCTGGTCCCTGAAGGGTTGATTGTTGAAATCGATGAAATTAACAAATTGCCTGCAGAACAAGTCGTTATCTTGTCAACTGGAAGCCAAGGAGAGCCCATGTCTGCGCTCACTCGTATGGCCCGATCCGCCCATCGGAAAATTGACATCCTTCCAGGAGACACGGTTATCATCGCTGCCACTCCCATTCCAGGGAATGAAAAATATGTGGCGCGCACGATTGACCAGTTATCTCGAATCGGTGCCGACGTAATTTACGGCGGCCATGGACCAAACGGAACCGTCCACGTCTCCGGTCATGGCAGCCAAGAAGAATTGCGTCTCATGCTGAACTTGATGAAACCAAAGTACTTTATTCCGATCCATGGCGAATACCGCATGCTGAAAAGTCATTCACTGCTTGGTGAACAAGTAGGAATTCCCGAGGAAAACATCTTCTTGCTGGATAATGGCGATACGGTGGAAATCTCGGGAGGCAAAGCGAGATATGGTCCCAAGGTGCATGCAGGCAATGTCCTGATTGATGGCCTGGGTGTTGGGGATGTAGGAAATATTGTACTAAGGGATCGCAAATTACTATCTCAGGATGGAATTCTGGTAGTTGTCGTTACACTCAGCAAACAAAATGGCACGATTTTGTCTGGTCCAGACATCATTTCCCGCGGTTTCGTCTATGTACGCGAATCAGAGGAGCTCTTGGATGAGGCTAATCGCATAGTGACCCAAACACTTGTCAAATGCATGGAAGAAAATGTGAACGAATGGTCATCCCTGAAAAATAATGTGAAAGAGGCGCTCGGTCGCTATTTGTACGAACAGACGCGTCGACGTCCGATGATCCTTCCGATTATCATGGAAGTGTAAATCAGATTGTGCTGAAAAGCTGGAACTCCTTCTTCGTAAATGGAGCTCCAGCTTTTTTATATGCTTCCATCGGTGCATTTTTTTCCCTTTCCTTAACCATACTACAGAGGAAAGTGAGGGAGGATCAGCCATGTCGAAGCAACAATTCAGCGATTTCTTGAATCGCCCACCATTTGCCGGAACGTATACAGACAATAGCAAAGAGGTTCTACCGCAACAGCTTTCCTCTGCTGAAGAACAGGAACCTTCTGTCGCACCTCCTGATGAAACACCAGCATCGGAGGATCCAAAGAAGAAGCTGCTTGACTCAATTACCCAACTAGGTCAAACCAATGTGCCGCAGCTGGAAAGCAATATTTATTGTATGAGTATCATCGGACAAGTAGAAGGCCATATTCAACTACCTCCTCAAAACAAAACAACCAAATATGAGCATCTCATTCCGCAGCTTGTAGCCGCCGAGCAGAATAATAAAATTGAGGGTGTGCTTGTTATCCTCAACACAGTGGGAGGAGACGTAGAAGCCGGACTCGCGATTGCGGAAATGGTCGCCTCGCTATCCAAACCGGTCGTTACGCTGGTGTTGGGCGGGGGACACAGCATAGGCGTTCCGATTGCAGTTGCTGGCAACTACTCCTTTATTGCGGAAACAGCAACCATGACGATCCATCCGATTCGTCTGACAGGACTTGTCATTGGTGTTCCGCAGACGTTTGAGTATCTCGACAAGATGCAGGATCGTGTGGTCAGCTTTATCGCCCGTCACTCCGATGTTTCGGAGCAAAAGTTTCGCGAGCTGATGACCCGCACAGGAGAGTTGACACGTGATATAGGTACGAATGTAATCGGGGTAGACGCCGTGAAATACGGCTTGATCGATGAAGTCGGGGGCCTCGGCAAGGCGTTGAAAAAACTGAATGAACTCATTGAAAAGGTTCGAAACGGCGAGGAAGGTGTCTTGCAATGATTTTCTATTCCATCATTCCGATGGAAACCGTTTTTGCCAATATGGAACAGGTAGAAAAGCAAGAGCTGAAAGAAATCGTGAACGGTCATGCGACTATGCTTGTAGAGCAGACCGGTCCGTTTGAAGGGCGTATTGTACGGCTTATCAGTCCTGATCCTCAAGACTATTTAAAGCCCCACTATGCGCCCGGACAAACCATTCGATTTCAGCCGGAATGGCTTGGCTAAGAAGTCCTGTATTTCTATGAATTTCCTGTGTTATACTAGTCATGTACGAACAGCAGCCGAACAGCAGACGGCTGCCTTTTTACCATTTTGTACGTAGACAGTGAAAACACTAGGAGGAGGCGTGCCAGTGAGTAGGAGAAAACGAGAGCGGTCGCAAGCGGCATTGGCCTCGGTTGTCAAAATAGAGCTGCTGGGACTTTTGATCATCGTCTTATCCCTGATCGGTTTATTGGAAAGTGGGTGGCTGGGTAAAAACGTGCTGGCCTTTATATTCCGCTTCATCGCCGGATCATGGGACTTCATTATTCCTGTTTTATTGATCGGAATGGCGATACATATGATGTTTACCCGAAAGTCACCGCGCATCACGTATCGGGTGCTGGGGATCTTATTGATTGCGGTGGGCATCTTTACCTGGGATCACATGATGCTGTTCAAGCAGATTACAGCTGATGGGAAGTTTGCAGAGCAGAGCATTGTACGAGTCACGTGGGACAGACTCTGGCTGGATCACAGCCAAAAGGTTTCCACAACCGGTGTTGGCGGCGGAATGGTAGGAGCCCTTGTATTTGCCGTCTGTAACGGGCTGGTAGGTACAATTGGTACAGGCCTCATCATTGTGTTCTTGTTCCTGGTCGGTCTGATGTTCTTGTTTAATCTGTCCTATGTGAACATCCTAATGTTCCTAAGAGACAAAATAGAGCAAATGTACGGCAAGGCAAAGGACACGGTAAAAGACTCCGTCCAGCTCCTGCAGGAGGAAAGTGAGAAGCGAAAACAGGAAGCCAAAGAAGCCGTGGAGGCTCGCAAGCAAAAGCAAGAGGAAGAAAAACAGGCTGTGGCCGTTTCTGTTCTAAAAGAAAATGCTTTGCCAAGTACCCACCCGGATGAGCAGGATACAGAGCCGGTCATTCCCGTTATCCGTGATTTTGCCGACCGAATCGCGCAAGATGATGAAGAGGAACCGAGTACCGTCCGGCAAAAGTCTGCCTCTCCATCTCCGCAAGCGAACCAAGAAATCGTTTTTGCCCTGGAGGGAGATGAGGAGATCTTGGGTACGCTGGAAACGGAGAGTGGGCTACCCGCGGTGCCTTATGAGCTCCCTAGTCTGCAAATGCTCTCCCGCCCGCGAGCGAGCGCTGGTGGCAAAGATGTCGACCATACATCCAATGCAAATAAATTGGTTCAGACGCTGAAAAGCTTTGGAGTCAACGCTACTGTCTCTGAAGTACATAGAGGACCGGCAGTTACCCGTTATGAGGTACAGCCGGCCACAGGTGTAAAAGTAAGTCGAATTGTTAGCTTGACGGACGACCTGGCACTTGCTTTGGCTGCAAAGGATATCCGTATCGAGGCACCGATTCCAGGGAAATCAGCTATTGGGATTGAGGTGCCGAATTCAGAAGTCGCTGTCGTTTCTTTGCGAGAAGTGCTGGAAGCGCCGCAATACCAAGATGCTCCCGGCAAACTGACAGTTGCTTTGGGAAGAGATATTTCAGGAGAGCCCATCGTAGCAGACCTGACGAAAATGCCCCATCTTTTAGTTGCCGGAGCGACAGGAAGCGGAAAGTCAGTATGCATTAATGGTCTCATTATGAGCATCTTGTTCAAGGCCAAGCCAGAAGAAGTGAAGCTGATGATGGTCGATCCGAAAATGGTGGAATTGAATGTATACAACGGAATTCCACACTTATTGGCACCCGTAGTAACCGATCCACGCCGTGCTTCTGTTGCACTGAAAAAAGTAGTGTCAGAGATGGAACGCAGATACAATTTATTCGCCAAAACCGGCAGCCGAAATATCGAAATGTACAATGCCCAAGTGGAAGGGGCGCCACTGCCCTATATCGTCGTGATCGTCGATGAGCTGGCAGACTTGATGATGGTTGCACCCGGTGAAGTCGAGGACGCGATTTGCCGACTGGCGCAAATGGCGCGTGCTTCGGGTATTCATTTGATCATTGCTACTCAGCGCCCATCTGTTGATGTCATTACAGGTGTCATCAAGGCAAATATTCCGTCCCGCATCGCGTTTGGAGTATCATCTATGGCGGATTCCCGCACGATTTTGGATATGGGTGGCGCAGAAAAGCTGCTGGGCAGAGGTGATATGCTTTCCTTGCCAATGGGAGCGTCCAAACCGATTCGCGTCCAGGGGGCTTTTGTTTCCGACAAGGAAGTCGAGGAAGTTGTCCGTTTCGTAAAAGAACAGCAGGAAGTGCGTTACAACGAAGAAATGATTCCGGGAGAAATGCAGGAAGAGCAGCCAGCTGTTGTAGATGACGAGCTGTACGATCAAGCGGTGCAAATCGTTTCAGAAGCACAAACAGCATCCGCATCACTCTTGCAACGTCGTTTGCGAGTCGGATATACACGGGCGGCTCGGCTCATCGACATGATGGAAGCAAGAGGGGTGGTAGGTCCTTACGAGGGGAGCAAACCTCGGGAAGTACGCTTGCCAAGACCTTCAATCGAGAGCAATATTTCGTAGCAGGAGAACAGCCTTAGTAAAAATTATTTTATAATGGGCGAGTTGACTTAGAGTATTTTATGAATATGCACTTTTATTCATAAATATTTGGCTTGCATGATACTCGCCCCTAAGGTAAAATTCTTAGAGATTGAAGGAAATTGTTGTATCACGTCTCATACGAATCAGAGGTCTGACGTCCTACCTGTTGGGATGGCTAAAGGACAGCAGGAGTGAATGACGATGAGCATCAAAGGGAATGTTCGATCACTTTGTCTCTTGGTAATGGATAAAATCAAGAGCGATATCGAATCGGGGCAGCTACGTGCAGGAGAACGCCTCCCTTCTGAAGCCGAGCTGTCAAAACAGTTAGGCGTAAGCAGGGCAACACTTCGCGAAGCACTCCGTCTTCTGGAAGAGGAGAAGATTGTCATTCGAAGGCACGGAGTAGGAACCTTTATCAATTCAAAACCTGTTTTTTCCGGTGGAATTGGGGAACTCTTTAGTGTGACGGATGCAATCGAACGTCAAGGCTATACGGCAGGAACAATGATCCTGAAGACATCCTTTGGCGAGTCTGCTGAAGAAGAGAGGAAACGACTTTCCTTAAATCCGGGCGAAGGCGTGCTCATGGTAGAACGCGTTCGTACGGCTGACGGAGAGCCAGTAGTTTACTGCGTTGACCGCATTCCTGCTCATCTGGTACCGAAGGGCTATACAGCAGGGGGAGAGTCAATCTTTAAATGGCTGGAAAGCGTGACAGGGGTGCGCATTGCCTATGCGGTCGCTCAGATTGAACCGATGGGCTACAATGAAAAGGTTTCCAATCTGCTGCATTGCGACAAATCCACACCACTGCTCTTGCTGAAGCAGATTCACTATGACGAAAGTGAACGGCCAGTGCTTTACTCCCACAATTACTTCAGAGCTGATAAAATTCACTTCCACGTCGTTCGAAGACGGTTGTAACCGTGGGGGCAACCTCACTCAACAATTTCATTCTACTAAAAACAGGGGGTATTCTCAGATGAAAAAAGTTCTATCCGTGCTTTCTGTGGCAACTCTCAGCCTGTCTCTCGTTTTAGCTGGCTGCGGTAGCAAACCAGAAGCACAGCCTCAAGGACAGACTGGTGCAAGCGGAGGAGCAGCTGGCGGTTCCGCTCCAACGATTAAGGTCGGTATGGTTACTGACGTTGGTGGCGTAAACGACAACTCCTTTAACCAGAGCGCTTGGGAAGGTCTGCAAAAACTGCAAACCGAACTGAATCTCCCGAAAGACAATGTAAACTTTCTTCAATCCACAAGCGATGCTGATTACGTACCAAACTTGACTCAATTTGTAAAAGACAAATGGGATCTGACTTGGGGTATCGGCTTCTTGATGGGTGACCACCTGAAAAAAGTGGCTAAAGATAACCCAGAGTCCAAACTCGCGATCATCGACGCGGAAGTTGAAGCACCAAACGTTGAATCTGTTCTCTTCAAAGAGCACGAAGGTTCTTTCCTCGCTGGTGTTGTAGCTGCGAAAATGTCTAAAACGAAAAAAGTTGGTTTCGTGGGTGGCGTAGAAATCCCCGTAATCAAACGTTTTGAATTGGGCTTTGAGGCTGGGGTAAAAGCAGCAGATCCTAGTGTTCAAGTAATCAAAGTATACACTGGTGCATTTGACAAACCGGACGTCGGCAAGTCTACTGCATCCCAAATGTACGGCCAAGGTGCTGACATCATCTTCCACGCTTCCGGCGGAACTGGTGATGGCGTGTTCAACGAAGCAAAAGACCGCAAAGCAAAAGGTCAAGATGTATGGGTCATTGGTGTAGATAAAGACCAGTCTCTGACATTCGGTGATGAAATCACACTGACATCCATGGTAAAACGCGTTGATGAAGCTGTATTCCTCGTATCCAAAGACCTGACTGAAGGTAAATTCGAGGGTGGAAAAATTAAATGGCTCGGTCTTGCTGAAGACGGTGTAGGCTTGGCTTCCACTTCCACCAAAAACGTTCCTGAAGACGTTTTGAAACTGGTTGAAGAGTACAAGCAAAAAATCGTTAAAGGCGAAATCACTGTACCTGATAAGTAAAATACATTGAAGCTGCAAACGGACAAGGCTAGTTCTTGCAACTAGCCTTGTTCTTTACCTTCAAACTAGACCCACAAAAACGGGGGGAACATGGTTGAATCCGGTAAAGAAAGTTGTTGAAATGCGTGGTATTACCAAGCGTTTCCCAGGAATCATTGCAAATGATAGGATTACGTTGTCTGTGAAGCATGGGGAAATTCACGCGCTTCTCGGAGAAAATGGCGCGGGCAAGTCTACCTTAATGAACATTTTATTTGGTTTGTATCAACCCGATGAAGGCGAGATCCTCATCAATGAAAAGCCTGTTAAAATCACAAGCCCCAATGTAGCAAACGAGCTAGGTATTGGTATGGTGCATCAGCATTTTATGCTAGTTGAAACATTTACAGTAACTGAAAACATTGTTTTAGGAAATGAACCGAAAAACGGGTTACAGATAGATATCCGGCACGCAGAGAAAGAAGTTGAAAAGCTTTCAGACAGATACGGGCTTAAAGTTGATCCGCGAGCCAAGATTCAAGATATTTCTGTTGGGATGCAACAGCGTGTGGAGATTTTGAAAACGCTTTACCGTGGTGCGGACATTTTGATTTTCGACGAGCCGACCGCAGTATTGACCCCGCAAGAAATCCATGAACTCATTGAAATCATGCATAACTTGGTTAAAGAAGGTAAAACCATTATCCTGATTACCCACAAGCTCAAGGAAATTATGGCGGTTTGTGATGCGGTTACGATCATTCGTCGGGGAAAAGTAATTGATTCTGTATTGGTTCAAGATACGAATCCAGACGATTTGGCAGCAAAGATGGTTGGACGTGAGGTGAGCTTCCGTGTTGACAAAAAAGCTGCCGAGCCAAAACAGACGATCTTGGCTGTTGAAAACGTTACGGCAATGGGGAACCGCGGAGTAAATGCGCTCAACAGCATTAACCTGGAAGTACGTGCTGGTGAAATCCTGGGGATTGCTGGCGTAGATGGCAATGGACAGAGCGAACTGATCGAAGTACTAACGGGATTGCGCAAGGCGACAAGCGGTCGTGTCCTTCTTAATGGTAAAGAAATCACTAACCAAACACCTCGTACTATTTCGGAGTCCGGCTTATCCCATATTCCGGAAGACCGACATAAACGGGGACTGATTCTTGATTTCACCATGAGTGAAAATATGGTAATGGAAACCTATTTCCATCCAACGTTTAATAAAAACGGTTTTCTCGATTATGGCGCCATTGACAAGCATGCGGCAAAGCTCATCGAAGAGTTTGACGTTCGTACACCAAGCATTTATACCCCAGCACGCGCTCTTTCCGGCGGTAACCAACAAAAGGCGATCATTGCTCGCGAAGTGGACAAGAATCCTGACCTCTTAATTGCGGCTCAACCGACTCGTGGATTGGACGTTGGGGCTATTGAGTTTATCCATCGTCGCTTAATCGAACAACGGGATAATGGCAAAGCGGTACTCCTCCTCTCGCTGGAGCTGGATGAGGTTATTAACGTATCTGACCGAATTGCGGTTATCTACGAAGGACAAATTGTTGGTATTGTCGATGCCAAGTCAACAACCGAGCAAGAACTCGGCTTGATGATGTCTGGCGGAAAAGGGATGGATGGAGGGGAGAAACGATGAATAAAGTGATCGCAGTCTTTACAAAAGAATCGTTCCTCGTTCCTCTTGTTGCAATCGTTCTGGGCCTCTTGACTGGAGCTGTGGCAATGCTTGCTGGTGGTTTCAATCCTGTCAAAGCTTACGTTGCTCTCTTGGAAAAAGTATTTGGCAGTGCGTATAACTTCGGGGAAACCATTCGGCAAATTACACCGCTCATCTTTACAGGTCTTGCAGTAGCGTTTGCGTTTCGGACGGGCCTCTTCAATATCGGGGCGGAAGGGCAATTTATTGTAGGGATGGTTGCTTCCACAGCAGTAGGTGTTTCCTTTGATCTGCCGGCTTATATTCATGCTCCACTTGCAGTGATTGCCGGTGCGGTCGCGGGTGGTCTGTGGGGATCTATTGCTGGCTACTTGAAAGCAGCACGAGGTGTAAATGAAGTTATTACCAGTATCATGCTGAACTGGGTTGCTCTTTACTTCGCAAACTGGGTGATGAATGCATTTTTTATCCCGGCAGGGCAGCAGCGCTCTGAAATGATTAGTGATTCAGCAGTGATTACAATCGGTTGGCTCTCTACTATGTTTGACAGTGCTCGTTTGCACTGGGGAACACTCATTGCGATACTGGCAGCTATTTTCTTTTACGTCATCCTTTGGAAGACAAAGTCTGGTTACGAATTGCGTGCGGTTGGTTTGAACCCACACGCTTCTGAATACGCAGGAATGAGCGTAAACCGAAATGTGGTAAAGGCCATGTTCATCGGTGGTATGTTTGCAGGGATTGGTGGGGCATGCGAAATTTTAGGTGTCTTCCACTATCAAGCAATCATGACTGCGCAGCCGGGTTACGGATTTGACGGAATCGCTGTCGCTTTGATCGGCGGAAATACTCCACTGGGTGTTGTACTCGCAGCGATTTTGTTCGGGATTTTGACGTTCGGGGCAGCGGGAATGAAGTTCGGCGCTGGTGTGCCAGTTGAATTGATTCGTGTCGTGATCGCTTCCGTTATTTTCTTCGTGGCAGCACACGGCATCGTGAAGATTTTTGTGAAACCAATCTTGAAGAAGAAAAAGGAAGGTGGAAACTGATGGATTGGGGAGTCATTCTTAGCAACCTGGTTCATGATACCATCGTGTTTTCCACGGCCTTGATTTTTGCGTCATTAGGTGGACTCTATTCGGAGCGTTCTGGCGTAGTCAACATCGCGCTAGAGGGCATGATGATTATCGGAGCGTTTACCGGTGCGGTTGTCACTTATGCTTTTCAAGATTCTCTAGGGAGCGCCGCACCTTGGATCGGATTTTTAGCGGCGGGGATCGGTGGAGCGATTTTCGCACTTCCCCACGCTGTTGCCTCTGTATCCTTTAAAGCGGATCAAACGGTAAGTGGTGTTGCCTTGAACTTCTTGGCGGCTGGTCTGTCTGTTTATTTAACCAAAATCATTTTTAATGGTGCGGGTCAAACAACTACACTGAGTCAAGTTTTTGGCAAGTGGAGCATCCCGTGGCTGCATGATATTCCGTATTTGGGTCATGCCATTTTTGAGGCCTATCCGACGAGCTATTTAGCGTTTATCTGCGTTTTCCTGACGTGGTATCTGGTGTTTAAGACTCCGTTTGGCTTGCGTCTACGCGCAGTTGGCGAGCATCCGCGTGCGGCAGATACGGTCGGGATTAACGTGAAGAGAATGCGCTATACAGCAGTCATGATAAGCGGTGCTCTGGCTGCATTGGGTGGAGCTACTATTTCACTTACCACAACCAGTAACTTCTCTCATAATACCGTTTCTGGTCAAGGCTTTATTGCCATTGCCGCTTTGATCTTTGGGAAATGGCATCCCGCTGGCGCCATGGGAGCAGCATTGTTCTTTGGTGTCGCTCAGGCGATCAAATCTCTAGTCCAAATCTTTGGCTTGACCAAGTACGTACCTACGGAATTTATCTTTATGCTTCCGTATGTATTGACGATTCTCGTCATGGCTGGTCTGGTTGGTCGTTCAAGTGCTCCAGCAGCTTTGGGTAAACCGTACGAAACGGGCTCCCGCTAGTTGACAAAATTTAGCGTCTAGAACCTGGCTCTTTCCCTGTGCGATAATTTTTATTGTGAATTCGCGCGGGGAGGGGATTTGATGAACCGCTGTTTACATACGAACAGCAGTCTTCTTTGGCCCAGGCTTCTAGGCGCTTTTTTTGTTTGTCTGAGCCTTTGCTTTGGGTTGTTTGATAAGGGTGGTGTAGCTTTGGCAGAAGAGCCGGGGCCAACGGTATCCTTGGTCATAAACGGAAAGGGTGTCTTTTCTGATGTGAAGCCGTTGCGGGAAAATGGTCGTATGCTTGTGCCGATCCGTACTGTTGCTGAAGCAACTGGCGCTGCAGTCGGGTATGACGCTGCCACGAGACAAGTCACACTTGGAGAAAAGGGCAAGCATGTATCGTTGATCGTGAACAGCCGAATCGCTTATGTCAATGGAAAGCGCTTTACCCTCGATGTACCACCGAAGATAGTAAACAAGCGTACAGTGGTGCCCATCCGCTTTGTCAGTGAGGCGCTCGGATACCGTTTACATTGGGATGGAACCGCAGGTGTTGCGCAAATAGAATCTCGTCCAGCCGAGGATTTGGTTGCTTCGGTCAAGGCAGCATCCAATCCGTATGTGGTTCAACCAGGAGATACACGTAGCGAAATTGCACTTCTCCAAAGCAGCTACCTATTTCCTTTTGACAATCGTAGCTGGTACGAACCGTATGGTGATAGTTTTGGCTCGGATCGTGAATGGACAGAGAGCAACAGTGGAAGTGTACGCAGACATGAGGGGATCGACATCATGGCGCCAAAAGGCACACCAGTCTATTCCGTTTCTGCGGGAACCATTAATCGTGTCGGGTGGAATACATATGGGGGCTGGCGGGTCAACATTACGGACAAGAACGGACAGTTTCGCATGTATTATGCGCATTTGAGTGCTTTTGTTCCAGGATTGCGCATAGGCGATTCAATCAAGGCAGGACAATTGATCGGATTTGTCGGGGATACAGGTTATGGTGGTACGGGCACGGTTGGGATGTTTGCACCCCATCTTCATTTTGGGCTCTATCGAAACGATGACGGTCGAGCAGTCGATCCTTATTATTACCTGCGCTATTGGGAACAAAATAAAGTAGTAAGTCCTTTTTCATAATGGGACAGACTAGACGAAGAACATCCTTTTGAAACAGGGAGGGCTTCGTATGTGGACATGTCCTTATTGTGGTGGAAATCATGGCTTACCGTTTCATGATGAACAGCTGGATGGCATGCTTTGCCTCACTGCCGACTGCGGACGATTTGTAGAGGAGAATGTCATACCGGAAGACCCCAGAGAATGGGACTATATGGACTTGTAACCCGTTAAGGAGCAAGCTGTGCTGGATTCGAATGCACGGTTTGTTCCTTTTTTCATAGGAAAAATTCAATACGCTGTCGAAGCTGTTTGAAGAGTCGTAGGGATGTGCTCAGGTGCATACGTTGATAACAGGAAAAAGACATTGGAAGATTCTGATGCTTGATGGCCTGCCAATTGGTTACAATAGAGGAGTAAGCTGATGGAGAAGGGAGAATGGGATATGAGTGCGCAAACAACTGAAATCACGTTTCAAAGCTCCCATGTAAATGGGATGAACGTACATATCCTTCCGACTGCCAAGTTCAAAACAACCACCATTGTGACAATGATTGAACAGGCCTTGTCGGAGGAGCACGTAACAAAAACGGCCTTACTTGCCATGGTAATGAAACGGGCAACAGCCCGATTCCCTGAGACAAAACTGCTGCGTGCGCATCTTGATTTTCTGTATGGTGCTATTTTTGACGTAGACGTTATGAAAAAAGGGGAGCGTCAAGTCCTGCAAATTTACATGGAAGTTCCAAATGAGAAGTACCTGTCCAAGGATACTACTCTTTTGGGATCAGCCATACAGTTTGTCGGAGATATGTTAACGAGACCTCATGTTGAAAATGGCTCCTTCCTCGAGAAGTACGTCTCACAAGAAAAAGAAACACTGCGCAAGCGCGTGGAGAGCCTGATTGATGACAAAATGAAGTATGCCAATCAGCGTGTGACTGAGGAAATGTGCAAAGGAGAACCCTTCTCGCTGCTTGTTCAGGGAAGAGTAAAGGATTTGCCTGCTATTACAGGTGAGGAGCTATACACCTATTTCCAAGAAATCACAACATCAAACCCGATCAATATGTTCGTCGTAGGTGACGTGGAGCCGCAAAATGTATCTGAGCTCATTCGAACGTACATTCCTTTAGAGCGTTCCGCTGTGAAAACGCTCCAGATTGACAATACGGCAAAACAAGTTTCAGAAGAACGGGAAGTTATTGATCGTCTAGATGTCAATCAAGCAAAGCTCAACATCGGGTGCCGCACACAAATTACCTACAAAGACGACGATTATCCTGCTCTGCTACTGTACAATGGTGTTCTTGGTGGTTTTCCTCACTCGAAGCTCTTTGTCAACGTCCGTGAGAAAGAGAGTCTTGCCTATTACGCTGTTTCCAGGTTGGAAAGTCATAAGGGCATTCTCATGATCATGTCCGGAATTGATGTCAATAAATATCAGAGGGCTGTCGAGATCATCAAGGAGCAGCTCGGCCTCATGCAAAAAGGAACAATCTCCGACGAAGAAATGAATTTGACGCGTGCTACCTTGTCCAATCAGTTCCGGGAGCTGTTGGATAGTGCCCGTGGCATGATTGATTTTACCTACAATGGAGTCATTAGCGGGCGAGCGCGGCAACTGGATGAGTTATTGCAAGCGATCAACGGCGTGACCATTGATGACATCAAAAAGGTAGCCGATAAGGTGAAGATAGATACGATCTATCTCTTGCGGGACAAGAAGGGAGAGGCACAATGATGCAGACGACCGTCTTTGATCAAGTAAACGAAACTGTGTATCATGAAACACTTGAGAATGGACTGCAGGTATACCTAGTTCCAAAGCAAGGGTTTAGCAAGACCTATGCCGTCTTTACCACCCGCTACGGCTCGATTGACAGCCATTTTCGGATGCGAAACGGTGAAGAAATCAATGTCCCAGATGGAATTGCCCATTTTCTCGAGCACAAGATGTTTGAGAAAAAAGATCGAGATGTCATGCACGAATTTAGTAAAAATGGCGCGTCATGCAATGCCTTTACGAGCTTTAATCGAACAGCATACCTTTTTTCCTGCACAGACAATTTGGATGACAACCTGAATCTGCTTCTGGATTATGTACAAGATCCGTATTTTACTGATGCCAGCGTGGAAAAAGAAAAGGGCATTATCGGTCAGGAAATTACGATGTACGATGATAATCCGGATTGGAAGGTTTACATGAACCTGCTCAAGGCCATGTACAAAAATTACCCAATCAATATTGAAATCGCTGGGACAATTGAGACTATATCGCATATCACCAAGGAATATCTTTACCAGTGCTACGAGACGTTTTATCACCCTGCCAACATGCTGCTTTTGGTGGTTGGATCCTTTGAGCCGGAAGCGATGATGAAGTTGATTCGCCAGAACCAGTCGAGCAAGGAATTTCCTCCTGCTCCCCAGATCACCAGACTTTTTCCGGAAGAACCGCCTGAGCCTGCCCAGGCCAAAGTCGAAGCGTTCCTGACCGTCGGCTTGCCCAAGTGCATGATCGGGATCAAAGAACGGGAAAATGGACTCACCAAAGAAGCCTTGTTAAAACGTGAGCTGACCACTAAACTGATATTGGACCTCGCGTTTGGCATCAGCTCTGCTGTTTACGAGCGTCTGTATGACAGTGGGTTGATCACGGAAAGCTTTGATTTTGATTACAGCAGCGAGCAGGATTATGCCTATACAATTATCGGCGGTGATACACCTGATCCTGATCGGTTGGTTGCGACCATCAAAGCAGAGATCGAACAATTGAAGCAGACAGGCGTCAATCAGGATGACTTTGAACGTGCAAAACGGAAGAAAATCGGCAATTTCTTGCGTTCGTTGAATTCAGTTGAATATATCGCCAATCAGTTTACCAGCTTCAAATTTAATGGAAACGATCTGTTTTCCGTGGTGCCGACGCTAGAGTCGATCACCCGCGAAGATGTTGAACAACGCTTGAAAGAGCATTTTGTGCCTGAACAGATGGCCATCTCCATCGTTCGTTCCGCTTCGCCACAGGAGTAGTGAGCAAGCATGAATCAAAAAACGCCATGGGCGTTGATTACGGGAGCTTCCGGGGAGATTGGTCAAGCGATCGGTTCTTGCCTGGCAGAGGCGGGAGTTCCCCTCTATCTTCATTACCACCTTTCAGAATCCAATCTTGATTCACTCGTACATAAGTGCCAGACATTAGGGGTGCCCGCGTGCAAGCTGCAAGCAGATTTGCGCGATCCCAAGCAAATTGCTGCCATGTTCCAGACCATGCCGATCGCTCCGCTTCTTGTGGTCAATAACGCCTCGGTCGATCATGTCGGGCTTTTTTCCGACGTTTCTGTGGATATGTTCGACGAAATGGTCGCTCTTAATGTTCGTTCTTCCTTTTTGGTTAGTCAGGCGGCATTACCTGCGATGCTGCGCGAAAGGCATGGGCGCATCGTCAACGTTTCCTCGATTTGGGGCATGACCGGCGGCTCCTGTGAAGTTCTTTATTCCTTGACTAAAGGAGCTGTCAATACATTCACGAAGGCATTAGCAAAAGAAATGGCTCCAAACGGCATCACGGTGAACGCTGTAGCGCCAGGTGCGATCCAAGGCGGTATGATGCAGCGCTTCTCGCCCGATGAATTGGCGATGATTGCCGAAGAAATTCCTGCCAATCGGCTGGGTACACCGGAAGAAGTCGCAGCAGTCGTGCGCTTTCTTTTGACCCGAGAAGCTAGCTATGTGACAGGACAAATCATTAGTCCGAATGGTGGTTGGTATACGTAAGTCTATCGGATGCATAATTTCCGTGAAAAGATGGAAATCTACCTCTTGTGTGGGCAGCAAACCTGTTCGCAACGTACAAAAGGAGGGAATTTCCCCATGTCGATTCTTGACAATTTTCGCGACTGGAAAGAGTTTCTCGGTGATCGAGTAGAACAAGCGAAACAGGCAGGAATGGAAAGTGAAACATTACAAAACGTTGCCTACCAAATTGGAGGCTATCTGTCTGAGCAAGTGGACCCAAAAAATGATCAGGAGCGTCTGTTGAAGCAGTTGTGGGACGCGGGAGATCAACAGCAGCAACAGGCTCTCGCATCACTCATGCTGAAGCTTGTTGAGAACTCCGATAATGTGAGCCGTGGCAATTAGGCTTTGAAATCCCCTTCTTTTGGGGATTTTTCTTTTCGCGATTGTCGATTGATCGGAACATGATATACTACTTAAGAAGAGAATTCTGGGTGGCGGAGAGGATTGCATATGGAAGCAAAAAAAGAATGGTACATGGAGTACGAAATTGCTCGTAACCGTCCTGGTCTTTTAGGGGACGTAGCTTCTATTCTGGGTATGTTGAACATTAACATTGTCACGATCAACGGCGTTGATACGATGCGCCGAGGTATGCTGTTATTGACGGACGATGATGAAAAAGTTGAAGTTCTGCGCAACGTTGTGCAAAAAATGGACAACATAACCATAACGAGGCTTCGTCCACCCACCATGCTGGATCGTCTGGCTGTCCGTCACGGCCGTTATATTGAGCGTGACAGTGAAGACAAAAAGACGTTCCGCTTTGTCCGGGATGAGCTTGGCTTACTCGTTGACTTTATGGCGGAAATCCTCAAAAAAGAAGGACATCAACTGATTGGGATTCGCGGGATGCCGCGTGTTGGAAAAACAGAATCCATGATCGCTGCTAGTGTCTCTGCTAATAAGCGTTGGACGTTTATCTCTTCTACTTTGCTACGTCAAACTGTCCGCAGCTCATTAGCCATTGATGAACTGTCTGCTGATCATGTATATTTGATTGATGGAATTGTTTCAACTATGCGATCTACGGAGAAGCACTACACCTTGCTTCGAGAGATTATGAACTTTCCTGCCGCGAAAATTATTGAGCATCCAGATATTTTTGTAAGGGAATCAGAGTATGAGTTGTCTGATTTCCATTACATTATCGAGCTGCGACATAACCCAGATGAAGAAATTACATACGAATTAATCAACAATCGCGGCTTTGATAATTTTGACATGAATTAAGGAGGGGCAGCTGTGTCTGAGCTAGGTCAAGTACTACAAAGGGCCCGCGAGGAAAAGGGAATCTCGCTCGACGACATCCAACGAATCACCAAGATACAGCGGCGCTATTTGGAAGCCATTGAAAGGGGGCATTTTCATGTACTTCCTGGCCACTTTTACGCGCGTGCATTTATAAAAAGCTATGCGGAGGCAGTAGGGCTCGATCCAAATCACATCATGAGCCACTTCCAGTCGGATTTGCCATCTCAGCCGCCTACTGAGCAAGTGGAGAGACTGCGTCGCCGTCGGGTGGCTTCGGCGAATAATCCGCTGCAGGGAGGTCGCTGGGTAACCAAGACCTTGCTTGTCCTTTTTATCGCGCTGATTATTGGGGTCATCTATGTCGCTTTTGTGAACAGCACCGGAGGTTCAATGACCCAACCAATGCCTGGTGGGACGGTAACTCCGGGAGCAGAGATCGTTACGCCTGGTGGTGGGGGAGCAACACCTCCTCCATCTGTTCAAACGCCACCGCCTACAGGTACACCAACTCCTGATCCGGAAACGCCAACCCCTGATCCCGTTCCAGAAACGCCACAGTCAACCATCACTTTTGAGTCTCAGCAAGGCTCTATGTACACGTACGCCCTGCAAGGCGCCGAAAAAATGACCGTTCATTTGAAAGTGAAAGACGACAGAAGCTGGTTTGGAGTTTCAGAAGGAAGAGGGAAGAAATACGTGGAGGAAGGCGAACTGAAAAAGGATCAAGAAAAAACAATTGAGCTGGGAAAATCTGCTTATGTTCGCTTAGGAAAGCCTACCGTCGTAGAATTGACAGTCAATGGCGTGGCAGTCGATACATCCAAAATGAAGTTCATGCCGTCCAATATTACCATCAAAATCAAAGAAGCAGCAGCACAGTAGGCAAGCGCGATGCTTGCCTTTCATACTTTTGTCTCTTTTGACACTTCCTTTAGGCTTATATTATACTGAGTAGGTGTAATATGGGCTGGTGTGACCAATTGGAGGAAAATAAAGATGGCAGAGAAGGTAGGCACGCGAGAAAAAGTAGCGATTGTGACGTTGGGCTGTGAGAAGAATCTGGTCGATTCGGACATGATGGCCCATTTGATAGATGAAAAAGGCTATGAACTGGTTGATAATCCAGACGAAGCAACCGTGGTCATCGTCAATACCTGTGGTTTCATCGACGCTGCCAAAGAAGAATCGGTTAACAAAATTCTCGACATGGCAGAATTGAAGGAATCTGGGAAACTAAAATCGCTAGTGGTGGCAGGCTGTCTCACCCAACGTTACAAAGAGGATATCTTGAATGAGATTCCCGAGGTGGACGGTATTGTCGGAACAGGCGATTTTATGTCGATTACAGGGATCATCGAGGAATCGCTAGAAGGCAAGCGACCGATTTTTGTAGGCAATCCAATTTTTACGTATGAAGACGTAGTAAAGCGGAAAGTAAAGGAAGGTACGTACTCTGCATATATTAAAATTGCTGAGGGCTGTGATAACGCATGTACCTTTTGCAGTATCCCTCTGATGCGTGGAGGCTTCCGCAGCCGCTCGATCGAGTCTATCGTTGAAGAGGCACGGCATTTGGCATCACAAGGCATTGTGGAAATTAGCTTGATTGCACAGGATTCCACCAATTACGGTACAGACCTGTACGAAGGCAAGCTCATGCTCCCAGAGCTTTTGAATCGCTTGGCCGAGGTAGATGGAATCGAGTGGATTCGACTGCATTATGCGTATCCGGGATTCTTCACCGATGAGTTGATCCATACCTTTGCCACGAATCCGAAGGTGTGCAAATACGTAGATATGCCTCTGCAGCACTCGGAGGATCCAATTCTGAAAAGAATGCGTCGTCCGGGTCGACAAACAGATATTCGCGAGCTAGTGGCAAAAATTCGTGCGCAAGTACCTGATGTTGCCCTGCGAACTTCTTTGATTGTAGGTTTCCCGGGAGAAACAGAGGAAGACTTTGAACGTCTATCCGCGTTTGTAAAGGATATCCGTTTTGATCGTCTGGGTGTATTTACGTACTCCAATGAGGATGACACGCCTGCTTCCCGTCTGCCAGACCACGTAGACGAAGAAACCAAGGAAAAACGCGCTAACATCTTGATGGAAATTCAGCGTGAGGTTGCGGATGAACGCAATGGTCGCTTTGTCGGTCAAGTTCTCGACGTACTGGTTGAACGGTATGAGGGGCGCAATGATATTTATGTAGGTCGTACGCAGTATGACGCTCCTGAAATTGATGGCGAAGTGTTCGTCTCCGGTTTTAAAGGGGAACTGGGCTCCATCGTGAAAGTAAAGATTACGCACTCCTATGAGTACGATTTAGCTGGGGAGGTAGTCTAGGTGAATCTCGCCAACCGTATCACCCTCGCTAGGATTTTCCTGGTGCCAGTAGTCATGTTTTTTTTGCTGGTGAAATACAACATCGGGACGTTTTCCATTGGCAGTCTGACGATGACCTATAACGAGCTCATTGCGGCTTTGGTGTTTATCCTGGCAGCCAGTACGGACGGACTCGACGGTTATATCGCGCGCAAAAGGAAAATCGTGACGAATTTGGGCAAGTTTCTCGATCCGCTCGCGGATAAGTTATTGATTTCTGCGGCTTTGATTTCATTGGTTGAAATGCAGCGTTTAGAAGCATGGATCGCCATTGTGATCATCAGCAGGGAGTTTGCGGTGACAGGTCTACGGTTGGTTGCAGCGGCAGAAGGACAGGTTATTGCCGCCAGCGCACTGGGTAAACTGAAGACGTGGGTGCAGATTGTTGCAATCACGGCTGTAATGATTCGCAACTTTCCATTCGCGTTCTTCGGGATCCCATTTGACGAGGTTGCCATTTGGGCAATGGTCCTCATCACGCTTTACTCCGGATACGATTATTTTGCGAAGAACCGCAACGTTATCCAATACTCGTAATGCGGGTATTGGTCTCTTTTTTCACAAGAGGCTTCTCTAGAACGGTTGTAGGTGGTAAACTGTTAGTTTAGAGGCTTTTCTACTCTCGAAGAGAATGGATGAGGAAAATGAGAGCGGAGATTATCGCGGTAGGGACCGAGCTGTTGCTAGGTCAAATCGCCAATACAAACGCCCAGTTTCTTTCACAGAAACTGGCGGATATTGGTGTGGGAGTTTATTTTCATACCGTTGTGGGAGATAACACGGAGCGATTACTACAGGTGATTCGTCTAGCGGCTGGGCGATCAGATCTCGTCATTTTTACGGGCGGTCTGGGACCCACTCAGGACGACCTGACGAAGGAATCGGTAGCTGAGCATGTGGGAGTAGGGTTGGAAACCAATCCTGAGGCAATGAAGCGCATTGAAGATTTCTTTTTGCAACGTGGGATTGTCATGACGGAGAACAACCGGAAGCAAGCGCTAGTGCTTGCTGGAAGTCATGTCTTCTCCAATGATTTCGGGATGGCGCCTGGCATGGCGATCCGTCATGACAGTAGTACGTTCGTGCTCTTGCCTGGACCACCTAGTGAACTTTATCCGATGGTTGAGCGTCACGTCATGCCGTATTTGATTGATCTGTTACCAGAGAAGCAAGTGTTTCATTCGCACGTGCTTCGCTTTTACGGGATTGGTGAATCAGCTTTGGAGGAACGCTTGCTTGATTTGATCGAGAAACAAGAAAATCCAACGATCGCACCATACGCGAAGGAATTTGAAGTGACGCTGCGAATTACCGCGAGAGCATCGACCATAGAAGAAGGGGAAGCCCTTATTTTACCGGTGGAAAAAGAGATTCGCGATCGCGTGGGACAGTACGTGTACGGGATGGGTGAAAACTCGTCGCTGCATGAAGTCTTGGTGAAGGAACTGGGCCAGCGTGGGGAAACGATAGCTTGTGCAGAAAGCTGCACAGGTGGAACACTTGCCTCTCTCATTACTTCTGTTTCGGGAAGCTCTGCCGTCTTTGGTGGTGGAATCGTTTGCTACACGAACGAAGTAAAGCATCAGGTACTAGGTGTGCCCGAAGCAGTGTTACATACGGTTGGAGCAATTAGCGAAGAGACTGCGAAGATTTTGGCAGAAAATGTGAGAGAAAAACTAGGAACGACTTATGGGGTTTCCGTAACGGGAGTAGCGGGACCTGATCCATCCGAGGGCAAGCCTGTGGGATTGGTCTACGTGGGGATTGCAGCGGAGGGAGCGCCAACAGTCGTGAAAGAACTGCGCCTGGCAGGAAGAAGGCAGGCGATTACTGGGCGTGCCGCTAAATACGCGCTATTTTATGCGCTGCAAATGCAAAAAGAAAGGTGACATTTTATGACGATTTTTTCTGATTTTCCTTTACATAAATCTATTCTTCAAGCGATCCACGATATGGGTTTTGAAGAACCATCGCCGATCCAGGCAGCATGTATTCCAAAGGTATTGGATGGCGGAGACCTGATTGGTCAAGCTCAGACCGGGACAGGTAAAACCGCAGCGTTCGGCATTCCGCTGGTTGAAAAGGTAACACCGGCAAACCGTGTGCAGGCGATCGTTCTCACTCCGACTCGCGAGTTGGCGATTCAGGTTGCAGGGGAGCTCTTGCGTATTTCGAAATACAATAAAGTACGTACGTTGCCGATTTACGGTGGACAATCCATTGGACACCAAATTCGTGCGCTGCGTCAAGGCGTGCAGGTAGTAGTAGGTACACCTGGACGTATTATGGACCATCTGCGTCGTAAAACGCTGAAGCTGGAGAATGTCCATACACTGGTACTGGATGAAGCAGATGAAATGCTGGACATGGGCTTCATCGAGGACATTGAGACGATCATCCAGCATATGCCGGAAGAGCGTCAAACCCTGCTGTTCTCCGCAACGATGCCGCCAGAGATCAAGCGTCTGGCTATCCGTTACATGAAGCAGCCACAAACAGTTGCTGTGAGCCGTGAGGAAGTAACCGCTCCATTGATTGAACAGGTATACTACAAAGTATTTGATCGCAATAAAGTTGAAAGCCTCTGCCGTATTTTGGACAGCGAAGACGTTGAGCTGGGTATCATTTTCTGCCGCACAAAACGTGGTGTGGATGAGCTGTCCGAAGTATTGCAGTCCCGCGGATATCTCGCAGACGGCTTGCACGGTGACCTCTCTCAGGCGCAGCGTGACAAGGTCATGAACGCATTCCGTGAAGGCTCTATTGAGTTCTTGATCGCGACAGATGTAGCAGCGCGTGGAATTGACGTAGGCAACGTTTCTCACGTAATCAACTACGATATTCCTCAAGATTCCGAGAGCTACGTGCACCGGATTGGCCGTACTGGCCGCGCAGGCCGCAAAGGTATCGCCATGACGCTTGTTACACCGCGTGAAGTAAGACAAATGATGTTTATCCAAAAGCAAACCAAGGCGCAGGTGCTGTCTCGTAACGTGCCTTCCCTAGAGGAAGTAGCGGAACGCAAACAAGAGCAGCTGCGTGAGCAATTGACTAGCTTGCTTGAGAGCGACGCAATCGCAGATATGTATCAAAAAGTGGCAGATTCACTGGTGGGCCAATATCCTGCCGAAAAGGTAGCGGCCGCAGCTCTTCACCTTGCGTTCCACAGCGAAGCAGGTCAAGCGCAAGAGACAGAAGCGTACAACTTCGGAGAAACTGGTGCTGCAAAAGGCATGGTTCGTTTCTTCCTCAACGTTGGTCGCAATGCAAACATGAAACCGCAAGATTTGGTCCGGGAAATTTCTGAATCAGTAGGGATTCCAGGAAAGTCTGTAGGTCGTATCGACATTTTCGAGAACTTCACGTTTGTAGAGGTTCCGGAAGAGGTTGCAGCGTTCGTTTACGAATCCCTGCGTCAGACTCGAATCAATGGAAAGCGGATCAATCTGGAGCCAGCTAAGCCTCGTGGCGCAAAGCGTTCCTAATGGGAAGCCGATAACATAGACGTAAAACAGCCATTTCGCTGGTAAAAATCCAGGAAATGGCTGTTTTATTTGCATGCGAATATTTGTTCGCAAAAAATACTTGGCAAACCCTTCTGTCTCGATGTATGATGAAGACAAGCAAAACAGAAGCGAATGTTGAAAGGGTGTGTACCATTTGTCAGATCGTCGCGCAGCTTTGGAGAGTGCATTGCGTCAGATAGAAAAGCAGTTCGGTAAAGGTTCCATTATGAAGTTGGGGGAAGTATCCAACGTTTCAATTTCAACAATATCTAGTGGTGCACTAGCTCTTGATATTGCTCTTGGCGTAGGTGGATTCCCAAAAGGACGGGTTGTTGAAATTTACGGTCCAGAGTCTTCGGGTAAAACAACCGTTGCACTCCACGCTATTGCAGAAGTACAAAGACAAGGCGGTCAAGCTGCCTTTATCGATGCCGAGCATGCACTGGATCCGGTTTATGCTGCTAAGCTGGGTGTCAATATTGATGAATTGCTGCTGTCTCAGCCGGACACAGGTGAGCAAGCGCTGGAAATTGCGGAGGCACTGGTACGCTCTGGAGCGGTAGATATCATCGTAGTTGACTCCGTTGCGGCACTTGTGCCAAAAGCTGAGATCGAGGGCGAGATGGGAGATTCCCACGTAGGTTTGCAGGCTCGTCTGATGTCTCAAGCACTGCGCAAACTTTCTGGAGCAATCAACAAGTCGAAAACGATTGCCATCTTCATTAACCAGCTTCGTGAAAAAGTAGGCGTCATGTTCGGTAACCCTGAAACTACACCGGGTGGACGTGCACTGAAGTTCTACGCGAGTGTACGTCTCGATGTACGCAAGGCTGAGTCCATCAAGGTCGGGAACGATATCTTGGGTAGTAAGACCAAGATCAAGGTAGTCAAAAATAAAGTAGCTCCTCCGTTCAAGGTCGCAGAAGTTGACATCATGTACGGCGAAGGAATTTCCAGAGAAGGAAGCATTCTCGATATCGGTTCAGAGATTGACGTGGTACAAAAGAGCGGTGCCTGGTACTCCTTCAACGAGGAGCGTCTCGGCCAAGGACGTGAGAATTCAAAAGTCTTCTTGAAAGAGAATCCACACATCGCGTCTCAAATTGAAACGAAGGTTCGGGAATACTTCAGTCTCAATCCAGGATCGGTTCCAGAGGTAGCACCGGAGATTGATCCAGAGCAAGACGAAGAGCCTGCATTTGATCTAGAGTAGTAAACGCAAATCCCAATCAACAGCCTGTCGTCGAGACAGGCTGTTTTGTTACCGTGCAGGAAAGGTGATACGTACATCAGGTTTCCGTTATGGAGAGGAAGGAGGGAGAAGCGATGAGATGTGGGCAGATTACATCCGTTCACCGTGACAGCAAACAAAAGCAGCGTTATCACATTGATTTAGAAGGCGAGTATGCGTTTACTGTTCATGAAGACATACTGGTAAAGTACAATCTCTTTAAAGGTACAGAAGTAGATGAAGTGTTTTACCTGGAAGTGATAGTGGCCGAGGAGAAGCACAAGGCGTTTTTGGCGGCGCTTCGGTACATTGGTATTCGGCCTCGTACAAGTAGCCAATTGCAGTCTTATTTGCTAGAGAAAGGCTTTGAAGCCCAGATAGCTGAGGAGATATGCCGAAGGTGCAAGGAGCAAGGGTACATAAATGATGAGGCTTTCGCCAAGCAATGGGTAGATGAGCGTTTGCGCTTGAAACCGCGAAGTCCCTATATGCTGCGCATGGAGCTGCAGCAGCGTGGAGTGGAGAAGTCGATCGTAGAGGATGCGGTGAAAGGCGTCTCCAGAGAGGCTGAACTAGAAGCGGCAAGAGCATTGATAGAGAAAAAAGCGAGACGACTGCAGGGCCCACCTACTCCCGAAGAAGAACGCAAATTATTGTCGATGCTGATGCGAAAAGGATTCTCTCATGCGATTGTGCAACAGATTCGTGGAGAATTGCGTCAGAGAAGCGATGGATAGGGTTGACTCTATTTGCATGATCTTGACAATTCTTGTTCACAAATAATAAAATAGGTTTGTATTTACTTGGTGTATCATAACTTTTTTCGATTTGCTCACTCGTTGCCTGTGGAACAACTGAACACCCGTACTATGTGCGGATTCAGCGGACCGAGTAATATCGGTCTTGTTTTTTAGTCGAATGTTCTAAAGTGAGAGCAAACCGACAGCGGCACTCCATGAAAAACGAATGCTTGGAAAGCGGGGAGATGTCTTACAATAAGGAGGTGAAACGAAAAAGCCTATGGATCCTATACTAACAGTTGTCATTGTGCTCGTCGCCTTGCTTATCGGTTTGGGTGCTGGCTACTTCACTCGCAAATCCATTGCGGAAGCGAAGATCTCTAGTGCAGAAGAAGCTGCACATCAGATCGTAGAAGAAGCGAAACGGGACGCCGAAGCCGTTAAAAAGGAAAAGGTGCTGGAAGCCAAGGATGAAGTGTTCAAGCTTCGTTCTGAAGCAGAAACCGAGTTGCGTGAGAGACGCAACGAGATCCAGCGTCAGGAACGACGAATCCTCCAAAAAGAAGAGTCGTTGGACCGCAAGATGGAACAGTTGGAGCGCAAAGAGGAAGAATTGTCCGAGCGCGACCGTGCCATCGCAGAATTGCAAAGCAAGGTAGAGCACTTATATAAAGAGCAAGTATCAGAGTTGGAACGCATTTCCGGCTTGACGCAGGATGAAGCGAAAAACATCATTCTGACGGACGTGGAAAACACGGTTCGCCATGAAATGGCTGTGATGATCAAAGAGATCGAGACACAAGCCAAGGAAGAAGCGGACAAGCGTGCTCGCGAGATTATCACGACCTCCATCCAACGTTGTGCTGCGGATCACGTAGCGGAAACGACCGTTTCTGTTGTAACGCTGCCAAACGATGAGATGAAAGGACGAATTATCGGACGCGAGGGACGAAACATTCGTGCACTGGAGACGCTGACTGGTATCGATCTGATTATTGACGATACCCCTGAAGCAGTCATCCTGTCTGGCTTCGATCCGGTTCGTCGAGAAATCGCTAAGACGGCTTTGGATAAACTGGTCGCAGACGGACGAATTCACCCGGCCCGTATTGAGGAAATGGTGGAGAAAGCACGTCGCGAAGTAGACGAACGAATTCGTGAATACGGTGAACAAGCAACGTTTGAAACGGGCGTACACGGCTTGCATCCCGATCTGATCAAGATCTTAGGACGCTTGCGCTATCGTACGAGTTACGGTCAAAACGTGCTGAAACACTCAATGGAAGTAGCGCATCTCGCAGGTTTGATGGCGGCAGAATTGAAAGAAGACGTCAAACTGGCTAAACGTGCAGGTCTCCTACACGATATCGGAAAAGCGATCGACCATGAAGTGGAAGGTTCTCACGTAGAGATCGGTGTAGAACTGGCTAAGAAGTACAATGAGCATCAAGTGGTTGTCAACAGCATTGCTTCTCACCACGGTGATACCGAACCAACCTCCGTCATTGCCATGCTCGTGGGAGCTGCGGACGCCTTGTCTGCTGCACGCCCAGGTGCACGCCGTGAGACATTGGAAACTTATATCAGACGTTTGGAGAAACTGGAAGAAATCTCTGAGTCGTTCGATGGCGTAGAAAAGTCTTATGCGATTCAAGCGGGACGCGAAATTCGCGTAATGGTACAGCCTGAAAAGATTGACGATGCGGAAGCTACCCGTCTTGCACGGGAGATCACCAAACGAATTGAAAATGAACTCGACTATCCGGGTCACATCAAAGTGACGGTAATCCGTGAAACTAGGGCAGTTGAGTATGCAAAGTAAAGTGGCTATCGGCCACTTTACTTTTTTTACAGATAGGAATTTATAAAATTCCTATCCAGTATAAGTGCAACCGCGGCTCCGCCGAAAGGCATGGCGTAGCCAGGTTTTCTAATCTAACGTGTAAAGTAGTTGTGTATACTAGCATTGAGGTGAGAGTGAAATGAAACTTTTGTTTATTGGAGATATCATGGGTTCACCAGGCAGGGAGATTGTAAAGACATATTTACCACTTCTCAAAAGAAAATACCGGCCAACCTTTATCGTTGCGAATGGAGAAAACGCCGCTCATGGTCGAGGTATTACGGAGAAAATCACCAAGGAGCTATTCGAGGGTGGCGTTCATGCCATTACACTCGGCAATCACACGTGGGATCAAAAAGAGATTTTTGAGTTTATCGATGACGAGCCACGTATGATTCGTCCTGCGAATTACCCACAGGGGGCACCTGGAAAAGGAATTACATACATTAAGCAATCAGAAGGCGAATTAGCCGTGATTAATTTAATGGGACGAACCTTTCTACCGCCTTTGGATTGTCCGTTTCAAACGGCTGACAAACTCATAGAGCAAGCACGAAAACGGACGAAATTGATTTTTGTAGACTTTCATGCAGAAGCGACATCCGAGAAACAGGCGATGGCTTGGTATTTGGATGGAAGAGTGAGTGCTGTAGTTGGAACACATACGCATGTACAGACTGCAGATGAGCGCATTTTGCCGGGAGGAACCGGATTTTTGTGTGACGTAGGAATGTGCGGTCCAAGTAATGGAATTTTGGGGATGGAGCGGGAGGCAGTAATCAAAAAGTTTTTGACGCAGTTGCCTGTCCGGTTTGAAGTCGCTCCAGATCCAGCGCAATTGAATGCTGTTTCGATCACGCTGGATAAGACGACAGGGAATGCGAAAAAACTGGAGCGAATCAGAATTGACGTCGACCATCCATTTATGGAATAATAAGATTAGAATTTTTTGAATCTTTCATGCGAGTTAGCAGGAATTTTTAGGGGTTATGCGAATATCATTCTAATGATGACAGGATTCCTATCAGACGGGAGGTTCAAAAGGATGGAAGTATTAAAAGTTTCAGCAAAGTCTAACCCCAATTCCGTTGCTGGTGCCCTTGCCGGTGTTCTTCGTGAACGCGGTGCTGCCGAGATTCAAGCTATAGGCGCTGGGGCGCTTAATCAAGCTGTGAAGGCCGTAGCTATCGCACGAGGGTTCGTAGCGCCGAGTGGAGTTGACCTCATTTGTATTCCAGCCTTTACCGACATCGTAATTGATGGAGAAGAGCGAACCGCTATCAAGCTAATCGTAGAGCCCAGATAATAAAATCAGTAATGCTTCGCCTGCCTGTTTGTTCGAAGAATGAACAGGTTTTTTCGTTTGTCTAAAGGTATGCTTGCATATGAAAAGGAGTAGATGAGAAGAGATGGGCATGAAAATCTTTGATGGGCATTGCGATGTACTGTGCAAGTTGTGGAAAAATCCCAATTTGGACTTCTATAAAGAGGACAAGCTGCTCCAGGCAGGTTTTCCTGAACTATTAAAAGGGAATGTGGATATACAGGTGCTTGCCTGTTTTGTTCCGACTGATGTGCCCTACGGACGCAGATTTCATGCGGTACTAGAAATGATTGACGTGTTTTATGAGAAGGTAGCATCCGAAAAATTCCGTCCGATCTATACCAAGGCTGATTTGGACGAGAGGGTATTAAAGGAGCAGAAAGGGGCTATTCTGTTTGTAGAAGGAGCCCATGCGCTTGAAGAAAGTCTCGTGCAGTTGCGCACGTGGTATCAACTAGGCGTTCGTGGCATGACACTGACCTGGAATCACGGGAATGCCGTGGCAGACGGAAGTGGAGAACCCAATCCAGGGGGGTTGACGGCTTTCGGACGCACTGTAATAGAAGAAATGAATCGACTGGGCATGATCATTGATGTCTCTCATTTAGCTGATCCCGGCTTTTGGGATGTACTTGAGTTATCCAAAGCACCCATCATCGCGTCTCATTCAAATGCAAGAGAAGTATGCAACCATCCACGCAATCTGACGGATGAACAGATCTGCGCTTTGATTGCGGGCGATGGAGTCATGGGACTGACGTTCGTAGACTTTTTTACTGTAAACGAAGAACGGACTGTATGGATAGATGATCTCTTGCGTCATTTGGACCATGTGTGCGCACTGGGAGGCGTTGATCACGTGGCATTTGGTTCCGATTTCGACGGGATTACGAAGACCTTTGGAGACCTTACGACTGCGGGTAGTTACGCCCAGTTACTGGAAGCTTTGCTCGTGCGTTATAAAGAGGCGGAAGTAATGAAATTTATGCACGGAAATTGGTTGCGTGTTTTCGGAAACGTGCTACAATAATACATGAGGATATTAATGTACCAAGTTCAACATTAAAATTCAGGTCAAAAGTAAGTTGAGTAAAAGCACTTGCAATTTCACATGGACAGGACTACAATGTTACTGTCTATGCACAGAATTGTCACATCTTATCAATCTTTCTCAGGTAGGATGAGCGCTTTTTCTCACAGTCACTGAAAGGGTGGAATCTGAATGATTAGTCAACTTTCTTGGAAAGTTGGAGGACAGCAAGGGGAGGGCATCGAGAGTACTGGTGAGATTTTCTCGATGGCGATGAACCGGATGGGCTACCATCTGTATAGCTATCGTCACTTCTCTTCCCGTATTAAGGGTGGACACACAAACAACAAAATTCGCGTGAGTACACAACCTATGCGCGCGATCTCCGACGATCTGGACATTCTCGTAGCGTTCGATCAGGAGACGATCGATTTTAATGGGCATGAATTGCGCGAAGGTGGTATCATCATCGCGGATGCCAAATTTAATCCAAAGTTGCCGGACGGTTTGAAGCCAGTTCGCTTCTTCACTGTACCACTATCTGAGATTGCAGACGAGCTGGGTACTTCCCTGATGAAAAACATGGTGTCGATCGGTGCGTCCAGTGCGATCCTCGGCATTCCAGTGGAAAGTTACCGAGTCATTGTTGAAGATATGTTCCTCCGCAAAGGCGAAAAAGTGGTTGAAAAGAATATGGATGCCATTCGTCGCGGATTTGAATTTGTTAACGAATTGACTGGTGGTCAACTGCCTGAGTTCCAATTGGACAAAGCAGACCCACAAAAGCAATTGTTCCTGATTGGTAATGATGCAATCGCTCTTGGCGCTGTAGCCGCAGGCTGCCGTTTCATGCCAGCGTACCCAATTACCCCAGCATCAGAAGTAATGGAATATCTGATTAAAAAGCTGCCGAAATTGGGCGGAACGGTAATCCAGACAGAAGACGAGATCGCTGCGGTCACAATGGCAATCGGTGCAAACTTTGCTGGTGCGCGTGCCTTGACTGCATCTGCAGGTCCTGGTCTGTCCTTGATGATGGAAGCAATCGGTCTGGCTGGTATTACAGAAACCCCAGTAGTAATCGTAAACACCCAACGTGGTGGTCCATCTACAGGTATGCCAACCAAAATCGAGCAGTCTGATGTGAATGCGATGATTTATGGTACACATGGTGACATCCCAAAAGTTGTTATCACGCCAAGCACAGTTGAAGAGTGCTTCTATGATGCAGTGGAAGCGTTTAACATTGCGGAAGAATACCAACTGCCAGTTATCCTGATGACAGACTTGACTCTTTCCTTGGGTAAACAAACCGTTGTTCCTTTTGACTACAGCCAAGTAGAAATCCGTCGTGGTAAACTGCTTGTTGGACAAGAATTGCCAGAAAAAGAGCAAAACGACCTGTTCAAACGTTATGAAGTAACCGAAGACGGCGTTTCTCCTCGTGTAATTCCGGGTCAAAAATACGGTCTGCACCATGTAACAGGTGTTGAGCATGATCAAACTGGTCGTCCATCTGAGAATGCTGCAAACCGTATCCAACAAATGGATAAGCGTATGCGCAAAATGGAAGGCGTACTGAAAACGTTCAAAAACCCTGTAACAGCAGATGCTCCTCATGATGATGCTGATGTTCTGGTGGTAGGTATTAACTCCACGATCGGAACCATCCAAGAAGCAAAAGGCCGTTTGGAGAAAGAGGGCATGAAAGTTAACCATGCTCAAATCCGCTTGCTGCATCCATTCCCTGCTGAACAAATGAAAGCACTCGTGGATAAAGCGAAAAAAGTGGTTGTCGTAGAACACAACATCCAAGCGCAAGTAACCAACTTGCTTAAACAACACATTGGAAACGCAGAGAAAATCGAATCTGTGTTGAAATATGACGGTAACCCATTCCTGCCGAAGGAAATCTATGCTGAAGTGAAGGAGCTGGTAAAACATGGCGACTATGAAAGAGTTTCGAAATAACGTTAAGCCAAACTGGTGCCCAGGCTGTGGAGACTTCTCCATCCAAGCGGCGATTCAACGCGCTGCGGCAAACGTAGGCCTGGAACCTGAAAATCTGGCAGTTATTTCCGGTATCGGTTGTTCCGGTCGTATCTCCGGCTACATCAACTGCTATGGTTTCCACGGTATCCATGGTCGTTCCCTGCCAATCGCACAAGGCGTGAAAATGGCTAACCGCGAGCTGACAGTAATTGCTGCCGGTGGTGACGGTGATGGATTTGCGATCGGTATGGGTCATACGGTACACGCAATCCGTCGTAACATGAATGTAACCTACATCGTAATGGATAACCAAATCTACGGTCTGACAAAAGGTCAAACCTCCCCGCGTTCCGCGACTGGTTTCGTGACCAAGTCTACACCTGCTGGTTCCATCGAGTCTTCCATTTCACCAGTTGAATTGGCGCTGTCTGTTGGCGCAACTTTTGTTGCCCAATCTTTCTCCAGCGATCTGAAGGGCTTGACTGAACTGATCGAAAAAGGTATCCAACACGAAGGCTTCTCTCTGATCAACGTGTTCAGCCCTTGTGTAACGTACAACAAAGTGAACACATACGACTGGTTCAAAGAGAACATCGTTCCTGTAGATACAATCGAAGGATATGATCCTCATGATCGTATCAAGGCGATGTCCACTTCGATGCAACACAAAGGTCTGGTCACAGGTCTGATCTATCAAAACACTGAGCAAAAACCTTACGAAGCACTTGTTAACGGATTTAAAGCGGAAGGCTTGGCTAATCAAGACATCCGCCTGTCCGATGAAGACTTCGCGAAACTGGTTGCAGAATTTGCTTAAAGTTTTTAGAAAACCTGGCTACGCCATGCCTTTTGGCGGAGTCGCAGCTGCCCATACTGGATAAGAATTTTATAAATTCTTATCTGTACGATGAAAAACCTCTCCCATTGTGGAGAGGTTTTTTTGTTCAATACGTTCGACCGCGCCATTGTCGATACATTAACATGACGAGGAAAAAGACGACTAACTGACCGAATAGGGGATACAAAAAACGCAGCAGGGAACTAAAACCGATGAAGCTGATAAAATAGCTGATTGCTAGGATCGCCAGGAGGATGGTGGGGCCACGTAATCGAGTCACCTGGCGGAGTTGTTCGGAGAGACCGAATACATTCGCTACCAGTGTAGAAAAGATTTCTGCGTATACGAGCAAGGAAAATAGGAGAGGGATTCCTCGCCCTGCTCCTTGCAATAAAGCGATCATAGGCATTTCCGCTTGTTGGATACCCGGCATTTTTACCGATAACGAGAAATAAGCGAGCAGCAGTAATAGGCCGATTCCAAGACCACCGAGTATGCCGCCGGCGATCAAAGGCTGCTCACCCTTACTGTGTCTGCCCATCGGAATAAGAACTGCTTGTGTAAGTGAGACGTTTAAGGCAACATAATAAAAGGGGGAACTTAGCCATGCAAATGGACGAAGCGACTCTACTGTGATCGCCGAATCTTCCCATGGCTTCGTGTGGAGAAAAACGAGAAAGGTAAAGCCGATGAGAGCAGGCACGAAGATACTGTTCACATGGTGAATGGCAAACAATCCTTTTCTCGTAACGATGAAAATCATGACCATGCTTATCCAAATTCCGATCTGGGAAGACAATTGGAACGACTCCATGAAAATAGCTCCTGTTGCGGCGAGCATAACCGAAGTTGTGCCCAATAACACAGTGAGCAAAAGCGTATTGAATACCGTTCCGAATGGATGCCCAAAGAGATAGGTACTCACTTCTTGATAGGAACTAGCCTGAAGTCGATAGGAAATCAGCATGATCCGAATCCCTGCCCATACGAATAGAGCTGTGGCCAATAGAATTCCAACAAAGCCTTGTGTTCCATATTGAACAAAGAACTCGACGATTTCTTTACCAGAGGCAAAGCCAGCTCCTACGACTGTCCCAATATACGTGAAAGCGATCTGCCATGCGGCTCTCCATGATCCTTGCATCTCAAACCTCCTGTCCCACCTTATTCCATCCTATGAGAAGGAGTGAATCGAATATGCGCGTTACCGTTTTAGGCTATCAATCTCCTTATCCTGGTCCAGGGGGAGCGACTCCGGGATATTTGCTTGAAACAAACAAGGTGCGAATCCTCCTTGATTGCGGCAGCGGAGTGTTGTCCCAACTGGGCAAGCATTTGCCAATGTATGAGATTGATGCCATGCTCTTATCGCACTATCATCATGATCACATTGCCGACGTCGGTGTATTCCAGTATGGTCTTATGGTTCATCAATTGTTTGGGCAGCGTGATGCGTCACGGACGCTTCCTATCTACGCACCGGAGGCTCCAGAAGCCAATGCCCAGGCACTTACATACCGGGATGCAACAAGATTTCACCCGGTAAACGAGCAAACAACATTGACCATCGGCGATGTGCATATTACCTATTTACGTACAGACCATGGTGACGGGGATCCGTGCTATGCAATGAGACTGGAATCAAATGGCCGCGTACTCGTTTACGGGGCAGATAGCGGTCCTGGAACCCGGTGGGAGACGTTTGCGCGGGGAGCAGACCTATTTATTTGCGAAGGTACATATTTGGATCACAACAAGCCGCAAAAGCCAAATGGCCACTTGTCTGTGCGTCAAGCTGCTGAGCTCGCACAATCGCTGGCATGCCGTTCGCTGCTGCTTACCCATCTGTTCCATTCTTATCAAGAAGATGAGGTTTTCGCCCAAGCAGAAGCTTTTCAGACAGGCACATGTTATGTCGCTAGCATTGGCCTGCAAATCGACTTGTAACACGGAATGCGAAGGAAAGATTGAGAGGAGAAAAGGTATGTTTCCCAATGTATTGGAAGTAGCACGAAAACTGATTCGAGAGCGTGTCCAGGAAGGCGAAACGGTTATTGACGCGACGATGGGTAATGGCAATGACACCCTCTTCCTCGCACAACTCGTCAGTGAAGAAGGAAAAGTCATCGCGTTTGATATTCAACCACTTGCGATTGAAAAAACAAAAGAACGTTTGGAACGCGAGGGTCTTGCAGATCGTGTAGAAATGAAACTTGCCAGCCACGAAGAAATTGACAAGCTGAAGATTCGGGCAGGAGCGATCATGTTTAATCTTGGTTACCTTCCAGGTGGAGATAAGGAAATAACGACACAGGCTGCAAGTACCATTCGTGCGATCCAAACTGGCTTGAACGTACTTCGGCCTGGTGGAATTATGACTGTTATGATTTACTGGGGACATGCGGCGGGAGAAGTGGAAAAAGACGCCGTGGAATCCTTTTGTCAAGCACTGAGTCAGCTCGAATTCCTTGTTTTGAAATACCAGTATACCAATCAGCAAAATCAGGCTCCGTTCTTGCTTGCTATCGAGCGTCGCACGGTGTAAATCGAATAATAAGATCGACCTTTCCCGGGCAAGCGCAAATTACGACAGTACATGCGAAAAATAGGCACGCCCTTGTCGATTGTGGCACATACCCTATGTTGAGGAATGGAGCAAGGGGGATCTTTGTGGACAGAATCGGCATTATGTTAGATTGGGGCATTATGCAGAGAGGGATGAATGGAGACAAGTCTTACGAGCACCTACCTTATTATGTGGAAATTGGCAAAGAGTTGGGGCTAGAGCCCGTTTTCTTTCACCCACGCCATGTCTTGGCAGGGGATGAGAGGGTGAAGGGGTTTTTTTGGAATGGAAGTAGATTAATTCCACGTTTGGTCCATATCCCAAGCGTAATTCACAATCGAGTGCTGACTGGCGATGGAAGAGCGCGGAGTACCATCCAGCGTCTAAGTAAAAAGAAGACCGTATTCAATGGATTGGTTGTGCGGGATAAACGGAAAGTACACCAGATGTTGTGGAAAAACCAGCAAATACGCCCATTCTTGCCTCAGACAGTCCCTTATTCTACAGAGCAGCTCCGACAGTTCCTGGATAAATATTGGATCGTTTACGTCAAGCCTTCGATCGGATCAGTAGGAATCGGGGTTGCTCGAATTGAGCGTCATGGAAGTGAATACCGTTTTATTTCCTCCAACAAGCAGAGAACGATGAACCGTAATCAGCTATTGGCAACGGTGCGTAAGTGGGTGGGGAATAAGCGGTATTTAATTCAACAGGGAGTTCCACTGGCCCGCTATCGTGGAAAGACATTCGATATTCGCGTCTCTGTGCAAAAGAATGGAGAACGGGAATGGACAGTGAGCGGCCTGGTAGCAAAAGTGGCCAATCGGCAGAATAAGCTCAGCAATTTGTCTCGCGGAGGTAGGGCCCTTCCCTTGACGGAAGCCATAGCGGAATCCTTTCCTCCTGAATCGCACCAGCAGATTGTAGAGAGAATCAGTGACGCGGCCGTAAAAATCGCGGAGCAATATGGGCAACACTTTCATTCTTTAGCGGATTTGGGTATGGATATGGGGATCGATGATCAGGGAAATCCGTACTTAATTGAAGTCAATGTGCGAGATCAGCGCTATTCCTTTTACAAAGCTGGGGAAAAGTCGATGTTTAAACAGACCTATCGACACCCAATGGAATATGCGCAGACGCTGATTTATGAACAGAAAGCTGGGAAAAGGCGTCAACTTGCCTGATCAACGAAACAGGATCTACACACAGAAAGCAGACAAACGCAATTCAGAATGGGGAGAGTCAGGGGATAAGGTTACACAGAAAAAGACGGCGGCCGTTTCAATTGCCCCCGTCTTTTGTCTGTTGCGTCTGATTGCTTTAATACGTCTGCTGGTTTTCTGCCGCTGGATAAGGCAGATTACGAAAATGGCGATACGCTAGAGCTAGAATAGATTTACGTGTGAGGATGCCCAGGAAATACTGCTCATCATCTATGATGCAAACGAATGGATGATTGATGGAAACCTCCAACGCCTTCATAAATTCATCCGAATCTTTCAAGCGTGGCATTTTCGTATCCATTACTTCATCGACGGTATGTTCAGACATTTGTTCCAATTCGAACCGTTCCAGTCCCAACGTCTTATTCATGATCATATTGGTGCTGATCAGTCCATGCAAGTGATACTGATGGTCCAACACAGGAATGGCTGAATACCCTGATTTGATGAGAACGAGCAGAGCATGCTCCAGTGAGTTTCCTAATTGTACGTGTGCTACTTTCGTCGAAGCAATAATCAGATCCTTAATGGGCGTATGTAGCAAAGGATTATCTTGACTCAATTGGTTCAACCACCTTTTCTGTCGTCTAGGGTAGCCATTTGGGCTGCCTGTGGTTCTCTTCTATGATACCGTATGCTTGGAGCAAACGATAGGGCTTCATAAAAAAACCATACACGAAGAAACGGCAAGAAATGGCATTGCTTAGACAAAAAAAGCCCGGCACATATAGCCAGGCAATGAATCGAGGTGTGGAACAATTGTTGTCCCTACTTCTAGTATGCAAAATCGTTTTGACTTTTACATTAGGAGTTTGGAGGAAACATGCAGCCTTGTATTACGCTTTGTGAGTCTCCGGTTGTAGGACGCGCTTTGGCTTTTGGTGAACCATGCCTGTCCAATATGAAACGAGCGTATGTTTATACAAAAAAATGCAGAGAGGGGGTGTAATGACCAACATGGCGACCATCAACAACGGAGTCGACCAGTCCAAGCGAAAGATCACGTAGCTTTCCAACAAAAACAGAATGAGTGGATGGACTAAGTAAATAGCCATGTTTTGCTTTGCCATCCTGGATAACCACGGACCGAGTGCTGGCAGCTTCCCGAGATAGCGGGAAAAGGAATAGAAGCTGACCAGAAAGCTGAGTGTATACACCAGATAAAGTGGATCAAAAATGTTTAGGCTCTCCAGATAGCTCTTGGATTCATTCAAGTAACTCATCGCAATCCAACCAGCAGAAGCGAGAGTCACCCCATAGGCGGGGTAGCGCAGCTTATACGTCCACATACGCCATTTCTCGAGGTTCATCCCTGCATAAGCCCCGAGCGAGAAAGTAAAGAGGTACATAAACACATAATTTTGTCCAGCGACATAGCTATGCGAGACAAGAGCAAGCAGTTGGTTTGCCGTCCAATCAATGCTCCAAAGCGGAGTCACAAACAGGTAGCGGTAGATTACGTACAGGCTGATTTGGCCTATAAAGATCAGGGTTACCACACGAAAGCTCATGTACCGTTCAAACCACGGCTTGATTATGCAAAAAAACAGATTGAGCTGTAGGTAAAGCGGGATGTAATACAAGTGATAAAAAGCGCTTCCAGTAAACAGGCTATGAAAAAATGGATAAGCCAGTTCAACTGGGTCAATGCTTTGCAATTTGAAACCAGTAAAAATGGCTGTCCATATGATATACGGAAGCACGATGACACGCCAGCGCTTTGTCCAAAAGGAGCGCCAGTCCATTTGTCGGTTTTGATGCCAATAAAACAACAGCATTCCAGTCGCAAAAATAAACAAAGAGCGACCAAATCTGAGCAAAATGAGAAGTACGGCTTCGACGCTTTCGTTCCAAGGATAATCTGTTTGGTTGGCGATAAAAAAGCCGAGAATGTGAATCACCAAAACGGTAAAAGCCCCAAAAACAAAAAGGGCATTCAGATCCTGAAACGTCCCCTTTCGATCGCTATTCATATGTCCTCCAAGATTTTTGCCAATCTCCGTGCCAAATTGTATGCACCATTGGCTTTTGATCCCATGAAGTTATTATTCTGGCAAACGCCAGTCTGGTGATGCCAGTTCTTTTGCCTGATAGGCAAACAAGCGTAAGCGTTTCGCCAGGTGATGACGCGACTCAGAGAGTAACTCATCCTGTACGGTAAAAGGAGTCGGTATGACGGGCCACTGTGTACGAATCGTTGCAAGCAAACGTTCTTTTACCTCATCTACAGAGACAGATTCCCCGGTCAAGCTGGCAATGCTCCCAATTGTGGACGCCTCAATAGAAGGGATTGGCTTGTGGTTGTCCATTTCTTGAAGTCCAGCAACCTGATAAAATCGTTCCATCCATTCTCCACGTGGTCGGTCGTCGACATTTATGCATAACTGCAAAATGGAGCCAAATCGTGTTCGCCGTTGAGCCATTCCACCGATTTTTTTTCCGTGTATGGAAAAGTCATATTCTCCAGCGCAATAGGAGCCGGCAACTTCACCAAATTGCAAGGTGCCGTAGTCACGTAAGCCAACATGAAGCAGGTCCGCGACAAATGAAAAGAAAGCATCAATAGAAATGGCGGTATCCGGCAACAAACAGGCCAAATTAAGCACGCCTGCATCTAGAGGTACACATGCGCCGCCAGACGATCGTAGGACGCATCCAAATCCAGCCTTACCAAATTGATGCAAAGCGCTCTCCAGGTGGGGAAGCTTGGCGTCTCTGCGGCCTAGATAGAGGGCTTGATCATACACCCACAGGTGGATGACAGGAGCAGGTGATGCGCTTTGCATGCTGGCAGCCAGCGCTTCGTCTCTGACCAATGGTTCGAGCGGGCTTTCCTGATAGGTACCAGAGTCCATCCAACGAAAAGGTTGATTGACAGAAAATGACATAATGAGGCTCCTTCACAGGACAAGAATAGGTACCATTATACAACTGAACTGTGTTCATTTCTAGGTTTTTGCGATCCTTTTTTCTGGATGGAAGAAGATGCCGAGGTTCTGGAGTAAGCAATAAGAATGCCCGACACGTTTTGGTAAAGGGTGTCGGGCACTATTTTATGCGAGTTATTTCACTTCTTTAAACGAGAAATTATCCAGATAGGTCATCTTGCGCGGTGCATCTTTTGTCGCATCTCCTTGCAAGTACAGACCTAACTTTGTACCCACTTGTTTTACCTGCTGTTGGCCAAACAAGTATTGGTCATTCATATAAATCGAAACGGTGCTCCCTTTAACGATCACCTTCAAGCGGTTGCTTGACTTTAATTTGTAAGAGCTGGAAGCAATTACGTCAATATCGTCATCTTCAACATCCGCTACCTTGCCGAGATATACCCGTTCTTTGGAGACATAAACGACATTTGCCTTACCATCCTTGCCGTTGAAGAAGAGACCACCTAAACCGTTGGTACCAACCGCGTTTACATCGACAGTCAATTCGTAGTTCTCAGGATTTACAGACTCATCCCAAATGAGTGGCAAGAAGTAGTGGTCCAGATCATCGTCGGTGGAAACGGCGGTTACTTGTTTATTGATAACTCCCCAGTCTCCATCAGCGTTTTTGGTATCCCAATTTTTCAGATTGCTGTCTGAAAAGGAATCGCTAATACTGATTAGTTGTGGTTTAGGTTGTTCTGGATTTGGATTCGGGTTCGGGAAAACCACTTTTGTTTCGTCGCCATCACGATTCAACAGAGCACGATAGAGAAGGGATGCTGCTTCTGCACGGGTAATCGGGTCTTGGGGGCGGAAGTAATTATTGGATCCTTTCATCAGATCGGTTTGGATGGAGATTGCGATATAAGAGCGCAATGCTGGTGAAATATCGTCTGCATCCCGAAATTTTTTCAATTGATTCAAGTCAGCTTTGTACTTGCGGTCATAGCCGAGTAGTCGTACCAAAGCAACAGCGATGTCTTCGCGAACAGCAGGCTGATCAGGCTTGTAAGTATAGGTAGAACCAGACTTGTAGCCTGTCAGGTACGGTTTCGCATATTCGACATAGTAGTACGCCCAGTGAGATTTCGGTACATCTTTAAATGTTTGGCTAACAGATCCTTTGTCAATATCGACGCCAGCAGCGGCAATCATGATCTTGGCAAATTCCGCACGCGTTACTTCATTATTTGGGCGGAAAGTTCTGTTGTCGTATCCTTTAATGATCCCTTTTTCAGCCATTTCAGTGATCTCTTTATACGCCCAGTGATTACGTGGAACGTCCGAGAACGACGGTGAAGCGGCACTCACAAACGGGATTACAGTCAGGAACATTAACACCGACAGGAAAAGGGTTAGTGCTCTTTTCATGATAACCTCCTCATATTTGCTGTTTGGTTTGTGTCTCGCAATCATTCAGACGCTGGATGGGAATGGAAAGTTGCAGAGGACAACTTTATTTTGTAAAAAATAGGAGAAAAGACGGAGAGAGGAATTCACAATACCAGTCCCTTTGGAAAAATAACAAGAGATTTCATCCGTGCCTAAAGGGGTGGCATAGCCAAGTTTTCGTATACAATCGTACATATTTTGCCTCATTATACATTAGCTTTTGTATCGCCCAAAATGCTATAATTCTTTATTGATAACGAATGAAGATAATTTCTACTGAGGTGATACATGATGAAGGAAACGAAAGAGGCGACTCCGGACTTAAAATCCGCAAAGTCTCCGAAGTCTACAGCAGACTTTGCAAAATACTTCCAAGCGCCGTCCCTAAAAGATGCGAAAAAGCGTGGGAAGGAAGAAATTCAGGTCCATTACGATTTCATGATCCCAGAAGATATGCAAGGTATTGGAAAAGGGAAGCGTTATCATGTTCGCACATATGGCTGTCAGATGAATGAGCATGATTCCGAAACAATCTCTGGCATTTTGCAGCAAATGGGCTACACGTCTTCGGACAATGTGGAGGATGCAGATATCATCCTGTTTAATACCTGTGCGATCCGCGAAAACGCAGAAGACAAGGTGTTTGGCGAGCTTGGTCATATGAAGCGGCTCAAAAACAATAACCCCAATCTCATCCTCGGCGTTTGCGGCTGTATGTCTCAGGAAGAAAAGGTTGTGGGTAAAATCCTGAAAAGCTACACACAGGTCGATCTGATCTTTGGCACACATAATATTCACCGTCTGCCTGAGTTGTTGCGTGATGCGATGTTCAGCAAAGAGATGGTGATTGAGGTCTGGTCCAAAGAAGGCGACATCGTCGAAAATATGCCCAAGCTGCGTGAAGGAAACACAAAAGGCTGGGTCAATATCATGTACGGCTGTGACAAGTTCTGTACCTACTGCATAGTTCCTTACACCCGTGGGAAAGAGCGCAGTCGACGTCCAGAAGATGTAATTGCCGAAGTTCGTGATCTCGCACGTCAAGGGTTTAAAGAGATTATGCTGCTAGGCCAGAATGTCAATGCGTACGGAAAAGATTTTGAAGATATTCAGTACGGCTTTGGAGATCTCTTGGATGAAATCCGCAAGATTGACATTCCGCGTGTGCGTTTTACGACTAGCCACCCGCGCGACTTTGACGATCACTTGATTGAAGTGCTGGCTAACGGAGGCAATCTGGTGGAACAGATCCATTTGCCAGTGCAATCAGGCTCCACAGAGGTTCTCAAGCGAATGGCTCGCAAATACACGCGCGAACATTATCTGGAACTGGTGCGTAAAATTAAAGCGGCGATTCCAGGTGTATCATTATCTTCAGATATTATTGTCGGGTTTCCTGGCGAAACAGATGAACAGTTTGAAGAGACGATATCCATGGTGGAAGAAGTACGCTACGATTTTGCCTACACGTTCATTTATTCCCCACGTGAAGGAACTCCTGCTGCCGTCATGGAAGACAATGTGCCAATGGAAGTGAAAAAACAGCGTTTGTATCGCTTGAATGAAGTTCTGGCTCGCATTGGTCTAGAACAAAATAAAAAGCTGCAGGATCAAGTGGTAGAGGTTCTCGTGGAAGGCGAATCAAAGAACAATCCTGATGTCCTTGCTGGTCGTACCCGCACAAACAAGCTGGTTCATTTCACCGGCGATAAGTCTTTGATTGGACAATATGTGCACGTGAAAATTACAGACGCCAAAACGTGGACCCTCCACGGCGATATTGTTACTAAAATTGAGGTGTAATTGAAATGGAACAAACAAACCTGTACACACAAAAAGAAATTCTCGATAAGGCGCGTGAATTGGCTTCCATGATTTCTCGCACGAATGAAGTAGATTTCTTCAAACGCGCCGAACTGCAAATCAAGCATAATGAACGCGTGCAAGAATTAATTGATACCTTGAAGCAAAAGCAAAAGCAGATGGTTATGTTTGAATCCATCAACAAGCCTGAACTGGTAAAAAAGGTGGAAGGCGAATACAATCAGCTGCACGAAGAGTTGGATTCTATTCCGATCGTAACGGAGTTCAAGCAATCCCAGGTAGACGTAAACGATTTGTTGCAGATGGTGACGAATGTCATCACCAATACAGTATCAGAGCGAATTATCCTGGATACAGGCGGGAATCCGTTGACTGGGGAAACGGGTGGCGGACCGGAGACGAAAAATCATGGGGGCTGCTGCTCTTAAGTAAGGCCTATAAAATAGAAGACCGTACCGAAAGGCTGTCATAATGAGCTTCCAAACAAGTTTCCCAAAATAAAGTGGGTGTTTGCACCCTAGCCGAATGCCCTGCATACAAATGTACAGAAACGTTGTATGGAGGAGGTAACGAAATGTCGGGTACAGACAAAGATCTACAGTGCCGGGAACTAATCGCGAAAGCTGTCTGCGGTAAAGGCCATAAATTCTCCACTACCACCCACACCATCATACCGTCGCAAACTCCTTCGACGATCCTCGGATGCTGGATTATAAACACGAACTTCCAGGCAGAGAAAGTCGGAGACGCGGTTGAAGTATCTGGTACGTGTGACGTCAACCTGTGGTTCTCGTTTGCAAATAACACGCAAACTGAAGTCAAAAGGGAAACTGTCAAGTTCTCCGTACTCGTTCCGCTAACGTTCTTCGACAGAAACTGCAGGGGCGATCTTGAAATTGTCGCTCGCGCCGTGGAACAACCGAAGTGCGTCAAAGCCGAGTTGAGTGGAGGCGGCACAATCACTGTCAAGGTTGAAAGCGAATTTGCGGTAGAAATCATTGGGGAAACAAAGGTATGCGTTGTTGTCTGCAATAGTTGTGATGACAAAGATATTCATATGTTAGGCGACTATGAGGATAATAGTGACGAATTTGATGACTTTGATTCAGCCACAATGCTCGACGAGCTTGACTAAAGAGGAGAGTCACATCTCCTCTTTTTCTTTTTTTTGTTACGGTTGCATCCAGTCTAAGCGAGTGAAGCCGGCTATCCTGCCTCACTCTTTTTTGGGCGCAGACATAGGATAACGAAAGGAAGATAGAGGAGGGTAAAGGCCATGTTTGCACGTGCAAAAGGGAAACGGCTTTTATTGCAGCCAGGGGCAAGAGTGGCAGAGGCGATCTCGGAAAATGCGGAAGAGGCAAAGAAATTTTTGCGCCGACCTGAGATAGGCCGATGGTTGCTCAGACAAAGTGGCATTCCTGTAACGTCATCGCGGAAGGCTCAGCCGGGGTGGCGGACGTACCGAGTCAGTCTGTATCAGGATCATGTGTTGGGCCTAATGAGGAGTATGGAAGAACCACAATGGCTTCTACACCGTTTGGAAGAGCCCGATTATCAGCCGGTTGCACTTTCTACATTCGACCCTGAAATTCACGTGGTGAAAAGCTTAGCTGCACGCAGTCTCTACGCAGCAGGAATCGATGCTGGACAGGTCACGATCGTGGCAGCTTCACCTCACCGATTAAAAGTCGTTCAGGTAGACCCGGAGTGGCTGCAGCAGCAGGCAGATGGTTATTGGCAGAGAGCAAGAGACTGGTGGGAGTCACGGTTACGGTTGCAACCTCAAGAACTTGCGAGAATGGGGGCCGATCCTGAATTTGCACTCAGAAGATCAACAGGCGAAATGGCGCTTGCCTCTGATTATTTAAAGGTCAGCGGCAAGGTCGGGTGTGATACGACCCGATACCGGGAAGAATTGGCGCTGCACCAGCATCCAGTGGCTGAACTCAGACCCGATCCTTCTGAAGATCCTGATGAGCTGTTTTTCCATGTCCTTGAGGCTCTCCAATTGGCAGACAAAAAGATAGGAGATGAGAAGTTAGAATGGGTAGCGGGGGGGATGCCATTTCCTGGTTATCCAATCGGGGGGCATATTCATTTTAGCGGAATAACGGCAACCTTTTCGCTTCGTCGCAAGCTGGATGCTTATCTAGCGCTGCCATTGGTGCTCATCGAAGATTCAGGGTGCAAAGAGCGCAGAGAGCGATACGGTTACCTCGGTGATTGCCGGGAAAAAGCGTACGGATTTGAGTATCGGACATTGCCGAGCTGGCTCGTTCATCCTGATGTAACACGGGGAGTGCTGCACCTCGCGAGACTCGTGGCAACGAGTCATACACAGCTACGTGCGATGCCTCATCTGCAGTTACCGTTGATCAAAGCGTATTACCGCGGTGACAAAGAAGCATTGGGTTCGTATGTTCAAGACATTTGGGATGAACTAAGGCAGTTGCCTGGCTATTTGCTGTCCCGAATTCATTTGGACCGATATTTTTCGTATTTACTGGCAGGTGAGACTTGGCCGGCAACCGATGATTTGCGCAAGACTTGGAATCTTTCTTGAGTTTTCATAACGATCGATACAGATTCAACAATCCGTCCCAAACATGTTATAATAACGGCGAGATTTCTAGGCTAGGAGAAGAAACCAATGGCTCAATATACCCCGATGATTCAACAGTATCTGGCGATCAAAAAAGATTACCCGGATACTTTCTTATTTTTTCGCTTAGGCGATTTTTACGAATTGTTTTTTGATGATGCGATTTTGGCGTCCCGAGAGCTGGAGATTACACTAACAGGTCGGGAAGGAGGCGGCGAAGAGAAGATTCCGATGTGTGGAGTTCCTCATCACGCCGCAGACGGATATATTGCAGAGCTGTTGAAAAAAGGCCACAAAGTAGCAGTTTGTGAACAGGTAGAAGACCCAAAGGAAGCTAAGGGCGTTGTTCGACGGGAAGTGACCCGTGTCATTACTCCAGGAACAATGATGGAGGGCAAGTGGCTTACGGACAAGGAAAATAACTACATGGTCTCATTGGCAAGTCAGGATGGTCGGACAGGAATTGCCGCTTGCGATATGAGTACAGGAGAGCTGTACGTAACATCGCTTCTGGGAGAGGCAGACAGCGTCCTGGATGAGGCACTTCAATACCGTCCGAAAGAACTGGTGTTCTGCGGTTTTTCCACATTGCCCAAGTCCGTTCTGCCCTATACCGTCGTGGAAAGCAATCAGTTGGATCCTTTTGCGGCAGAAAGTCAATATGGAGACCAGGCAAAGGATTTGGATATGGCTATGCGAGCGGCAGTCAACGGCTTGTTGTTCTACATAGGTACCACCCAAAAGCGGAGTCTGGCTCATATGCGACTGCTGAGGAAATACGATGCCAAACAGTATTTGCAGCTGGACGGTTTTTCCAAACGAAATCTCGAATTGACGGAAACAATTCGTGACAAGACCAAAAAGGGATCTCTCTTGTGGCTTCTGGACCGTACGCAGACAGCGATGGGGGGAAGACTGTTACGCAGGTGGATTGAACGTCCCTTACTCAGGCAAGAAGAACTAGACGCGCGCTTGCAAGCGGTGGAGGCGCTCAAAGGAGATTTGCTGCTTCGTGCAGACGTGCGGGCTTGCCTGGACAACGTCTACGATCTCGAGCGGTTGGCTGGACGCATTTCGTATGGAAATGCAAATGCCCGCGATTTGATCCAGCTTCGCTATTCATTAGAAGCAGTACCGGAGTTGAAGCGGCTTTTGACACAAACGGCTTCCCCCGTATTGGCCTCGATCGCGCAAGGCATGGATGATTGTGCAGACATTATAGCTTTTCTGCTTGCTGCACTGGTGGACGATCCGCCCATTTCTGTACGCGAAGGGGGGATGATTCGTACCGGATATGATGAATATCTGGACAAACTCCATTCAGCGAGTCGTGATGGGAAGACATGGATTGCCCAGTTGGAGCAGGGCGAGCGGGAAGCTACAGGCATTCGCTCACTGAAGGTCGGTTTTAATAAAGTATTTGGTTATTACATCGAGGTCTCCAAATCCAATATCGCCAATGTGCCAGCCGGACGGTACGAGCGGAAACAGACGCTGGCCAATGCTGAGCGTTATATCACGCCAGAACTGAAGGAACGCGAAGCCTTGATTTTAGAAGCAGAAGAAAAAATGATTGAGCTGGAGTATCAGCTGTTTGCTGCTGTGCGTAGTGAGATCGCACTGCATATTCCGCGACTGCAAAGCTTGGCAGAGCGCATTTCCTCAGTGGACGTGCTCCAGGCCTTTGCGACAGTCAGTGATGAGCGGGGCTTCATACGTCCGCAATTTACAGATACCGGAGAATACGTGATCGTGGAAGGTCGTCATCCAGTAGTAGAAGCCGTGCTGGAACGCGAAAAATACGTCGCGAATGATGTGATGATGGATCAGACAAAACGCCAGGTATTGCTCATTACCGGGCCAAACATGGCAGGGAAGAGCACATACATGAGGCAAATCGCCTTAATTACGGTGATGGCGCAAATCGGCTGCTTCGTTCCTGCAAAAGAGGCCAAGCTCTCTTTGGTCGATCAAATTTTCACCCGGATTGGGGCGGCAGATGATCTGGTAGGCGGACACAGTACATTTATGGTGGAGATGCTCGAAACAAGACACGCCCTACAAAAGGCAACCAACCGAAGCCTGATTTTGCTAGATGAGATCGGCAGGGGTACTTCTACTTATGACGGGATGGCACTTGCACAAGCCGTAATCGAATACATTTGCCAAAAAATTGGAGCCAAAACGCTCTTTTCCACCCATTATCATGAGCTGACAGGGCTTACTGATACGCTAAGCGGAGTCGTCAATGTAAATGCACGTTGCGAAGAACGGGATGGAAAACTGTTGTTTCTGCATAAGATCGAGGAAGGCAGGGCCGATAAAAGCTATGGGATTCACGTGGCAGAATTGGCGGAAATGCCGGTCTGGGTAATCGAGCGCGCACGCAGTATTCTATCTGGACTGGAGGCTAGCAGTGCAGTAGCTGCTGATGCACAAATGTCACTCGAAGCCCTATGGGCAGCACCAGTCGCTGCAGTACGAGAAGAGCCTGTCTCACTCTTATCTGCTGAGGAAGAACAGATCTTAGCTGATCTGCGCGAGCTTGATTTGAATTCAACGACGCCCATGGATGCCATGATGAAGCTGTTTGCATGGAAGCAACAGTTAAAGAAGAAATAGCATTCGTCAAAAGGGGGGGAGCCTATGGGTAACATTCAATTGCTGGATGAGCATCTTGCCAATATGATTGCTGCTGGTGAAGTAGTAGAACGGCCAGCATCGGTAGTAAAGGAATTGGTGGAAAATGCGATTGATGCCTCTGCTACGACGATCGAGGTACATGTCGAAGAAGGCGGTCTGGAGCTGATACGGATCGTAGATAACGGACAAGGGATGGACAGAGAAGACTGCATTCTTGCTTTTGAGCGACATGCTACGAGTAAAATCAGCCATGCCCGTGACTTGTTTCGGATTCGCACACTTGGTTTTCGTGGTGAGGCTCTGCCGAGTATTGCGGCAGTCTCGCGCATGGAGTTAACGAGCAGTCAATCGAGCAGTCAGGTCGGTACGCGCGTGAATATTGAAGGTGGACAGCTTGGGGAAGCAGTGGATGTCGCCGCAGTAAAAGGGACGGAAATTTGCGTTCGCAGCTTGTTTTTTAATACGCCGGCACGACTGAAATACATGAAATCGATTGCTACCGAGGTAGGACATATTTCCGATTACGTCAATCGGCTAGCTCTGACGCATCCGTCCATTTCTTTTACGCTGACACACAACGGCAAAACACTTCTCCAGACTTCCGGCGACGGCAAACTGCTACATGTCATGGCTGCGATCTATGGCGTTCAAGTAGCGAAGCTGTTGCTTCCGATTTCTGGAGAAACACTTGATTTTCGGTGGAACGGTTTTTTGTCCAAAACGGAGGTCACCCGTGCGAACAGATCGTATCTCTCCACTTTGGTGAACGGGAGATACGTACGCAGCTTTGCGCTGAATAATGCGATCATGCGAGGCTACCATACGCTTTTGCCGATTGGACGCTTTCCAATTGTGGCCCTCCAGATCGAAATGGATCCGACGCTGGTAGATGTAAACGTCCATCCTGCCAAGCTGGAAGCTAAATTCAGTAAGGAAGATGAATTATGCAGTGCGGTTGAACAATCTGTAAAAGATACGTTACGGCAAGGCTTAGGAATCGTCAGACCTATGGTGACTACCCCAAAAGCAAAAGTCGTCAATCAAGTAGTGCAGCCTCAGTTTGACCTGCAGGTACCCAAGCCGACTGTACCGGTATCATCTGTAGTAGAGGCGAGCCCCCGGCTGCAGGAATGGATGGCGAAGCAAGAGATTTCGCAAAAAGAACCAGTACAAACAAGTAGCCAATTGGAAATGGATCCAATATTCTCTCGACCTGCCATCAAGGAGTCAATCGCTTCCTACGCGAACGAGAATGCCGTTTTAGAAAGAGCAACGTCTACCATGGGCACCGAGTCAGTCCAAGAAAGTGGGAAGCAGGATTTACTTGAGGGATCGACACAAGAAGTACGAAACAAGAATGCAGGAGTACCTGATTGGATGTCAGAATCGGATATGGTTGACCATTCATTAACAGACGTCCCAGGAGATGTACGTGATACCTCAGCAGTCCCTGTCATGTATCCTGTAGGACAAGTGCATGGTACCTATATCGTCGCTCAAAATGATGGCGGCATGTACCTGATAGACCAGCATGCTGCGCAGGAGAGGATCTTTTACGAATTTTTCATGAACAAGCTTGCTGGAGAAGACATTGCCAGCCAGATTATGCTCTTTCCTCACACAGTGGAGTATACATCGGCAGAAGCAGTGAAGCTGGAAAAGCGGCTCCCTTTGCTTCAATCGTTTGGGCTGGAGGTAGAGGCTTTCGGAGGTCGCACCTTCATCGTGAGGGCACACCCGCACTGGTTCCCGGAAGGCGCTGAGCTGGAAGTCATTGAAGAATTGCTTCAGTTTGTTTTGGAAGCAGGAGAAAACAATCAAGCAAACGTAGTCCAAATGCGGGAAAAAGCTGCGATTATGATGTCCTGCAAGGCATCGATTAAGGCCAACCGCTACTTGACGCATGCAGAGATGGAAAGCCTGCTGAATCAACTCCGAGAGACTAGCAGTCCATTTACATGTCCTCATGGAAGACCGATTGTGATTCATTTTACGGGATATGATTTGGAGAAAATGTTTAAACGAGTGATGTAAATCATAAAGAATACCGCTTGGAAACTCGGTGTGATAAAAAGGCTTAATAGGCTATATGTGTTTAATGTCATCTGAATACTTGAGTGCCCCAGGCGTTCGGAGACGATTTTGGGGTGCTCACCTAGTCGAAGCATGATGGTTGCATGAGTGTGTCGGAGATTGTGAAATCGAATCTTAGGAATATCCAGAGATCCAACCAGTCTTTTAAAATGGGTATGCACATAATTAGGGTTAAGCGGACTTCCATCCTTCAAAGCGAAAAGCTCATGGTCCTGTTGTTGTAATGCCTTATGATGTTTAAGCTCATGAATAAGTGTTTCTGAAATCGAAATAACACGATTTGAGCGTCCTGTCTTATAAAGTGGAGGTGGTTTTGATCATCTTACAATAAACTCTACTTGAGCTTTAATGCTAACACTTTCCTCGGTATCATTATTTGCTTTAGGTTCTACATCGAAAGATACAAACCCATTAACAACGTAATCCCCTATGGGAAATTCTTTTTTCAACATAATGTTTTTTATAAAGTCAACGTATTCAGGTGGGTCTTGGTCACTATACGCACCGCTTCCTTTGTACTCTTCTTGAATAGGCTTTCCACGGATTAACGTTGTTTTTTTTAGCGGTTGATTCATAACATAGTCGATATTAAAGTTCCTGGTTTTTTCGATTATTGGGAACCAAAATGGAGATGCAGCATGACTAATGGTTATTGAATCATCATCACCTATGTATTCAAGCTCCGCATAAATTTTTACAGGTTTGCCTTTTGAATATTCACTCGCTTGGGTTGCGAGCCGATAAACGAAGTCGCTTTTGGTTTCTTCAACTATTACCTGATATTCTTTGTCGCTGTTGAGAGTCTCTTTGCTATCGTCAGTATCTGATTGAGAAGAACAACCAGTCAATAATGCAACCAATAAAGCACAGACCATAAACAAATTTTTTTTCACATTAAATTCCTCCTTATGTATATTACGAACATATTTATAAAACGTTTCTTATATTCGGTTATTTTCCATCTGTTTAAACAACAGTGTGAATTAGGGAGATAACATGTCATTTTACAAATCAACAAAATGGCGAAGTAAGCGCGAAAATCCGGGGAGGCTTTTTTTAGACCAAGGGCGAACAAATGTTTCTATCAAAGGATCAACTGTGATTTAACTGCATGCTGGCGTCGGTATTAAACCCGCGTCAGCTTGTTTATTGTCCGTTCCTCGTTGTAAAAGCAAATGTAGTCTTCCATTCTTCTTTGTGCCTCTACCACACCTCGAATCTCATAGGGATAAAGCGCTTTCGTTTTGAGATTCGAGAAGAAGCTTTCCGTGGCGGCATTGTCCAAACAATTGCCGCAACGAGCCGATAGGTCCGCTTTTCCTCACGATGTAAGCGAACCGCCTTGGATACGACTTGAACTTCTGCTCCCTGATTGCCATAAAAATGCACCCTCTAGAATGTCATCGGATTTCCAAGGGGTTACGGCCGCATTTACTAGAAAAAATACTGAATTACCAAAAATTGGTCAATGGTTATAGGGGAAATAGGTGTAGTGATTTTCGGGTGAGAATGGAGCTTTTGACAACGGATAGGGAACTGTTATGGAAGCTGAGTTGATGGCGCGCCGTGGACGTTGGAGCATTTAATCCATAAATGCTGGAAAATGATTAACCTGCATTAACTTTGGATAGCAGATCTCCAAGTACTGGAACGTTAAACTACTAATGCCCGTTGTAAAAGAACAGTTCCTTCTGTTCGTTGATGGAACGCCGTGTGCGATGAAAGTCGCACGCACGGTGTAGGCTCGGACGAAAGCCTGGATCAAGGCCGAAGACGAGAATAGCGAACCAGCAGAGCTCCCGGTCGTTTCATGGATTCCCGAAGAAACGGCTGGCGGAGATACTTGGATCAATAAGGGGGAGTATGAGGCAGGATTTTCAGTGAAGGTCAAAAGCACAAAGCCGGGTACGGTGTACGTAGTACCAAATGGAACACCGCAAGACAAAGGGCAAATCGAATTGGCTGCGGTAGGAAGTACAGTTGTATCTGCAGCAGATGAAGCAGCAACGATTTTATTTGTCCCTGAGGAAACGAGGCTCCGCGAGCGAGAGTCCTATCTGATGTATGCTGTGGATAGGAACAACGGACTTGTATCGCTGCCATCTGCCAGCGTATTTACAGTTGATCGGGAAGCACCGATATTCGATCAGGCCGATATAAAAGAGGCAGGATGGCAAGATGGGGAAGACATGAATGAGGCCCGTTACGGAGGAGCCTCAGCGGTCCTGTCTGATGGCGATGTTCTGGTCGTTGGAGGAAACATCTTAAAAACAGGCGAGAGATACGATGTGAAGCGGGAAAAGTGGTCCACCATTGCGGAAATGAATGTGGCTCGGTATGGGCCTGCTGCGGCGCTTTTGCCAGATGGCAGAGTGCTGGTAGTTGGTGGTGACCCTTCTGGAAATCCGAACAATCTGTTAAAGTCGACTGAGATTTACGACCCGGAATCGGACTCTTGGGAGCCTGGTGCATCCATGACGATCGAGCGTTTTAAACCGGTGGCAGTTTCACTTGAAGATGGCAGGGTTCTCGTTACCGGGGGGATGTCTAAAAGAGGTTATCTGAAGTCAGCCGAAATCTACGATCCAGAGACAAATGAATGGACCAAGGCAGCTGACATGCAGGTGGCGCGAGAAGGTTTAGCCGCGACCGTTCTAAATGATGGTCGAGTGCTTGTAGTCGGTGGGGGAAGTACTGGCTTTTTGGATTCAGCGGAGTTGTATAATCCTGAGGCGGATGAGTGGACACTCGTAAGTAACATGCCGGAGGAACGATACAAATCAGTGGCCGTTACCCTCGAAAATGGAAAAGCACTGGTGGCAGGTGGTTATCGAGTGAACACTGCTCTTATGTACGATTCTGAAAAAGATGTATGGGAAGAAACCACATCGCTGCCAGCAAACCGTTTTGAGGCCATGGGCGGACTTTTACCAGACGGAAGGGTCTTACTCGCTGGCGGTTATGATGGAAGAAACGAAAAGACATCGACGCTCATTTATTCGCCACAGCTGAGCGTGGAAATTCCATTCCAAGAGGATGTCGTGCTGCTGGGCGATCAGGATGAATTAATTGACATGCTTTCGTACTCCATTGACGGCGGTAGCTATCTGTCTTTGCGTGACGAAGATCGCCTTTCCTTTTCCACAAATAAGCTACGCATTGTCCTAGATCTCCTGCCTAAAGGGACAAGCATCCAATTCAAGCTGGATGAAGGAGCATTTGTGGACGCAGCTGGCAACCAGAATGAAGAATTAATTTCGGATAGCTACAGGTATATCCCATAAGCATTTCGCTGTGGCTATCTTGTTTTCGTGCATAGCCAAAAAGGCTCTCGGTCCTACGAGAGTCTTTTTGCGTAGGTCGAATGGCGCTTTGTCAAAATCATTCTTCAGCCCGACGCTTGGGGAGGAAAACATGGTATGATAAGGAATGAGGAAGGGAAAACAATTTGGTACAGATTCTATTTGACCACCAAATTAATCCTGCTTACAATAAAAGAGTTTCCGTCCAACTAGGACGAAGACGTAAGGGAAGGAACGGACACGTGATCGTTACGACAGGACTAGAACCCGCTCTTACCACCTTGCGCCATGCAACTGAGTTGGCGAAGCAATTTGGTTTACAGGTAGTACAGCGCAAAGATCTATCCCTCAGCGAGATACGAAAACGGCAGAATGACCAGGAGGTATTGGTGGTTTCCGCACAGGGAGCACGTCTGGAGGTGCCGGGGAAGAAGCCTTTCTTTTTTCACCCGAACACATCTGCTTTTCGTATAAAGCGGCTTATGCGAGGCGATACTGATACTATGCTTGCTGTTTGCCAAATTCATCCAGGGGACACTGTGTTGGATGCAACCTTGGGATTGGGTGCTGATTCGATTGTTTTTTCCTATGCGACTGGCGTAGAGGGAAAAGTGGTTGGCATCGAGTCTGAGCGAGTGCTTGCCATCATGGTAAAAGATGGTCTTCGTCATTGGTCATCTGACTCTGAAGTGTTGATGGAAGCGATGCGGCGTATTGAGGTACGCTGCAATAACCATTTGGAAGAGCTAAAGGGTCTTTCTGATCGTTCTTTTGACGTCGTGTATTTTGACCCGATGTTCGAAATGACGGTTCAGAGCTCATCTGGGATCGCTGGAGTCCGTGAGTTTGCCAATCAGCAGCCGCTTTGCGAGGAAGCTGTTTCCGAAGCTTTGCGGGTTGCCAGAAAACGTGTAGTTTTGAAAGAAGGAAAAACAGGAAGGATGTACGAGCGCTTTGGTTTTATCCCATTTCGCTCTGGCGGCCAGCAGGTCGTGTACAGCTACAAAGAGATAGGTGGAGGGGAGTGACCTTGCAGCAGAGAGAAAAGCTTGTGGTCATCTTGGGCCCGACAGCCGTAGGTAAGACCCAACTCAGCCTTGAACTGGCCAAACAGTTCGAGGGAGAGATCATTTCCGGAGATTCTATGCAGGTCTATCGTGGAATGGACATTGGGACGGCAAAAGCGAGTCCAGACGAGCTGGCCATAGTGACGCATCATCTCATTGATATTAAAGATCCTGATGAGGAATATTCGGTTGCCACCTTTCAGGAAAGTGCAACAAGCCTCATCACCGATATTAATCAACGTGGGTGTCTTCCGTTCATTGTGGGCGGAACGGGTCTCTACATAGAATCGGTTACTCACCGCTTTCAATTTTCCCAGACCTCGCAAGATCCAGAGCTGCGTGAGCGATTGCAGCGGTTGGCTGACACCGAAGGAGCAGAAGCGCTTCATGCGAGGTTGGCGGATGTCGATCCCATAACGGCTCGGCGCTTGCATCCGAATGATGTAAAACGCGTGATACGCGCTCTGGAAATTTACGAGTGCAGCGGATATAAAATGTCTGACTTTCAATTGCGGGCACAGCATTCACCCTATGATGCGGTGATTATCGGGCTGACCATGGACCGCGCCAAGCTGTATGAGCGGATTAATCATCGCGTTGAACTCATGATTGAAGCTGGTCTAATTGAGGAAGTAAGAGGCTTGCTGGATCAAGGGTACGATCCGTCTCTTGTTTCTATGCAAGGACTGGGGTACAAAGAACTGGTACCTTACCTATACGGTGAAATTACGCTTGAGAAGGCAATTAATGATATTCAGAAGCGAACGAGACATTTTGCAAAACGGCAGCTTTCGTGGTTCCGAAGAATGCCCGAAATCGAGTGGTTTGACATGACAGATCCGGCAGACCATCCGAATACCGTGCAAACTATCAAGCAGATATTGGCAGGAAAGTTTCAACAATTGCCGAATATATAACATACAAGTCCTTTTAGGGGGTAGTGTACATGAAGCAGACGATCAACATTCAAGATACGTTCTTGAACCATTTGCGTAAAGAAAACATCGCGGTCACCATTTATCTGGTGAACGGATTTCAATTGCGTGGGTATATTAAAGCGTTCGATAATTTCACTATCGTGATTGATAGCGAAGGTAAGCAACAGTTGGTATACAAGCATGCGATCTCCACATTCACACCGCAACGTCCTGTGTCGCTGATGTCGCAGGAAAACACCCAACAGTAAAGTCATGTACCGCACCCAGCCAGGATCCCTTCGATCTTGGCTTTTTTCTTTACAGGCACTTAAAAGGAAAAGGGATAAGGAACAAGTCCTTATCCCGGCGTCGCTATAACTGCGAAAGTGGATCAAGAAACAACTCTTTTGCCGCGAATCATAAATGTGTAGCAGAGAATGGCTCCAATCGTAGAGATCGAAATGACAATGCCCATCGGGATGGCTGTGCTGTTTCCGGCGATGCCTACGAGCGGGGCAACAATTCCGCCGCTCACAAAGGAAAGCAATCCTTGGAGGGCCGAAGCACTTCCTGCTGCCTTGCTTTGATTTTGCATAGCCAGTGAAAAACCAGTTGCGCCGACAATTCCGACACTCGATACAACAAAAAAGAGAGGGATCAGAACGGCAACAAGTCCCGCGTCCAAAAGAATCATGCTAAGAAGGGTCATGCCTCCGATGACTGCAATTGAAATCCCGCAAATAAACAGAGTGGTTTCTTTTACCTTACCCGCGAGCTTTCCTGTAATTTGACTAGCAATAATAATTCCGACCCCGTTCGTTGCAAAGATTAAACTGAAGCCTTGCGGGGAAACTCCAAAAATTTGTTGAAACACAAAAGGAGAACCGGAGATGTAAGCGAACATTGCCGCCGTGACAAGACCTTGCGAAAGTGCGTATCCCATAAACACACGATCTTTAAATAAATTGCTAAACGTAGCTAGCGTATTGCCAATACCAGCCTTGGAACGGCGTCCTGGTGGCAAAGTTTCCGGAAGTGCGAACAATACGGTCAAAAACATAATGATGCCAATGAGTCCAAGTACAACGAACACACCATGCCAAGTCGTGACTTGCAATAACTGTCCTCCAGCAATGGGAGCGGCAATGGGAGCAATTCCGTTGATCAGCATCAGGAGCGCAAAAAATTTCGTTAACTCCGTACCGGAATACAAATCGCGAACAGTAGCCCGAGCAATAACGATCCCAGCTGAGCCGGCCATCCCCTGTACAAAACGAAGCAGAACGAATGTCCAGATTGAGGGAGCCACCGCACACAAAAACGAAGAAACAGCGTACAAAATCAGTCCAATCAGAAGCGGCATGCGTCGCCCACGAACATCGCTGAGAGGTCCAGCGAACAATTGACCCACGGAAAGACCAATCAAACAGGCGGTGAGACTCAATTGGGCCATGGAGGTGGTTGTTTGCAGGTCACTTTCGAGCATTGGTAGCGCAGGTAAATACATATCGAGCGACAAAGGACCAAACGCAGATAGTGAACCTAGAATGGTTGCCATCCAAAGTCGGCGAGACTTGTTTTCCGATAGTGACGAGGAATCCATTTCTCTGGCATGATTATTCAAGGAGTTCTTCAATCCTTTCTTTACCACATAGAACGAATGCGATTATTTCTTAGCATCTGTTGGTTGCGGACTGTTTTCAACATAAAAATTCTGCATGTTGGTGTGCATCCGCTCGAGCATGCCATGCAGTACTTCTTTTTCTTCGGAGGTGAAACCGGCATAACATTGTTTTTCCAGTATTCGGAGTGCCTCTTTGACTGCCTGACTCGCTACACGCCCCTTGTCTGTCAAGAATACCCGCGAGATTCGTTGATCCCGCTCATCTGGCCTTCGCACGACGAGTCCGGACTTTTCCATTCGATTGATCATAACAGTCAACGTTGCGGGCTTTACCGAGATGCGCCTTGCAAGCTCTTTTTGGATCAAACCATCCGTGTTCGCAAGTCTCATGAGCAGAATGGGTTGTCCGGGGTATACATCGTATTTTTGGATGAGCATTTCAACATTTTGACGGTGTAGCTTCATCACATGCCCCATCGTATGTGTCAAAGCTTGAGAATAATCAAAATCCACAGTTCTACCTCCGGTTTGTTAGCTGGCTAACTAAGCGTTAATGTAAATGATTCTCAATCGAGTGTCAATACTCGTTTTATTCTCCATCGTAAAAGGAGGGAGGATATTCGTATCGTTTTGTAGAAGAAGGCTTGAGCTTCCCGAAACAATAGTAGAAAGGCTTTAGGTGACGAATTGATGATTCTTAATGAAAAGATAAAAGCTGCAGAAGTACAGCTTACGGGTATAAATGGCGAGGACCTCGGCATTGTTGCTACAAAAGAAGCTTTGCAGATGGCAAAGGAGCTGCGTGTTGATCTAGTATGCCTCTCGCTTCTGAGCAGTCCTCCTTTGTGCCAGTTGGTAAGTCGCTCCGATTATAAACAACAAGTCGTAGCGGAAAGTGCTAAAAATCGAAAAGCCGAAAAAGGAGCAAAAGTAAAGGAAATCCGTCTGAGTGCTTTCACCGAGGATCATGATTATGATACCAAAAAACGGCAAGCTGAGCGTATACTTTCTGCAGGGGATTCCGTGCAACTGATTGTCCGGTTAGAGAAAAAGGAGAGCAAAGAAGCGAAACAACTGGTTGAACAGCTTGTCCGTGACCTTGCCCATTGCGGGAAGCAGGATAAGGGAATTCAGGTCAGTGGTAAGCAGGTAATGGCCGTAATGCTACCTATCTAGTTTATCAAATATCCCCACCCATAGCTGACATGGTAAAGGGCGCTTGCAGTGAAGTACCCTTTTTCATGTCGTTTTTTTGTGTGGGCAATAACCTATGTATCTTTTGGGAAGTAAACCACGTTTATCAGAGAAAAGAAGAAAAAGAGAGTGATTCCATGCCTTTTACGTTTGCCCATCCTGCCATTGTTCTACCTTTGAGAAAGTGCAAATGGTTTTCCTTTACCGCACTCGTTTTTGGCAGTATGGCTCCTGATTTTGAATATTTTTTTCGGATGCAGCCCTTAAGTAAGTTTAGCCACACGTTCATGGGGGTGCTCTGGTTTGATCTACCGCTCGTAATACTCCTTTCACTGCTTTATCACGGCGTCATTAAGAAACCAATGATCGTTTACTTGCCTGAGTGGATCGGAAGGGGATTATCCGCAGGTGATCCGTCAACATGGCAGTTACGGTCGTGGAAATCTATGTTGGTATTTCTATACTCTGGACTTCTCGGCAGCTTGACCCACATTGCCTGGGATGCCTTCACACACAAAGGAGCTTTTTTCGTGAATCGCGTTTGGCTCCTACAGCAGCATATTTCACTTGGCGTTATGGATGTGCCTGTGTACAAAATATTGCAGCACGGAAGCACGGGTGCAGGTTTCGCTGCCATCGCATTTGTCATTTGGAATGAGGGTCGTGCGAGGGTGTCTACCGTCTCAGCTCCGCCCCAAGTCAGGGCTTTAGAAAAATGGCTGTTTTGGAGCGGGATAGCCGCGGGTGGTCTACTTGTTGCTTGTCTGTACTCGCTACATGCCAAAGGGACATTATCCATCACGGAACCGCTTGTACATATCGTTCCTTTTCTATCGGGATGCATGGCTACTCTGATCGTACTTGGATGGTGGCTGGACAAGGCCAGATTGAAAAAATAAGGCAGGATTACCCGGTGCCTGAGTATACTTAATGTATGACCATAAGGCAGGTGATCGCATGTTGAGCCTACCGCTTTTCAACCTGCAGCTATCCTGCTCAAACATGTATCTAACGCAGTGGTGAAACATATTCGTTAGTACATGGGAGTAAAATGCGAAGCAGCCTCTTCCTATTTTCTACAAGGATAACCGGATGAACCATGTGTAAAAGCTGTTCAAGGTGGGTGATCGATTATGCGACAAGCGATGAGCGAAAATTCCATAGATGTGAATGGTACTGTCAGTGCATCCAATCGAATCCAAGTGGTCTTTAATCATCGTGAATTACCGATAAAACAACCGATCACATTATCTGAAAAGGTTCGTGTATCAGCCCCTTCAGAACTGGCTGCTTTATTCGAGGAGCTCGAGAATCTCATCGGATTACAGGAAGCAAAGAGGACGATTTACGAGATCTATGCGTTGACAAAGATCAACAAGGAGCGGGAGAAACATAGCTTAAAGCTGGAAAAACAAGTTTTTCACATGGTGTTCAAAGGAAATCCAGGGACAGGAAAAACAACGGTAGCCCGTTTATTCGGAAAAATGTTTCGTGAGATGGGCATTTTGAGCAAAGGGCATTTGATTGAGGTAGAACGGGCAGATTTGGTCGGAGAATTCATCGGACATACTGCGCAAAAAACAAGAGATCTGGTTAAGAAAGCGCTCGGGGGGATTTTGTTCATAGATGAAGCGTATTCGTTGGCGCGTGGCGGAGAAAAGGATTTCGGCAAGGAAGCTGTGGATTGTTTGACAAAAGCACTAGAAGACTCCAACACAGAATTCATTTGCGTCATTGCTGGATACAATGATGAAATGGACAGCTTCCTGGAGCTTAACCCAGGTTTACCATCCCGGTTTCCAGTTCATATAAAATTCAACGATTATAGTGTAGATGAACTGATTGAGATTGCAACTTTAATGACGAGAAATAAGGACTTTGATTTAGGAAGAGATTCCTTGGAAAAATTGAGGCAGTCCGTTAGTCAAATCGTAGATAATCCCTTTCATGAAAATTTTAGCAATGCACGATTCATTCGAAATTGCATTGAAAAAGCGATCCGGGCTCAAGCGATTCGGTTGTTTAAAGCAGATAAGCTTTCTCGTGATGATCTCGTCAAATTAAGAGCAGAAGATTTTCAATTCTAACCCTCCTCAATAGAGGAGGGTTTTAACGCCAGAAGAGGATTTAGTTTGGCTGCCCGTGGAACGATATCGAATAGGGGAAAATGTGGTATGATAGGGGAAGAAAGGGCGTGAATCGGTGAACGATCTGATCAAAACGACAGAAACAGCTATATTGGTCGGTTGTTTTTTGGATAACCGGGACGAAGAGCGAACACGTCTGTCTATGGAAGAATTACATGAACTGGCAGATACAGCAGGTGTAGACGTTCTTGATGTCATTACACAAAATAGGGACCGAGTTGACTCAGCCTGGTATTTGGGAACAGGCAAAATTGATGAAATCGCCCAGCGAGCAGAAGAGCTAGAAGTAGATGTAATCATTTTCAATGACGAGCTTTCGCCAAGCCAGACACGTAATCTGGATAGGGTGTTTGATTGCAAAGTGATTGATCGGACGCAGCTCATACTGGATATCTTCGCTGGACGTGCACAGTCACGTGAAGGGAAAATCCAGGTAGAACTCGCGCAGTATAATTATCTACTCCCGCGTTTGGCAGGACAAGGCAAACAGCTCTCAAGACTCGGGGGCGGAATCGGGACACGTGGTCCCGGTGAATCCAAACTGGAAAGCGACCGCCGTCATATCCGAAAAAGAATCAGTGAGCTCAAGCAGCAATTGAATGATACCGTGAGAACCAGACAGTTGCACCGCGAGCGGCGGAAGAAAAACAATGTTTTCCAGGTTGCGCTTGTAGGCTATACGAATGCTGGCAAGTCCACGATTTTGAATCAGTTGACAGGAGCGGGTACCCTGCAAGAAGACAAGCTTTTCGCTACCCTCGATCCTACAACACGTCAGCTCTCACTGCCGAGTGGCCTTGAAGTGTTATTGACAGATACGGTAGGCTTTATTCAAGATTTGCCGACAAGCCTGGTCGCGGCATTTCGTTCGACTCTAGAGGGCGTAAAAGAAGCGGATTTAATCCTTCATGTCGTAGACAGCCATCATCCCGACTTCCAGATTCACATGGAAGTTGTAGAACGGATTTTGAACGAGCTGAAAGCAGAGGAGATTCCACGGTTAGTTGTCTTCAACAAAGCAGATGTGCTGCCCGAGGGTTCCTATTTGCCGCGTACGGAAGAGTCTATCTTGATTTCTGCCATGCGTGAAGCGGATTTGAAGCAGCTCCTGGAGAAAATCGAGTCTTTTGCACTCGCTTCCTTCAATGAGATGACACTGCGTGTTCCAGTCGAGCGGGGAGACATTTTATCGCTCTTGCATCGGGAAGGCGTGGAGATGGATCAGCAATTTGATGAAGAGGAAGAATCCTACCGCGTTACTGTACGCGTAAATCGGGATCATCCGATCTATGGACGGATTGCTCCTTTCCTCCTGGATAAACCAGAGACTGTTGAAGAGAGTTGGTAAGATAACTGATGTTCCAATATTTTTCCCATGGTGAAAAGCTTCGTCCTCTCGTAATGGAGGTAGAAGCAACCATCTCAGAACGGCATAGACAGATTTCAGCGATGGTGGACACGAATCAGCTTAAAGTACTTCGTTCCTTTCAGAAGCACGAAGTAAACGAATTTCATTTTTCTCCCTCAACCGGATACGGCTACGATGATTCAGGGCGCGCCACACTGGAGTCCATTTATGCGGATGTATTCGGCGGAGAGGCAGCTCTGGTTCGCCCGCACATCATTTCCGGGACCCATGCGATTGCGATTTCTCTGTTTGGAATACTGCGTCCTGGTGACGACTTGCTCTATATTACCGGAAAGCCCTACGATACATTGGAAGAAGTCGTGGGTGTACGTGGCGAAGGACAAGGCTCACTCAAAGACTACGGAATCGGTTACAGCTATGTTCCACTGACCCCAGAGGGTGAGATTGATTTTCTGGCAGTAGCCGAAGCCATCACCGATAAAACAAAAGTGATTGGCATCCAACGCTCTCGTGGTTATGCAGACCGGCCATCCTTTACCATCCAAAAGATCCAAGAAATGATTCGGATGGTCAAAGAAATGAAACCAGAGCTGATCGTGTTTGTTGACAATTGCTACGGGGAGTTTACCGAGGAGTATGAACCGCTAAATGTCGGAGCCGATATTATGGCTGGTTCATTGATCAAAAACCCGGGTGGCGGTTTAGTCAAGACCGGTGGATATATTGTAGGGCGGGCGGATTTGGTTCAACTCGCCTCGTACCGGATGGCGGCACCCGGCATCGGGGCAGAGGGAGGGGCATCACTTTACTCTCTGCTCGAAATGTTCCAGGGCTTTTTCCTTGCGCCGCACGTTGTAGGGGAAGCATTGAAAGGGGCGGTTTTTTCTTCCGCTCTCCTCGAGCGTCTTGGCTTCAGAACGAATCCACTCTGGCATGAACCGCGAACAGATTTGATTCAATCGGTCGAGTTCGGTACCGCGGAACGACTGATTACCTTTTGCCAAGGGATACAAAAATCAGCGCCAGTTGACTCGCATGTGACCCCGTATCCAAGTGAAATGCCAGGTTATGCAGATCCCGTCATCATGGCTGCAGGTACGTTCATTCAAGGGGCGAGCATCGAATTTTCGGCAGATGGGCCGATCCGTCCTCCTTATTTAGGGTTTGTTCAAGGGGGATTAACCTACTCCCATGTGAAAGTGGGCATTCTGACCGCTTTGAATGGGATGATTGAAAAAGGCTTGCTCGATCTGCCTGCTGAATCTTAATTGACCGTAAAAACAGCGATGATCCACCTTAGGGAGTGGAAAGTCGCTTTTTTTTCGTGCAAAAAACATTTCGGTGTAATATTTTCTTACATCTGTTGACAGAGATTTGGGTTTTGAATAGAATAAGGCATAAGGAACACGATAGAGGAGGGACGAGTCATGGGTGATGATTCTCGCCGCAATATGGCCCTCTTTCCCATTGGGATCGTCATGAAATTGACTGATCTTACTGCGAGGCAGATTCGCTATTACGAACAAAATGACCTAATTCAGCCAGCCCGCACCGAAGGGAAGCAGAGGCTCTTTTCCTTCAATGACGTAGATCGTTTGCTGGAGATTAAAGCCCTGATTGAAAAGGGACTAAACATTGCAGGTATCAAGCAAGTACTGCAACTGAATGATCCCACCCCGGTACAGACAGAGATTTCTACGGCGTCTGAGGCGAAACGTAAAGAGATGTCTGACAAGGATCTACATCAGCTCCTAAGGCAACAGATCATGTATCACAATGCATCTCGTCATGGCGAGGGCGCATTGACACGTGGAGAGCTATCCCGCTTCTTCCACTGATATAAAGCCGTTATAGAGACAGGAGGAGAGAAATTTGAGCAAGTTTACCAGAGAAGACATTATGCGTTTGGCCAAAGAAGAGGACGTAAGGTACATTCGTCTTCAGTTTACCGACCTGCTCGGGGTTATTAAAAACGTTGAGATTCCATCTTCTCAGCTGCCTAAGGCACTCGACAACAAAATGATGTTCGATGGTTCTTCGATCGAAGGCTTCGTGCGCATTGAAGAATCCGATATGTATCTTGTACCGGATTTGGATACGTGGGTCGTGTTCCCTTGGGGCAACGAGCACGGCAGGGTAGCTCGTCTGATTTGCGATATTTACAATCCAGATGGCACTCCATTCGAGGGAGACCCTCGCTATATCCTGAAGCGTGCTTTGAAAGAAGCGGAAGAAATGGGCTATACCGCGTTTAATGTCGGTCCAGAACCTGAATTCTTCCTGTTCAAGCTTGATGCTAAAGGCGAACCTACTCTTGATCTGAACGACCAAGGCGGATACTTCGACTTTGCTCCACTCGACCTCGGTGAAAACTGCCGTCGCGATATCGTTTTGACTCTGGAGAAAATGGGCTTTGAAATCGAAGCTTCTCACCACGAAGTAGCTCCAGGTCAACACGAGATCGATTTTAAATACGCAAATGCATTGAAAGCCGCTGACCAAATCTTGACCTTCAAGCTGGTTGTAAAAACGATCGCTCACAAGCATGGTTTGCACGCGACATTCATGCCAAAACCTCTGTACGGTGTAGCAGGTTCTGGTATGCACGCGAACCAATCGCTCTTCCGAGGCAATGAAAATGTATTTGTTGACGAGTCTGACGAGCTAGGCTTGAGCGAAACAGCGAAACATTACCTGGCAGGTATTTTGCTGCACGCACGTGGGTTTACTGCGATCACCAACCCGTTGGTTAACTCGTACAAGCGTCTCGTACCTGGATACGAAGCACCTTGCTATGTAGCTTGGTCTGCGAAAAACCGTTCTCCATTGATCCGCATTCCATCTTCTCGTGGTGTTAGTACGCGTATTGAGGTGCGCAGCCCAGACCCGGCTACAAACCCTTACTTGGCTTTGGCTGTTATGCTGAAAGCAGGTTTGGATGGAATCAAAAACAAATTGGCAGCTCCTCCTGCGATTGACCGCAATATCTATGTGATGAACGAAGAAGAACGTGAAGAAAACGGAATTTCCAGCTTGCCGTCTACTTTGAAGGAAGCCATCGAATGCCTCAAGGCAGACTCTGTCATCTGCGAAGCTCTGGGCGAACACGCACTGATCCACTTTGTAGAAGCAAAAGAAATTGAGTGGGATATGTTTAGAACTCGCGTCCACGATTGGGAGCGCGAGCAGTACATGAGCACTTACTAAGATAAGAAGCGTAAACCCCTTGTACCGTACGGTACGAGGGGTTTTTTCTTCTACTTTTTTGGTCTACCGTTTTGTCCGAATACCTTAACAGTCGATGCTGACTTATAAGCATAAGCTAGACTTGTCCGATTATTTACATCAAGCTTTTCGTAAATATTCCTCAGATGCTTTTTTACTGTATTGACACTGATCCAAAGCTCTTCAGAAATTTGCTCATTCGTACGCCCTTTTATAACCAGCTCAGAAATCTCCATCTCTCGTTCGGATAATCGTCGTTCGATCGAATCCTGCCCGATCGATTCTTCCCCGGATAATAGATAGATGCCGTATTGGTATGCTTGAGTACTCGAATTATCCTTTATTTCAGGAATGACTTGAATCGTCCATTGTTTCTTGGTTAGAGACCTTACTTTTTTATTCAATCCAAATTTCCAATTTGAATGGGGATACACATATTGATTTAAGAACAGTTCGATGGAATTGGAACTCATCGTAAATTCCTTGCAAATATTTTGGGCAGCCTCATTGAAAAAATAAATTCTGTGATTGTCGCCAACTAAAATCGTACCGACATCTGAAACATTTGTACGAGTTTCAAACAGCCTTTTTTGGTAATTGATATCTTCCATTCGTATACTATTGGCCAATAAGTGACCAATGTGATTAGAAAGGAAGTGCAAGAGCTTGCAATCTTTTGGGGTAAATGGCTTTTCATCCTTTAATCGTAGCAGCCCGATTACACCACAAAGTCTTCCTTCATCCGTAAAATAGACAACCAATTCGTCGTAGTAATTATACTTACGGATGAACATGGAATAATAATCCGATTTTTCATATTCAGAAAATGATATCACTTCATTCATCCGCAGTGCTGGAAAGGTAGAAAAAGTAGACAGTTGTTTTTGCGGGTGCAAAAAGTCAAATTGAAAAAAGCATTCTATGTAATCCCAGACCAATTGATCTGGGTGATTCCAAATTTCCGGATTGTAAAGGTTCCCTTGTTCATCGGCTAACCAAAACAGTGTATGCCTAAACCCAAATAAATCGGCAAACAAAGCCTGCACCTTTTTGCGAAATAGAGGGAGTGGAACACGAATCTCATTAAAGAGATGAAAAAACTGTGCGTATTCTTTCTTTGAAAAATCCATGATGAGATCCCTCCATAAAAAACAGTGTTGTCTGAAAGATTATCCTTTCGGGTAATTGGCGTTCATCGCTTGCCTTGCCATAATTATAAAAAACAAACAGCCAAGAAGTCCACAGAGTTATCCGAATTTTCAATAAGGTCAGGGGTGACAAAATGACGAATGATGGAGGGAAGGAAATGGTTCAAAAAACGAAAGATAAGGCTGTCTACATGGATATTGATAAGAGAATTTTCGAAACGACGATTAAACCGCTGATTACAAAAGAACTTGTAGCAGAACACAGAGTGAAACCGATAGGGAAGCATAGTGAAAATCTTGGTCTTGTTTTGAGGTATTTTCGAAGACATCATGAGCAGTTGGAAGGAAAGTATGTCGTTGTTTGTACGAAGCCCGAAAAGGAGTGGCATTTAGGTGAATATCCAGATGATCGAGGTAAGCGTCCAACCATATTTTGGGATGAAAGTTTTGATTCCATAGAAGCAGCTGAACATGGGCTTTTCTTAAAGCGATTAAGAAAATATGGGGTTGAAGTGTAACTACTACAAAGGGAGTGTTAGTTTATGGCGATTAATGGATATACGAACAAACTAAGGGTAGAGCCAGGACAAAAAATAAAATTCATGATTAATTGTGAAACTCATGAGAAATATCAAGCTGAAATCGTTCAGTTAATTCATGGAGATGTAAATCCCGAGGGACCTGGACTTAAGATAAAAACAATCGAGACAAATATCAACAAAGAATACGCAGGAAGAAGACAAAACATTTACAGTGGATCGTATATACATGTTCCGGACGACGGATTATTCAGAAACATTCAGAGTTTTACGTTACAAGCGATGATTTGGCCAACTACACCAGACAAAGGGGTCCAAGGTCTTCTCACAAAATGGAATGATTCAACAAAAGCTGGTTATGGTTTATTTATAGATGAAAGTGGCTGCTTAGCATTATGGATTGGAGATGGAAGTGGGAAAGTTGAAAAAATAACGACTGAAAAAAAACTAGTAGAAAGATGCTGGTTTTTGGTAGGAGCCTCTTTTGACGCATCCACGGGTACAGTTACCGTATTTCAAAAACCTATCGTTGAGACGTTTAACGGCAGATTTTCTCTTCGGTATTCGCTGGAGAATATGACTGCACACGCTACAGCTGTTATCAAGCTAAAACCGAAAGCTGACAATGACGCTCCTTTTATTATGGCGGGATTTTTTCATGGTAAGGACTCCAACAGGAACATTGTAAAGGGAATTTATAATGGAAAAATAGATAGACCACGTGTTGCGGATCGTCCACTCAAACAAGAAGAAATGGAGCAATGTGTAAATACTCCGTTTGATGACCTGGTAGCAGCTTGGGACTTTGCTGCGAACATTGGCCGGACAGGGATTGCTGAGCCCAGCAAGATTATTGATCAATCAGAGAACAAGCTTCACGGAACAGCGGTAAATCTCCCGGCGCGAGCAATGACAGGCTACAACTGGACAGGTGATGAACATCATTTTGTCCATGCTCCTGAGCAATATGGTGCGATACATTTTCATGATGACGACCTTACTGATGCACAGTGGGAAGTGGATTTTGAATTTGACATCCCCGATCACTTTAAAAGCGGCGTATATGCGGCACACGTAAAAGCCGGTGAAGAGGAAGACTATGTTACTTTTTTTGTACGACCTAAAAAAGGAACAGCAACGGCTAAAATTGCACTACTGATCCCAACAGCTAGCTACCTCGCTTATGCAAATACCAAATTCCATGATGGTCCTCTTACTCAATTGATGACTGCGAGAGCTCCGATTATAGAAGAACATGACCTCTACCTGATGGAGCATCAAGAATTTGGACACTCCACATACGAGACACATTCTGATGGAAGTGGAACCTGCTATTCATCACCGCTTCGGCCTATACTCAATATGAGGCCGAAAGTCAAGATTAACCTATCTCCGTCCTTGTGGCAATTTAATGCAGACCTGCATCTGGTAGATTGGTTGACAGAAAAGGGGTATGACTTCGATGTGATAACGGATCATGACCTACATGAAGAAGGGGTTGACCTTCTGAAGCCGTATAATGTCCTGCTCACCGGCTCGCACCCAGAATATTATTCCAAAGATATGTTAGATGGTATTGAAGAGTACCAGCATCTTGGTGGGAGATTTGTGTATTTAGGCGGCAACGGTTTTTATTGGATCATTCAATATAACCCGGAAAATCCGGAGATTATAGAGGTCCGCAAGAAACACGCTGTAAATACATGGAAAGCGGAAGCGGGAGAATTGCATCTGAGTTTTAGCGGAGAATATGGCGGGATTTGGAGACATAGAGGAAGAGCACCCCAAAAGCTTACTGGAGTTGGATTTGTGGCTCAAGGATTTGATGTTTCCTCCTACTATCGTCGAAATCCTGATAGCTTTGATCCAAGAGTTTCGTGGATCTTCGAGGGAATCGGCACAGACGAGTTGATCGGCAATTTTGGTTTGGTTGGTGGTGGGGCAGCAGGACTAGAGCTCGATGCTTATGATCTTTCGCTCGGAACACCAGCGGAGACTTTGCTCCTAGCGTCTTCAGAAGGTCACACGGTTACGTATAATCCCGTTACAGAAGAATTGTTTTCTCCAGGTCCCGGTTTAAGTGGCGCAGAGAACCCGAAAGTTCGAGCTGATATTACTTATTTTCCGACACCGAATGGAGGTGCCGTTTTCTCAACAGGTTCAATTGCATTCCTCGGTAGTTTATCTCATAACAAGTACGACAATAACGTTTCTCAAATCCTAGGAAATGTATTGAATAAATTTATGCTGGATGAACCGCTGTCATGGGAAACGGTAGGCTCTCATCAAGCGGTAGGAAGTTAGTAAATACAGATAATTTGAAATGAGTAAGTGTATAACTTGTCATCGAAGGATTTATGGCAAGTTATACACCCTCCTTCCCGAGAGATTGGATAAGGTGCAATTGAAAAGCGGTAAGTCGGGCGTGAAAACCATCAAAGAGGCTTAAAGGGGGGAATGTTATGAAAAGAAGTACACGGACACTTTTGTTTAGCAGTGTGTTTATCGCTTTAATCATGCTGATAAGCTTTCCAGGATTGTTCGATTGGTCTAATCGTATTGAACCTTGGGTAGTAGGTGTTCCTTTTGTGATGTTTTGGCATTTATTTCTGGCTCTTTGCATCGCTCTATTAATGGCTGTCTGGTACTTTACAGATTCGATAAACGGGGATTTGGATATCGAAATAGAAGAGGCCACTGAAAGAGAACTTGCATACTCGAAAAAAGGGAGTGATACGTAGTGGCTATTCTATCCATCATTCTCTTTTTTGCCGTGATCCTTTTCATTAATCGAAAAAACTTCGGTGTCAAAAATTTTGACGATTATGCTACTTCTGGCGGTAGTTTTGGAATGATTTCGATCGCCCTAGCCGTTTTTTCAACGTGGTATGTGGGCGCTTCCTTTACAGCATGGGCCGGATTTTCTGTAGGATACGGTTTTATTGGTGTATATGTCATCGCCTATGGCGCCATGACCCTGTTTATCATGTATCTTGTAAGTGAGAAGACGTATCTATGGGGAAAGAAGTACAAAATAAATACGCAGGCAGAACTAATGGATTTGCGCTATCGAAGCAAAGCGCTTCGCCTCATCGTTGGCTTCTCAGGGGTTATTTTTACTTTCCCGTGGCTTCTGATGGAATGGATTACCCAAGGCTATGTCTTTAGTTATGCGACAGGCGGAAAATTAAGTCCTTTCTGGGGCATGTTGATTGGAGTCGTTGTCGTATTGCTTTATGTAGCTACAGGTGGAATGAGATCGGTCATCACCGCTAATCTTTTTCAAGGGGCGTTTATGTTCATAGTTGGTACCGGTCTTATGTTCTGGTTGATTTATCATTTCTTCGGAAGCTTTCGTGGTGGTATGGACCTTCTTAATCAGAATTATCCCGAAGTACTGACTTACCCCGGACCCGGATGGAATCCTCCCACCCCTTACTGGACATCCATTATCGTAGCTAGTGGATTAGGCGGGTTCATGTGGCCTTGGGTTTATAACAAGTTATTTGCAGCGGAGAGCTTAAGGGCGGTTAAAAAGTCAACTCTTTTGGCTCCAATTTTAGGAATCATATTTTGGGCATCATTTACATTCCTTGGACAGGTCATGCATTCGATGGAGTACCCCAGAACTCATCCGGAAGAAGCTTATATGTGGATTGCGAATGAAGCTGGCCCACTGCCTCTTGCTTTAATGAGCGTTCTCATTATGGCTGCCAGCGTATCAACAGTATCGGGAATCATCCAAGCGATGTCCACCTCGATCTCAAGTGATCTTGCCAAAGTGATTAACCGGAAAATATCAGATCAAAAAGCGTTACAGATCGCAAGAATTTCTGTTGTTATCCTTGGATTATTGGCCTTGGCGATGGCTACCGTTGACAACGGCAAGCTGATTTTTATTGCGCTATTGAGTTATCAGGGGATTATCATGCTCTTTCCGGTAGTTTTGCTCGGACTCTATTGGAAGCGTGCCAATAAAGAGGGGGCAATCGCTGCCATTTTGATTGGAACAACGATGTCTATGTATCTCAGTGTGGCAAATCCTGCATTTATTGGTGAGTATGGCTGGTCAAGTGGAATTTATGGAACCATCATTGCCTTCCTTGTGATGTTTGTTGCAGGATATCTTAAGCCGGTGGAAGCTCATGTAGAAGATCTTTGGAAGGATATCGAGGTAGCTAGGGAAAAATCAAAACGGAAAGTAGAGGAAGGCAATTTTAAATTGGAGAGTGACGTTGTATAGAAAGTTCATCGAGATATTCAAAAGGTTAAACAAACGGCCCTCGGGAATCCCGGGGGCTGCTCTTCTATCGGAATAGTATTATTCTCCTGTTTCTGAAAACTTCTGAATGCGGGCCCCAATTTCATCACGAACTCGTTGGAACTCAGACCATTCTTTCCCGGCCGGGTCGTCAAATCCCCAATGGACACGTTTTACATGCGGAGGTGTTGTTGGGCAAATAGCATCTGCATGGTTACATAACGTGACGACTAGATCCGCTTTATTTAATAGATCAGGATCGATTACATCTGATGATTGATCAGAAATGTCTATTCCAACTTCCTGCATAGCTCGAACGGCATTGGGATTGACCCCATGGGCTTCAATCCCAGCAGAAAGGACATTCCACGTGGTACCTAAATATTTCTTTCCCCATGCTTCCGCCATTTGACTACGGCAAGAATTTCCTGTGCATAAGAAGTAGATTGTTTTTTTGCTTTCCAATGTGCTCACCATCTCCGCTTCAATTAGGATACGTGTTGGCAAAATATTTACGCTTGAACCATAATGCTACATTGACCAATGCAATCATTACAGGAACTTCGACAAGAGGCCCGATGACAGCTGCAAAGGCGGCACCCGAGTGAATTCCAAACACACCGACGGCCACAGCAATTGCCAGCTCAAAGTTATTACTGCCTGCAGTAAACGCAAGGGTCGTAGTAACTGGATAGTTTGCACCAATTTTCTTCCCCATGAAGAAAGAAATAAAGAACATCAAGATGAAATAAATGAGAAGTGGAATCGCGATACGAACGACATCTACTGGTACACTTATGATGCTTTCTCCTTTGATGGAAAACATGACCACGATGGTAAAGAGTAAAGCAATCAGCGTGAGGGGGCTTATTTTTGGAATGAACACTTTCTCATACCACTGTCTGCCCTTTGCCCTTACTAAAGTTAAGCGTGTCAGCATCCCCGCAAGAAAGGGGATACCCAGATAGATGAACACCGATTTTGCTACTTCTGTCATGGTAATATTAACGACTGCACCTTGAATGCCAAGCCATTCTGGAATTACGGTGACAAACACATAGGCATATACAGAAAAGAAAAGCATTTGAAACACAGAATTGAATGCCACAAGACCAGCTGCATATTCTGTATCTCCTTTTGCTAAGTCATTCCAAACAATCACCATGGCAATACAACGTGCCAAGCCAATCATAATCAGACCTACCATATATTCCGGTTTATCTGGCAAGAAAAGGATGGCCAACAAGAACATTAGAATGGGGCCAATCACCCAATTTTGAATAAGAGACAGGAAAAGAACTTTACGGTCTTTGAAAACACGTCCCATCTCCTCGTAGCGAACTTTTGCTAAAGGGGGATACATCATCAAAATCAAGCCAATGGCAAGAGGGATGGATGTGGTGCCTATTTGCAAATGATTTAACCCGCCTGTAAAAGACGGAAAGAAAGTCCCAATTAATATCCCGAGCGCCATGGCAAGGAAAATCCACAGGGTTAAAAATCGATCTAAAAAAGAAAGTTGTTTCATGAAACACTCCTTTTTGCCTTAACAGCAAGTTTGGTTTACTTCGGTATCTGAATCTACACAACAGGAGGTTGATTCGATTTTATGAACGTCACTGTCAGACTTTGTATAAAAAAATTCCCACTCATTGCCGTCTGGGTCTGTAACCCAAAATTTATCCTGAACGGCATAACAACATGTAGTATCCAACTCGTCTCGTGCGAAAAAGCCTTCCGTTTCTAGGCGCTCTTTGTGAGCTACGATTTCATCTGCACTTACAACTTGAAATCCAAAATGGTTTACTTGATTTCCAGTAACAGCATCTCGAACATTTAACGTAAAGTTAAGCCCCGGGCTTTCGAGTAGGAATTTCGCATAATCTGTCTTTACTTTCACAGGCTCTACTCCGAATACTTTCTGGTAGAACTCAATCGATTTCTCCAGATTCGTTACATTAATCCCAACATGCACATACTTCATTTCATGATCCTCCCTTTATTTTTATACTATTAATCAAAAAAAATTGATGTAAGGTTCAAAAAAATTAGCAGCAGCTTCCTTTACCGGTTTTCCTGAAAATACAACAAAGCTCCTCCGATAAGAGGTGATTCACTTCATCATCGTTTAAGTCATAATAACTCCACGTACCTTTTGTCTCTTTAACAATCAGGTTTGCGTCCAATAAAATTTTGAGATGATACGATAATTTGGATTGTGGCATTTCAAATACTTCTGTAAGATCACAGACGCAGGTTTTACCTCGCTGACAAAGCTCATACATGATCTCTAAGCGTTTCTGATCAGCGAGAGCCTTGAATTTCTTTTCATATTGCTCCAACTTCTGTTTCATATCTGTCATTACGTACTACCTCATTCATCAATTTTTTTTGATGATTTTATTATATGCAGGTCTTCATGTTACATGCAAGAAATTAAATCAAATTTTTTTGATGAATGAAGGTGGATCTTCGAGGAGGCATCCAACAGGAGATAAACAAGAGCGACGATAAAAGCAAGCAAGACAAATCCCATTAGTGGTTCCATCAGGTAAGCACCTCCAAATGATCCACGCTTATGAGGCTCGACTATTACAAATGTAGAGACCATCTGTTAAGTGATCCGCTTAATTGGCTTGATGTTGTACAGGTATACCGATCACCAATTTCCAATGTCCATCTATTTTATAGACGGGTAGTGTTAATTCGTGGTTCTTGCCGTCTTCTTGGTAAGTAATTTCTGCCATTACAAGATTACTGTCTACAGCTTTTGCGCTTCCTACACTAATTATCGAAGCAGGCTCCTGAGTAAAGAGTTTGTAATACTCTTTATGCCTTTGTCTATCATCCCTATACCGAATATCTCTTGAATATTTAATCATCTCATCTACGTTCTTGGTATCTTGGGCGTACTTGAAAAGTGTGATTGCCTGCCTAGCTTCTTCTACTGGATCACCTGTTGAGGAAACCTTAGACGTGATTAGGATTACGGCTATTATTAAAAACGTTAATGGTATTGCAATGAACATTCGATTCCTATTCAAAAGATAACCTCCATTAAACAAAGGTAAGTGCACGTTTAAAGAACTCTTTCATCCGGTAAGCAATATATAAGCAGGATTAACTCGAACGAATGGCTCTCCAAGCATCATCTGTTTGTATATTCCATTTATTAGGACAATACCACATTTTAAAACTAAATAATACCATATTGATTAGAAATGCTTTTCAGTATGCTCCATTTGACTTGGAACTCAGGTTCTTGACCGCTCATCGCCGCCATATTTTAACTCTTTGCTTTTGTGACGGAAATAGGTCGTTTTTGCCAGCTCTCTCTACAGCCTAAGAAGAACAGTGTACTATAAATACAAAAAAGCAAGAGACTACGGATTCAAGCGACCTAAGCGCTTACAAGGGAGATTTCTATGAGGGACAACGATCAGATGACAGTGGTCAAACACCTGTCGGAACTGCGGAAACGGATTGTCTGGGTATTGGCTGTATTTGTTATGACTTTTCTCGCTGGCTTGTATTTTGCTGGCCCCATCATCGAGTATTTGAAGCTTGTACCGATGGAAGAAGGGGTACCGATCATTTCCCTCCATCCGTCAGACGCATTGCGCATCTACATGCAGTTTTCTATGTTAGTTGGCGCAGTTGCGACATTGCCGGTTGCACTCTACCATACCTGGCGATTTGTTTCGGTTGGATTGAATGACCATGAGCGGCGAATGACACTCTTTTTTATTCCAATAGCTTTTTTCCTATTCGTCGGCGGTGTTTTGTTCGGATATTATATTGTATTTTCTATGATGATGAAGTTTTTGACTGGGATGTCAACTCAAATGGGTGTGACTCCTCATTATGGCATTGCTGCATATTTTGATTTTATGTTTCAGTTAGTCATACCGATAGGGGTGCTGTTCGAACTTCCCATTGTTGTCATGTTTCTGACCCGTCTGCGTATTCTGAATCCGATGGTGCTAGTAAAGATGCGCCGCTTCGCTTATTTCGGATTAACAGTTGTGACGTTCATTTTGACGCCGCCGGAACTCGTTACGGAGATTTTGGTGACGATTCCACTGCTGCTTTTGTACGAACTGAGTATTTGGCTGTCTAGAGCCGTTTACCGGAAGCAGTTAAAGGAAGATGAGAAATGGAAGACGAATCATGCGGTGTAGGTGAGGCCCTGGAACGAGATAGAAGCGGGGAGCGCATTTGCGACTCCTCTTTTTTTACTGTTTTTGACACATTTACAGGATAGTTAACTGCACGTTTTCTGGATTGCAGGTCTGGTATCTGTTAAAATATGTTATATCCGAAATAAAAAATAGGGGGGCGAGTCAATGAGTTCAGAAACCCTTCCGTTTTGGTTATGGATCATCTATTATTTGATCATGTTCATGACGTTAGTCGCTGCCATACGTAGTCTCTTTCAGAAAAAAATGATCATGTTTTCCTTCATTGTGAGCCTATATACCGTTTCAATTCCGATCATCAGTCTGGGAAGCAGTATAGGCAGGGCAGAGGGGCTCAATGAATTCAGTCATTTCTTTCAGGAATTACAACATAACTCACCGTGGTCCCTCTTCGTGATGATCGGTTACTTGTGCATCCTTCTTTGGTGGGCTTTGCTTTTCATTAAAATAAATCAGAAAAAAATAACGACCTCCCGTTAGAGGTCTATTCATTTATTCGGTTGTTTGTTCGGAGTGAATTTGTTTAATGACTCTATTATTGAGATATCAACAAAAAGTGAGGTACATATGACAACTAAATTGATTTTAGTTGAAGGAACATGGGGGGCAGGTAAGACAACGACCGCGACCTTCATTCAAAATACTTTGGAACAAAGAAAAATAAAGTCACGTTTATATACGGAAGGATGCCTCGATCATCCAGTTGATCCTGACCATGTATCGTGTTTTTCGCATGCCGGGTATGATGAAATATTGGAGTCCTATCCAGATGAATCAGAGCAAATAAGGAAAATGACTTACAGAATAGGAAGCTATTTTTTAATCCCTTTCTTAAAAATGAAACGAAAGAATGAACATGTGATTCCAGAAGAATTATGGGCACGGCTTCAATCAAGCGATATTTATAATGGAGACCTTTCGCAATATCTGCATTGTAAAGTGGTCCTGGAGCTTTGGGATCATTTTGCCACAGTGCAGCATGAGAAAGATGAAGTCATAGTTCTAGAGTGCTGTTTCCTGCAAAATCCCGTCGTAACTCTAATGGCCCGTTATGGCCCGGAAAAACATCAAATCTTCCAACATATACAAAACATATCCCAAACGATAAGGAAACTGAATCCGATCGTTATTTACCTTCAACATGAATCCACCGAAGCCACTTTTGAGAGAGCAATCCACGAGAGATCAAAAGAATGGATAGAAGGTGTCTCCAAATATTGTATGGAACGTGGGTACGCCAAAAAGCATGGTCTAAAGGGTGTACCTGGCTTAGTTCAGTTTTTAGAAGAAAGGGAAAAAATCGAGCTTGAAATACTCCGTCACCTCGGTTTCACTGTGAAGCATGTTAATATCTATGACGATAACAAGGAACAATTTCAAAACGAGATGATGGCTTATTTAGACTCGCATGTGTTTTAAGAATTCAGAGCAGGCTGAATCCATAGATGATCTTCATGTCGTATCTATTGCTGCTCTGACAAATGTGGCGGCGGCGTATCTAAAAAAGCCAGAGTCTTTTTCAAAAATCAAATTGTTTTGGTTAGGCGGGGGAGCTTGGCCTACTGACGGGAAAAAATATAATGCGATGAATGATGTAGAGGCCTTGCGTATTCTGCTTGCGTCTCCTATTGAATTTCACTGGATCATAGCAGCAGGTGTCTGTAGTAAACTGAACGCTTCGGTAAGTCAATCAGAAGCTTTCGTCAAGGGAAATGGAGCCATCGGGGAATACCTGCACCAATTGCTTGTGGATATGAATAAAGGAGAAAGAGCGATCTATGATATAGGACCGATTGCTGCGATTAAAAAACAAAGCTGGTTTACAGTTGAAACAGCAAAAGCCCCTTCTGTACGAGCTGATGGAACCTATCAATTTGGTGGAGAAGGCAGAAGCATTTCCGAATACACCGACATCATGTATTCCCAGATAGTAGATGACTTTTTTCAGTTGCTTGGCAGGCAGAACTAGTAAACATGAAGATCGTTCAGGAGGAATGAATGTGTACGTCATACATGTAGATGTCGTATATGTACTACTTTACAGCGAGGCCATGGACAAAGTCTTAACCGTAAAAAATGAGAAGTTCTGGAGTCTTCCTGGTGGAAAGCGAGAGCATCAGGAAATGCTGAATCAGGCAGCGGTACGTGAGGTAAAGGAAGAAACGGGGCTCGATGTTGAGGTTAGCGATCTTTTGCATGTAAGCGAAAAAGTTATTAACGAAGAGCACGTAACCTTCATTACGTTTCGAGGAGAGATCATCGGCGGAGAGATGGGAACAACCGATTCGGAAATTCAGGAGATTACGTGGAAAACAATTGCAGAAGCCGAAGCACCAATGCCTTATCTGGGCAATATTCGTGAACTGCTAAAAAATAAAGCGCATTACGGAGTGGAAACCTCGTGACCCGAAGCCTGGCTACGAGGTTTTTATGTTACGGAGTCGAGTACGTAATTCTGTGTCGGTGAATGGTTCTAACTCTAACAACGCTTGGTAAGGATCTTCGCCGGGGATGTCAAAATAAATGGCAAAAGCGGGCTCCGTTTTGATACCTTGCTGCTTGAGTCGGCGAATTTCACGATAGGCATCTGGACCGCCTAACGAGAGTAACCGGGCTTCTATGTCCATATGACGATAGGCATTCTGTTTCGTGACAGGAACAGGCTGTGCGAACAATTCAAAACAAAAGCCGGCGTCAAAAAACTGAATCACACTGGTGAGTACCTGGTTAATTGTGAGTCGTTGTTCTGCATACCCCTGCGACTCGCCGAAAACGGTTCGTGCTTTCGATTCAAAGTCCTCAAGGTGATGACATTCACAGATAATATCCAGGTCGCTGTCATCCCTATCAATGCAAAGCGGGATCGTGCCAGCCAATACAGGAGTGTACGGCTGCAGCAGTGCCATAATGCCAGTCTGCTGGATCGCTTCCCATGCCTGCCTTTGTCGATTGGTTCCTGTACGCAAATAAGAAAGGTCGAGCCAGTCGCTCAAAAGAGTCCCTCCGTTTCAAATAAATGAGATAGGGCAAAAATCAAAGTATTACGTCTTCAAAAACTTATTGTAGCGAGAATGAAAAGAGAGTGCAACGAAATCGGTAATTAGTCGTATATGAAACAGAGGGGAGTGCAGAGAATGGAAATTTTTCTGTGGATTATCGTAGTGGCTTTGTTCGCGTTGAGCATTGCCGGTATTTTTATGCCTGTATTGCCGGATACGATCTTGCTTTGGGGCGGATTTCTGCTCTATCACTTTGTTATCGCGGAACCAGGTGCGGGTTTACCAGCTTCGTTCTGGTGGGGAATGGCTGTACTCAGTATTTTGTTGTATGGGGCGGATCTGCTGACAAATATGTATTTCGTGAAAAAATATGGCGGGTCGAAATGGTCCTCGGTTGCAGCTGCCGTGGGTATTTTTCTGGGGATCTTCTTGTTTCCACCGTTCGGCATGCTGATTCTGCCATTCGTGCTTGTTGTGCTGGTAGAATTACTCGCCCAGAAGCAGCCGATAGAAAAAGCGGTAAAAGCAGGATTTGGGTCACTGATCGGTTTTCTCGGCAGCGCTGTGGTCAAGGTCGTGCTGCAAGTAACCATGATCATTTGGTTCTTTATTGCCCTTTAGCTGGATAAGTGAAAAATAGTGGCGACAAAAAAAGGACAGCTTCGGCTGCCCTTTTTTTATTAGTGAATCAGTCTGTATACGCCAATGACTTTACCCAGGATGGAAACGTTGTCTAAAATGATCGGCTCCATCGTTGCATTTTCAGGCTGGAGACGGAAGTGGTTCTTTTCTTTAAAGAAACGTTTGACGGTCGCTTCGTCTTCCTCTGTCATGGCGACGACGATGTCACCGTTGTTGGCAACATGCTGCTGACGGACAATCACGTAGTCGCCGTCGAGAATACCAGCATCAATCATACTGTTTCCGGAAATACGAAGCATGTACACCTTGTCCGATGTCACGATGTTTTCAGGCAAAGGAAAATATTCCTCCACATCCTCAATCGCTGTAATCGGCAGCCCTGCTGTTACTTTTCCAATGACAGGCACACGAACAACGGAGTCTTCAAAATTATCTTGAAAACGATCTTCTTCCGAGAGTAATTCAATAGCGCGAGGTTTGGTAGGGTCTCTTCGGATGAGACCTTTTTTCTCTAGACGGGCCAAGTGGCCGTGTACGGTAGAGCTGGATGCGAGTCCCACAGCTTCGCCGATTTCTCGAACAGAAGGTGGGTAGCCCTTGTCTCGAACTTCTTTACGAATGAAATCAATAATGGCTTGTTGCCGGCTGGATAGTTTCGACATATAAGACACCTCAGTTTTCTCGAACATATTTTCCTATATTATACCATGGGAGCTTGCGTTCGACAAACATAAGTTCGATTATTTTGTTGACATGAACGTATGTTCTCATTTATGATGAAAACAACAAAAGGAACGTATGTTTGCAGGAGGGAATAATCATGACTGTGATGACCATTCATAACCGTTTTGAAGAACAGACAGTTAACCGCGGGCGATTCGGCATAACTAGGGGACAAGCACTTTTATTTCTAGCTACTTTTGCTCTCTTTTTTTACTTACTAACCGAACTGGTGTTTGCTTCTGGTGATTCGATGGAACTGCATGGAAAAGAAGTGACAGTTCGCTCGGGCGACAGTTTGTGGTCTATTGCTGTTCACCACAAAGAGGAAGCCAAAATGGATGTGAATGAACTCATCATAGCGATTAAAAAGGCGAATGACCTGGACGGCGTTCTCATTTATCCTGGACAGACGCTCATTATTCCAGTGTCAGAGTAACCTTCCATAGCTTGCGTGATGCCGACGATATGGTATAATGAAACGGCATTACTATAGAGTAGGAGGAACCAGCTTTGGTATCTGACGCAGAAATCAAACGCATTAATGAATTGTCCAAAAAATCTCGCGAGGTTGGTTTGTCCGAAGAGGAAAAATCGGAACAAAAAGCACTTCGTCAAAAGTACATCGACGCAGTAAAGCTTTCGCTGAAAGCGAATTTGGATTCCATCCGTTATGTGGAAGACCTTGAAGAAAATAATCCAAAACAGTAAGATTACTGTAAGAATACAACAGACATCCTTGCTTGACGCTGGGGTGTCTTTTTGTTCCGCGTGAGCTATTTCGAGGGAGGGTTTGGGATGGCGTGGGTAGCGGTAGCAATCGGAGGGGCATTTGGTTCGCTTTTTCGCTACGGGCTTTCGCTCTTGGCAAATCAACCCGGATTGCCGTTAGGTACGTGGTTAGCTAATATACTCGGTTCTTTTTTAATCGGCATCCTATCGGTTTTAGGAAAAGAGAAGGGCATTCTCTCACCAGAACTCTATTTATTATTTGCAGCAGGCGTGATGGGAGGATTCACGACTTTTTCCACGTTTTCCTTAGAAGTCGTCTCTTTTTGGGGAGAAGGACAGTTTATGCGGGGGATCTTGTATGCCTTGCTTAGTCTGATTGTTGGATTATTGTCTTGCGCGGCAGGAGTATGGATTGCCCGACAATTTCAATGACGTGTTAAGGTCAACTGATGACGTGAGAGGGGGGATGGGTGTGAGTACCCAGCACCGCGAATATGAACGGGAACAAAATAAACTGGACGAAACTATTTCTGTAATTGACAGTGAGATTACGCAATTGCGTGAAGAAATCAGGGAAGCGACCGATGATTATGTAAAACAGGTTGTAAACTATAACAAGGCGAAGGATTTGCGCTATCTAGAGGACCATGGGCGCGACAAGCCCTACTTTGGTCGCGTCGATTTCATGAAGGATGAGGTCTATGAACTAGATTGCGTCTATATCGGCAAACGGGGAATTGTTCGCAGTGATACATTTGACTCCGTCGTTGTGGATTGGCGAGCTCCGATTGCTAGCTTGTACTACTCGGGCGAGAGTAAGGATGCTTTCTATCGTATGGGGAGAGAAATCGTTCGCGGAGAAGTGACGCTAAAGCGTAATTTTGCGATTGAGGACGGAAAAATTACAGGGATATATGATGGCGCGGTAAAAGAGACGATTAACAGAGAGATGGGGCATCCAGACGATTTTTTGCAAGAAGGCTTCATTGACGAGTTTCTGGCTGCCAATCTAAATCAGGCAAATGACAGCAGGCTCAAAGATATTGTCGCTACCATTCAGTCTGAGCAAAATGATATTATCCGGGCCGAAAAAGAAAGACCGATTGTAGTCCAAGGGGTTGCGGGCAGCGGGAAAACAACGATTGCATTGCATCGGTTGTCCTATTTGATCTACAACTACCAGGACTCTATGATGTCTAAAAAGTTTATGGTCTTCGCGCCCAATAGAATGTTCCTTACTTACATATCTGAGGTTTTGCCTGAGCTAGGGGTTGATGACGTACAGCAAGCCACTTTTGTGGATTGGGCGGCGCGGCTTGTTAAACCGTTGATGCCAAAAGGCTGGCGGATTATTAGTCCAGATAAACCTCTGCAACTATTTTTTGAAGAAGGGCAGGATGAAAGGCAACAGAAGATCGCACGTCACCGGTTGCGGTTCAAAGGCTCACTTGCCTGCCGGGTTGCTTTGCAAAAATATATCGATTACGTGATCGAGACGAGGATTCCTTTTAAGAAACTGAGCTTCTTGTACAATAAGACAAAACAGGTATTTTCTATTCCGGGAGATTTTATTCGTCAAAGCTTTTTTGAGCATTTTTCCAATATGCCATACCACAGGCGTCTAGATTCCTTACGCAAACATCTTAAGCAGGAAATGAACAAGCAGCTATTTTCTCATTTACGTGAAAAGAAAATGGATCTGGATAAAGCAGGATTGGCCAAGTTTGAAAAAATGCTCGAACAAATCCTCGATACTTACCTGACTTCTTTTCCCCGACTGGAAACATTCGCGGCGTATCGTGAAATAATGAGCAGCAAAGAGTTGCTTCGCCTTCTGATTCCATCGGAAGTGGGAGATGAAGTGATTGACGATGTTGTCGAGTCCTCTACAGCTATATTATCCGAGGAGCGTATGGAAGCGGAGGATATCGCGCCGATCTTATACTTACATCATTTGATTGAGGGAATGGACAAGGCGGAACACTTTGACCACACCGTAGTAGACGAAGCACAGGATTTGAGTGCACTGGAGATCGCCGTGATTGCATTGGCAACAAAACGACATTCGTTAACCATTGTTGGCGATATCGCTCAAGGCATTCATAGCTATCGAGGAATCCATGCATGGGAAGAGTTGACGCAGGGAATCTTCGATGTGCTGCGTCCTTCCTACTTCACGCTGTCCCAAAGCTATCGTTCTACCATTGAGATTATGAAGTGTGCAAACGAAGTATTGCGGCAAATTGAATTGCCGGAAACCGTGCTTGCAAAGCCTGTGCTCCGACATGGAGATAAACCAATCATGGTGACTCCAGCCACGAAAACGGAGCTGTGGAGCGATATTTCCAGCAGAGTCAATGAATTTACCGCAGAGGGTTTCAAGACGGTTGCGATTGTGACCAAAACAATCGGAGCAAGCAAGAAGGCATTCAAAGGCTTACAGGACACCATCCCGAATCTGACCTTGCTTAGCAGCAAAGACAACCAGTTTCCTGGTGGTGCCATCGTGATGCCGGCTTACCTGACCAAAGGTTTGCAGTTTGACGTGGTGATCCTGCTGGATGTGGATACGTATTTGGACAATGAGTGGGATGCCAAGCTGCTCTATGTGGCAATGACACGTCCGGTACATCGCCTGGTCATGAGTCATCTGCATGGAAGTGAAACACCACTTTTACGTGAATTACCGACGGAGATGTACACAAAAGAATAGCGATGACAGCAAAAAACCCCCGGCCGAGATAAGAATGGCAGGGGGTGCATGCATTATTTTTTCTTAGTGATCGCCAGTATTTCCTTTGGAAGGGTTCGTGATAACAAAACCTTCTTGTGGGAGGAACAAGTAATCGAGGATAATGCCATCCAGTAGAGGCTCATCCTTCTTTACGATAACATCAATATCTTTGTCAGTGGAGATTACCTCGTCTTCTTCTGTCGGCTTGTCCAATGCCAGGCCATAGTGCGCATGGTCACCGTGCGCGTGAGTAATGTATACGCGCAGTTTCAAATCTTTGTCTTCTTCTTGTTCCATAATCGTTGTTAATTGTTTCGCTGCATTGCGCGTAATTTTTACTTTCATGGGGCAAGTCTCCTAACGTATGTAAGTGTCTCTCTCATATTAGCAAAGAGGGAAATACAGATGCAATGTTGAAAGTGTTAATCATCTGAAAGAGATAAGGGGAGAGAGGCAATCATGAAGCTGGATTTGCGCAGCGACACGGTAACGAAACCAACGGAAGCGATGATTCGCGCCATGGCGGGAGCAGAAGTTGGGGACGATGTTTATCGAGAGGACCCAACCGTAAATCGCTTGGAAGAAATGGCTGCAGAATGTCTCGGTAAAGAGGCCGCCCTTTTCGTAACGAGCGGAACTCAAGGCAATCAAGTAGCCGTTCTCACGCACTGTGTGAATGGAGATGAGGTGGTCGTAGAGGCAGACTCTCACATTTTTTATTATGAGGGTGGCGCCATGTCGGCTTTAGCTGGTGTACAGACTCGTACCTTAACAGGCGTGCGCGGGGCCTTGCGAGCTGAAGATGTGGAGAAAGCCATTCGAGGTAAAAATATACACTTTCCACGGACGAAGCTGATTTGTCTCGAGAATACCCACAATCGGGCGGGGGGAGCAGTCGTCACAGTAGATCAGATGAAGAGTGTCTATTATGTCGCCCAAAAGTATCAGGTTCCTGTTCATCTCGATGGCGCTCGTCTGTTCAATGCGGCCGTGGCCCTGGGTGTGGATGTATCTGAGCTGAGCCGTTACGCCGATACTGTTCAGATTTGTCTGTCAAAAGGCTTGAGTGCCCCAGTAGGCTCGATTATAGCAGGAGATCGTGATTTTATCGAAGAAGCAAGATGGTGGAGAAAGAAACTGGGTGGCGGACTGCGCCAGGTAGGGTTTGTTGCTGCTCCGGGTATTCTCGCACTGACTCAGATGACAGATCGTCTCGAAGAGGACCATGATCGAGCCAAGCAGCTGGCTGATGGGCTTGCCAAGCTGTCCTTGGAAGTAGAACCAGTCGATACCAATATTGTTTTGGTGCATACAGAGTCTATCCAGGTGACGGCGGTCGATTTCCTGAAGCGGCTTGAAAACAGAGGGGTACTTGCTGTCGATTTTGATGAATATGTGATCCGGTTTACAACACATCGGCATATTAGCGAAGAGAACGTCACGCGTGTACTTGAAATCGTGGAAGACCTTCTTGGAGCGGTTACATCCCCTCAGTAGGGGTGCACACTTTCTTGCGTTAGAGTAGTAGTGAATCAACGGGCTTATCAATCAGTCAACCTGAGGACGTACTATTTAGTAGGGAGGATTGTAGAATTGAATAAAAGAATGAGTGTATTTTTGAGTTGTTTTCTGGTTTTTCAGGTTTTGGCTGGATGTAGTACGAGTGATTCCGCTGTTTCAGACGGAAATACGACACAGCCCACTCAAGAAAAGTCGCAAGAGATGGTATTGAATTGGAATGCAGACGGGGGAGAACCACCTACAGCTGACCCGGGACTCGCCTCTGACGGCACATCCTTTGATGTCATTACAGCCTGTTTTGAAGGCTTGACGCGCTATGGTCCCGATGGAAAAATTGCCAACGCCGCAGCCGAAAGCTACTCGGTTTCACCAGATTTACTGACCTATACCTTCAAGCTGAAGAAAGACATGCACTGGAACAATGGGGAACCGGTTACTGCGCACGATTTTGAATATGCATGGAAGCGAAACCTGGACCCGGAAACAGGAGCGGAGTACGCCTACATGCTGTTTTTTATTAAAGGAGCAGAAGAGTTCAACACAGGAAAAGCAACCCGCGACCAGGTCGGCGTGAAGGCTGTGGATGACCTTACCCTTGAGGTGCGGCTCAATTCACCAGCACCATTCTTTTATGAGCTGACGGCCTTCCCGACATTGTTCCCGCTGCATCAGAAAACAGTGGAGGCAAATCCTAACTGGGCATCTTCTCCGGAAAACTACGTAGGAAACGGCCCTTTCAAAATGGAACTGTGGGAGCATAAAAACAAGCTCGTCCTTGTCAAAAACGAAAAGTATCACGACAAGGATGCGGTCAAGCTGGACAAGATCGTATCGAGCATGATTACCGATACGAATACGGCGCAAGCTTTGTTTGAGTCAGGCGATTTGGACTGGGGCGGTTACCCGGCGTACACGCTTCCGGCAGACGTGATCCCGGGCTTGCAGGAGGAAGGCAAGCTGGTGATCTCACCATATCCGAACACAGTTGCTGTCACTTTTAATACCACGAAACCCCCGTTTACCAACAAAAAGATCAGACAAGCCTTTTCGTATGCGATCCAGCGCCAGCCATTGGTGGACGGAATTGTGCAGACAGAGGTTCCTGCTGCCTATGCCTGGGTACCGCCGTCTATGGAGTTCAGCGGAAACGATTACTTCAAGGAAGATCCGGTGAAAGCAAAGGAATTGCTGGCGGAGGGCCTCATAGAGCTGGGCTTAACTGACTTGCCAGAGATGAACTATACTTATGGCTCCGGAGACGATCGTCAGAAAAAGCTGGCAGTAGCGCTTCAGGATCAATGGAAACGCAATCTGGGCGTAGACGTCAATATCAGCGGACTGGAAGAAAAGGTGTTTTTGCAAAACAAGCGCTCTAAAAATTACCAGTTCGCGTATCGAAACTGGTCAGCTGATTTCAATGACCCGATCAACTTCCTGGAAATGTTCAAGGATAAAACAGTTGGAACCAATGATGCTGCCTGGGAGAATGCCCGTTATCGGGAGCTGATCGTCCAAAGCTATCTGGAAATGGACCCGGCAAAACGCAAGGCGATCATGCTTGAGGCCGAAAGCATTCTCATGGAAGAAATGCCGATTGCCCCGATTTACTACGGAGCGTGGCCATACATTCAAAATGACAAGGTAAAAGGATTTTTGATTAATTCGTTTGGCGGAAAAGACTTTAAATACACAACGATTGAGCGTTAGCAAAAAAAACTGCCCCTTCCTCGCATTTTCGTGAGGGAGGGGCTTTTGTGTCCCCCGAGTGTGTAAATCCAAACGGCCAAAGAGATACTATAGCTATCAGAGCCTAGGGGAAAAGAGGGATGAACATGATATCGGCCAAAGAACGTCAACGGATTCAAAATCAGATGAAGCGCGATGAGAGCAAAATTGTCAATATCGTTCTGAATGACACCCATCAGGTAGCGGGAGAAATTGACAAAGCCACCCACCAAGGAATCTACATGGCGGATGGCCGTTACTACGGATATGAAGACATTAAAGAAATCAACGGATTGTACTAGTGGATGACTTTTGCTGATCCTACAAGCGAGGAGCAGGGAAAAAGTGGCGGAGTGCGTCGGGCAATTCCTTTTGCCATAATCCCCAGACGTGATTTCCCAGTTTCTCTCGATAGGTAAGGTCAGTCTGTTTTGAGAGCAATGCGTCTTTTGCGCTGCGATTCCACTGGACAAAGTCAAAGGTGCCCATATGTGTCTCTACTGCTGTTTCATCAAGCCCGACAACCATCCAGATACGCAACCAGTTTAATGAGACTTGACGGTCAATTTCATCCAATGTGGTTTGAAAAAAGGCTCCTGATAAGGCAAGGACTTGTGTGAAGAGGTCAGGGTGCTCTAGCGCGAGATGAAGGGCAACGGTTCCCCCCAAGGAGTCTCCGGCCAACACACGTGAATGAGGTTCGCTCCTGACAGGGTATCGATCTTCAATGAAGGGGATCAATTCTTCTGTAAAAAAGCGTTTGTATGCGGCATTTCTTGAACCAATCGGGGAATACTCACTGGTTCGTTTGCTCCTGTCGACTGATACGCCAACAATGAGGAAGGGATCAATCCCTTCTTCCAAAATAAGCTGGTTTGCGATCGTCGCTATTCTTCCCATCGTAAAGAAGTCATTTCCATCCTGACAATAGACGACGGGATAAGAAAGAAGCTCATTATATCCGGGTGGTAGATACACTTTGACGGAGCGGGGAGTGTCTACATGGATGCTAGGCACTTCTTCTTTCCTAATTGTTCTTTTTACATAATCAGACATCGGTTCCTACCTCCGTGTTTGTAAAAAAACAAAACTAACCCTTGATAAAAACTGATACAGATACTATAGTAAATGATAACAGAGAGGAAATAAACCCTGTAATATCAATACTATAACACATTAAACAGACGCATGTCTGCAGTATAACAGGGTGGTGCAAACGGCGCTGTAAGCCCTTTCTTGCACGATATAAGTTTTCTTCTTCTTTCAGGGTTACTTTCGACGCCACTTCCGATCCCTATTCATCGAGCAGTTGCTCAGTTAAAGGGCTAGCGAGAGTGGATACCGAAAGCCCCTTATTCCAGTGACGAGGTGAATGTGATGAGCGTAACCACTGCTGTTGAACAAACAGAGAACAACACCCCGCTGCAAATTCTTGCACCGGATGGAACGGTTGTTCGTCCTGACTTGATGCCTAAGCTCTCCGATGATGAATTGCGTGAACTGATGCGTAAAATGGTATTTACCCGTGTATGGGACCAACGTGCGATTAGCTTGAACCGCCAAGGTCGTTTGGGCTTCTACGCGCCAGTAGCCGGTCAAGAAGCAAGCATGATCGGTTCCGAGGCTGCACTTTCCAAAGAAGATTTCATCCTGCCAAGCTACCGTGATATTCCGCAAATGGTATGGCACGGATACCCGATGCATCAAGCGTTTTTGTACTCCCGTGGTCACATCGAGGGCGGAAAAATTCCTGAAGGTGTTAACGTTCTGATGCCACAAATCATTATCGCTGCACAATGTACACAAGCAACAGGTGTTGCGATGGGTTACAAGCTGCGTGGCGAAAAGCGGGTTGCCATCAACTACTTTGGTGACGGCGCAACTTCCCAAGGTGATTTCTACGAAGGTATGAACTTTGCAGGGGTATACAAGCTACCTGTGATCTTCTTCTCTCAAAATAACGGATATGCGATTTCCTTGCCGTTTGAAAAACAAACAGCTTCCGAAAACATCGCCATTAAAGCAACTGCTGCCGGTATTGCTAGCGAACGCATCGATGGTATGGATATCATGGCTGTTTACTACGCAGTACAACAAGCAAAAGAGCGCGGTGTGAACGGAGAAGGGGCTACCCTGATCGAAGCACTGACTTACCGTTATGGTCCTCATACTATGGCTGGTGACGATCCAACCCGTTACCGTACTGGTGAAGAGCAAAGCGAGTGGGAACTGCGCGATCCACTGATCCGCTTCCGCAAGTTCCTCGAATCCAAAGGACTTTGGAACGAAAAGGACGAAGAAGCGGTAATCGAAGAAGCGAAAGCAGCTGTTGCTGACGCGATCAAAAAAGCGGACGAAACTCCGAAAATGAAAGTAACGGAACTGATTGATGTAATGTTTGAGACACTGCCGCCTGCACTCGAAGAGCAAAAGGCAGAATTCCTGGCGAAGGAGTCGAAATAAGCCATGGCACAAATGACAATGGTTCAAGCCATTACGGATGCAATGCGCGTTGAATTGAAACGTGATGAATCTGTACTTGTCTTCGGTGAAGACGTAGGAAAAAACGGCGGGGTATTCCGTGCAACAGAAGGTCTGCAAGCTGAGTTTGGCGAACAGCGCGTTTTTGACACGCCACTAGCTGAGTCCGGAATTGGCGGTCTGGCTGTCGGACTTTCCATCAACGGATTCCGTCCTGTAGCTGAAATTCAATTCTTTGGTTTTGTATTTGAAACATTCGATGCTGTTGCATCCCAGTCTTCCCGTATGCGCTACCGTTCCGGCGGTCGCTTCTCGAGCCCAATCACATTCCGCTCTCCATTTGGTGGCGGAGTGAAAACACCTGAGCTGCATGCTGACTCCCTGGAAGGCTTGATGATGCAAACGCCAGGTTTGAAAGTAGTGATCCCTTCCAACCCTTATGATGCAAAAGGACTCCTGATCGCAGCTATTCGCGACAACGATCCGGTTGTTTTTCTCGAGCACATGAAGCTGTACCGCTCTTTCCGTCAAGAAGTTCCAGAGGGCGAATACACAATTGAGCTTGGTAAAGCAAACGTTGTAAAAGAAGGTAGCGACGTTACCATCATCACCTATGGTGCGATGGTGCATACCAGCCTGAAAGCTGCTGAAGAAATCGAGAAAGCTCGTGGAGCAAAGGTAGAAGTGATCGACCTGCGCACCATCAGCCCGCTCGATATTGATACCATCGTTGCTTCTGTGAAGAAAACAAACCGTGCCATCGTGGTACAAGAAGCTCAAAAAACTTCTGGTGTCGCAGCAGAAATCATCGCACAAATCAACGAGCGCGCGATTCTTCACTTGGAAGCGCCAGTGCTGCGCATTACAGCACCGGATACCGTTTATCCATTTGCGCAAGCAGAAGACGTTTGGCTGCCTGACGTGAAGCGCGTAGTGGATGGTTTGACAAGAGTGCTTGATTTCTAATCAGAATTGGACATAATGGCGGAAAAGTTGAGAGCTTTCCGCCTTCTTTTGGCAAATATCGGTTGAAAATACGGCGAAGTGTTTATAAGGAGGAGATACTGTGAGTCGTTTTACATTCAGACTCCCGGAGCTCGGTGAGGGTATCCATGAAGGCGAAATCGTCAAGTGGCACGTAGCGCCAGGGGATTCCGTAGAAGAAGACCAAGTCATTATGGAAGTACAAAATGACAAAGCGGTTGTGGAAGTTCCATCGCCTGTAAAAGGGAAAGTTGTTGAACTGAAAGTAACCGAGGGAACTGTTTCCGTAGTAGGCGATCCTTTAATCGACTTTGATGTGGAAGGCGAAATTCCAAACCTCCCAGATCACGGACATGGCGATTCACACGCAGCTGAGGCGGCTCCTGCTCCAGCGGCTGCAGACAAAATGGAACCAGGTTGCGATATTGGCTCTCAAGTAAGCGCCAATGCCAACCAATCGTTGGAAACTCCAATGGTACAGCAGGCTGCAACAGCTGTAGCGGCTCCTGTTGATCGCAAGCATGTATTGGCTACTCCTTCTGTACGTAAATACGCGCGCGAAAAAGGCGTTCAACTGGCATCTGTTCCTGGTACAGGAAAATTGGGTCGCATCACGCGCGATGACGTAGATCGTTTTGTATCTGGCGGCGCAGTAGCTGCGGTAGCAACTACGGTAGCAGAAACAGTAACAGAAGCAGCTACTCCGGTGGCAGCAGAAGTGCAAGCGGCTACAGGTGTAGCGCAAGCGGCAGCAGCACCAACTGTACACTACACATCACAAGCTGGCGAACTCGAAGAGCGCGTTCCACTGAAAGGCATCCGCAAAGCGATTGCCAAAGCGATGGTAAAATCTGCGTACACAGCTCCGCATGTAACGATCTTTGATGAAGTGGATGTTACGGCTCTCGTAGCTATGCGCAAAGAAGCGAAACCTCTTGCTGAAGAGCGTGGAGTGAAGCTGACTTACTTGCCAATGATCGTGAAAGCGGTAGTGGCGGGTCTGAAAAAGTTCCCTGAGCTGAATGCTTCGATCGACGATGAAAAACAAGAAGTGATCTATAAAAAATACTACAACATCGGTATCGCGGCTTCGACTGATGAGGGCCTGCTTGTACCAGTAGTAAAAGCGGCTGACAGCAAGTCGATCTTCCAAATCGCAGGTGAAATCGGAGAGCTGGCGAAAAAAGCTCGTGACCGCAAAGCTAGCGCGGACGAGCTGAAAGGTTCAACCTTCAGCATTACGAATATTGGTTCTGCAGGCGGCATGTTCTTTACACCGATCATTAACTATCCAGAAGTAGCGATCCTGGGTGTTGGCCGTATTAGCGAAAAACCAGTTGTGAAAAATGGAGAAATTGTGGTTGGCCAAATGCTGCATCTCTCTCTGAGCTTTGACCACCGCTTGGTTGATGGCGAACCAGCACAGCGTTTCGTCAACTACGTGAAGCAGCTTCTGGAAAACCCAACGCTGCTCGTCATGGAGGGGTAAAGAGCTATGGTAGTAGGTGAATTTACTACAGAGGTAGATGTGCTTGTAATCGGTGCAGGTCCCGGCGGATATGTGGCGGCCATTCGTGCCGCCCAAATGGGGAAAACGGTTGCGGTAGTGGAAAAAGGAGAATTGGGTGGCGTATGCTTGAATGTAGGCTGCATCCCATCCAAAGCGATGATCCATGCTGCTCACACTTACGAGCATACACAACATACGGAATCCATGGGTATTACGATGGAAAACGTAAAGGTAGATTTTGCAAAAGTTCAGGAGTGGAAAGGCGGCATCGTCAAACAATTGACTGGTGGTGTAGGCTCCCTGTTCAAAGGCAACAAAATTCAAGTGATCCCTGGCGAAGCACTGTTTGTTAGCGAAAACGAAGTACGTGTGTTCCACGGCTACGATGTAAACCGCTATCGTTTTGAGCACTGCATCATCGCGACAGGGTCTCGTCCGATCGAATTGCCAGCGTTCCCATTTGGCAAGCGTGTCCTGTCTTCGACAGAAGCACTTGCTCTGACTGAACTGCCAAAAAGCCTCGTGGTGATTGGCGGCGGCTACATTGGAATCGAGCTGGGTACTGTTTTCGCCAAGTTTGGTACCAAGGTAACCATTTTGGAAGGTTCTGACCAAATCTTGCCAGGCTTTGAGCCTGACATGCCTCGTCTGGTCGAGCGCAAGCTGAAAAAGCTTGGCGTTACAATCAATACGAAAGCACTGGCGCAAGGAATGGAAGAAACCGAAAATGGCGTTATCGTAAAAGCAGAGGTAAAAGGAGAGCAGCAACAGATCGAAGCAGAATACGTGCTTGTGACTGTTGGTCGCCGTCCAAATACAGACGAACTCGGAATTCGCGATATCGGCATGAATCTGACTGATCGCGGTCTGATTGTAGTCGATAAGCAAGGCCGTACGAACATCCCGAATGTATATGCAATCGGTGATATCGTAGCGGGTCCTGCCTTGGCCCACAAAGCTTCCTACGAAGGTAAGGTGGCTGCGGAAGCGATTGCGGGACACCCAGCAGAAGTCGATTACAAAGCGATTCCTGCAGTGGTATTCTGCGATCCGGAAATCGCCAGCGTAGGAATCAACGAAAAAGAAGCAAAAGAAAAAGGCATTGACTATGTGGTAGGACGCTTCCCATTTGCTGCAAATGGCCGCGCACTGTCCGTCAATGCTGGTGAAGGCTATGTGAAGCTCATTGCTGAAAAAGAATCCAATCTCGTATTGGGTGCCCAAATCGTTGGTCCCGAAGCCTCCAACATCATTGCTGAAATTGGGTTGGCAATTGAAATGGGAGCGACACTGGAAGACATCGAGTTGACCATTCATGCGCATCCAACTTTGGGTGAGGTTACGATGGAAGCGGCAGAATTAGCACTGGGTCGTCCGATCCACGTGATGAAATAAAACCGCGATTGAAGCGTGATGTAAAGTCTTGTACCTTTTTGGGTGCAAGGCTTTTTTCTTCCACATCTTACCCTTTCCACCTGTTCTTATATAATGTAAAATAGTGGGAGACAAAAGGTGGGTGGGGGCCTGGCAGCATGGAAATTACGAATAAGATGATTGATGACTTGCGCCAAAAGCTGGAACGAGCAGCTAAAGATGCTGGTTACAATTTTCTTGACCCTGAGATTGTGAAAATTAGTCAACAATTAGATAAGTTAATCGTCGCACATATGCTGCATGAAAAACGCCCTTCGTAGGGCGTTTTTAGGTGGTGCAAGAGCATCTGTTTATAAAAAGGAATAGAGAAGGTACGCACACAAGTCTTTTCTTGTCAGAGAGGGCTTCTGAGCATAAAAATGACTTGGATAGAGAATGAGCTGTTGTACTCCACCATTTGTTTCTTGCGATGGACAGACGAGTACTTGGGTTTCGGATTCATACGTGATTTCTGGCTTGATTTCTTGAAGATAGCAAAGACACTTAGGCAACTCATGCAGTGCATCGTGAATGTGCTCAGCCTCTCGAACAAATAAGGGGGCAATCAACTCCCAGTTTGCTTCAAAAAACAATTGCCAATAAGAGGAGACAAATAGGCTGAAACGCCCTTTCATATAATCAGCGTCCTCCTGTATATCAAAAACCACATTAGGGATGTCGTGTTGTCGGTTCCACTCTTCCAAGACCGGTTCCAGGCTTCGAATAAACGATTCTGTTGGGAGTGTAACGAAATATTCATATTGATCGTCTACTGCCATGACGCCTTTCGTATGTACCGGATCAAAAGAATCAGGAATTCCATACCGAAAAAGCGGAAGGAAATACTCCCAATCTTTTATGAGCCTAGCGGATTGAAATTGAGCGAGTAATTCTTGTGCCCATTCGTTGAAGCGCTCAGGAGGAGTAGGCTGCGCGAGGGTATGTAGGCTTGCTGCCATCTCGAACAACGGAGAAACACTGTAGCTTATCGTATTGGAAAGAGGGCTACTGCTGGGTAGTGGAATCGTGATCATGTTCACTTAACCTCCATCAAGGATACTAAATTTATCATAGTTCATCCTTGTGGGACAATTCAATCCTTTTTAATGTAAAAAAAAGGAAATTCGAAACCCGACCCTAAAAGAGCCGGGAATCAATCGAATTAGCCTTCTCGGGTTTTGATCGCTCGAGAGTGATTTTTTTGTTTGACTTTTTTGGAGCCTGGCTGAGCTTCACCGTTCTGTTCTAGTGGTTGTGCTACATTATTGTAGGTTTGATGAGGGTTTTCATCCAGAATATGATCTTTTTCCATCCAAATCAGCTCCTTCTTTCGTAGTTTGTCGCAAACGGATGATGACGAATCATAGGAATTGCTGGTATTCTATAAGGAAGCATGTCCACGATTGGCACGATACTGTTTATATGACATAATAATTATTATGTAAACCATATACAAGCTCTATTGGGTGATCTATCTGAAAGGAGCGATACTATGCCGCTGTTGATCGCACCCGTGTTCAATACAACTACCACAGAGCCCATTCGGATCGAGCTTCCCAACTCCTACCATCTCGTCTCTGGTGCTGAAAAGCCATATGAAATTGCATCCCGGTTCTTACGCAATGAAATGGATGAAAACAAACGTTTATTTGATCAGCGAGTTGATCCTTCCAGTTTGTTTTTGGTCGCGGAACATGCAGAGATGAGAGTTACTGATGATCGTATTTGGATTGAGGAAATCGAGAACAAGCTTAATATTGCAGCACTAGAGGGTACCTGTTCGATTCCATATGTCATTACAGCCAACGGCAACATGTATGGAATCACGTATTTAAAGCGTTCCCTTGATGGAGGAAAATACACGTTTGATCATTCTGTGAAGAATGTCTTTCTGTCCTTGATCGAACGAAAGCTCCCGTCTCTGGCATTTCGCCGTTATTCGCTCTCGCTGGAGAAGAAAAGCTATGAGGATCAATTGCTCGATTTGTGGATTGGTCTGGAATCATTGTTTGTTCCTGACGGGAAAAAAGGAGAAATCACGTATAAATTGCGGGTTCGCATGGCCTATTATTTTGGTGATTCTTATAAACAGCGTGAAAAGATTGCACAGTTTATCAAAAAATCGTACAATCATCGCTCAGAGATTGTGCATAGCGGTAAGGTCTTTGGAGACTCACTGGTAGACGAAGTAAATGTGCTCAGACTCATGGCACGTGCCACCATTCTGAATACCGCAATGGAGGGGATTACCCTTCAAGACATGCGAGTAAGATTGGATCAGTTAATCATGACAGGAGAGAGCTATATTGACCATTTTTCTCCGTCATTTTTTGAAAGAATTATTTTGTAACCCTCGTAGAGGAAACAGACCAGGAGGAAGATCATGAGTGTTTTAATTGTGGAGAATTTGTCCCATGGGTTCGGGGACCGCATTTTGTTTCGGGATGTATCATTCCGAGTGCAACCTGGAGATCGTGTCGGTCTCGTCGGAGCAAATGGAACAGGCAAATCCACCATGATGGGGATTTTGACCGGACAAAATATGCCAGATACTGGACGAATCGAGTGGATGCCAAAGATTCAATACGGCTACCTCGATCAGCATACGAAGCTGCAAGCAGGCAAGACGATTCGCGACGTGCTCAAGGATGCGTTTCTTCCTCTGCTGGAGCAAGAACAGGAATTAATGGTCATCGGTGAAAAAATGGCCGAAGCAACACCTGAGGAACTGGAAGAATTGTTGGAGCGAATGGGCGAGATCCAGGATAAACTGGAGACCAGCGGTTTTTATCTGATCGATGCAAAGGTCGACGAGATTGCTAACGCTTTGGGCCTTAGCGCTATTGGATTGGAGCGCGATGTCGCATCTTTGTCTGGAGGCCAGCGTACAAAGGTCTTGCTTGCCAAATTGCTTCTGGAGCAGCCTACCGTACTGCTCCTGGATGAGCCGACGAACTACTTGGACGAAGAGCATATTGTTTGGCTGAAGAACTATCTAAAGGATTATCCGTACTCTTTTATGCTCATTTCCCATGATACGTCCTTTATGAACGATGTGGTCAATGTCATTTACCATCTGGAGTTCACCAAGCTGAACCGTTATACAGGGAACTATGAATCGTTCCTGGCGCAATCTGAAACAAAGCGTAGTCAGCATTTTGACGCGTTTGAAAAGCAACAGGAAGAGATTGCCCGCATGGAAGACTTTATCGCCCGAAATAAAGCCCGTGCTTCTACGACAGGTCGTGCGAAAAGCCGTCAAAAGCAATTGGAAAAAATCGAGCGTATCGACAAACCGGAAACAGCAGCAAAGCCGACCTTTATTTTCAAAGAGTCACGAGCTAGCAGCCGTTTTGTGATTGAAGCGGAAGATTTGGAAATCGGTTATTCCCACGCTCTCTTGCCGAAACTCAGCGTGAAGCTGGAACGCGGTGAAAAAGTAGCGATTGTGGGGATGAATGGAGTAGGGAAATCCACTCTCCTCAAAACATTGCTCGGCGTGATCCCACCGCTCGGAGGAAAGCTAGATCGTGGAGACTTCTTGCATCCTGCCTACTTTGAACAGGAAGTAAAGGCAAAGCCGATTACGGCTCTGGATGAAGTGTGGAATGAGTTCCCAGCAATGAATAACCACGAGGTTCGCGGAGCCTTGGCGCGCTGCGGATTGAAGAATGAGCATATCAACCGCAACATGAATGCACTCTCCGGGGGAGAGCAGGCAAAAGTGCGCCTCTGTAAATTACTGCAAAGAGAAAGCAACTGGCTCATATTTGACGAGCCGACAAACCACTTGGATGTTGTAGCCAAGGAAGAGCTGAAACGCTCCCTGAAGGAATTCAAGGGAACTGTCCTTCTCGTATGCCATGAACCGGAGTTCTACGAAGATTGGGTAACCCAAACATGGGACGTGGAAAAATGGAGCTTGGAGCAAGCGAAAACCCCGATTAAAATATAGAAATAAAAAACAGGCAGTCCACGTCAAGGGGAGCTGCCTGTTTTTTTGCTTGTCTACAAGATAGCATTTCGCATACGAATCATGGAAAAATGTAAGCTGCTTGAATGCAATGCCTCCTGTAGAGGGAGAAGTGACGGAGTAAAACGTAATTCAACCCCAGCCTCGCTGAGTTCGCCAATCAAATCTCCTAATGGCTGCATGTCTTCAGCTTCGACTGCTTCATGGGAAAGATAATAGCCTGCCTGCTTGTCCAAACAGTAAAAAGAATCTGGAGAAAAAGTATATTGATACAAAGTCGTTTCCTTGATGGTTGTATACCATCTGTTTTCAATCGCAATCACCTTTTGGGCAGCGGTCAATCCCAGAAAACGCCGGACATCGTCTTCCGTAGAGTCGGGTAGTTGGTGGTAGGCAATTCGCGGGCAATCTCTTGGCAAAAAGTACATCGGTGCATGCGCTTCATCGATCGCCCATACGGCAGGTGCTAATTCTGGATGCGAAGGGTGAAGCCGTGGAACGAAGCGGGAAATGCCAGGATCTTCACTGAAATGGTACAACTTTTCCATATCGCCACACGCCCCATTCTTTTTCCTTTTGCATTAAATAACAGCCCAAGCATTCGGCAAATACCGTCCTCGGTAGTAAGGGCAGGAGGTTTTCGTAATCGCTTCGCCGTTGTGGAGCATCATGGAGCTGGAGCCGCCGTCCATAGCCATGGCTGTAACGACACCTCGTTCAGCTAATAGCTCAGCCAAATCGTTCATACTTGCCCCGATTGAATGCCCTGGCTGCCTTCCGTCAATAACGACAAAGACGATGGTGCCGTCCGCTTTTTGTCCAATCGCTGTCCGCGGCTGAATCCCCCAGCTTTTGGCCGGCTTATCCGCGAACAAGTTTTTACCGTTCACGATCAATTGGGGACGGAAGCTCATCGCATCACGAACACCCATTTTTACTAATTGTTCCGCTGTGTAGCTGCCTGTAATCAGTTTTCCATCGTAGGTGATCCCTAGAGACGTCTCGCCGCTTTTCGGGTTGTAGCCCTGCAAGATCTTTCCGTCATGAATGACGACACCGTAAGCCTGGGCCCCTTGTCCATACCCATCAGGGTCCGAAAAACCGCTTGCATTTACAATCCCTACCGCGTTTGTTTTTTTCACAAATTCATCAAGCAGATCACCACGGTCTTTCCGGTTTGTGACCAATAGCTGGACACGCTTCGGATCACTGATGTTCATGATTTTGCCTTTAAAATAGTAATTGCCCTTGGATACGTTGATTTCTTCAATTTCTACCAGTTCTTTCGGTTTTTCGGGCAGGGTAACCGTGACTGGTATGCTTTCTTGCTCCGGTAAATCCGTTTCTGTTGGATTCTCTGAGTTGATTACCTCGGGGCTTCGGATCTGCTGCTTCAGTGCATTTAATTTTTCTTCGGGTAAAAAGGTGTAGGGTGCCCAGTAGTCGTGCTGCGTGGTTAATAAGGTCCCGGCCGCCCACTCACGCAATTCTTCTCCTGATTTCGTACCGAATAAAAAGATCATTCCCACGAGCGCAAAGGTAGTACAGGTTAAAGCAGAAGCTAGCATGAGACGCTTGACCCAGCGCCAAGGTCGTCTCCTCCCTGCTCGTTTGTGCGACCGCGTACGTGACAAGGTTTGCATGAATCTTCACACCCATCTGATAGTATATCTCTTTGTTACATGATGCTATATGAAAGGACGAATAACTGGGTAAAAAGTTTCAGGGAAAATAATAAAGGATTACCGTGGTAAAAATAGTTGCAGGAGGTGAGGGGAATGCGTGACTATGATGAGGCGTTTCAAAAGGAAGTAGAAGAATACATGGAAAGTCCTAAGGGGACACGTAATCAAACCACCAGCCGGGACCGTCAAGACCAGGGTGAAAAGCAAGAAACCCGTATGGATTCTAATAACGGGTAAAAAGAGGCCGGGCGAAGTCCTAGTGGATTTCGCCTGCTTTTTTTCAGGCATAAGAAAACCTCTATCGAGGCCTGCTCATGGATGAGCGACCGCGTTTTAGCGGAAGGTTATTCTTGCTGATTCAGTAAAAAAGATGTTGCACAAAGGGCTGAACTGCCATAGTTGGTATCCCTCTGTTCCCTGCGTGCAAAGTGTGGTAAGCTTACCAGATGCATGATTTTCTAGCCAGGAGGGTTCTTGTGAGCACCACGTTTGCAGAATTACACATTAGCGCGCCACTTCTCGATATTTTGCGCGAACGAAAAATGGAAACACCGACCCCTGTTCAAATGGATGCTATTCCTTTGATCTTGGAAGGGCGGGACGCATTGATTGAATCTCCGACAGGGACAGGCAAAACTTTTGCCTATTTGCTGCCGTTACTTACAAAAATCAACATGGAAAAAAAAGATGTACAGGCAATCGTGCTAGCACCGACGCATGAATTGGTTGTACAGATTGCTAGGGAAGCGGAAAATCTGCTCCCTGCGTATGAGAATGCGGTTGTCCCGATTATTGGTGGGGTGGATGTACGTCGTCAGGTAGAGAGACTAAAAAAGAAGCCGGTTCTCGTTGTTGCCACTCCCGGAAGACTGCTGGAATTGATTGATCAACGAAAATTAAAAGTGCATGAAGTGAAAACGGTCGTGGTAGATGAAGCGGATCGAATGCTGGATGCAGGCTTTGGCAAGCCTGTTCAAGAGGTCATGAAAAAAACGCTGCGTGATACACAGCGTCTGTTGTTCTCCGCTACAATCCCGTCGGAGGTCGTACAAGCAGCTGGCGTATTTACGAAGGAAGCCGCGGTCATTCGCTCCGCTGCCCTGGAAGGGGCCGCAGGCGTTGCCCACATGTATTTGGTGACTGACCCACGAAAAAAGGTGGATACACTACGCCGTCTGCTTCGACTCGTGAATGTTCGATCCTCCATCGTCTTTGTCAATCAGATCGAAAAAGTGGATGAGATTGTATCCAAGCTGAATTATCATCACTTGCCCTGCCGATTCCTACATCGTGATGCGACCAAGGAAGAGCGGGCTCGCACCTTGCAGCAGTTTAGAGAGGGTGTGTTCCCGGTATTGATTACGACGGATGTTTCTGCACGCGGTATTGATATCCCAGAAGTCGAATGCATCGTACATTACGATCCGGCATCAGATGCGGACACCTATGTACACCGCAGTGGACGCACAGGGCGGATGGGACGGGCAGGGCTTGTTTTCTCCATTATCAGTACACAAGAGCGGTTTATCCTTCAAAAATTTTCCAAACAAACAGGTTTGCTGATTGCAGAGAAATTTATGACGCATGGAGCGTTAGAGGATCCCAAACCCGTGAGAAATTCTGGACCAACCGTGAAGTCCAAAGACCCAAAATCTGCTTCGACAAAGCCTTCTGCGCCGAAGTCTGGTAATCAAGCCAAACGCGTACATAATAAGGGCGGCTTTGGAACAAAGTAGGACAAGAGGTACACATCTTGTCTGCAGGAGGTTTCCATGCGCAAAGATCGCTTGTATGAAGAGGATTTATTGGTGAATGGCACGGTCGGTGGTGAAGTATTAACCAAGCATGAGCGGCAGGTGCTTCGCAGGGAAGCAGGCGAGCTAAAGGAAAAGATGGAAGAGGCCAAACAAGAGCCGATTGTCGAGTAAAAAGAAAAAGAGCAGTGCTAACGTAATGACCATTCATTGCGCATGCTCTGCTCTTTCTTCTTGCTGGCCTCGTTGATTATCATAACGACACAAGTACGCGTCCAGCTCAGCAAGCCATTGCTGTACATGATCATAGGCAACGTCCAATTGCAGCAGGCGACGAATCATCTGATGGAGCTCAGGTGACAGGGAAAGCTCTTCTTCCCAGCTTCGTTCGGGCTCGTTGTCCTTGGCTGTATATCCAGAATAAAGCATAAACAAAAAGAAATGACCAATTGCATACAAATCGCTTGAAGGGGCAACTTCCCGTTTTAACTGTTTTTCCGATGGATAGGCACTCAGATCCTCTGCGGTGTACGTCGGTTTGTCTCCCATGAAGCGGGCCAGTCCAAAATCAATCAAAAAAGGCTTGTCGTTTTGCCAAATCACATTGGGGATACGCACGTCACGGTGAATTATCTTGTGATCATGGAGATGGACAATCAATTCGCCGATTTGTCGCATAAATCGCGCACAAATCAATTCATCGACGGCAAGATGATGATCAAACAGCAGTTCTTCCAAAGTGGGACCTTCTATATAAGTCATGACCAGAAATGAGTCGTTTCGATAGCGAAATGAATCAAGCCAGCGTGGGACTTGTGGATGGGAGAGAGTTGAGAGCACTTTTTGCTCATACGCTTGCATGGATTCGCCTTTTGGTGTATTGCGCAGACTTGGTTTTACCTGTTTGAGAACCACGCGCTCATCCGTTGGAAGATCTGTGGCGAGATAGGCGATTCCATAACTTCCTATTCCTAGAACATTCGCAATTTGATAACGGCCTACCTGCTTACCAGGGCGATAGGGCTTGTCGCGGATTGTTTCGTTCCACCACGTATTGATTTGATTCCACATGTCTTTTTCCCTCCTGTGTCCATCTTACCATGAAACTCAAAAATGCCTGCCCGCTTTTAATCCTAATTTGCTATAATCAGTTCGTTACATGAAGACAGGAGCGAAAGCGATAATGAATTTTAACATTGACTGGCTATCCTTTTATCTGATCGAACAGCCCGAGGAAGAGGAAGGTGCCAAAAAGGTACGCATGACTCGCCATTTAAGTCATGATGAATACCAAAAAAGTGAGCTTCGGGATTTTTTGGAGGGTGAATTCACTCGTATCGCCAAGCGCAAGGTAGAGATGAATCCAAAATCGGAAGGAACACCAACCAAGCTGGGGCAGTTTGTACTGGAACCTGGTCATCCCTTGGACTCCAACCCGAATTATGCCTTGCTAAATCGACTGCTGGTAGCGGAAATCTCTGGGGAGAGCAAGGAGCCTTGTCAGGAGTTGATCCAATCCTATTTGCGTACATCTCAGGTACGAGGTGGCGTCCTGATTATTGTCCGTACGAGACTGGAGCTTTTGGATGAGCGCTATGTTTTTATATTAAAATGTGATTTTGAACAAAAAACCGCCGTCATCACAGACGAAAAAAGCTTGATTGCGAATGTGCAGATGGCGATCAATGCAAAAAATATGAAGTCGCTGATGTACCCGTATATGATTGAGTCCGGCATGAATGACCCCTACCATGTAAAAATTCATCAGTTTTCACATGCCAAGTATTTTGAGGAGTTCCTACGCTTTATCGAGTACCCGCAAACCGTAACCCAGATCGTTTCAGAAGAAGTCATTTCACTCGCCAGACAGCATATTGAGTACACCTATCCCGAAGAGACAGAGGAAAGACAGCGGGAAGAAGAGGCAATTGAACTTATCGCAGCCAGTCCCAAGCGTGAACTGGCTGAGAAGTGGGAGCATGAAACGGTGATGGAAGCCATGCACATCATCACGGATCGTCAACCCGAGGTGGAGCTCAAGTTCAAACTGGATCATATGCAGATTCGGACGCTGCTCGCGGATTATGGGACGAGTCTTCACATCGCAAAAGTGAATGGTCGCTATCTTGTTCTTTTGGAAGGAGAGCAGCTTCAATTTGAGCGTGGAGTGTCTCCGGTCGAGTTTGTAAAGCCGAAGGAATTGGCCGATATTGTTAAGGAGATCGAGGCACGTAGTCATACGATTCAACCAGTGCTGACAACCGCGAGTGAAGACGAAGAGCGGCCGCCTTGGGAATAGAGGTAGGAGGTGTTTTCAACATGAATCGTAACGAATCAAACCCGAGCTACAGACCAGAGCTTCAGGCATTAAAGCTTATAGGACAGGAACAAAAAGTTTTTCCTGTACTGCGTCATGCTTCCCTAATCAACAAAAATCCGGAGCGATGGGTGGCAAAGCCGCATACGGCAGACACCTTTCTACTCTATGCACTGGATCTGGGAGAGGGCTATACCCTGATTGAGCGCAGTCTGCTAACTGACGCCCCCTGGTCAGAGGAACAACTTCACCAAAATGCGATGGAGAACCTGCAAAAATTGCCTTTCCAAGTGAAGACGCAGGAGGTAGCGGGCAATCGTATTCATTTCATCAGTCCTTCTGATGGATATGCAGCGAGCCGTATATTACTTGATCCTGTCATTCGCCAGTTTGACGCCGCAAAGCAGGGAGATTCTTTAGGAGTGGCCATTCCTCATCAGGATGTGCTCATCATTGCCGATATGGTCGGGGATGCAGGCGCCAACCTGCTTGCTCGGTTGACGTACGACTTTGCCTCAAAAGGCCAAGTGCCGATTTCCGTTCTCCCATTTTATTGGGAAGATGGGGAGTTGACTCCGTTTTTAGTGGTTTCTCATGGAGCAGACACTGCGATTCAGAGAAAGCCCCCGACAACAAAATAATCGTGAAGCGAGAAAGCTGCTGTTTTTTTGTGAGCAGCCTTTTTTAGCAATTGAAGTGTTTGTAAGCCCAAACGACACCAATCCATTTTGTGGTAAAATGTGCGTAAAATGGTCACCGCAGCCTGACAGGTGCCTAGGGGGAAATAATGAACAATTTTATGATTGGACAATACGGAACGTTCGATGAACAAAAGTATGCCAGAGACTTTAGAAAATCCTTTTATGGAATCGAGGCATGTTTGTTTGAAGAAGAATCAGATGTTTTAAAATTGCGGCATGAGTCTCTGTGCAACGGTTTTCAAGTGGGGATTCATTTTCCTTTGCGGGCGGGTGGTTCAGAGCTTCGAGATGCCCTTTTTTTAGCTCAAGACAATCATGTTAGACAGCAAGCTTTTGATTATATTCAGCGCGAATTGGAATATATGTCGTCCATCAAAATGAAGCCGGCGTATATTTTATTTCATTATCCCAAGCCGGTTATCTTAGATAATCGTGTCAATTGGGAGTCATGGCGATTCACGAGTGCAAAAGAATATGTATTCGAGAGTGAGTATTGTTTTGCGGAGTTTACTCAAAAAAGCGAGGCACTTTTCGATTGGTTATCAGCTAAAGGGAAGGAATACGGATTTACGCCTGTATTGGAATTTGATGCATTGAATGCTTACATATACAAAACGGATTTTCTGGAAAAGCTGCTGGAAAAATATCCACTCATCAAACTGTGCTTGGATACAGGACGCATGCATGTCCAGGAAAAAATAGATCCCCATTTTCTTGCTTTTCAGGTGATCAAGAAATTTGCTAAGTATGCGCAAACGATCCATCTGTGGAACATGAAGTGTACAGACAAATTCGAATACAACCATTATCCAGCTTTGCCCGAATGCAGAGCGGAGGATGGATGGGCACCGATCGAACAGTATTTGAAACAAATCATGGAAGAAAATCCGGACATCAAGATTATGTTTGAACATCGCTCAGACATGATTAGCGATGAACAACTGGAACGGTGCTATACTTGGATAGATCAGCTAGTGAACAACAGAAGTTGACCCATGTGAATGTGACCTGAATACAAAAACAACCCAGCGGCCCAGAATGGACAGGGGAGATCGCGGGTTGTTTTTTTCAATAGAAAATTTCTATTAATGGATCGAAGAAGGTTGAGCCCTCCTGTATTGGCTGTCGCGAATGTGGATGATACAGTTAGGTATAATTCTGAGTTAAACGATGCGAATTTAATAATTTGGTTGGCTTTTGGAAAAAAGGGTAAGACCAGTTATCGGTGGGGTTTTGTTTTGGCTCGGAACCTCTCCCTGCCAGGTTGAAACATGTGGAATGATAGCTGTCTTCGCTGTCCGCAGATCCGGTATCGACTTCGACTTCACCCTCTAGGCGATAGTCATTGATGTAACCTTGTTGATTCAGATGCTGTAAGTACCAGTCGAGATGACTTTGTACCGGTTCCCATGTTTTCAACCGAACTAGAGTGACTAATGCCAGATTGGTAAAGTAGGGATTGATTTGATCGCGCTTGGGAGCCAGGCGAAAAGTCCCGCTCGGGAGCCAGCATGATAGGAGAAAGGCTTTTTGGTGATCCTCTAGCGCTTTTCGTACTTCTGACATCAGGTCTTCACTACCTTTCTTACGTTAAAGCCGTGACCCATTTTACCCCGTATTCCATCCACTGAAGAGCTTGGGCATAGGAAGCATTGTCGATAGGGGATAAGTCATCTACAGGTTCAGTAACCATGGCGTGCCACTTTTCGTTTCGATACCAATCGACGCCATCAGCAGGTGCGTGTTCGATATTTGGCCATGCAGCGAGCAAGGGTGGACTATAGAGCTTTGGCTTGCCATCCCGCAGCTTCTCGCCTCCCAATCGTATGTGGTAGCTGTCAGGGGTGGTTTGATCGTTTGGGCGCGGAGTAAACAGGTGCGGCCAGTAGTCCGCTCGTGACCCCGTATGCGGGATGCGAGAGGAGAACGCATAGATTTTCTCCCAGCGGAACCGATCTTCGAACAAAAGCTGATAGAGCGATTTTCCCAGCTTGATGCGCTCTTCGACTTTTGGAAAATGCTGCACATTCAAGCCGATCAAACAAAGACGTCTATTTGTTGGATGAGCCTTGTAAGGAAATAGCACTTGATTGAGAGAAAGCAAGGATTGTGTAAAAAAGGCAAAGGTGGAGAAGATGCGATTTAGTGTAAAGGGTTTTTGGACGACTCGTTGATCGATATATTGTTGTTCATTTACGATAAGAGCACGAGTCAGGCGAGCACTATCCTGATGGACTAAAAATTCTTTCCAGTAGGAGTGCATAAAAATCGAAACGCCGAGCGGCCCCAAGAAAGAGGTGAGATCAGCTCCTGTTCGCTTCATTTCCTGGTAGAGCAACAGCTGAGGATAGGCATCGTAAAAAATGAGCCAGTTGCTTCGTTCCAAAAACCAAAAAAATGGCTGAATCGCATGCTCGTCCATTAGCAGCGGGAGCCATTCTCCTTTCAGGTCTGTCATGTTCCAACCACCATTGCGTGATACGAGGTGAGCGAGCAGTGCCCAGTGAATTTCTTCATGTTGGCGGTAAAATTCCAGGTATGCCTGTGTGCGGGTAACGTTATTACGGTTGGCAAGCGCTGTCTTGTGGCGAATATCTGCGATGATATCACGTTTATTGAGGGTAGTTGTATTCATTACTGGATGTTCTCCTTGCCATTCAGATTGAAAAAAGCAGGTCAAAACGCCGACCCGCTTTTCACTCATCCAATCATTTCTAAAACGAGAAGACGCACCATTAATTTTTCTTTTGCTTCTTCCCAAGTGTCTGCAAAAATAACAACATGCTCCGATTGGAATTCTGTTTCTGCGATAAAGATACCATCTCGTTCATATATGTTCATAGAAGATCGTCCTTTCTGATGCCTTTCAAGCATTGTATGCTATCATGAGCAAGATGATGCATACCTTTTTTAAAAATATAGAGATATAAGGGTGGAAAAATATGGAAATCACAGTGACAACCGAAGCAATAGAGCGCCTGATGGTAATGAGTAAAGAGCATGAAAAGCTGATCCGGATCAATGGCGAACTCGTTGGTGGATGTGGAATGACAGTGGAGTATGCGCTTTGGTGGGATGAAAGAGGACCCTATGATAGGGAAGTTAAAGCAGATAGCCTTACTTTTTTATTGGATAAAGAGACGATTGAATACATTGGTGCAGAAAAGCTCACTGTTGATTATCGACCACAACAAGGTTTTCGGTTAGTAACGCCACATCAGATTTTGGCATATGGTCTGCAACTGAAAGAGCGCTGGGGCTAAAGAAAAAGACCGGGCTTTGTAAAAAGCACCGGTCTTGCTCGTTGGATCATGAATACCAAAGTTCCAGCATCCCTACAGGAAACCCGGTCTGTTCGTCTGAACCCGGAAATCGGCCCCATGCAAAAACACCGTTGAAATAATCAATCGTAAATGGCTGATCATAATCAGGAACACTATACGTTCCGCCAATTCGAAACTCGTCCGTTCCCAGGTAATACGACTTGGCCATAAAATATTTTTGCCTAATAATAGCAAGCTGTGAATCGTCCCCCAGCTTGTTTTTTTCTTCTGCTTCGCGACGTAGACGCTCCATTTCTTCCTGAAGCTCCGCCAACGTCATTTGACTATATAGACGCACTGAATTGCCTCCTTTCCATACAGGTTTATTGTAGCAAAAGACAAGGGAAAACGCGATGTATATAGAATCTCTTAGGGATTGGTGAAAGGAGAGAGAAAAATGACTCGCTTTGATTTAACAGGAAAGAAAGCTATCGTAACAGGAGCAGGAAGAGGGATTGGAAAATCACTGGCAATGGGACTAGCTGAAGCAGGAGCAGAAGTAGCTGTTGTGGCACGTACAGAGGCTGATCTGCACGAGGTGGTCCAAGAAATTCGGGAAAAAGGCGGCGTTGCTCACCCGATTCAGGCTGATTTGACAGAGTCGGGAGCTTGCGAACAAGTCGTTTCCCAAACGGTAGAAGCATTGGGTGGTCTACATATTCTCGTAAATAATGCGGGTATGAATATCCGTAAAAAAGCGCATGAAGTGACTGAGGCAGAGTGGGACCGTGTGGTTGATCTAAACTTGAAGGCTACGTTTTTTCTAACCCAGGCAGCAGGGAAGATCATGTGCGAACAGCGTTACGGTCGTATCGTCAATATTGCTTCAGTCGCAGGACTCGTGGCTCTGCGCACGGGTGTGGCGTATGGTTCGAGCAAGGCAGGAGTGGTCCAAATGACGCGCGTGCTTGCATTGGAGTGGAGTAAATTTGGTGTCAATGTGAACGCAATTGCACCTTGGTATTTCCGTACGCCATTGACCGAAGCGCTGCTCGCTGACGAGGCTTTCCTCCAGGAAGTTCTCCAGCGCACACCGAGCGGACGAATTGGGGATGTGGAAGACTTGGTAGGTCCGGCAATCTTCCTTGCCTCGGATGCAGCTGCCTACATCTCGGGCCAAACGATTGCAGTAGACGGTGGCATGTCCATATACGGATTCTAATAACAAAAGCTTCTGAAACAAAAAAAGGGCATCCCTTAATAGGGATGCCTAAGTATTTGGGGGCGATTGAGAAAAATACCGATCGGCTCATGCGCTGTTGTTTTGCTCTCACCCAAAACAATACGCTAGCCAAAAACTAGTAAGGATATCGACCGTTTTCTCAATGCGTTGAAAAAGTGCTTACGCCTTAAAAATAACAACCAAAAGTAAACTGCAGATAAAATAAAAATAAAGTATTGTTAAATTTTTGTCTTAGCGTGCAAATCTGTGGTTGCCAATGACGACAGTTTGTTCCCTCGACCAAATCCAACGGGATGTCGCTGTTTTAGGATTGAAAAAATAAAGCGAGCCGTTTGTTGGGTCCTTCCCGTTTACAGCATCCTGTACTGCTTTTTGAGTGCTTGCGTTAGATGTGCGCGAGAGATGGCCGTCATTGAGAGGCGAAAATGCATTGGGAGCGTAAATAACCTCCCGTACCGTATTTGGAAATTGTGATGAAGCTACCCGATTCAATACAACAGCCGCAATGGCCACCTGTCCTTCATATGGTTCGCCCCGGCCTTCTGCATAAACCAGCCGGGCGAGCAGTTCCATATCCCGCTCTGTTATTTTCGCTTTTCCACGCTGAATCACCTTGCGTCGATCGTCTCGACTGATATGAATGGAATCGCGGCTATTGGTAGAGACGGGAGTACTTGTTTTTGTTTCCTTCTTCGCTGCTTGCTCCTTAGGCATTGCTGGGCTCGCCGGAGAGGGAAGTGCTGGATTGAAATGAGGTGCTGAAGCACTTGTTGGTGTGACAAAGAGGCATAATAGCAGCAAGCCAAAACTGTTCATAAAGAAGAAAAAGCGCAATCGCGCTTCTCGTGTCATCACGATGGGAACCACTCCTTTTCGCTTTTTGCTTTTGATTGCGTAAGCGAATCGGGTTAAGGCCAAGTCTATAGGTATTGTAAGATTGGTTCAAGAGGGAATTGGTTCCATAGAACTATTTATTCATGCCGGAACGGTTCGTAAATCCTTTTTAAAAGAGGAAAAAAGAACACCACTGCGACGAACAGTGATGTTCTTTTACACGATGGTACCGTTTTATTTTTCAGTGATCGTTACTGTTTTGATTTTGATGGTTTGTTCCGGAACGCTAAGCTCACCAGTCTGTGGGTTGGCTTTAACTTTCGTGCCAGCAATTTTTTGCACGACATCCATACCGCCCGCTACTTTACCAAAAATGGTATATTTAGGGGAGTTTTCCAAACCTTCGACGTCTTTACCGGATCCGATGAAAAATTGGCTGCCGTTAGTATTCGCACCTGCATTTGCCATTGCAACTACACCGACTTCGTATTTGTGTCCATTTTTCAGCTCGTCTTCGAATGTGTAACCAGGTCCACCAATGCCATTATCCAATGGATCCCCTGTTTGAATCATGAAATCTTTTATCACGCGGTGGAATGTAATGCCGTCATAGAACTTGTCTTTCGCGAGGAAAACAAAGTTGTTAACGGCAATAGGTGCATCTTTTGCGAACAGATCAATGGTAATATCTCCCACGGTCGTGGAGATTTTTGCCTGATACGTTTTCGTTTTATCGATCTGCATGGCCGGAGCTTTGTCATACTTCTTCTCGCCCGTAGGTCCCGCTGGCTGTGCAGGCTCCTTGGAGACCGGTTTTTCAGCAGGGGCGGTCGGTTGAGTAGGGGCAGTCTGGTTGGGGCTGCTGGAACACCCTGCTACTAAGGCAATCACCGTCAGACAAGCAAAAATCGTAGTCATGAGCTTTTTCATTTTATACACCTTCCTTTGTATCTTCCCTGTTGGGTGGTTCGGTTTCGAATTATAGCACAATTGATGAGGAAAATGCCAATCGACTGGTTGCTATTCCCATACTCGTGATATGATGGAACCTGAAGGTAATGATTGTTTTGTTTGATCGAAATACGGTCATTACTGCCTTTCTGAAAAACTTCAATACCATTTTTTACAGAATAAAAGGCGAGGGTGGTCACACGTGGGAGAGCGATTTGAAACCAAAACAGTACATATCGGTCATCAACCTTTGCGTCATGTCACTGCCAAGTCTACCCCCATTTACCAGACTTCTGTATTTGCCTTTGAAGGCTTAGAGGAAGTAGAGCAATTTTATGCGGGTGAAGGCGAGTATCTCTATACGAGAAACGGCAATCCCAATCAGACGGAGCTCGCAGATACGATTGCTGCACTGGAGCAGGCAGAAGCAGGTGTCAGCGCGTCTTCTGGAATGGGTGCGATCATGGCTGGCCTTCTCTCGGTACTTGGGCCCGGTGATCACGTGTTGGCCTCCCATGAAATATATGGCGGGACCTATGCCCTGCTATACAAGGAGCTATCGCGGTTTGGGATCGAGCTGACAAGTATCAACTTGAACGAAATGACCACGCTTGCCAATCATATACGTCCAACCACGAAGCTGTTTTTTCTCGAAACAATCACGAATCCATTGTTGACAGTAGTAGATATGCCTTCCTGGGTCGCCGAGGCCAAACAACACGGTCTAACTGTGATGGTGGATAATACGTTTGCCACGCCGTATCTGGTACAGCCGTCCACTTTGGGAGCTGATCTCGTAGTCCATAGTGCAACCAAGTACATCGGAGGACATAGTGACGTGACAGCAGGCGTGCTGGTTGGAAGTCATGAGCTGATCCAGCGTGCCCGCGAAATTGTTGTCAACTACGGCACCTCTCTTAGTCCCTTTGAGGCTTGGCTGACTTCCCGTGGATTAAAGACATTGGCTGTTCGGATGGAACGCCAATGCGACAATGCAAGTCAAGTAGCTTCCTTTTTGGCGAAACATGCTGCGATCAAGCACGTTTATTACCCGAGCAGTGAGGCTACTGCGTTCTTTGCGAGAAAAAAACAAGGTGCGATGGTTTCGTTCTCCCTTGCTGATGAAAGCAAGATATACGATTTTTATCGCTCATTGGAATGGATTAAATTTGCTCCATCGCTTGCTGGCGTGGAGACAAGTGTTTCTCATCCTGTGACGACGTCGCATCGCGCGTTTACGGAAGAACAGCGGCAAGCAACGGGAATCACGATGGGGCTTGTTCGTTTGTCTGTTGGGATTGAAGCCATCGAGGATATCGTTGGAGAGCTTAATCAAGCATTGGAAAAATAATAGAAAAAAATCTCCTAATTCTGTTACTTTCTTCCGAATCTAAACGTATTACTTGGTTAGAGAAGAATTAGAATGTCTGAGAAAGCATCGTTTTTTAGGATGAGAAGTGCCACTCAGACTGAAAGAAACCGAGGAAACCGTTCATGGGAATGGCAATGGAACGTTCCGCGCAGCCATCGGTCAAATCGAGTGAGGAATATTACGAATCTCGTCCATTTACAGAACTGTATGATGAGTATTTTGATCGGGTCAACCGTTATTTGCGATGCCGGGTTCAAAATACGTGGGACGCTGACGATTTGACAACTGTGGTCTTTTTAAAAGCGCTGGAAAAATTTGAACAATATAGCAGAAAAAGTCCGTTCGCTTCCTGGATTTTCCGGATTGCACATAATACTTATGTGGATTTCATGCGGAAAAACAGGGAGATTCCAGTAGATCAGGAGGATTTTCTGGGAGCAGAACCGGACGATACCTGGCAGCCGGAGCGGCAGGCATTGACGAATGAGGAAATTCGCCTGCTTCGTGACCGGCTCGACTTGCTGTCGCAGGATCAAAAAGACGTATTGATGCTCCGCTATTTTGCCGATCTCAAAATCAGTCAGGTAGCGGTAGTATTGGATAAAACAGAGTCGAGTATAAAAATGATTTCTTACCGTGGTTTGCAAAAACTCCAGAAGATGTACGAAAGGGGGGACTCCGAATGAGAGAGGAGGATCAAAACCCCCAGGGTTATGACGATGAACAGACAGTTCCCATGCTATTGACCCATTTAAAACGACTGCGCCGCTCTGTACCTGTTAATTACCAATTAAAATCCGATCTGAAAAAACAACTGCTTCAGCGGATAAAGGAGCTGGAGGCACAAAAGAAAACTTCCGATGTCTCCGTTTCACAGGGAAGAAGGAATCTCATTCGTGTAGGCTTGGCAACATTGATGGTTTCGATTGCCTTTGTTAGCTATGGATGGTGGACAAAGGATGCTGTTTCCGTACGTGAGCATCATTTGCTTACATTGCCTGCCGAGTCTTCCGCCGAACAAGTGGATTTGGATGCGACGGGTACACAAATCGCATATATTTCTCAGTCGTCCGTACTCCGCACCCTTTCATTGGACAAGGATCAAAAGCCGCTTACCGTCAAATTGCCTCCAACAGAGGGCAAATACATAGCATTGTCTTGGGCTAATCACGGGAAGAGTATCGCGGTTGTGGAACAACAACAGCAACAATCGAGGCTCTGGATTGTCAATCTTCCTGATGTGTACAACCTGGGAAGCAGCCGTCTATTGAAGGAAGAGGAAGGGGTCTTGTACGAATCGCCAAACTGGTCCCAAAATGATGACACGATTGCCTACTCTCGGACTAAAAATGGTGTGCAGGAGATATGGGTGAGCAGTACGGTGTCGTTCCAAGAGTGGAAATTGGCAGAAGGCTCGCAGCCAAAGTGGTCACCTGATGGTCGGTTTCTGTCTTTTATGAATGACAATGAGATTCACGTTATGGAAATGAGAACAGGCAAAATTACCGTTCTCGGAAAAGGGCAATGGCCATCCTGGAGTACGGATACCCAATTGACCTATACGACACCAGAAGGTAAATTGACCGAGATTCTTCTGGATGAGCAGCCAACTGTGACTCGTGAAGTAACTCTGTTTAACCGATCTTCCGAAAAGCTGATCAGAGCGAATTGGTCGGCAAAGGGCAAGCAATTGTTGCTCATATCGCATAACGAAGAACCGGAAGCGCTGGTTATCTCACTGGCGTCACGATAACGAGCGGAGGAACAAGCATGAGATGGAAATGGATGTTGGTCCTCCTGATCGCATGGCTGAGCGTTTTTGTCCAGCCGGCAGAGGCCGAGGGCAACATGGATGTAGAAGTAACGGTACCATTAGGTGGAGTCATCAAGTATGATTCGTGGATGCGACTTGAAGTTACGGTGACGAGCAAAGAAGAAAAGTTTCAAGGATTCGTGGAATTGTCCAAGGGACCGTCCAAGAAAAATGCTCATCAGTCGGGCTTACGTCAACCTGTAGTGATTGAAAAAGGAAAAAGCTCCAAGCTTGTCTTTGACATGCCGGCACAAGTAGTACTAGACGATTGGTACATTCAATTGACCACAAATGGACAGCTCATCCAAAGTGAGAAGCTGCGTTTGCCGTATCCAAAGGACGGTCGAATCGTGGGCGTCGTGCATGAGGGTAGCAATGCTTTTCATTTTTTGGCAATCAACCAATCCGAATACAACTTGACCAGACCGATGTCCGTCCAAAATTTAGCACCAGAAATGATTCCCGATCAATCGTGGATATTTCGCAATTTGGATGTGCTCGCACTGGGTGGCAAGCAGGCTGCATTATTAAATGATCAGCAAATCGTAGCGATCAAGGAATGGATGCGAATGGGGGGGATTGTCATTTTGTCTGCGGGACCTGGACAGGATGGCATCGTACAAAAATTTGCTGACATTCTTCCAGTGAAAGCTGGTAAGGGAGGAAGCCTAGAGATAGCAAAAGGTCTATTCCCCTATACGGGAGACAAGCCTGCGCCACCAGGGACCATCCATGTGTATAACGAAAACATGCCCTTGTTTGTTTCCAGAGAGGTTGGCAAGGGAATGATGCTGTTCGTCAATTACGATGTAACAGAAGAGCCTCTTGCTTCTTGGCAGCACAATTTGCAGTTGTGGCAGAGTGTTATGCAAACACATGGCGCGCAAGATGTATTAGAACAAAGCACGTATATGGATCAAATGACACGGCCATTTCTTGAACTGAGCCGTCAAATCCCAGATGTACAGACTCCCGCGCCGGTCTGGATGGTGGTTCTGTGGGGCGGGTACGTTTTTTTGGTTGCGCCGCTTACGTATTTTATACTGAAGCGGATGAATCGCCAGGCATGGTCATGGGGTGTCATCCCAGGGTTAGCCGTTCTGATTACGGTCGGTATTTTTGCTGTCGGCAAACCTCTGGTTGTGAAAACGAGTGCAAGTAATGCGATCACGGAAATTAGCATTTTGGATGACCATACTGCACAAACCAGGACTGCAGCTACCTTTTTGACTGTTGATCAGGATCAGTTTGATGTAGAAGTAAAGGCCCCTATTGTGGCGCTGCCTTTGACATTAGGGCGAAATGATTATGAACCAGAAGGCTTGGCGGCAGGAGATCGGTTTCTTTCCTACCGGAAGCTTCCTTACCTTACTCCCAAACAGGCGATAGGTTTTGGAATCATTCAGGATATGGGTCAGTTCGAGGCTGACCTGAAGGTAATGGGGGATCGATTGCAAGGACGTGTGAAAAACAGCACGAGATTCTCATTCGATAGCACCTTTATTGAAATTGGGTTACAGCGCATTCCGATCGGTGCGATGAAAAAGGGCGAAGAAAAACAGATTGATAACCTGTTAGAGCCATTGTTCATGCCAAGACAAGACAAAAAGGTCGAGGCGGATACAGTGGAAGAACGATTCAAGCGCCTGAGAGAAAGCGTCTTGTCGTACGGTCAAGGAAATCAGGTGCGGATGGTCGGGACCAGTGCAGAAAAGCTGCCACTCTTATCAATGCGTGAGCCCCATCGTGCGCATTACTGGAATGTGGTTAAGCAATCGGTACGTTTGCAGCCGGACGATAAAGGACTCGTGACGTATCCGTATGGGCTTCTAGGTGTAGATGTGCGTGAGACAGCAGGAGACTTTGATGCCAATTCAGCATATCTGTGGCAATTAGGAAAAGGAAGTATCACATTTGTACTTCGCGCAGGCAGTGCGCAAGTGGATTTGAAGCGATTGATTGTTCCGCTGGATCACAGCTCGTTTCGGCCATTTAAAATGGAGTACTATAACCAAAAGAGTGGAAAGTGGTTGCCTATTGAGCGAGGAACAAGGCTCGTTCTGGAAAAAGATCTGTTAGAAGCGCTGACACCAGAGAAATCATTGCTGCTTCGCTTTTCTCATGACGGAGCTACGCGATTGTCTTTGCCTACCCCGTTTTTCCAAGTAGAGGGGAGTGAGCGGAAATGGTAATTGAAACCGTTCATCTGAGTAAACGTTATGGAAATGTACAAGCTTTGACCGACCTAAATCTTTCGATAGAAGAGGGAAAGGTTTTCGGTTTCATCGGACCCAATGGGGCAGGGAAGTCAACTACTATGCTGATTTTGTCTACGCTGCTTGCGCAATCAGACGGGGAAGCATATGTGTGCGGCTATAATGTACGAAAAGACCCGGCAAGTGTCCGTCAGTCACTTGGGTATATGCCTGATTTCTTCGGTGTGTACGATAATTTGACTGCCGTGGAATACCTCGAATTTTATGCGGGTGCTTTCAAAATTCCCGCTCCCAAAAGACGGCCGCTTGTCGCCGATCTGCTAGAATTAGTCAACCTTTCTCATAAAGCAGAAGCTTTTGTAGATTCCCTTTCTCGAGGGATGCAGCAGCGCTTGGGGTTGGCACGCTGTCTCGTACATGATCCGGCTGTATTGATTTTGGATGAGCCAGCCTCAGGTCTGGACCCGCGCGCACGAATCGAGCTTCGGGAAATCATCAAACAACTGAGGGAAATGGGCAAAACGATTCTAATCAGCTCGCACATTCTCCCGGAGTTGGCAGAGCTATGTGATGATATCGGGGTTATTGAGCAAGGCAGGCTGATCGCTTGCGGCTCTGTTCACGATGTAAGTAACCAAGATCGGGACCTAAGCATCATGCAGCTTAGGGCTGTGCGAAATCAAAATACGGCAGCTATCATTTTGGACAACAGTTCGTTCGTATCCAATCTGGAGGAGTATATGGGGGGATTGCGCTTTTATTTTAGCGGAACGGAACTGCAAAAGGCGGACTTACTTCAGGAACTGATCAACGCGCAGGTCGCTGTCGTTTATTTCGGCGACGCCAAAGCCAATTTAGAGGATGTCTTCCTGTCCATTACGGAAGGGGTCGGCGGCTGATGAACAGCTTCTTTTTTAACCCGATACTCATAAAAGAAATGCGAGAGCGATTCCGTTCCAAAAAAACAGTGTGTATTCTCGCCATATACTTGTTGATTATGGGGGGCATTCCACTTGGTTTTTTACTCATGGATCCGATTAAAGCGGCGGCGCTGGGTGAAAACCGCAATTTGTTTCTTCTGTCAGCAGGCATTCACTACGCGATGGTCTGCTTCGTTGCCCCTGCATTGACAGCGGGGGCGATCAGTGGAGAGAGGGAGCGCCAAACCCTCCATATTTTATTGACGACACAGCTTTCCACACGCACGATTATATTGAGCAAGCTGATTACCTCATTGGCGTTTTCATGCCTGCTCTTGGTTGCGACGATGCCTTTGTATAGTATCGTCATGCTATACGGCAGTGTGTCGCCCGAGCAGATGGCAAAGCTCATCCTGTTTTTGGCGGTTAATGTGCTGTTTCTGGGCTCACTCGGCTTGTTTTGCTCCACTTGGATCAAACGGACCTCTGTCAGCACGGTAACTTCCTACGGGATCGCATTCTTTTTTGTCGTCGGGACAGGGCTGCTCTTCTTTTTTATTGGGGAGTCCTTGCAGCAAGCATACCCAGAGCAATTTCCGAATGCAGGTGTGTGGAAATTGCCAGAGCTGCAGATGCTGGCAGGAATTAATCCAGTGATTGTCCTATTCGGGATTCTCGGTGAGTCCATTGCTCATTCAGATGAGATTACCTTCTCTCCATGGTTGTTCTTTTCATGCTTTTATTTAGCTTTTGCCTTCCTCTTCGTTTGTTGGAGCGCTTATTTGTTAAAGCCGATTCGTCGAAAATGGTGGAGTTGGAAGAAACGACCTGTTCATGTAAAATGAGAAGCGTGTGAGGAAAAGGGGAGGTTTTTTGGGTGAGTGAACAAGAAGTACAGATTATTGATTTTGAAGAAATGCTACGGTTTATTGAAAGTAGGCTGGCTTCTGCGGGCATGCTCGTCAAAAGAGAGGCCATTATTACGATTCTTCAAGCCGAAGAAGCTTTCTTAATGGAAAAAGGTGTACTGCAAGAGTACAGCGAGTAGAGAGTGAACAACCTGCCGTCATGGTAGGTTGTTTTTTACTGTAAAAAAGAGGAAAATTGTCCCTTTCGGTGAATTCTTGACCCATACCCTTTTGCCTAAAGAGGTGCATACTTTTGCATACGCATACGGATAACAGCGTTTGGACAGTTTCGCATACGGATGAAATTCCGAGGACAGGAGAAAATGTACATAACCATATCTTTAAAATCGTTCGGGATCAACATGGAGATTTCATCATTACACTTTCGGAAGGTAAACTCCCAAAAGAGTTTGGATTGACAACAGAGCATTTGACGGGCAAAAAGCTAACAGACATTTCTTTTGCCTGCAAAGATGACGAAGCATTATTGCCTCATTATGAAATGGCATTCAAGGGGCAGGTTGTCCATTTTGAAACCAGGATACAAACGCGTACTTTTTTTACTACTTTGTCTCCGGTCATCGAGGACGGAACTGTCAGGGAGGTCGTCGGCTCTTCGACAGAAATAACGGAGCGCAAACAGGTGGAGCAGCAATTGCAAGAAGCTGAGGAATTATATCGCTGTCTGGTCGAGGATACATTGGTTGGCGTATACATTGCCTACGTGGAGCATCCTGGCTTTGTTTACGTCAATCCGAGACTTGCTGAAATTTTTGGGTACAGTCAGGACGAACTGGTGAAGATGACTGCTTCCGATTTGGTGGTTCCGGAAGAGCGAGAGATCATCCGTAGAAACCAGGAATGGCGGGAGAATGGAGATCGTTCTAGTATCCGCTATCAATTCAGGGGCTTACGCAAAAATCAGAGGCTGATTGAAGTCGAAGTCTTGCAAAAAACAAGCACTTACAAAGGAAAACCGGCTGTGATCGGCATTCTTCAAGATGTGACAGAGCGCAATCGTGCCGATGAGATGATCCGCAAGTCAGAGATGCTCTCCATCGTTGGTCAGATGGCTGCCGGTGTAGCGCATGAGATACGCAACCCGTTGACCTCGTTAAAAGGTTTTGTTCAGTTGCTCCAAGCACAAGCGAGTTCCCACCAAGATTATTTTCGCATCATGCTCGCAGAGCTGAATCGCATTGAATTTATTATTAGTGAATTCCTGGTTTTGGCTAAACCGCAAGTGATTATCCATCGCGAACGGGAAATCCGACCTTTACTTGAGCATGTTGTTATGGTTGCAGATACACATGCCATCATGTATAACGTGCAGATCGTGACACACTATGAAAAAAATCTGCCCCGGATTCCTTGTGAAGAAAATCAGCTCAAACAAGTGTTTTTAAATTTACTGAAAAACGCGATTGAAGCGATGCCAAGAGGCGGTGAGGTGGTCGTAACCGCCAAAATGGAAGGGGAGGTGATGCTTGTCGCTTTTACCGATCAGGGCTGTGGCATTCCTGAAGAACGCTTAGGAAAGCTTGGTGAGCCCTTTTTTACAACAAAAGAAAATGGCACAGGCTTGGGCCTCATGGTCAGCTATAAGATTATTTCGACTCACGGTGGCACGATAAACGTCAACAGTAAAGTAGGCGAGGGTACCACATTCGAGGTAAGAATGCCTGTAAGATAGGATCATTCGCCTGTTTGCTTCTCCCCAAAAAAAACGGTATGATGGAAACGAGAGCCAATAACCACATAAGGACGTGAACACATTGACAGAAGAAAATAAAGACCTGGAATTGGGCGATATCATTACGCTGGACGATGAAAATGGTGAACCGTTGGGTGACTTTGAAGTAATCGCATTGTTTGACCTGAACGGTAAAGAATATATTGCCTTGACAGAAGCAATCGAAGACGAGGAAAGCGAAGAGGAATTGGACGAAGAAGTAGATATCTTCGTATTCCAAGTCGATGGCGGCGAGATGGTTCCGCTCGAGGAAGACGAGGAAGAGACCGTTTATGCAAAGCTGAACGAGGTTCTGGAAGGCATCGAACTTATTAAAGAAGACAATTAATCGATTGTTGAAAGAAGCCACTGCCGGTTCGATATGACCGTGCAGTGGCTTTCTTCATACCTGCTTCCTGGTTCAGCAAGAATAACCTTCCGCTCAAGCGCGGTCGCTCATCCTTGAGCAGGCCTCGATAGAGGTTTTCTTATTGTTATCGTTAGTCGTTCATTTTGATGATGTTATCTTTTAGGTCGCGAACCACGAGAAGGCATGTATAGTCCGTCTCCTGCAGCTCTCTGAACAAAGAAGAACATTCGTCCTTCGTCAGACCCAGCTTTTCCAGGCGCGTGCGCAGTTCCTCGCCGCCGTTGTCAAAGAAATGGGCCTTGCTGTCGATGTCTCCGACAGCACTCTCAAAGTGAGTGCTGTATTTATAAAAATTGTTCCGTTGATTGGAGTGGTTTTTATCGGGGTTCCATTTGAGGACCCAGATGTCATCCTTGTGGTATCCAGACGAGTTGAGTGCCTGGATATCGGAGACCAACTCCTGATCGTAACGGTGGAACTTGACGAACGGTTTCGTAGCACTGATCAAGATTATTCCCCCTTCTTCGCCTTCGAAAAAACGATGCCTTACTAGGATGCCCTTTCAATCTGAACAGATGATTGGAAAAACTTGTGGTTTCTCTTTGACCTTTCTTTGTCAGAAATGCTACACTATGAACTGGTAGTTGTATGAAACGATTCCCCCAAAAAACTTATGCGCAGATGATTGTTACACGAGCTGCATGATGCGCAGGGAGGATGGATGAGTGGATTACAACAGTGGTGTACAGAATGCTTACGCCAATTTTTGAGATTGACGAAGAGGAAAAGCAACGTGTGTTGACCGAGAAATAATCGGAGCAATCGGCCATCTCGCTCGGGCGAGGTGGCTTTTTTACCCCATTTTGCTACGATCGTTGAATACTATAGGAGCCATACGGTACAATAGCGATTAAGTGTTCGCTTTTTTAGACTTTCGGAAATGTACTTGCCTGAAAGCGAGATGGTGGATGAAAGTATCCAAAAACGAAGACTACCGCTATTTGACTTGGCGAAATGCCAAATTTCCAAGGAAGTTGCTTTTACAGTAGAGGGGAGAGCGCGATTGAAAGAAACAGACACACTACATACATTAACGTATACAGAAGAAGATATTCAGGTCCTGGAGGGCTTGATTGCCGTCCGTAAACGGCCTGGGATGTACATAGGCTCCACTGGCAGCAGAGGGCTTCATCATCTCTTGTGGGAGATCGTGGACAATGCAAAGGATGAAGCACTTGCTGGCGTAAACGATAGCATCATCGTGACACTCTACAAAGATGGCAGCGTAAGCGTAGAGGACCATGGACGCGGAATTCCTACAGGTATGCACAAAACAGGTCGACCTGTTCCAGAAGTGATTTTTACCACGCTGCACGCCGGGGGGAAATTTGGCGGTGGTGGTTATAGAAAAAGTGGGGGCTTGCATGGGGTAGGCTCTAGTGTCGTTGTGGCACTGTCCCAATGGCTGGAGGTTGAAATCCACCGCGAGGGCAAAATCCACAAGCAAAAATTTGCTTATGTAGTGGATGAAAAAGGCATCGAGCAGGTCGGAAAGCCAGTTACCGATTTAGAAATTACCGGAAATACCAAACGGACAGGGACGACTGTGCGATTCCTACCTGATGAGGCGGTTTTTGGAAACGCTCGCTTTGATTACGAAACGATCCGTGACCGCTTCCGCGAGACAGCTTTTCTTTTGAAAAAGCTAAGAATGGTCCTGATTGATGAGCGAGGCCCTGAGAAGAAACGGGAAGAGTTTTACTTTGAGGATGGGCTCAAATCCTATGTAGATTATTTGAACGAAGGGAAAAACACCCTCCATCCGATCGTCTATTTTGAAGGGGAAAAAGACAATGTCTATGTCGAGCTGGCTTTCCAGTACAATGACGGCTACGCTGAGACCCTCGTTTCCTATGTCAACTCGATTGTAACCACCGATGGCGGTACGCATGTTACAGGTTTCCGTAATGGTACCACCCGAATTTTCAACGAGTTTGCACGAAAGAAGGGGTACCTGAAAGATAAAGATCCGAACCTGACTGGAAACGATTTGCGCGAAGGGTTTCTCGGTGTTTTGTCTTTGCAGATGGCCGACGTCCAATTCGAGTCCCAAACGAAGGACAAGCTGGGGAATGAAGAAGCGCGGGCGATTGTTGAGCAAATCGTCTCAGAAAAGCTGGGCTTTTTTCTTGAGGAAAACCCGGAAACAGGCAAGCTTTTAATAGACAAGGCACTTCGTTCTGCCGAAATTCGCGAGGAGCTGCGCAAACAGCGGGAAGCTCTGCGCGGTGACAAAAAAGGAAAGACGGCAAAGAAGCGCAAGTCTATTTCCGAAAAGTTTACACCGCCTCAGTACAAGGATTCCAAGCGAAATGAACTGTTCCTTGTCGAGGGTGATTCCGCCGGTGGATCAGCAAAGCAAGCGCGAAATTCGGAGTTTCAGGCTCTGTTCAGCTTGCGAGGCAAACCGCTTAATACGGAAAAGGCAAAGCTCTCCGAGGTCTTGGGCAACGAAGAATTCAGAACGATTTTGGAAGTGCTGGAGACTGACATCGGTGAAGAGTTTTCCATTGAAAATTGTGCCTTTGACAAAGTCATCATCATGTCCGATGCGGACGTAGACGGCTCTCATATCCAGACCCTGCTATTGACCTTTTTCTTCCGTTACATGCGACCCATGATCGCAGCGGGTCACTTATACATTGCACAGCCTCCGCTTTATCAGGTGAAAAGAGAGAGCAAAGGCAAACAGAAAGAAGCCATCTATTGTTGGTCTGATTACGAGCTGGAGCAAGCTCTGAAAAAAGTTGGACGCGGCGCCGAAGTTCAGCGCTACAAAGGTTTGGGTGAGATGAACGCGGACCAGCTTTGGGAGACGACCATGGATCCAGAGACTCGCAAGCTGATCAAGGTGGAGCTGGAAGATTTGGCTCACTGCGAAAAACTGGTTACGGTCTTGATGGGCGACAAGGTTCCCCCACGACGCGAGTGGATTGAAAGCCACGTCACCTTTGAAATGGGGGAGGATGAATAAGCATGTTGTCCAATCAGATCATTAAACAAAGCTTTGCGGAAATCATGGGAAAACGCTTCGGGGACTATGCCAATCTGGTCATCCTCTCTCGCGCGATTCCCGATGCTCGTGATGGCCTCAAGCCAGTACAGCGCCGGATTCTTTATGCGATGTACCAGGAAGGCAACACGAACGACAAACCGTACCGCAAATCAGCCAAGACGGTTGGGTACGTAATGGGGACGTACCATCCTCATGGGGATTCTGCGATTTACGAGACGATGGTTCGCATGGCGCAATGGTGGAAGATGCGCCAGGTCCTCATCCAAGGGCACGGGAACTTCGGTAGTCTGGATGCAGATCCACCTGCAGCGATGCGCTATACCGAGTCGCGCTTGTCCGCTCTATCCAATGAGCTGCTGCGCGATATCGAAAAAGAGACGGTCACGTTTATTCCCAACTATGATAACTCTGCCATGCAGCCAGCGGTCCTGCCTGCACGCTTTCCGAACCTCCTCGTAAATGGCGCGGCTGGGATCGCGGTAGGATTCGCTACGGATATTCCTACGCACAATTTAGGTGAGGTTATTGACGCTGCCGTGGCGCAGATGAAAAATCCGAATATCTCTTTGGATGAGCTGATGCAGTACGTAAAAGGCCCGGATTTTCCGACGGGTGCGATCGTGCAAGGTGTGACCGGAATCCGCAAGGCGTTTGAAACAGGGCGCGGGCAGTTTATTATCCGTGGGAATACCCATGTCGAAGAACCAAAAGGTGCGAAGGTAAAGAAAATCGTCATTTCGGAAATTCCGTACGAGGTTGTCAAATCAAAGCTGGTTGCTCAAATTGACGAGCTGCTGATGGAGCGCAAAATCGAAGGAGCACTTGCTGTTCGCGACGAAACAGGACGTAAGGAAGCCGAGCTCAAAAAGGTACGGATCGTTGTCGATATTCGCAAGGAAGCGGATGAAAAAGCGATTCTCAATTACTTGTACAAAAATACCGACCTGCAAATCTATTACAACTACAATATGAACGTGATTCACGAGGGAACCATCCGTCAGATGGGCCTTAAAGCGCTTCTGGGGGCGTACATCGACCACCAGAAAGAAGTCGTCACGAACCGTTCTCAGTACGATTTGGACAAAAAGCAGCATCGTGAACATATCGTCCAAGGCTTGATCAGAGCGAAGTCGATCCTTCGAGAAATCGTAGATACCATCATGGATTCGGAAGATCGTGCAGACGCCAAGCGCAACATCATGGAAAAGTACGGTTTTACTGATGTGCAGGCAGATGCGATTCTCAGCATTCAGTTAGCATCCTTGACCCGATTGGATATCGTCAAGCTGGAAAAGGAGCTGGCTACGCTGGCAAAAGAAATCGAGGAGCTTAAAGCAATCCTGGGCAGTGAGAAAAAACTGATTCAGGTTATTACTGGCGAGCTAAACGAGATCAAGAAAAAATATGCCGAGCCGCGCCTGACTGAAATTCAGGGAGAGATCGAAGAAATCAAGATCGACATTGCGATGCAGATCAATGCAGAAGATTGCATCGTGACTCTCACGAATGAAGGCTACATTAAGCGGACAAGCCCGCGCTCCTTTAAATCTGTGGGAGGGACACTGGAGACCTGTGGAGTAAAGGAGGGTGATCGGGTTCGTCACTTTGTGGAGACGAATACATCCCATACCGCCCTATTCTTTACGCAGGACGGAAAGTATTTCGCGACGCTCGTCAATGCGTTCCCGGACGACAAGTGGAAGGATATTGGTTCTGCTGTGGTCAACGTCATTCCACTGGAAAAGCATCAGCGAATCGTCGGCTTTACGATCGTGGAAAGCTTCAAGCAACCGCTGTTTGTGTATCACGTCAGCAAAAGTGGGTTGATTAAAAAGACAGCGCTCGCCGAATACGAAACGAACCGTTCGAATGCTCTTGTGGCTGCCAAGCTAAAAGCAGAGGATGACGAGTTTGTGTCGGTATTCGTCGCAGACGAAGCAGGAGGCATTCTCGGAGCGACCAGGGATGGCATGGGTATTCGCTTCCTGCGCAGTGAAATTAGCCCAACAGGCCGCGCTTCTAGTGGTGTCAAGGCGATATCGCTGGCCGCCGGTGACGAGGTCATCGCGATGCTGCCGATTGAAGAAGAGGACAAGCGAGCATTTAGCTTGTTGACGACAGATGGTGTCTTAAAACGAACAGCCGTTACGGATATACCACTACAAGGACGTGCTGGTAAAGGCGTAACGTTAATCCGCAAGAGAAAGAGTAATCCGCACCAGCTCTCTGCCATTACAATCGAAGAAACTATCTACGCATGGTCGGCTCAAAATGAGTGGGTTCAAATTGACACCGATCAGGTGATTGTCAATGAACAGGGTGGCATTGGCCGCACGGTTGTCGAAGGTGGCGTAAAAACCATCGCTTTTGAAACCGTCTTGCCTACGGAAGAGTCGAAGGAAGAGTCAACCGGAAAAGGATCGGGAGAAGGAGCTTCTACAGGAGGCTCGTCACAGAAACTACCAGAATCACAACACTCTCTGTTTAATGATCATCCTGGTGAAGAGAAGGAATGATGTCTAGATGGCAACTGCATTTGAAGCTTTTGTATCGCCGCTTTGCTGGCAGCAGGTATCTCTCTTACTCGATACTGTGCAGTATTTTGAAGATGCACCCAAACTGCTTTCCCTCCCGCAAGAGCAAGGACCCAGCGTGCCTGTGCCTATCACAGCAGATACGCTGAAGGTGATGCTAGGCTGCTTGGATGAGCAGGATGCATTTAGCCGTAAGTCGTTTGCGCTAAGCTGGGAAGATGGAGAACAAGCAGGAAATGGGGTTCTTGTCGTCGGGATGCCCGGGGGAGATTCCGTCAGACAGCCAGCAGACCTCTCATTGTTTTCACCGGTATAAACGACTTTAATAGGATCGCTCCAGTCAAGAGAGGTAGCTTTTAGGGCTGCCTCAAGCAGCTGGAGCGATTTTTTTGCACATGGAAAGATTGCCACTTAAAAGAGAATCGTGTTACATTTTGGTCACGCTATTTTTATTTACTGATAAATAAAACAGATGGATTTGAAGGAGAATGAGAACATGGAACAGGTTACCAAACAAAAAGCTACATTTATTGATGTCATAACTGAGCGGCGCTCGGTTCGTCATTATGATCCTACCGTGAAAATTTCTCGCGATGAGTTGAAAGAGATGCTGACAGAAGCCACATTGGCACCGTCAAGCTCTAATCTGCAGCCGTGGAGATTTTTGATCATTGATAATCAGGATTTGAAAGAGAAGCTCTTGCCGATTGCTTTTAATCAACAGCAGGTCGTCAATGCTGCTGCTGTGATCGCTGTCTTGGGGGATTACGAAGGCTACAAGCAAGCCGAGCAAATTTATCAAAAAGCAGTAATAGCTGGATACATGAATGAGGAAGTGAAGGCTACTCTCATTCAAAATATTAACTCTCGCTACGAAAACAGAGAGCGTGAGATTATTAAAAATATTGCCTTGGTTGATGGAGGCCTTGTTGCTATGCAATTTATGCTTGTCGCCAAAGCGAGAGGCTACGACACCGTTCCAATGGGTGGATACAACGTAGCTACGTTTAAAGAAGCTTTCCAGATTTCTGATCGATATGAAACCATCATGCTGATCGCAGTAGGACGAGCCGCTCAGCCGGGCCATCCAACTCCTCGATTGGACATTGAGGATATTACTTTCTGGAATGAAATGCCAGAATCTACGTCTGATAAGTAAAAGAAACAGGAATAGGCCTCGGCTCTGATTTTAATCAGACCGAGGTCATTTCCTTATACGGCAATGTATGAGGGACTGGCATCACAAATGGCAGAAGCGTACAATAAGAGCCAGTAGATAAGTCATTTGTAGAAGGTGAAGGAAGGGTGCAGGATGAAACGAATTTTGGCAATCAGCGACATTCACGGTGAATTGGAGAAGTTGGAAACGTTGTTGGTCGAGGCAAGCTACGATCCGAACAACGACCAGTTAATTCTTCTCGGGGATTACGTGGACCGTGGCCCGGCTTCCAAAGGCGTAGTCGATAAAGTAAAGCAGCTTCACGAAGACGGTGCGATTGTATTGATGGGCAATCATGATCATATGATGGTTAAATCGTTCGAGCAGGACCCTGTATTCATCGAGCGCTGGTTTCGCAATGGCGCACAACAAACACTAGCCAGTTATGGTCATGCGGCAGCTGGTACAGAATCTGAGGCTCCTGAAGTTTTGGAGAAAACAGCTATTTTGGAGGAGCATGTAGCATTTTTGGCAGATTTGGACTGCTATTATGAAACAGACGATTACATATTCGTCCATGGAGGTGTCCATCCGACGACCTTGCCTGCCAAGACAGATCCTTACATGCTGATGTGGATCCGAGAAGAATTTCATAGAGGCTACTGTGGAGAGAAAACAGTGGTGTTCGGGCATACACCTACAGAAAATCTGCATGGGAAGCACGATGTTTACTTTGGTGAGAACAAAATCATCGGGATTGATGGCGGGGCTGTTTTTGGCGGTCGTCTGAACTGTCTGGAGCTGCCGAGTCGAAAAGTTTATTCTGTTGAATAGAGCGAGCTTTGTCCACCGAATGATGGATGAGGGGAAAGGGCTTGGGTCACACTAGAATGGGAGGTGTGACCACTATGGAACGAAATATAAATGTAAACGGCAGGGACTATAATTTTGCCACAACGTATGATGGCGATTCGCAGTACAACGTGCAAGTACGTAGCGGCAACAAAGTGGTTACGATGTTTAAGATTTCCGCAGAATCAGAGAGTGACGTCTTCGATGCTGCACAAGCCCGTTTTTCTGCAGATGTGGAATTGGGTAACATCAATGTTTGAATGACAAAGTGAGGAACGCAGCCTTGGAACTGTAGGGCTGCGGTTTCTTTTGGTTGCGTATGCAGTAATCCTATGCTCATGCATGATTGTTTCCCTAGAAACAAAAGGAGTGGCAGTAAAATATGGATGTAAAACAAAAGATTTGGAATCAATGGGTGACGATGCTCCATAAACAGGAGGAGAGAAGCAAACACCGTGAGATGTTGTTGTTGAACCAGATTAAAAAAAGCATGCTAGATTATGAAAAAGTAGGTAGCCTATCGATTACAGAATTGCATGTCATCCAGGCGATTGGAAACCATGATGCAATGAATGTCACTTCCATTGCCCAGAGAATCGGAGTGACAAAGAGTGCCATTTCCAAAATAACCGGCAGACTGATAAAAAAGAGCTTAATTGAGCGCTATCAGTTGGAGGACAACCAAAAAGAAGTATTTTTTCGGCTGACCCCAGGGGGTGAGACCGTTTATAGCTTTCATGAGCTTTTTCATGCTCGGCTGGAAAAGCATATGCACAAGTTTTTAGAGCGATACAATGAAAAAGAGCTGAGGTTTTTGGAAGAGGTCATGGTCGCTGCGACAGCAGAGCTAGATAAAGATTGGGTGAATGAATAAAATGAGAGATTCATTCCCCATTTTTTTGAAGTGATTGTTTCCAAGGACACTATATTTACCCGGTGGGGACGCAAAAAGGTCATGGTGCTTGCCCTGATTTTGTATGCATTGGCTTCACGAGCTGAAAATGGGTGCTTCTGCTTAAAAGAATCGCTTCATCTTTTCATGTTCGGCTAAATATGCTACAACTGGAGTGAATGAATGGATCGGGAGGAGCATAAACAGATGTATCAACAGCATGAACGGGATGTCCTGGAAGTGATCGAGGAATGGAAGAGCAGCCCTGCAAGCAATCAACTAATTACTGAAGGAGCAGGTATGACCTTGCTCCAGAAAATAGAGAAACGCAGAAAAATCAATCCGGAGCATGCCCTAGACAGCGCGGAAGCGGTCGTTCTGACCAAAATGGCTGCTCTTCGTTTGATAAAAAAAGGCGGGTACACACTGGCAAGCGAGTGGGTTAAACGAGCGCTGCAGCTTGACCCCAACTATCAGGATGCTTTGAACATACAGCTTCAGCTCTATTTTTCCCAACTGCGTGACTCCCTGCCCGCAGATGGTTTTCCCACCATTAGAGAGACAGATAATGTCGTCACGCGCAGAAGGAAGGTAGAAGTTTTACTTTCACAGGCGGCGGTTGAAAAGAATGAGGTTACGAAGTGGCAGCAGATTGCTTTGAAAGCACATCAACTCGCGCAAAAGCTGTCTGATGAAAAGTGGCTTCCCCGCTCAGCCGCACTCGAACAGCTCTATGTGGACAGGGAACGGCTGCTTCATGAATTGCACGAGAGGTTGGAAGCATACTCTGCATCCTTGTCTGGCGTATTTTTCTCGACAGAAATGTTATCCCAGCTGCAAGAGACGATTCGTGCGTTGACACAGCAGCAGGCGCAAAAAGAACAGCTTTTGGCTGTGCAGATGGATGATCAACAAGAGACCGAGCTGCCTCGAGCTCTTACGGCGCTTGAGCAGTTGGAACAATTGATAGGACTTGGCGAAATTAAGCATCGGGTTCGCCAGCTTGCCCAATTTTTGCAGTATCGACGTCTGCGCGAGGAAAAAGGCTGGCATATGCATGATCAACTCCCTCTTCACTTAGTCCTGATGGGCAATCCGGGGACTGGGAAAACCACCTTGGCTCGTTTGCTCGCCAGTTTGTATCATGAGCTTGGGCTGCTTACCCAAGGGCAACTGGTTGAGGTCGATCGTTCCCAGCTCATCGGTGCGTACGTAGGTCAGACGGAGCAGCGTGTGATGGAGGCAGTCAAACAGGCTGAAGGTGGCGTCTTGTTTATTGATGAAGCCTACAGTCTAAAACGTCCCGACAGCTCCGGCAGCGATTATGGCCAAGTCGCGATAGACACGTTGGTTGCTGCCATGACCAGTGGTGAGTATGCAGGACGTTTTGTGGTGATTTTGGCGGGGGATCCGGAGGAAATGCGTCATTTTCTGTATGCGAATCCGGGACTATACAGCCGCTTTCCGGAGACCGGCCATTTCCTATTGCCGAATTACACTTCAGAGGAATTAATCAGAATAGCTGACGAGGTAGCCATTCGCAACGATTTTGCCCTGACTGAAGAGGCGAGAAATGCATTGAGATTGCGAATCGAGAATGCTCAGGTAGATGATACCTTCGGGAATGCGAGAACGGTTACGAATCTTGTCCTTGATTCCATTTTTGCCAAAGGGAGAGCTTTGGCTGGAAAAGAACTGCAATGGGAGGACTTCACGCTTCTGCTCCCAGAGGATGTGAGGGAAGAAGAATCGACTGCGAATAAGCAGCCTGCATTGGATAAATTACAGGACTTGATTGGACTTGCACAGGTCAAAGAGGAATTAAAGAAAGTAGCGGCGTTCGTAGCTGTTGCAAGAGAGCGCTCTGTCAGAGGGATGCCTGCAAGCCCAATCGAGCTGCATGCGGTGTTCACTGGGAATCCTGGAACAGGAAAAACAACCGTTGCACAATTATACGCTCATATTTTGAAAGAAATCGGCTACCTGAAACGCGGGCATCTGGTCATGGCTAGTCGAGCTGATCTTGTCGCTGGATTCGTCGGACAGACAGCAGTTCTTACCCGCAGAAAAATGAGAGAAGCGCTGGGAGGCGTTCTGTTCATAGATGAAGCTTATGCGCTTTTTGGCAGTGGTGAGCAGGATTTTGGACAAGAGGCGATCCACACTCTCGTAGAAGAAATGACGAGACACGAAGAAAATCTGGTTGTCGTATTGGCGGGTTATCCGTTTGAGATGAATCAACTGCTGGCAAGCAATCCAGGCTTGCTTTCACGTTTTAAAAAATACGTTCACTTTCCGGATTATTCGGGCGAGGAACTGGTACTGATTTTAGAGAAGGCAGCACATACCGCAGGCTATCAAATCGCCGAGTCAGCATTTGTGCAAATCAAAGAGCGTCTCATAGAGGCAGCCAACCAACAAAGAGTAAATGGCAACGGTCGTTTTAGCCGGAACTTGCTGCAAGAAGCAATTCAAAATCAAGCCCTGCGTCTAATGACTGTCCCCAAACAGGATTGGGATCATGATTTGCTAACAGGGCTCATCTGGGAGGATTTTGAGCCATTGCTCTCAACCTGATTGAATTGTGTCCCACCCTTTCCCCTACAATGAAGGCATCTTGCCACTATGGGAAAGGGTGTTTTTGTTTTGCGTGGAAAAGGACATATTCGATTAACCATAATTAGTATTATGTTACCTATGATTTTAGCAGGAACTCTTCCTGTCAGTGCGAAGCGGGTGAGCGAACGCCCGGGTTCAATTCAGATTGAAGTGAAGAATGAGCTTGCAATTGATAAGGATTTTTTAACCAAAGGCAAATCAGATTTGGTTATCATTCAATTTTCCGGTCCGATTCAAGAAAGCTGGAAGGAAGAATTAGAAGACTGGGGAGTAATGCTTGGAGATTACATACCCGATTACGCATTTATCGCAAAGCTTGAAAACAAAAAAAGGAGGGAGCGAGTAGAAAAACAACCATATGTTGAAAAGCTGATCCCGTTTCAGCCTGTGACAAAGGCGGCCCCTTTGTTGCACGCGACATTAGCCAAAAAGAAGAGCGCTGATGTTGCCGTAATTGGTTTTGATAGTCAGGTATACATCGATCCCTCTCACCTCTCGATCGCTGCTATGACCGGTCAGAGTCTGGAGGAGGTCATACAATCTGAGGATGTGATTGCCGTGATCCCTTTGCCGGAAAACAAATTGCATAATGATGTAGCTGCGGCACTGACACAATCGGATATGCTCCTGTCCGCTGGATACACGGGCAAAGGACAGTTGATCGGGGTGGCGGATACAGGGTTGGATACCGGGGAAGAAGCGTCGATGCACCCGGATTTTCACTGGCAGATCAAGAGCTTGTACGCGAAAGGCAGAAAAGCGGATGCGAGCGATCACCATGGACACGGAACCCATATCGCCGGCAGCATTGTAGGCACAGGTGAAGCATCTGATGGTACCTATAAAGGTTTGGCTCCCGATGCCAAATTAGTGTTTCATTCGATCCAAGATCGAGAGGGAGCACTAAGGATAGATGTTGAAACCATTTTGTCAGAAGCGTATACAGATGGTGCTCGCATACATTCCGATTCATGGGGGGCTGACGATGATGGGGAATACAGCCTGACTTCCTTTCTGTTTGACCGATTTTTGTGGGAGCATCCCGATATGATATCTGTCGTGGCGGCAGGGAACACAGGATTTAGAGGACTTCAGACGGTAGGGAGTCCAGCGACAGCCAAAAACGTGATAGCAGTTGGGGCGACGGAGAATGATCGGCCCGATTTGGGTTCATGGTCTGATGACCCCGATCAGATCTGGAGATACAGCAGCCGTGGGTTGACCTCCGATGGAAGATTGAAGCCTGATGTGGTTGCACCTGGTACTTCCATATTATCTACCCGATCCTCGCTAGCCCCGAGCACCCATTTTGACAAAAGCTTCGATGATCATTATGCCTATATGAGTGGAACGAGCATGGCTGCGCCTGTTTTGGCAGGTGGTGTCGCTCAAATTAGACAATTTTTACAAGAGCAGGGACAGAAGCAGCCGAGTAGCGCGCTTATCAAGTCCATGCTGCTCACGAGTGCTGATGATCTGGGAGAAGACATGCGCCTACAAGGTTTCGGGAGAGCTAATCTGCTCCAAGCGATCGAAACGAATTATAAGGATGAAAAGAAAGGCATTGAAACGCGGGAAAAGGTGACCTATCTGGTGGAGGTTTCGAACGCTACCAAACCATTTGTCACTACGCTGGTGTGGACAGATTACCCTGCCTCTTTGGTTGCCAAACGCGCATTAGTCAATGACTTAAATCTCCAAGTGACGACACCGGGAGGAGAAAAACGGAATGGAAATGATTTTTTCGAAGCTCCATTTGATGATGAGGTAGACAACCTGAACAATGTCGAGCAAGTGTGGATTGGAAAGCCGGAAGTCGGTACTTATACCGTCACTGTGGAGGGCTATAATATCCCGAAGGGTCCACAGCCGTACGCTATTGCTACGACAGGAGAATGGAGGGACGCAGCGAACGAGATAGAGCAAAAGGAACAAAATGGAGACTCGATTATAGGGAAGCTGACGAAAAAGCAGAAGTATGTGGATTATACGATCCGTGTGACTAAGCCAGGAAAGCTGAAGCTGTCAGCCGAATGGGAGGGGGGAGCCGATGTGGATCTTTATGTGTACGACAACCGGAATAAACAGATTGCGTCAGCAAAAAGGACGGACCATCCAGAGACGCTAGTGGTCAAGCTGGCCAAAGCAGGTGTGTACCACATCCGAGTCGCACTCGATGAAGGTACTGAGGCCGAGTATTGGTTGCATATGAGTTATCCAGGTAAATGACCGATTCGAAATCACGGGAAGACAAAACCTTAGCAGCTCACATGTGCCAAGGTTTTGTTTTTTCTTTTTCTGTACTTCCGACAGGCGTCCCTTCCTTACTCAACCAATCGAGGGCTCGCAGGGCAATTTCAATGCAAATGCGGCGATTGGGTGTCGAGTAATCCTCGCCAAGACATTCGGAAATCTTCTCAAGCCGATGATAGAGTGTTTGCCGATGGATAAAGAGCTTTTCTGCAGCCTCTTGCTTTGATAGGTTTGTATTCAAATAAATCCGGAGCGTATGCACAAGCTGCGAGCCGTGTTCCACATCATGGGCAATCAGCGGACCGAGGTAATCGTGAATAAAGCTTTTTAATACAGGCTCGTACGGCACGTGAAAAAGTAAGCGAAATAGTCCCAAATCAGAAAAAAACGGACTGGGAGATTCATGATGGAAAGCAAGTGCTTGTTCTGCCTCTGCAAGATGCTTTCCAGCTTCGGACAATCGTTTGCCGACCCTTCCTGCCCCGAACGAGATTTGCGTATCCAATCCCATAATCTGTGTGGTGATACGAGTGATTTCTTTCATCGCTTTTTCTAGTAAGCGACGGGGATCAGATAAGGAGTTTTTTTCCAATAAGAGAAAGTAAAAGCGATTGCCGTTGCAGCGGATAAACGTGCGAAAGCCGAGTCTGGTCAGCAGCGACCGAAAAACAGCTGTCAGGTCATGGGGAGGCAATGAATCCGAATGGGTCTCTTGTTTTTGCTCAAATGACATCATCATGGTGTGGTATAGAGGCGTTTTGGCGGTACCTGAAAGTCCCAAGAGAGAGCGCATTTGCTCCTCGGGCATCGGCCGATTGGCAATGAGATCGTCAAACAAGCGTTGTTCTGTGGCCCTTGCTTGCTCTTCTACAAACATTTTACGCATCAGAATCTGAGCCATCGCGCTAACAGTATTGTCCATGGTGAGCAGCAAATATTCGTCTGCACTGCGTTCGTACAATACCATCCCGACATAAGCGAGCAGATGGCCCATCGCGATGACTGGCTGATAGACGATTTTCTTCGTATCCGTCAAGTCCAAGAAATGAGCGCTGGCGTTGGCTGCGGCTTCTTCAGGGAAGTGTGCCCGCATCAGCTCTGCCAGTTCAGTCTGCACGGTATTAGGTGGAGAAGGAACAAATTGCGGAGCACTCCCTGGCGTGTACATAAATACTTGTGTTTGAACGGCTGTTTGAAAGTGCTGCAGTAGCTTGTGAGTGCCTTGTGCTTGCAGGCTGAGCTGCTGCAAACTGCGAGAGTAGGCTTCTAAATCGCGTAGCGCTTGCATCTGGCGGTTGATCAGATGTTCATGCAAATCCTGTGTGATATCTACGAATCTCACGGGCTTCTGAAAGACAATGACCGGAAACTCGTGATGGTTTGCCATATCCAGCAAATCATCCGGAATATTCGGGAAATAGTTGCCAAGCTCGATACATAGTCCGGCCGCTTTTCTGCGGATCAGCTCCGATAAATAAGCGAGCCTCTTTTCACGTGTCTCACCAAACCCTAGTCCTGTAGAGAGGATCAACTCGCCACCATTCAAAAATTGTCCCGTATCAGCTGATTCGAGCACGTGTACCCAGCGGATGGGTCGTGATAATCCGCGATGCCCAGCAACGACTTCGGCTTGCTGGAACAAAGGGCGCTTGATCGATTCGGCGATGGTTAGACGCCAGTCGCTGCTCATCTGGTTCCTCCTTCCTTGCCCCCATCCCCTCAGTCGGGTTGGGTTGCAAGTATGGCAATTGACACTCTGTATGATGAATGCTATCGAATGTTTATCGCTTTGTCTAGTGATGACAAGTAATATTTTTGGATAAAATGAAATTGTCAATCAATTGATCGTGAGGAGTTGAAGGGATGAATACAACAACTATAGGAAATCCATTGAAAAACTATGTCGGCGGACAGTGGGTAGAGTCGCAGACGACCCGATACGAGGATATTCCGAATCCGGCAACTGGCGAATTGCTGTCAAGAGTGCCCTTATCTACAAAGGACGATGTGGACAAGGCTGTGCAGGTAGCAAAAGCGGCATTTGTCGATTGGAGCGCTACGCCTGTAGTAGATCGTGCGCGCATTATGTTCCGGTTTCAGAGCTTGCTCTTGAAGCATCAAGATGAGCTCGCCCACATGATTACATTGGAGAATGGCAAAAATCTCCCCGAAGCGCAAGCGGAGATGCTGCGCAGCATTGAAATGGTCGAGTTTGCATGTGGAATGCCGACGTTGTTGATGGGAGAGACGCTGCCGAATATTGCAAACAGCATTGACAGTCAGACGATTCGCTTCCCGCTCGGAGTAGTTGCTGGGATCACACCCTTTAACTTCCCAGCGATGGTGCCAATGTGGATGTTTCCGATTGCGATTGCCGCAGGCAACACCTTTATCCTGAAGCCTTCTGAGCGTACGCCGCTTTCCTCTATTCGAATTGCTGAGCTGTTGAAAGAAGCAGGCTTGCCTGATGGCGTGTTCAATGTCGTCAATGGTGCACATGATGTGGTAAACGGCCTGTTAGAGCATCCTGACGTAAAGGCGATCTCGTTTGTAGGCTCGCAGCCTGTTGCCGAATACGTGTACAAGACAGCAGCAGCGAATGGCAAGCGTGTTCAGGCGTTGGCTGGGGCGAAAAATCATCACCTGGTCATGCCAGACACTGATCTTCGCCGAGCTGCCAAGATCATCACTAGCTCTGCATTTGGTTGCGCAGGCGAGCGGTGTATGGCTGCTAGTGCGGTGGTAGCGGTCGAAGAGATTGCTGATGAGCTGGTTCAGTATTTGATCGAAGAATCCAATGCGCTGGCGATGGGCAACGGTCTGGAGGAAGGCATTGATCTTGGCCCCGTCATCCGTGATACGCACTTGTCCAAAGTGCATGATTATATCGAAAAAGGGGTAGCGGCCGGTGCGTCACTCGTTCGTGATGGACGTGAGGACGCAAAGGATAAGCCGGATGGATACTTCCTCGGACCAACTATTTTTGACAAGGCGGACGCAGAAATGGTCATCGTTCGAGACGAGATTTTTGCACCTGTACTGAGTGTGATGCGTGTCAAAAACTTTGAGGATGGCTTGGATACAATTAGTCGTTCTCGTTTTGGAAATGGTGCCACCATTTATACCAACAATGGAAAATGGGGAAGAGAGTTCGTACAGCGTGTTGAAGCTGGCATGGTTGGAGTGAATGTGGGCGTACCCGCACCGATGGGCTTCTTCGCCTTCTCAGGCTGGAAACAGTCATTCTATGGCGATCTGCATGCAAACGGTAAAGATGGCGTGTTGTTCTTCACCAAGAAAAAGACAGTTACCTCCAGATGGTTTGAAGACGGAGATACAAGCATCGGCTCGCAACGAATCTTTGTAAAATAAGGGGGAGCTCAGGATGGAACAAGATCAACTGACGGATTTCTTTGACAAGGAAAGCTTACTCGAAACCGACAGATCTCACATGTGGCACCATATGTCACCGTACAACCCCAATCCGATGATTGTGACAGAGGCGAGCGGTTCCTGGATCACGGATATCGATGGCAACCGTTACTTGGATGGAATGTCAGGCCTCTGGTGTGTGAACATCGGCTATGGTCGCCAAGAGTTGGCAGATGCAGCATATGAGCAATTGAAGCAATTGGCTTACTTCCCGCTGACGCAAAGCCACGTGCCTGCCATTAAGCTCTCGGAAAAAGTGAGTGAGTGGCTAGGGGAAGAGTATCGCGTCTTCTTTTCCAACAGCGGCTCCGAAGCGAATGAAGTAGCATTTAAAATTGCGCGCCAGTACCATCACCAGAATGGGGAGCCGGGACGTTACAAATTCATCTCCAGGCACCGTGCGTATCACGGAAATACAATGGGGGCACTGGCTGCAACCGGACAGTCGATCCGCAAAGAGAAGTACGAACCGTTGGCTCCCGGTTTCCTGCATGTTCCACCGCCGTATTGCTATCGCTGTCCAGTAGGAAAAACTTACGGAAATTGCAATATGGAGTGCGCACAGTTCTTTGACCAAGTCATCAACTGGGAAGGCGAAAAGACTGTGGCTGCCGTCATCATGGAGCCGACAATTACTGGGGGCGGAGTGATTGTTCCAGCTCCGGAGTACATGCCAAAAGTGCGGGAGATCTGCGATAAATACGGCGTGTTGATGATTGTGGATGAAGTAATCTGCGGGTTTGGACGTTCCGGGAAAAAATTTGGTCATCAAAATTTCGGAGTCAAGCCAGATATCGTCACGATGGCGAAAGGGATTACGAGTGCGTATCTTCCCCTCTCAGCAACGGCTGTTCGCGCGGATATCGCAGAAAAATTCAACGAGCAAGGCAACAACCTGCACTTTCGTCATGTAAACACATTTGGAGGGAATCCGGCAGCCTGTGCTCTCGCTCTGAAAAACCTGGAGCTGATGGAAGAGGAAGAGCTGGTCGAGCGCTCTGAGCAGCTGGGGGAAGAACTGCGGGCAAAGCTGGCATTCCTGGCTGATCATCCATATGTGGGAGACATTCGCAGCTTTGGCTTTATGATGGGGATTGAAATGGTCGAGGATCGCAAAACGAAAGAACCTGCTGCTCCAGCAAAATTGACCCAAGTGATTGCCGAGTGCAAAAAACGCGGCCTGATTATCGGCCGTAACGGCGATACCATTCCGAGCTTCAACAATGTACTGACCCTTTCTCCGCCATTCACTACGACAAGCGATGATATTGACTTTATCGCACATGTAATGAAGGAAGCTTTTGAGACGTTGGAATAGATAAAAAAGCCACATCTACATGATTTTAATGCGCCGCTACCTACTTTTCGAGGATAAGCTCGATTAGGTAGCGGCCATTTGGCTTGAACGATTTATCGGATGAAAATGGAAAATGACTATTCTCATGTTTCTGCCCCTTCTGGATTTTTGTATAATGGTACAGTACGTAATTTCTTAACGAACAGTTACGAAAGCCATTCTACTTCATCGAGTCTTGGGAGGATAACATGAAACGTATCTGTGTATTTGCAGGTTCAAATCCAGGTGTAAATCCGGCCTTTGAGCAGGTTGCACAGGAGCTGGGGCGAGAACTGGTCGCACGTGACCTTGATTTGGTTTATGGTGGGTCCAACATGGGATTGATGGGGCGCGTAGCCAACGCTGTTCTGGCAGGCGGAGGGAAAGCAATTGGTGTCATGCCAACAGGATTATTCCGTGGAGAAATTGTTCATACAGGACTGTCTGATTTGCATGAGGTTGGCACTATGCACGAGCGCAAAGCAAAAATGAACGATCTATCCGATGGATTTATTGCGCTGCCGGGCGGTTACGGCACTTTCGAGGAAATATTCGAAGTAGTAAGCTGGGGACAAATCGGTATTCACAGTAAGCCGATTGGTCTTTTAAATGTAGCGGGCTACTATACTCCGCTGATGGAAATGGTGAATCATGCCACAGAGGCAGGCTTCATCCCCGCCATGCAGGGAGAATTGATTATTTGTGAAAGTGATCCTGCGGTATTGCTGGATCGTTTACGTGATTACACACCACCAGTTAAGGTCAATAAATGGTCCGAGCTTACAGAAGAATAATCGGCTGTATCCGGTCAAAACCCGATCGCTCCCACGATGGTAGTCGGTCGGGTTTTTTGCTATTTCGTCCGAGTTGGTCCTTGACAACATTCGTTCATGAATGGTAATGTAGACCAATATTCCCTAGTAAACAAATAGGAATAATGCTAATGTGTTGTTGTTTCATACATAAGGGGGAGCAGAAAATGAACAAATCAGCAAAATGGGTACAGCTCGCTACATCGGCAACATTGCTGACAGCACTCGTATTCCCGACTGCAGCATTAGCAGCAGCGCCAACGACACAACCTATTGCGGTACTGGCACCAGCCAAGCTAGCGGCTACAGCACAGGCCGAGTGGAGCAGTTATGTGAAACAGCAGTATGGTATCACTTTTGCCAAAACGGTGACTCGCGATGAGTTTGTCAAAGCGTTGGCCAAGGTCGGAGAATCTACTGCTAGTATAGCGGAGAAAGAAGCAGCAGCCAAATCTTTCTTGCCGGCAGCAAAAGCGGGAGCAACCAAGTTGGTTGCTTGGGAAGCCATCGGGGCAGCCGTAAAAGCCGCAGAGCTCAAAGAGTTGGCCTACACGTATAAAGAAGAAAAGGTGGCAGCCTCCTTGAAGCAAGCAGGCATCATCTTTAAAAAAGAGGGCGCCCTACCATTATCATCGGCACAGGAATTAGCGGTTGCACTCGATACTGGACTCGTTAATGCCAACACACTTTCAGCGCTAACAGCTGAGGGAGAGGTAACGGCTGACCTAGCTTATCAACTAGTGGCTAAGGTTGCAGAGTTTCACGGAGAATACAAGAATTACCTGGGCACGATCTCCGAAGATGGCATTTACAGGAAATTGGCGAAGGCATGGAGCGAATCGCAAATCATCAAAGCTGGAGCCTTGCAGGACTTGGTTGACAAAGGGTTGAAACAAAATTTGATCACCGGCTACAATCTGAAAGACGCTGCTTTCGATCCACATTTTGATCCGGAACGCACGATTACGTATGGACATAGCGATATTGTTCACGCGATCCAACTGATTGGGCTTTTAAAAAGTGAAGGCATCGATGCCAAAGTCCAATTTGAACCTAAAACCTCTGCCTTTATTTATTTGAAAGAGTGGGGCGAACCCGTTCAGACTGACGACTACCAGGTTGTCCAAATTGAGAATGGAAATTTCATCGCGTATGCGAAAGAATACGATCTTAGCTTTGAGTTTGCAAGTGTAGAGGAGAAGAAACGCTTCCAGCCGCTCGTCTTGCAATATGCAAAAAAAGATAACGAAGATATGACAGGCCTGTTGAAAGGCTCCTGGTGGCAACCGCTATATCATTCGCGTACAGAGCTTGCCGAATATCCAGTCATCACAAACAACGTTCTGAAACAAAGTCGTTTTGTAGTCCAGTCGTTCTCATTAAATGATCAATCTGCTAAAGTCGTTGAAGGCTTCAAAAAGCTCGACAGCAAGGCAGACGTCGAGACATACAAGTTTTGGGTAGATCAACCATTTTATAACTATCTGATTGGCGAATACAAGTAATCATCTTTAGCCAGTTATTATCATTTATGAGCGTCTCTTGAACCGATTCTATGGGTTGTCCCTTTTGGGTAACCCGCCGGATTGAAAAGAGGCGCTTTTTTGCATTCATAGATAAGAATCTGGTATAATTTAGGGATAAACCATGATTTGCCAAGATTACCAATACATATGGCAATGAGCTTGGGAGGGGAAAACGTGTCGAAGAAACATCTGATCCTTCTGCTTTCCTGCTTTTGTTTCGCTACCGGGGCTTCTGCAGAAAGTGTGACTACCACAACACCTGCAACACAGATTATCGAACCTGCGTCGCCTGTACAGACAGCCCAAGTACTATCGAAAAGTCTGCTGGTTGAAACTTTTCAGACAAACCAATGGAAAAAAGAATCGCTTGTGAAGCTAATTGGTCAATCGCTCAAGAGCTTTGATGATTATGAATCTTATGCAGAAGGAATCAGTATCCGATGGGATGAAAACAACAAAGCTTATGGCATTCTTGTAGATTCCACGTATTCTGGAGAGATTGTCAAAGGAATCACTGTCAAGACCACCAAGACGGACTTGACCCGCATACTTGGTAATCCTCGCTTCGTGGACCAATCTAATGGGCTGATTGGCTATCAATACGATACGTACTATTTATTCGCGACATTCGCACAAGAAAAGCTCAAGGGCATCTCTATCTATCGCCGTGATCGAACCAACGATACGAAAACAATGATCGACATGGCGAAGAATCTGGAAAAATATGGGGAAAAACTCTCTTCTCCCTCCACTGCCAATGACTTTTCGATCTTCGGGGCGTGGGGTGCACCAGATTTTACCCACCATCTTCACGGAATAGGAACGTTTGCTTGGGAATACCCATCTCGCGGCATTGCGTATGATGGATTAGAGGCAGATGCCACTTTGACGATTTATAGTAATTTTTCTCTCCGCAATGAACTATCTGCCATCAAAAATGAGAAAAACGTCATCTTTTCTGAAGAGGATTCGATATTCCTAGAAGAGAAGAACAGAGTAGAGTGGGAACAAGTGATGATACAGGCAGCCCAAAAAAATGGGATCCTTTCTCCTGATAAGAAGACCATTGCGTTAATCGATTCAGATGGATTGTACAGCTCTGCCAATATTCGCTTTTATCGCCTGGACTTTACGCCACTTGGCCAGCTTTACCCAGGATACTTTGTCGATGATGTGATTTGGTTGGACAACAACTGGATTTTATACTCGACGATGCAGGGTATCGGCGTGTTTCATACTAAGACTAATGAGCATCGGGTGCTTCTCTCTCCCACGGAAGGAGCAGAGCTTGTGAGTGATTTCTACGATGTAGAAGGCGTCAGAGTAGATGTGAAGAACAACGCCATTCTGTTTGACTTGACCGGGGAGAATCAACCGCCGTATAAGCTGACATACCAGATTAATGGAAATCAAATTCAATTTAAAAAGTAATCCTCTATCATATGCAGGTGCGCAGACAACCTTCTGCGGCAAAGGAGGCGCTTTAGATGGATTGGATAGATGGCCTGGAAGCTCTCGGAAGTGTGATCAAAAAAAGCGTTCAGCTTACCGGAAGAGTATTGCTGGCGTCCGGCGAATTATTGACAACTCTGTTTGAGTTTTTTTGGAACCGGTGGGAACAAAAGCGAATGCGCCAGCCCAAAGCGCCAGCTGGACCACTCGGGAAACAGTAGCAGCAATTCTACGAATGCGGATCTTTTGATTTCGCAGCGAGCGCATCTTCTTCTTTTTCCGCAAGGTATGAGCGCATGCCACGTATAAACAGTTCACGGATGACTTCCTGCTGCGTTTTGCTGCTGACAAGAGAACGGATTTGCGCAAGCTCTGCCACGAGCTCAGAATCCAGATGCAGATTGATCGTTTTTCCTTTGCTGCGCGGGTGAATTTCATAATGTCCCGCACTTTTTCGGAGGTGGCCGTCTATGACGGTGGTTGAATCGAGCAGCTTTGGGTCATGCAAATAAAGGCAAGATGCTTCCAATATGATATGGGTCAGTTCTTCGCTAAAACGAATGGCGAGGGGCTGGCCCTTTTTTTTGTGAAAATCGCGGATTTGACGCGATATTTCCTGATTGGCAGGTGTATTTTTCAAGGTGATCACTGCGAGTTCCATAGTGCCTCCTTACGGGAGTGACAATTCTTCTTCGGCAATAGATGATACGATGTCTCCAGATGCTTCCAGTTGGACTTGGTAGGTGAAGCGCTGATCGTGGCGTTCGATGGCCGTTACGATCGCCCACGCGTCGCTTTCTTCGACTCGAAGCTTCACGCGATCCAGCACCTCGAAAAGAGGGCTTAGAAAGCCTTTTTCATACAATAAAGCAAGCACCCTCTCGCGCGGATAAAGAAAACGTTTGTTTCCCTGTTTGCCTAAAAGAAGGGGGAAAGCATCTCGTTCGTCAATGACTTCGCCGAGATAGCCTTGATCTGCCCAGCGTTTGATCGTGGCCATGCTTCCGACTCTGCCTTGTCGTGCCTCCAAAAGATCAAGAACTTCTCGCGAAGAAAGATACGCTGCTCGTCGCTCGCGCTGTAAGCGGTACGCCTGCTGTTCGGCTTCGAGCTCGGCCAGCTGTGCAGTTGCTTCCAGGATCAAGCTTTTTAAACGGGCGATTTCCTGTTCGTAATCCTTCATTCGCTTCCTTCCCCTCCCCTTTGTTTCTTCCAGCATATTCGCTTCTGAAATCATTCATTCCATGACGGAAGTATTGATTTCGTCGTTCCAGTATCAAAAAGGGAAATGAAACAATCATAAAATCGCGAAACGTCACATTGATTAATAGCAAGCTAACTTTTAGATCAGGTAAGGAGGTTGTTGAGAGATGGGCGTCTCAAACGAGTTGCAGAAAAATTTTACGGAAGTAGTACCTGCTTTAAAGTCGAAGGAAGCCATCGACGAGGCGAATCGCTGTTTGTATTGCTACGATGCGCCCTGTATCAAGGCGTGCCCGACTTCCATTGACATCCCCTCATTTATTCAGAAAATTGCGACTGGCAATCTGCGTGGTTCTGCACGTACGATCATGGATTCCAATCCCGTAGGGGCAAGCTGCGCGCGCGTATGTCCGACGGAAGAACTATGCGAGGGAGCCTGTGTACTGAATCACGCCTCCAAGCCGATCATAATTGGACTTCTACAGCGCCATGCCACTGATTGGGCGATAAAAAACAATGCCACTCTGTTTACAAAAGGAGAGGACAACGGTAAACGCGTTGCGATCGTAGGAGCAGGTCCGGCCGGATTGTCAGCAGCGCGTGAGTTGGCACGCTTCGGATATCAGGTGACTGTTTTTGAGGCAAAAGAAAAGGCAGGTGGATTGAATACGTACGGCATCGTGTCATTCCGTTTGCCTCAAGAAATATCGCTCTGGGAGGTCGAGCAGATCGAAGCGTTGGGTGTAGAAATTCGGACAAATACGTGTATCGGAGTGGACGTGCAGCCAGAGGAGCTGCTCGCTGGATATGATTCTGTCCTGCTTGCGATAGGTATGGGGAGCGTACCCAATCTGCAAATTGCGGGTGAGGATCTAATCGGGGTACTCGATGCCATCACATTGGTGGAGGATACCAAGACAAAACCGCTGACGGATGAGATGGTGGGAAAAAAAGTAGTCGTCATCGGAGCAGGGAACACAGCGATAGACGCTGCCACCTGTTCCAAGCGGATGGGAGCAGAAAACGTGCAGATTCTGTATCGGCGCACCGAACAGGAGATGTCCTGTTATCAGTTTGAGTACGAGTTTGCCAAACAGGATGGCGTGGAATTCCGCTGGTTGGTGGCACCCGCTCGGATTATTGGCGAGAATGGGCGGGTAAAAGGTCTGGAACTAGTCCGGATGGAGCTTGGCGAGCCAGATGCCAAAGGGCGGAAACGGCCTGTCCCGATCCCAGACAGCGAATTTGTCACTGAAGTGGATTACGTCATCAAAGCAATCGGTCAAATGCGGCATCACTCCTTGATTGAAGCATTTGGCATTGAGAACAAAAACGGTGTCGTTAAAGTAGAGGACGATACGTATCGCACGAGCCATGCAAAGATATTCGCAGCGGGAGACGTCATTTTCGGAGGCGGAAAAACAGATGCAATGGTTGTTGATGCAGCGAATCACGGGAAACGTGCTGCTTATGCGATCCATCGCGCCTTGAGTGATGAGAAACAGCCTGTTTGAAAGCCTTATAAGCGATGCCCCCAACGTAAAAGCGTGCGCTGGGGAGTACGGCGATTATTAATCGCTACAAAGATGGAGGAGACCTATCATGGCTGATCTTCGTATCAATCTGGCAGGTATTACATCACCCAATCCATTTTGGTTGGCTTCTGCACCCCCAACCAACTCAGGGTATCAGGTACAGCGTGCATTCGAAGCAGGCTGGGGAGGTGCCGTGTGGAAAACATTGGGCGAGCCGATAATCAACGTCACGTCCCGTTTTGCCGGCTTAAATTATGGGGGTCAGCGCGTATTTGGGTTTAACAATATCGAGCTGATCACGGATAAGCCGCTCGAGGTCAACCTCAAAGAAATGGATGAAACCAAAAAACGCTTTCCAAACCATACATTGATTGCTTCGTTGATGGTAGAGCATAAGCAGGAAACATGGCACGAAATTGTGAAAAAGGTCGAGGCGATCGGCGTAGATGGGCTAGAGCTCAATTTCGGCTGCCCACATGGCATGGCGGAACGAGGAATGGGCTCAGCAGTTGGACAGCACCCTGACCTCATCCGTCAACAAGTGGAATGGGTAAAAGAAGTGGCGCAAACACCCGTCATTGTCAAGCTCACTCCCAATATTACAGATATTCGCTTTACAGCCCGAGCTGCAACACAGGGTGGAGCAGATGCGATTAGCATGATCAATACGATTAATAGTTTGATGGGTGTAGATTTAGACAAATGGCTGCCGATTCCGCATGTGGATGGGAAAGGAGCGCACGGCGGTTACTGCGGTCCTGCAGTGAAACCAATCGCACTCAATATGGTAGCGGAATGTGCCCGGGACGCACAGGTTGGTGTCCCCATTTCCGGCATCGGGGGAATATCGAACTGGCGCGATGCTGTAGAGTTTTTGCTCATGGGGGCGTCAGGGGTTCAAGTATGCACGGCAGCAATGCATCATGGGTTTCGGATCGTAGAGGACATGATTGATGGCCTCAGCAACTACCTGGATCAACGGGGAATCGCCTCTGTCATGGATATTGTCGGAAAAGCGGTGCCCACTTACTCGGATTGGGGACACCTCAATCTCAATTACAAAGTGGTTGCCAGGATCAACGAGGAAACCTGTATTAATTGCAACAAGTGCCATATCGCATGTGAGGACACCTCTCATCAGTGTATCGATATCGTTAGGGATGCTGCTACCGGCAAAGAACGACTGGTGGTTAGAGAAGAAGATTGCGTAGGGTGCAATCTTTGCTCGATCGTTTGTCCAGTAGAAGGAACGATCGATATGGTAGAAATCCCGAATGATCTTCCGCCGCTCAGTTGGAACCAGCGGCAGGCTGCTCTGGCTGCGGGGGATACTTGCGAGACGTAAAATAGGAGCGCAGGGGTAATCTTTTAGGCTTATTTTGCATAGCGTGTATTAGGAAAGGGCACGTCTGTCTCGTGCCCTCTTCTATGGATGGAAAAGGGAGGTAGCAGGCATGAAAAAATGGATTCGCAATGGTACCGTAGTGACTGCGTCCGATACGTATCAGGCGGACGTTCTTGTCGAAGGGGAGAAGGTAGTCGCCATCGGCTCTAACCTGGTTACGGCAGATGCAGAGGTAATCGACGCAACAGGCTGCTATCTGCTGCCAGGGGGGATTGACCCGCATACTCACCTCGATATGCCGTTCGGTGGAACCGTCACGTCCGATAACTTCTTTACTGGTACCAAGGCTGCGGCATTTGGCGGTACGACGAGCATCATAGACTTTTGCTTGACAAATAAGGGAGAGTCTCTTCATTCGGCTATCACGACGTGGCACGAAAAAGCTCGTGGAAAGGCTGTCGTAGACTATGGGTTTCACTTGATGATTTCCGATGCGAACGATCAGATTCTTGAAGAGCTGCAATCGGTTGTGGCTTCAGAAGGGATCACCTCCCTGAAGGTATTCATGGCGTATAAAAATGTGCTGATGGCAGATGATGAGACCTTGTTTAAAACATTGATTCGAGCCAGAGAGCTAGGCGCACTTGTTCAAGTCCATGCTGAAAATGGCGATGTTATCGATTATTTAACCAAAAAAGCGTTGGGCGAAGGGAATACGGATCCCATTTATCACGCTCTTACACGTCCTCCAGAGGCGGAAGGCGAAGCGACAGGACGTGCGATCGCTTTAACGGCCTTGGCTGACGCCCAACTGTATGTCGTGCATGTTTCGTGTGCGGATGCAGTCAGACGAATTGCTGAGGCGCGTGAGAAGGGCTGGAATATATACGGTGAAACATGCCCGCAATACTTGGTGATGGACATTTCTGATCTGGAAAAACCGGATTTTGAAGGTGCCAAGTATGTATGGTCTCCTCCTCTTCGGGAGAAATGGAATCAGGATGTATTATGGAGCGCATTGAAAAATGGCATCCTGCAAACGGTCGGCTCCGATCACTGCCCTTTTAACTTTTCAGGGCAAAAAGAATTGGGGCGTGACAATTTTACGAAAATACCAAACGGTGGGCCAATCATTGAGGACCGCATGACGATTCTGTTCTCCGAAGGTGTGAGAAAGGGCAAAATCAGTCTGAACCAGTTCGTAGACATTACCTCCACAAAGGTAGCCAAATTGTTCGGGATGTTCCCGCAGAAAGGTACGATTGCAGTCGGATCAGACGCGGATATCGTTTTGTTCGATCCTGCCGTCCAGCGCACGATTTCGGTAGAAACCCATCATATGAACGTAGACTACAACCCGTTTGAAGGCAAGGAAGTTCACGGAGAAGTCGTATCAGTCTTGTCTCGCGGCGCATTTGTTATCCGCAATAAACAGTTTGTGGGTCAAGCGGGTGCGGGACGATATGTCAAACGGTCGACGTTTGCCAGACCGTAGAACTTCCCTGCATATGAACAAGAGGAGAGGGGGAGCGAAATGAGGAGCAAGGTTAGTATCGCTTTGATTCAAGCGAAAAACGATGTAAATGGCGACGAGCCGGTTCATCTTCATAAAGAAAAAGCGATCGAAAAACACGTCAAAATGGTCAGAGAAGCGGCAGCCAAGGGCGCTCAAATCATCTGCCTGCAAGAAATTTTTTATGGTCCGTACTTTTGCGCGGAACAAAATACAAAATGGTATGAATCTGCTGAAGAAGTGCCAAATGGACCTACTGTGCAGCTCTTTTCCTCATTGGCATGTGAGCTGGGGACGGTTCTTATCCTGCCTGTGTATGAGCGTGTAGGGATTGGTACCTATTACAATACGGCCGCAGTCATTGATGCAGATGGGACATATTTGGGGAAATACCGCAAACAGCATATTCCGCATGTAGGGGTCGGACAAAATGGATGCGGCTTCTGGGAGAAGTATTACTTTAAGCCTGGAAACCTCGGATATCCCGTATTTGATACGGCTTTTGCCAAAGTGGGCGTGTACATCTGCTACGATCGTCATTTCCCTGAAGGGGCGCGATTGCTTGGATTGAACGGAGCAGAAATTGTATTCAATCCTTCTGCGACGGTGGCGGGGCTGTCAGAATATTTGTGGAAGCTGGAGCAGCCTGCTCATGCCGTAGCCAATGGCTACTATGTGGCCGCGATCAATCGGGTGGGATTCGAGGCGCCGTGGAACATGGGTGAGTTTTATGGTCAATCCTATCTCGTCGATCCTCGGGGACAGTTCGTAGCGGTGGGCAGCCGAGATCAGGATGAGGTTATCGTTGCCGAGATGGATAGAAACCGGATTCATGACGTACGGGACACTTGGCAGTTTTATCGTGATCGCCGGCCAGAAACCTACGGCGACATGGTAAAATTACTGCCCTGAGAAGTGAGAGGGAGGTGCTAGCCACAGCGCCTTCCTCCTTTTCGCATGAGAAGCCAGACGCCTATCACGGGAACATAAGGAGCGTACAGGAATGAGGCAAATCGTTTATCGCGGAGTGGAATATGGAGAAGCAGTTCGCGTCGTGTATGAGCAGCGTTACGAAAGGGAAGAACGCCGCCATTTTATCAACGGCGCAAGTGCCAAGGCGGTTTTTGGATCTGGTGTGTATCTGGTAAGCAATCCCGAAGTCGCAGCGGAATATGCCATTTGTCATGCGCAGACCATGTGGGATAAGGCAGCGGTACTTCGCCAGGAATTGCTATTGCCGGGTTTATTTTGTTTGGACGAGCGGTATGGGGAAAACGAATTGCGCACAGATGCTTTGCGCACCAGACACTCCTCAGAGGAGCTTGAATACCGCTCTCGTTTGATGGGTTATCAGGAATGGCTGGAATGGACGGGAGAGGAAGTAAGGATGTTCTTACTTTCCTGTGGATATCGGGGGATTCGATATCGGATCAGTCCGGAACTAACGTACTATATTTGCTATGAGCCCAACTCTCAAATTAATCATATATCCATTTTATCCGTGCTAGATGTAAGTGAAATCACCTAAGACTATCGACTCGGTCCCCTTTGTTTGGTAAGATTAAACAATATTCGACCATTTTCAACCATTATCGCATATTCACCATCAAACAGGAGGATTGCCAAACAACAATGAGTCTCTTTCGTAACTTAAGTACCCGGGCAAAAATGTTTTGCTTAATTATTATGATGGCTGTCTTCTTGATTGGGGTTGCCTTCACTGGTTTTTATCATGTGAAAGTCTCTGGAGATCGAATGCAGTCTATGTATGCTGATCAGCTCCTTCCAGTCAAATGGATTAACGACTGGCGTCAAGAAATTCGTGCCATTGATGGACTGGTGTACAAAATGATCTTGGATCCGACACCTGCCATCTTTGCTGAGTACAAGTCTGAATTGGATGAGCGGGTGGCTTCGGCCGATCAAATCTTTCAGCAGCTAAAGCAAACGAAGCTGGATGAGAAGGAGCAAGAGAGCGTCAAGATTTTGCAAGAGTTGTTGGACCAGTATCGGAATGATCAAACGGAAGTGATCAAGCTGATCCAGGAGCAGCAAACCGGCCAGGCATATGCATATTATCGGTCCACGGACAAGACGCTCAATTGGATCAATCAAGAACAGTTAGAGTGGGCAACGTACAAGGCTACCTTGGCAGAGCAAATACGTCTAGAAAATGAGGCAGATTCACAGGCAGCGATAATGTTCCTCGTCATTGTTGGGGCAGTTTCTGTTGTTTTGGCAGCGTCCCTTGGCTTTTTGATTGCTCGTACGATCTCCGAGCCACTTCGTGTGGTACAAAAGAAAATGGAAGAGCTTGCCCAAGGAAATTTGGCAGTTGAGCCAGTCAAGTACGTGACACGGGATGAAGTGGGCAGGTTAGGTGTTGCATTCAACGAGCTGGTAAATAATTTCCGTTCGTTGATCGAACAAGTAAAGGTCGCCGGAGAGCAAGTAGCGGCTTCCTCAGAGGAACTGTCCGCAAGTGCAGAGCAATCTGCTCACGCCACTGAGCAATCCCTCGGCAGTGTCCAACAAATCGCAGCCGCTTCCGAGGTTCAGATGCACAGGACCCAAGAAAGTGTTCGCGTGATGGAAGAAATGTCAGTCGCTATTCAGCGCATCGCAGACACCTCAAGCGCTGTTTCTGAGGTATCTGCAAGGGCTGCGCAAGATGCTGAGCTAGGGAATGTACACATACAACGGGCTGTATCGCAGATGGATTCCATGTCTACCTCGGTCAATCACGCAGCAGATCTGGTGCAACAACTGGGTGTGCGCTCGGAAGCGATTGGCCAAATCGTTGATGTCATTACGGGGATTGCTTCGCAAACGAATCTGCTCGCACTCAATGCGGCGATTGAGGCAGCACGCGCGGGAGAGCATGGAAGAGGGTTCGCCGTTGTTGCGGATGAGGTCCGTAAATTGGCCGAGCAGTCTGAAGAGTCCGCCAGAGAAATTGCTCGCTTGATTGAAGAAATTCAGTCCGAAACGACACAGGTAGTTGGTGTCATGATGGATGGGACCGAGGAAGCGAAAAAAGGTGCCATCGTCGTACAGGAAGCGGGACAAACCTTCCAGCGCATCGTGGCTGGTTCACAGGATGTAGCTGATCAAATTCGAGAAGTTTCAGCGGCGACGGAACAAATGTCTGCAAGTGTCCAACAAGTAGCATCTGCTATGGATGAAATGAATCGACTTACAGGAGAAGCTGCAGGTCATACACAAGGCGTTTCGGCAGGGGTAAAAGAACAGCTAGCCTCTATGCAGGAAATTGCCCATTCTAGCAACAATCTAAATGAACTTTCCCACGAGCTGCAGGAATCAATCAGTCAGTTTAAGTGGTAATTATCAGCATAAAGAAAGACTGGCAAGCCCATATTTCGGGTAGCCAGTCTTTTTTTTTAGGTACTCAGTATAAGACGCAATTACGAAGCCCGAGAAGCATTGGTATGTTGTGTTACCCTCTCATATTCCTTTGCACTCATGATAGTGGAGTCGCCTCTCATCATCCATGTGTAGAGGGCAAGAGAGATCAATAGTCCGATCGTCCAGGCGTTATCCCAAATAATATGCAGTCCCGGGATTTATTTACTGATAAACGGAATGGCGATGCCGATCAGCATAGCCCAAATGGCCCGTGTGTTAAAACCAGTTTTGTACGAATAGATCCCGTTCGTTTTATATAGCTCTGTCAGATGTATCCGTCTTTTCCGCACTAACCAGTAGTCAGCGATCGCAATGCCATCAATCGGACCGAGCAGGGCGCCATAGGTTCCCAGCCAGAGGAAAATGTAATTACCAAAATTTTCAAGAATATACCAAGGCTGCATCAATAAGGATACTACCCCGGCAATGATTGCGCCTGCTTCATAAGTGAGTTTGCGCGGCGCCAGGTTTTCTACTGCTCTTGCAGGTGCGACGATGTTAGCCGCTACGTTCGTAGTCAAGGTGGCCAGAATGATACCCAATGTTCCGAGGAAAATGGCAAAAGGCGAGAACTTCGCAAGGACTGCTGCCGGATCCCAGAGAGCCTCTCCGAAGATCACAACGGTAGCAGAGGCGACGGCTACTCCGATAAAGGAGAAAAATCCCATCGTCGTTGGCAAAGAAACAGATTGACCAACGACTTGCGCTTTTTGGCTTTTGGCATAACGACAAAAGTCAGGAATGTTCAAAGCCATGGTTGCCCAGAAGGCGATCGCTCCAGTGAGGGCAGGGAAAAACACCTTCAGAAAATCAGCAGTCGATGTGAATTTAGAAGGCGCTGAAAGCATCGGACCCCAACCACCTGCTTTCGTCAATGCCCAAACCAGCAAAGCAAGGCTCATGATGATTAAGATAGGCGCTGCCCAAGCTTCCATCTTTCTGATTCCTTCCGGTCCGCGATACGCGACCCAGACGTTTAATAACCAGAATCCAAAGAAGGCGATCCAGAGATGACCAGGTACATTGGCCCAGCCTGTCATCGACATAAGCAGCGTGTCGATTGCAGCTCCACCGAACCAACAGTTGATGCCGAACCATCCTGAGCCAATGAGTCCCCGGGCTACCGCTGGAATATGAGCACCTTTGGAACCAAACCACAGGCGAGCAAAAACCGGATAAGGTATACCGAATTTTGTTCCGGCGTGCGAATTGAGAAGAATGGGGATAAGGACAATACAGTTCCCGAGGATGATTGTCAAAATGGCTTGCCACCAGTTCATTCCAAGAGATATCAATCCGGCTGCCATCGCATAGGTGGGCAGACAGATCGACATTCCAATCCATAGACTGGCAAAGTTGTAGGATGTCCACGTGTGCTCGGCGGTGGTCGTAGGACGCAAACCCTCATTATATAGCGGACTGTCTTTGACCAAGCTTTCGCCTTCTCTCGTCAGCGTGACGATGCCGTTTGTTTCAGCCTGCGTTTTCATTACTCTCCCTCCTTTTCGACGAGAAATATCTCGTATTCGAAACGACCGCCCCCAGTTTGTCTCGAATACAAGTTGTAACATTATATTGGAGGAAAGAAGACCTAATTCCTTAATTTTGACAACCTATGGAAAAGCATCTGTTGATCGCTAATTGTTGGCCAAGGAACAGGAATTAATTGGCGTCCGCACATGAAAACACACAAATCAATTGAAATCGCCAAAAGGCAGATGGACCTGCTCAGTCGTGTTCGAATTATTCCCAATTATGCATGTACAGTGATGAATCTCTTTTCTAAGGTTGTGGTCGCACAAGGTGGCGAGGTTGTAGGGGAATGGGCTGTTGATGCCAGGGGCAGAGTGCAGTAAAAATAGTAGAAAGATTATTGACAGACGTCTCTTCACCCATTATCATTGAAAAAATTTCTGGGAGCTGTTCTGGGTTACCACTTTGACAGAACAGTAGAGGAGAGATGACCATGTTGCAAATTGCCCCTGTTACACTGGAAGGAAAGCTGGTTCGTCTGGAGCCGATGGGTTCCCACCATATTGAAGGTTTATGGGAGGCGGGCAGGTTTGAGCAAATCTGGACCTACATGTCTATAGATATGGCAAAGCCAGAGGATGCCCGCGACTTTGTCGAACAAGCCTTGAAAAATGAGCGAGAAGGAACCGAGCTGCCCTTTGTAATCGTGAATCAGGAGAATGGGGAAATCATCGGTAGCACACGGTTTTTAACGATATCGCGCAGGGATCGCGGACTGGAAATCGGATTTACCTGGCTGACGCCTTCTGTCTGGAAAATGTCCATTAATACGGAGTGCAAGTGGCTTTTGCTCCGCCACTGCTTCGAAACATTAGGGTGCATCCGAGTACAGCTCAAAACTGACTCGCGCAATCTCAATTCGCAACGAGCCATTAAACGTATTGGCGGTATTTATGAGGGCGTCTTGCGAAATCACATGGTTTTAAGGGATGGTTACATACGGGATTCCGTTTACTTTAGCATTGTTGATCGGGAATGGCCGTCAGTAAATGAGAAGCTGCAATTGTTGCTGTTTGGTGAATAAACGGGCCAAATGATTGTAGCTGGGAAGGCAGCATGTGTACAATAAGGGTGAATAAAGTAGCACCCATTTCGGAACGCATGAGAAAAGAGGGTATTTATGAGACTGCGTATCTTGCCGGCTGGCTGCATTTTGTTAGTCGGGGATCTGGTCGCCTTCCTGTTATTCGCTTACTATGGAAAATTGGCCCATCATCTTCCTGTTACTTTTGTCGGATTACTGGAGACTTTGGCACCGTTTTTGCTCGGGTGGATCATAGCGATATTTCTGTTTCGCAGCTACAGTGTTCGCGCATATGAAACAGCAGGACGTTTGCTGGTTTCCACACTACTCACTTGGACTGTTGCAGCGCCAATCGGACTCGTTCTTCGCTCCTGGTGGACTGGAGTGCCGATCACGCTTGTTTTTGCCAGTGTCGCCTACTTTATTACACTCGCTTTTTTATTGGGCTGGCGTGTGCCGTATGCCATTGTTTTTGCAATCAAAAAGCGGGGGAGTCGCACAGCTGTGTAAGGCGTAAGAGGTAGGAGTAAAGTGCTATCAATTGGTTACGCTATCCTGTGAGGGAGGTGGACCAATTGGGCAAGAATAACAATAGTAAGGATCTTGGGAAAAATCGTGGGAAAACCCTGGATGAGAATGACCAGAATACTAACCTGCGACAATCCAATCATAATGATCGCAATGAAGGCACAAGCAAAAACCGCTGATTCCTCAGCGGTTTTCTTTTTTGCTTTTGACTTTGATTCCATGAGGAAAGCGTTCGATTACGGGATGGTTGTGATATAATAGGTCTTGTTTTTTAAGCGAGTGGAGGGGAATGGTATGACGGAACCGATGCAAGATGTACAGCCGGTGACCATGTCGTCACAGGCGTTTTTAATATTGTGCCGTCTGTACGATGGATGCTATGACGAATTAAAGCAGAATGAACAGCTCCGTGAAGTTGTGGAGTCCATTGCGAACATGCTCCTGGCAGGGGTGGAAACACTGGAAAAACAGGAGATTAAGCCGAAAAGCATTACATTCCCGCTGACTTTGCAGCAAACCTTTTTCCTGCGTAGACTTGTCGTCGACTTATTAGCACACGCACCACAGAGTGGAGAGGACAAGTCAGCGGTATGGCTGCAAGAATGTCTGACTGCACTATCCGGAGGCGGTGTTCAATCGAATGCCCCACTATCCTGAGCTGCACGTCATAACAAACGGACGCCAATCACTTGAGCAGGTATTGGCGATGGCAGAAGCTGCTCTCGCCGGTGGAATGGACTATTTACATATTCGTGAAAAACAGCGGACGGCCAGGGAGTGTATGGATTGGGTAAAAGCCCTTTCCCATGTGCTTCCTGTGGATCGCATAATCGTTAACGATCGCGCGGATGTGGCGTCAGCCAGCAATTGTCGCGGTGCTCATCTCGCCTATCATAGTCTTGCTCCAAATGAGGCAAGACAAGTATTGAAGGATCATCAATGGATAGGACGTTCGGTTCATTCGATAGCTGAAGCCGAAGAAGCCGTTAGGAACGGGGCAGACTATTTACTATATGGACACATATTTCCGAGCGGCTCCAAGCCAGGTGTGCCCCCCAGAGGGACAAATGAACTTATAAAATTAACCGACCTCGTATCCGTTCCTGTCATCGGATTGGGAGGGATTACCCCGGATCGTGCAGGGGAAGTAATAAGTGCAGGGTGCGCCGGAATTGCCGTCTTGTCAGGAATTACAGATGCCTTGGATGTCAAGCGAGCGGCTTTGGCTTATCGCGAGGCGCTCAATCGTTGGGAGATGAGAGACAGATGAGAGACAGAGATTTGTTACGGAAAAAAATGGGTGTCTATTTGGTAATTGGAACGCAGGATTGCGGCTTTTCACTTGACCGGACTGTAGAGATTGTTCGCGAAGCATTGAGCGGAGGGGTGGGTACTCTTCAGCTTCGAGACAAAGGGAGCAAACTGAACGCAAAGGAACGCTTCGAATTGGGTCGTCAGTTACAGGCTCTGTGCCGTAAGCATGATACCTTGTTCTTTGTGAATGATGATGTTGAATTGGCTGTTCGTTTGCAAGCGGACGGTGTTCATGTCGGACAGGATGATATGCAACTGCGTGAAGTACGAGAAATGGTCGGACCCAAGATGTACATCGGAGTTTCGACAGGTACTGCAGACGAGGCTTTGCTGGCACAAAAAGATAGGGTAGACTGTATCGGTGTAGGTGCCATGTTTGCAACGTCCTCCAAGGCGGATGCGGGTGAACCGATAGGTCCAGAGGGCTTGGCAGCGATTCGCGCGGCAGTAGGCAGAGAGTTGCCGATTGTAGGAATCGGGGGAATCACGCTGGATAATGCTAAAGCCGTCATTGAAGCAGGAGCCGATGGGGTAGCGATTATCAGTGCGATCAGCCGAGCAGTTTCTCCAAAAGAAGCGGCAGAAGCTCTGCAGCGGATTGTACGATCTGTTTAGCACGGACAGGGCGATAAATACATATGGTAGTTTTAATAAAACACTACCGTGTATGATTTGGCGACCAAAAGGAGGTGGAGCCGATGAAAAATCGGATTTACCGGATTGGATATGAATGGGTCAGCAAACGTGAATTGCTAGAACGTCTGTTGATGAATGATTGCGTACTTATCGAGCACAGGCGGTTGCATCCCGCACCAGATGATCAAGACACGGATGTCCCTCCTGAAGATGAGATTCACTCTGTACTGATTCGCAGCCAGCGGCGCCCAGGTGAGTGGGTAACCTTTAACGGACTGTACGAAATCCGTTCGCGCGAGCCAATACCTTGGATTGACTCACCGTTGGAATACCATCAATTTGGTACGGAGCTCATTCCGGGAAATATTCGCAGGGAAAAAGCACCGCAGGGCAGAATTCCCGCCCGAACCAAGTTGCAGATAGCGGCTGTTCGGCAAGATACAGTTTTTGTAACCGTACCTGGTCATCCCTCGCGCCGCTACGAGATGGCCCTGGCGCATGCTCGATTTGCCAAAGATTATCCGACCGAGCTGGAAATGACGCTGCAAGTGTATGCGTTTCCACCAAGGCATGATATATTTGTTGACTGGTTGTTAAAAGAGGGGCGTAAGACGGGAATTATTACACGTCCTAACCAAGAGCGGGTGGAAAAATCCGCTTTTCAAGTCTGGGATGAGCTTCGCAAAGAATACGGAATCAGTGTAAGTGCCGCTCTGCTCGCGATCAAGCAGGCTTTGATCGTGTTGGATCGTGCAGGAGTAGAGACGGATTTTCCTTACCCGGTTCAGGAAAGGTCTGACTTGTCCTTATTTAGTGAAGCCGAACGCGATGCCTTCTATTCTTTCCAATCCGTCCGATGTGCTATGGCAGCCGTCGCAGCCCTGCTCACAACTGAGCCCAAAGATCCTTTGCAAGACATGCTTCTCATGGATATCATGCTAGAACAGCAAAGGAACCGCAGACGTGACTAATGCGTCTGCGGTTTTGGGTTTTTGCTAGAGAAGATGTATAATGGAAGAGTAAAACAATGGAAGGGACGTGACAAGAAATGTATGTATCTATGAATAGACTGACAGTACCAGCAGATTATCAATCACACTTGGAACGGGCGTTTGGTGGGGGCGGCGAGCGAATGAAGGACGTACCAGGCTTTCTTGAATTTCTTTTCCTGGCTCCATCCGAGGGAGATGAGTATGTGGTCTTTACCAAGTGGACAGACGAAGAAGCTTTCAAAGCGTGGACAGAAAGCGAAGCGTTTAAACGAGCACATGCCGGAACGAATCAAAACAGCCCGGTAAAATCTGATTTGCGCAATTACACAGTGAAGGCACATTCCTAAAAAAGCGGCATTTGTCCCTCGACGGGGCAGGTGCCGTTTTCTGCAATCATTGAATAATAAACATTTTTTAACATTTTTTCGCGCAATCATGATATGATTAAGAGAGATACGACGTAAGCGCTTTCCGATTAAACACCTCCCATTTGCAGGACTACGATTTTTTTATCCTATTAAATGAAGGGCGTGATAATCCAAAACGGAGCTATCACCCTGCTTTACTTCTTGCGGTATTTACGTCCATAATATAAGCATTATGATTACATACTTGGAAGAAAAAGCCTCACTGAAGCAAGAAGGAAAAGGAGCCAGAGCGATTTGAAAAATCGAATACGTAAGAATCTTACAAATTTGGCGGCTGCACTAGCAGCTAAAACGTTTTCTTGTCTTTACGATGATACTGACATCTCTGTTTCATTTTTTGAGACACGAGAAAAAACTGAGGCTTTCCTTGTAAATTTCATTCGAAGATTGGCTGACATTGTGGAGACGGAAGATATATCCTCTTTGGATCGAGAAAGTAAGGAATTTGCCTTTTATTGTTCGAATTGTGCAGTACGGTTGTCGTATGTGCTGAAAAGTATTCGGACATGCAGAGATATCATTGTGGATGAAATGAACAAAGATACCTCCTCCTTGTTGTATGCGGAAAGGGAGCAGAAAGAATTTTTAATCGCACAGCTACTGATCTTCAAAGCAGCTGATCATATGATGGCTCTGATCGAAAAGGTTTTCCACCAAACGGATCAAGGGCAAGCTGTAGAGGACACTCTTTTCATCCCGTCACACGCCGAGAATATTGCCGAAGTAGCCGAACAGGAGCTCGTTCAACTAGTTCTGCAGTCTAGTGATATCGCAGTATTGATGATTAATCGTGATTTAACGGTAATCGAGGCGAATCATGCACTTAGTCTGCTGGTTGGTGCTGAACGCAATCAGGTCATCGGTAAAAATATTGACGCAGCATTTCGACCACACGACAGTGAGCGTTTTCTCCAATGGGTCGTGGAAAAAGGGCAATCTGGCCATTATGTTGCGGAGTACAATGGAAAGTGGACTACCGTTAGTACCAGTCCCATTTATCACAAAGGGGAACTGTGGGGTGCTATTGGTGTGCTGCGAAACATTACGGAAAGTAAACGGTACGAAGAGGAACTGAGTAAACGCGAAGCTCTGGCAGCCGTTGGTCAATTAGCAGCGGGAATGGCGCACGAAATTCGGAACCCGCTTACATCCATCAAGGGCTTTATCCAATTGTTAAGAGAGCAAGGCGAGTCAAGCCGTAATGATTCTTATTTTTCAGTCATTTTAACAGAAATTGAACGGATCGATGGACTTTTAAACGATGTGCTCGTGCTTGCCCGTTACAGAGATGATAACATTGTCTCTGAACGATTCCTGTTGTTGGACGAGCTTTATGGGGTATTTCGATTACTTGAGCCAGAGGCGAATCGTCGTGGAATTAATCTGGAGCTTCAGCTAGCGCAAGGAGAATGGCATGTGTTTGGACACCGTCCACGCATCAAGCAAGCCATTTTAAATATCTTGAAAAATTCATTCGAAGCATTGCTGACCAAAGGCAATCTGGTACTGGTCACTGTGTTTGCGTCAATTAATGAAGTAGTCATTACGGTAGAAGATAATGGACCGGGGCTCTCCGAAGTCTGCAAGCAAAACCTGTTTGTTCCGTTCTATACGACCAAACAGGAAGGAACTGGATTGGGTTTGTCCACGACCCAGAGGATCATTGTAGATCACGGAGGAGAGATCTATGCGGACAACTCTCCAAAGCTACATGGTGCGCGATTTGAAATTCGCTTACCTCTTTCTCGAAATTGAATAGATAGCGATATTCAAATAGATAAGTCTTAAGACGGAACAAGCGGCCGTCTTTTTTTCCGTTTTAGATAGGTTAATGGTCCTGTATGAAAAAAAGTTGCAAGTCTTTTGAATCAATCTTTTTGTAAGTTCTTGTCAAAGGGTGTCGCCTGGTGGAATAATTTACAAAAAAGGTGAACGGGAGTTGAACAGGAGTGATCCGCTTACTGAAAAAGGGAGAAAAGGAGTTGAGATTTTGGGAGGGTTGGTATGAGGAAAAAGAGCAACTCTATACCGTACATTTTGGACAGGTAGGGGAAAAAGGTGATCATTATGCAGTTCTCGCCGATCAAGTAGAGGGGAGGACCCATCAGGTTTTGCAAGAATGGGCCGACGAGATGAAGGAAAAGGGGTATATGGAAGTAACGAACGCTGATTTGCGTCCTTTGACAGTGCAATTTCCGAATCTCAAAGAGTCGGACATGGAGTTTCGATATACGATCGAGCAACTCCTGGACGACTGCCTAGGACGGACAGGGAATGGGCATTGCAATGGGGGAGATGACAGCCGGCAAGGCCTGACACTTACTTGTCGCGTAATCCAGATGGATAAAGCTGTCGCAGTTGTTGTTCAAGCCCTCCGAGAGACCTCATTCCTTGAAGGCGTATGCTTTTATTCCGATCAAGAGAACGGACAAAGCATTCCACTATACATAAGTCGGGCTTCTACTAGTCTGGCTATTTTACCAATTGATGACGTAAAGCTTTTGCGACCGCTTGGGTCCGATCCTCCACACCCATTTTTTGCAGAATGCGGTGAACATGGGTCTTAACGGTTCCTTCGGAGATGAAAAGATTTTGGGCAATCTGATCGTTTCTGTATCCGTAGGCGATTTGTTGTAGAACATCCAGTTCACGATCTGTCAAATCGTCCAGCAAAATGGGGGGATTGTTCTTCACCTCGGGAACGGTTCGCTGCACTTGCAGTGCTTCTGCCAGTGCCCTTGCCGCCGTCACGGTATGAAAAAGAGCTTCACCCTGATAGGCACGGCGAATAAGATCCAACATTTCCTGAGAGTCCGCATCTTTTAGCATGTAGCCGACAGCACCGGCGCGAATGCCATCTACTACATAATTATGATTGTCAAACGTGGTGAGGATCAGAACTTTTACACTAGGATGTAGAAGCATGATTTCTCTCGTAGCGTCAATGCCCGATTTATTTGGCATCTGTACGTCCATTAACACAACATCCGGTGTGAGGGATCCGACGAGCTTGATCGCCTCGTCCCCGTCCGATGCCTCTCCTATTACATCCATGTCAGGCTGCATTTGAATGACATAACCCAGCCCCTGACGTATCATGGTTTGGTCATCCACGAGCACCACGCGAATGGCATTTGGTTTCTGTGTATCTGTCATGAGCGCATGCTCCTTTCTACGATTTCACTTGGTTGCAGTGGAATTTTTATATCGAGTTGAAAGCCGTGTGGCTCACGAACAAAATAGTTCAGAGTTCCATTTAGCTGCTTGATTCTCTCCGCTATGCCAGTTAGTCCAAACCCCGGTTTAATTTTTGTTTTTGAAGAAATGCTCCCGTCATCTCGAATGGAAAGGAGCAAAGATTGTTCTTTTTGCTCGATGACAACCTGAATCTCTTTTGCATCTGAATGTCGCAAGGAATTTGTAACCGCTTCCTGTAAAATCCGGTAAAAAGTGATAGTCAATTCTTGTGAGAGCGGGATATCCAAATCGGATGAAATCAGCTCCATTTTAATTCCTGTATGTTTCTCTGCCTGTGACAAAAGCGCACGCAGTGGAGTCAATCCCAAAGAAGTTTTGTCCATCGCCAATGTATGCACGGAAGAACGTATTTCCTCCAGGCTTTGTTTGGCTACTCCCAGCATGTTACGGACCGCTTCCTGCGCATGCTCAGGACCATCCTGGATCATGTACTTCAGGGCGTGGAGCTGTACGATGAGCGAAGTAAGACTATGTCCCAATGCATCGTGAATGTCACGTGCAATTCTCGTGCGCTCTTCCAATACGGCTACTTGCAGGGTATGGATAGTAGCCTCTTGCAATTGGTCATGTGCTTCTTGCAGCTCTGTATGTGCCTTTTGCAATTCCACCAGATGAGATTGATTGATCTTGTAGGCTTCATTTTGGATCCGATATCCTCTGGCACCGATATAGCAACCCACGTAGGTCAGGATAAAGGGAATGATGTGCGTAAATTTTATGGTTTGATCCAAATACAAAAACAATGTTGTCGCTGTACAGAAAAAGGTAGCGTAGGCAAGCGCTCTGCGGCCTTCAATGTGAAAACCGATAAATACAGCCAGAGGGAGCATGAGCCCAAAACCATCGTTGCCAGCCCATAGACCTTTCAAGAGGGCGACAGCACCGAGGAAGATAGTAACTAGCTCAAACTGGATAGGCTTCCAATTCCTTTTTGACATCCAAAAGACCACAATATAAAAAAAGAATAGTACAATCGTTATAGTAAATTGCAACGGAGTCTCGCGCATAAACGAATCCGGAAGCAGGGCTAACACAATCAATACAGAAAACCAGATGATGAGTAAACGTTTTTGAATCGCTTTTACAGTCATTTTTTGCAAAGAGATATCCTTCTTTCTCCGGCGGGTATTCGCTTAGTTTCATTTTAGCATGGGATGTCATCTATCTCTAGATAGACGACGTCCTTGTTTAAATCAACCATCTGATAGACTTTTCCTCGTACGACTATAGGTAAAATGAAGAAGTCAAATGGGGAGATTTGTAAGGATGAGTCTGTGTTTATGAGTGAATGCAAGGGGAGGCTTTCATGAAAGAACTGATTCAGCTGGCAAAGTTTCTGAAGGGAGCAGGTGCCTTGTTCTCATCGCTTTCAAAGAAAGTATTGGACACCGATGAAATAACGTGGCAGCAAGTTCTCATTCTCGAACACATTGGGGAAAGTCCAAAAACAATGGGAGAGATAAGCAAGGCCGCCGATCTTTCTTACAGTACGACTTCTGGGTTAATCAGCAGGCTGGAGCAGCAAAATCTGGTACGCAGGTTTCGGGATCAAACAGATCGCAGAATCGTGTGGGTTTCGCTGACTGAGCGTATATCCGACCAGGAGGGGATGGAGTTGGATGATGCTCGCGCAATCTCATCTCTTCAGGCGTTACATGAGTTGTTATCACAAAAGAAAGAACTGACTAGCTGATCATTTGGGGCAGCTGCGGTTTCAGCCACATTTTACGAAGGCGAAGCCGAGTTTTTCAAAAAGAAGAGGTGAGTGGAATTGAATTTTTCTGAACTGTCGATTAAGCGGCCAGTCACAATGATCATGCTGACTTTGGCGATGATTATTTTTGGCTTTGTTTCTCTCCCTCGCTTGGCGATTGATTTGATGCCGGAGCTTAATTTTCCGGTAGCCGTCGTAGTTACATCCGTTGACGGCGGATCTCCGAGTGAAGTAGAAAAACTGGTCACAAAACCGATAGAAAATGCGTTAGGTACGGTAGCGGATCTAGACAGCATTTCCTCGGTTTCGATTGAAGGGGCATCTCAGGTTATCCTCATGTTTAACTGGGGAACTGATTTGGACCAAGCTACGCTGAACATCCGCGAAAAAGTGGATCAGGTTCGAGGAGCATTACCTGATTCAGCAAGAGCACCCCGCGTTTTACGCATTGATCCAAATAGCCAACCGATCATTCAGTTTGCTGTAACGGGCGACCAGGATGTTAACAAATTAAAAGAAATGGCTGAAGATCTGATTCAATCCCGTCTGGAACGGATTGACGGTGTTGCGGCTGCTTCCATTAGCGGCGGTCAGGACCGAGTAGTCAATGTAGTGGTGGATCCAGCCAAGCTTTCGGCTTATGGGCTGTCACTTGATCAGCTGCAGCAGGCACTGGCTAGCAGCAACCTTTCAGGCTCTGCTGGTGCTGTACGGGAAGGGGACGGAAAACTAAATATCCGTGTGCAAGGTGAGTTCGCGAGTGTAGACCAAATCGCGATGACCCCTGTTTCCGTTGGCGGGAACTCGATTCGTTTAAGCGATGTGGCAGATGTACAGGATACGCTTGAAGATATTAGCCAGCTCAGTTATGTGAACGGTAAACCTAGCTTGGGTATTTCGATCACAAAAGCATCCGGCGGCAATACGATCGAAGTAGCCGACTCAGTGAAAAAAGAGCTGGAGAAGATCAAGAAGGATCTGCCCGAAAACATGCAGATCACAACGACGCTTGATACCTCTACCTACATTAAAGATTCGATTTATACCACTGCTGAACATGCCCTGTTGGGTGGTTTGGTTGGTATGATTTTGCTGTTCTTCTTCTTGGGCAGCTTGCAATCGATGCTGATAGCGATCATCGTTCTGCCCGTATCGGTCATAGCTACATTCCTGTTGATGTATATGACAGGACAGACGATCAACCTGATTTCACTTTCAGGGTTGACGCTCGGCTTGGGTTCATTAATTGACTTTGCTGTCGTTATGCTGGAAAACATTTTCCGACAACGGGAACAAGGCAAAGGTATGATGGAAGCAGCGTTGGTTGGTTCCAAAGAAGTAGGAACCGCTGTTATGGCTTCCGCACTTGCGCAAATTTGCGTGTTCTTGCCGATCGCTCTGACAGAAGGTATTGCATCCGAGCTGTTCGGGCCTTTGGCGCTGACAGTTGTTTACTCCCATATCGCAGCACTCGTATTCTCGATCTTGCTGGTTCCGATGCTCAGCTCACGCATTCTGAAAAAAGTACCGAGCCATGCGAATCATGAAAACTACAGAGGGATCAACCCTGTTACCTGGTTTAACATCGGTTTCAGTAAGGTAGAAAAAGGATACCAAAAACTATTGAAATGGGCTTTGGGACATAGAAAGACAGTGATGTTCTCGACAGTGATCATGATGATCGGCTCACTCGCGCTAACACCGCTGATTGGGGCTGAATTCATCCCGAGCATGGACCAGGGACAAATTAGCGTCTCCATCAAAATGCCAAATGGTACCGTCTTGGCTGAGACGGAGAAGGTAGCAAAGCAAGTTGAAGAGATTGTAAATAAAGTACCAGAAAAAGATATTGTAGCAACGTCGATTGGCAGCAACGGTTCCCCTATTGCGAGCACCTTGTCCTCCAATCAGGCGACGATTACCCTGATACTCGTGGATGTGACTGAACGCAAACGTTCTTCCGATGAGATCGTTATGGACCTGCAGGAGCAATTGAAACCAATTCCGGGTCCTGAAATCAAAGTAAGCGCGGCGCAAGGCATGTCTACCGGATCACCGATTGAGATGACTGTTCGTGGTGATGATCTGGATGTTCTCAAAGACATCAGCAGCATCATCAAAGGCGAAGTAGAAAACGTACCAGGAACAAGCAACGTTACGACCAGTTTGGAAGAATCCAGACAGGAATTCGAAGTGAAGGTAAACGCTGAAAAAGCGAGCCTGTATGGATTGTCTACAGGACAAATTCTCTCTAGTGTACGTACTTCGTTCCAAGGCCAAACGGTAACGAAATACCGCACAGGGGACGATGAGATTGACATTAAACTGAAACTGCCTGAGAATTATCAGGAAGATATTAACTTCTTGAACAACTTGCGTATCTCCACGCCTGGTGGAGCGCAGATCGCTCTGAGTTCGGTAGCGACCATTAGCAAGGTTGACGTGCCACTGACGATTAATCGCTCCAACTTGACTCGTGAAGTAAAAGTGACGAGTGATTTGGCTGGTCGAGACCTGAATTCAGTGTCAACGGACATTCAAGCCAAGGTAGATAAATTGAACCTGCCTGATGGATACAAGGTCGAATTTGGCGGACAAAGCGAAGATATGGCTGAATCATTTGGCAGCCTTGGCCTGGCGATTATCCTTTCAGTCGTGCTTCTTTACATGGTAATGGCTGCGCAGTTTGAATCTCTTTACAGTCCATTTATCATCATGTTCTCTGTTCCACCTACCGTCACAGGGGTTCTTTTGGGCCTGCTCGTGACGGGAACCACTATCAGTGTATCTGTATTCATCGGATACATTCTATTGATCGGGTTGGTTGTGAATAATGCGATTGTATTGATCGACTACGTGAATCAATTACGTGCAAAAGGTTGGGAGCTGCATGATGCGATTCTTCATGCTGGACCTATTCGTCTGCGTCCGATTCTGATGACGACATTGACTACGATTTTAGCGATCGGACCACTTGCTTTTGCAGGCGGTTCAGGTACAGAAACCCAAGCGCCAATGGCCATCACTGTTATTTTTGGTCTGAGCTTTGCTACCTTGATCACGCTGGTACTGGTACCTGTTGTGGCTTCGTGGTTCGATGATATGGGCAAGAAGTTTCGCAGCAAGCGCAAAAAGAAAGAAAAGAAAACCGTTCCCGCTTTGGAATCATAAGACGTTTGTGGGATGAGGAGGGACATTTATGAACATAAGCAAAAAACCCGTCATACTGGCGTTACTCGCCGTTACTCTGGTGGCAGGGTGCTCCAACCCGCAAGCGGCAGCCCCGCCTACGGAAAATGTGGAGTCCGTTACACCCGTACAAGTAGAGACGGTAAATACCGGTTCTGTCAGTTCAGAATCAGGAATCACTGCCAAACTAGCGCCAAGTGAAGAAGTCCAAATTTCACCGAAGATGGGCGGAAAGATTACATCGCTTCCCGTGAAGCTTGGACAACATGTGGAAAAAGGGCAACTATTGTTTAAGCTCGATGAAACAGATTTACAGAACACCCTGAAACAGACTGAGGCTGCTTATCGCGTAGCGCAGGCAAATCTCAAACAAACAGGAAGCAGCTCGGACCAAGGGCTGGTTCAAGCCAAAAACAGTTTGAAACAGGCTGAGCAAGCATTGGCAGATGCCAAGACAAACCAGCAACGGATGCAACAATTGTTTAACCAAGGAGCGATATCTGCTCAACAGATGGAGCAAGCAAACTCCCAGCTAACCACTGCTCAGACCTCCTATGAGAATGCGCAGCAGTCCCTGCAAGCGGCTCAGCAAAAAACAGGACTGCAAGTTTCAGAGGCATCAGTCAATCAATCGTTAGTTAGCTTGGAGAATGCCCGTGAACAATTGGCTAACGCAACGGTCACCGCACCGATCAGCGGATTTGTCTCTAGTGTGAATGGAGCAGTTGGTCAAATGTCTGGTCAGCAGCCTGTTGTTGTGATCGTCAATACCAATCCACTGTTGGTGAAAGCAAACTTGTCCGAAGCGGATATTACCAAAGTGAAAGTCGGTACGGTCGTGAAAGTGAACGTTAATTCTACGGATAAAACAATCGAGGCAAAAGTAACGGCTGTTAGTCCGGTAATGGATTCACAATTAAAGGCGTATCCGATTGAAATTACGATTCCAAATCCATCGAATGAGCTGAAGTCCGATATGGTGGTTAATGTCACGTTCCCTTCCGCAACATCTGGAGGAACAAACGCGTTGGTCATTTCACGTAAAGCTGTATTCGATCGGGATGGTAAACAATACGTCTTCAAGCTGGAAGGTGAGACCGCCAAGCTGACTGAGGTGGCGACAGGTAAATCGTCAAGCGATTTAGTCGAAATCACTAATGGTTTGGCAGCAGGCGATCAGATTGTTGTAAAAGGTCAAACACTCTTGCAAGATGGCAGCAAGATTAGCATTCAGAAATAAATAGAACCGTTGCGTGTAGAAGCGAAAGAGGCGGATGCATTTCCGCCTCTTTTTTGCCGAGTTTTCTAATATGTGTAGGAAAAAAATAAGGTTGACCACGTAAGAATGAGTATGAGGTGTTTTACATTGCACTCCAAAGAGGATACATAATAAATATTACGTAAACTCAAATGTCACGGATTTAAGACAAAGTGTCGGGGCTACTTTTGAAGCAGGGCAAGATTCGTTACAATAAGGAATATAGTGGATGAAAAAAACGTTCGGAGGTAATTATGACTGGAAACCTTTCCGTTTTGCTAGCCTTTGCAGCAGGCTTTCTTTCGTTTATCTCCCCGTGCTGCTTGCCGTTGTACCCCTCTTTCTTGTCATACATAACGGGTGTTACCGTGGATGAAGTGAAAAAGGGAAGAGCTGTGTTTCAAAAACAAGCTCTCTTACATACGTTGTTTTTTATTATCGGCTTTTCCATTATCTTCATCGCTTTAGGACTTTCTACTTCGTGGATTGGCAGCTTGTTCGTCAATCAAAAGGACCTCATTCGCCAGCTTGGTGGGATTTTATTGGTGATCATCGGTCTGGTTATGCTGCAGGTGTTCAAAATGGATTGGATGATGCGGTCGTTCAAGGTCGATTTAAAATCACGTCCATTAGGGTATACTGGGTCCATACTGGTTGGAATGACCTACGCTGCTGGATGGACGCCGTGTGTTGGCCCTATTCTTTCCGGGATTATAGTCATGGGTGTGACAGATCCTTCGCGTGCACTGACTTATACGCTCGCGTACACGCTTGGTTTTGCCATTCCGTTTTTCGTGATGACATTCTTCATTAGTAAGGTAAGTGCAATTGTCAAGTATTCGGATCAGTTTATGAAAGTGGGCGGGGGAATCATGATTTTGTTTGGTGTGCTTTTGTACACAGACAAATTAACTGATATTACCCGTGTATTGATCCAGTTGTTCGGCGGCTTTACGGGATTCTAAGCATGTAGTGCAGAGGTGACGAGATGAAAAAGCTGTTGCTGGCGGTACTGATTGCGGTGGGAGTGGGCTATGCTGTCTGGGATCATCCACTGGAATCTGCCGCAGTTGTAGCAGATGTACAAAAACCGGAAGTAGGATTTCTAGCACCCCATTTCACTTTGACCGGCTTAGACAACCAGACGTACAAGGTAGAAGGAAAGCGAAGCAAGCCCGTCATTCTGAACTTCTGGGCTTCGTGGTGTGGACCTTGTCGTATGGAGGCCCCTGATTTGCAGAAGATCTATGAAAAGTACGGTGGACAGGTTGATCTGTATGGCATTAATGTCACCAGCAGCGATAGTCCTGAAGCAGCGAGCGCTTTTGTACAATCGTACAAACTTACATTTCCTGTACCGATGGACGTGGCCGGAACTGTATCGAACCGCTATCTGATTCAGGCATTTCCTACCACTTATTTGATCGACACAAATGGCGTAGTACGCAAAAAAATTATCGGGATGATAGATGCCTCTACGCTGGAATTGGAATTACGACAGCTGTTAACTGAAAAACCTTCATAGACATTGTCGGTCATTCGCCGCTGATTCGAACAGAATCAGTGGCTTTTTCTTGGTCATCCTTGTTCGTGCAAGGCCCATTTTCTGGTCAGAGACGGGTTTTGTACGTTCGCCTAAAGAGTAAGATTGTTCTCCTTCATAGACTGGAGTGAACTAGGGCAAGGGAGGGGAACGGATGGCCAAGTCGAAGAAGGCGAAGAAGAAAAATACACGGCAGCATCCGAATCAAATGAATTTGAAAATCGTCACATCATCTACTTGTCAAGTATGCAAGCAGCAGTGTGCTCGGGGGTTGGCATATCTGGAAAAAATGTCCCAGCCCGGAAAAATAGGATTCGGAGTTCCTTGTATCCTCACGAAACGGCAAACATAGTTTTAGAATCGGGAAGAATAAGGTAAGTGCCCCGATAAATTGGATAATCTCTCTCGTTCGTTATGTAGAGAGATTATTCTTTTTTTCGAAACACATGTGCGCCGCCTCCTGCGTGAACAAATCCGATTGTTACGTACATTGCCTGCTGACTTCGGGGAAACCTTACCTGATGCTGCTTTGCATGGGCGGTGTTTTCATTCGTACTGGGTTGAGCAAATTATATTTCAGTCGGATGGACCACCGGGAGAAAATCGCGACAGTTTATGAGCAAGGGACTACAGATAACATTAAGATAATACGTTAGGTACTCTGGCAGGTTTATGACCCTTGTATTATACTGAAGAGACGGACTTTTGGATGAGGAAGGAGGTCTACTGTGCGACCTTTGCAAATATCACCTGATACAGCGGTTAAGTTAGCTGAAGCTTTGAACGTTCCGTTAGAACGCCTCATGCATATGCCCCAGCACATCCTGTTGCAAAAAATGATGGAACTTGCCAAGCAAGAGCAAGAAGCAAGTGATAACAATACGCCTGACAAACAAGAGTAAGCCGGCATATCAAAGGACATAACGATACATAGGAGGTTTACACATGTCAACGAATGTGGCCCATAAGTTTCGTACTGGATTAAAACCACAAGCTTTTGTTGAGGGGATGACAAAAAATCAGGAAGAGTATCAGAAATGGTCTGAAGCGTTCTCCTGGACCAATGAGGAGGATCGGGAGTTTTTTGCCTCTCTAGCGCACCGCGATGATCTTCGCTGCTTAATTCTCTCCGCAGAATGGTGCGGGGATGTTGTGCGCAATCTCCCAGTTGTACTGCATGCCTTGAAAGATACAGAAATGCCTGTCGAGATTTTGGTCATGGAAGATCATTTGGATTTCATGGATGAGTTTCTGACGATGGGCGGTCGTGCTATTCCAGTTGTCATTTTTGCAGATACTGGCGGACATGTACTTGCAAAGTGGGGACCACGTCCTAAGCATGTGCAAGAGGTCATGATTGCATTTAAACAGCAAAATCCAGATCGAAATGCCCCAGACTACGATGAGAAAATCAAAGTGGCGCGTGCGGAAATGCTTGAGCAGTACGGCGATGGCCCAGGTTATCAAGCCGTAATTGTGAGTGAACTACGAGAACTGCTATCGTCTATTTAATTCATCGAAACACGTAGAATAACATGGAAAGAAAAGGGCGGAGCCTAGACTCCGTCCGTTTTCTTGGAGAAAGGCTGAACCATATGCATTACTACGGAAATGAAACGATCATGTCTTTGGAGCAGGTATTGCGGCTAAAAGCATCGGAGGTTCGCATTTTAGAATGGGTGCGCACATACGAGTTTTTAGAAAATAGCTATGGGATTGATGAATCAGTTCCCTATTTTTTGGAGATCAAGTGTGAGGAAGAGAGTGTGCGGATACGCAAGAACCGGATTCTTGAGTTCCCGGAATTCGCCTGTGAAGAAGAACTCACTTTTCCAGATATAGCGCAAGCTCTCGCTGTTTTTCATGAATGGGCACAAGAAATCCTGAAAAAGAGAGAAAATGAATAGAGAGAATCTATTGACTCAAATATGTGTTCATGATAAATTAATAAATGTCGCTTCTAATTACATGAAGTGAAAATCAAAACAATCTAGCACCATAAGCTGGGGAGATAGTGAAGTGGCTAAACACGGCAGACTGTAAATCTGCTCCCTCCGGGTTCGGCGGTTCGAATCCGTCTCTCCCCACCATTGATTTTTTATCAAGTGTGTGCTAGAATAGCAATACAATATGCCGGTGTGGCGGAATGGCAGACGCGCGCGACTCAAAATCGTGAGGGAAACCGTGGGGGTTCAAGTCCCTTCACCGGCACCACTACTTACATAATCAATAAGCTAGGAATCCCGTTTTGCGGGTGTAGTTTAATGGTAGAACTCTAGCTTCCCAAGCTAGCGGCGTGGGTTCGATTCCCATCACCCGCTCCATAGATTAACCTTTGAAAACCTTGTCGCTGCAAGGTTTTTTCTTTTTCACCCTTGGGGGTAATTGCTGAATACAGCAGTTCCAGAAAACCATCTTTGAGGTGGTTTTCCAGGGAGGGGGGATCTTATACACCTCGAATTTCTCAAGAAACATGAAAAGAGAAGGGCATACACGGACATGTTTCCGTTGCCTTTCTCTTTCTATCATGAGAATCGATTTTTCAATGGACCCTGAGCCACTGTAATGCGTCAAGTCATACTGCTGACATCGTAGGGTACTGCTTGCTGTCTATTAGGAAACAAGCTTTAAACCTGTAACGCCAATAATGATTAGCAGCAAGCTGAAAATGCGAGCGGCGTTTCTCGACTCTCCGAAGAAAATCATGTTGATAAGTACGGCACCTGCTGTACCAATCCCAATCCATACGGCATAAGCAATACTCAGTTGCAAGTAGCCAAATGCCTGATAAAGGAAAGTAAATGACAGGGCAAACCCGCCAGCGAATAAACCGCCATTGCTTATATTTTTCTTTTGGCTAAACAGCTTCAATCCTACAACACCAACGATTTCACTTATTGCAGCAAAAATAACAAATACCCAACCCATTATTATTGCACCCTTTCTTTCACTTTGTTATCGGCTTTATTATCGGCCAGCTTCAAGCCAACGACGCCGGTTACAAGCAACCCAATAAAGAGCAAGGTAAGCAAGTTCATCGTTCCACCAAATAAAAAGGCATCCATGACAACCGTCCCGATCGATCCGACCCCAGCGAATACGGCATAGACGGTTCCTGTCGGCAACCCTTCACAGGACTTTGTCAGAAAATAAAAATCGACGAAAATCACAGCGACCACAAGTGCCCACTGCCATGAAGCTACAGCCGTACTAAACCCAAAAACCCACACCATTTCCAGCAAACACGTGAAGATTACATATTTCCAATATTTATTCATCTTCTCACACACTCCTTAATGAATGATAATCAGTCATTTTCATTCGAGAAAAAACATACTTCACGGACGTAAAGCATGTTCTAGGAACGTCAGCAATTCAGCTTTCTGGTTCGCTTCATTTTGAACGTTGTACGCAGCATATAAATACACTTGCTCCGCAGCAGATTCGATAAGTCCAATCACTAATTTGGCTGTATGAGCGGGGTCAATTGTTTCGCGAACAAGCTGGCGGTTTTTATTCGTTTCTAACAGAGAAGCGACCAAATCGTATAGCGGAGTATAAATCGTTTCCCACTGGCTCATATGCGCTGTAGTTGAAAGCCCTGCGTAAATAAGTACGGAAACATCGCGAAATTCTTCCGTCACCTGAAAGATGGCATCGACCAATTGATTCAGCTGTTTTTGCAGAGGGTCTTCGATAGAAACAGTGGCTTCAATTTTGTTCATGAACTGCAAAACAATCTGCTCCGCTATGGCAGGCATGACAGAAAGCTTGGAGGGAAAATAAAGATAGAACGTTCCATGGGCAATCCCCGCTTTTTGGGCAATGTCTGCGATTTTTGTTTTTTCAATGCCTTTTTCTTTAAAAACTTCGATTGACGCTTGAACGATCTTTGCTTTTTTGTCCATTTGCAGAACCTCCAACCGAAATGACTGATTATCATTCATTTTATCAGAAGGATGGATGTAAGTCAACCTCCATATCAATGACAAGCCTTACCGATTGGCAGAATCGCTTCGCTCATTCAAGATGCGGCTGTGTGAAATTTTCTGGATTTTAAAGGCATGAGCACATTTTTTTCTCCTATCATAAGAATATAATGGAAGGAGCGTGGTAACCCATGGAAAGAAATATGGGAAAAAAGCGGAGAAAGCACACTGGGGAAACGCATTCATCCAAAGTCAATACACCAATGAATACGTTTCAATCAGGGATGTCATCCCAAACATCCACAAACCATTCAAGCCAACAAGTATGGAACTTTTTTTCTGCCCCCACGGTGCATCCAATGAAGGTTACCATAAATATAGATAAACCTGGAACAGCTTCAGGATTCATATTCGTTGCACCATATACGATATTTGGGGAAACCATGATTGGGCAAACAGGGGCACTTATAATGGATCAGGCTGGAAACCCAGTATGGTTTAGGCCGCTTACTAGTATATTTACACAAAATACAGATTTTAGAGTACAATCCTACAGAGGTCAACCAGTTCTTACCATGTGGGAAGGAACGATATCTGGAACTCAGTCCGCAAATCCAAATCTTCCAGATGGTGATCCTGAGCCTGGTGCTTTTTATCTCATCATAAATCAGAATTATCAAGTGATTAAGAAACTCACCGCCAAAAAGGGGTTCAATGCTGATGTTCACGAGTTTACTATTACAAGGCAAAATACAGCTTTGTTTACTGCTGTGAAACAAGTGCCTGCAGATTTAACCCCGTACGGTGGTCCAGCAAATGGATACATTGATAATTACTCCATTCAAGAAGTTGATCTCGTTTCAGGCAAGCTTCTTTTCTTTTGGGATGTGCTAGCGCATGTAGATCCGGTCGACTCGATGGTATCCGCGTCTACTGCAACAAGCTCCAATAATATTTGGGACTGTTTCCACGTAAATTCAGTTGAAGAGGGGCCAAACGATACACTCCTGATTAGCATGAGAAACATGTGGGCAATTTATCATATTGATAAAAAATCGGGAAATATTACTTGGCAGCTTGGTGGAAAACAAAGTGATTTTACATTTGGTCCAAACGCTGCATTTTCTTGGCAACATGATGCACGATATAGATCTGGAAATAGGCTCAGTCTGTTTGACGATGCTTGCTGCGCTTCATCAAGTTCTCCACCACAGGGCTCAGCACGTGGCTTAATTCTTCAGCTCGATTTCCAAAACAAGATTGCGAATGTAGGGCGAACATATTATCACGATCCATTGCTTTTTGTTCCAAGCCAAGGGAATGTTCAAAAACTGTCTAATGGAAATCAATTTATTGGATGGGGACAGGAACCATATCTTTCTGAATTTAAAAAAGCGGGTAATACTGTAAAAGATCCTTCAACGAATTTGATATATGATATGCAGTTTCCTAATCAAAATCTTTCTTACAGGGCGTTTAAGAATGAATGGGTAGGTTTACCTCTTTATCCACCAAGTATTGCTGTTAATATAGTAAGGGAAGATTCTGCAATTGTTTATGCATCATGGAATGGTTCGACAGAAACTGTCTCTTGGCAGGTGCTGGCTGGTCCAACTCAAAAAAATTTGTCAGTGGTGGTAATTAGCACCCCTCGCACAGGATTTGAAACAGATATCCATGTACATTCAGTTGGACCTTATTTCCAGCTAAATGCGTTGAACTCATCTGGTCAAATCTTAGGTACTTCAAGGACTGCTCGTGTGAAGCGAGAAAAGAAATAATCTGATCAAGATTTGTAACCTGGGAGGGAACTGTAAAGAATTCCGTTTCTACTCGAGGTTTTCATAATGGAACAGTTTTGCTTCTACAGCGAAAGCTATTGAACTATTTCTCACTGCATATTCCTATAAACGGAACACATAATTCCGTATCTGGACAAAAACCTTGGTTTGCCGCACATAAAGATTTGGTGAATTCAGGATTTCGCTCACTGAGAAAATTAAAATAGCAGACTATCTCATGATTGCGAGCAGCTAAACTGTTCAGTTGGAAAGAAAGTGGATACTTCTTGTTCACATGGCGATAGTATATCCCTCTTTTGGTGAATGGTGGAAGGTACGCTTGATCTGGTAAAGTAGGAATAATGTCATGGACATTGGCAATCCGAATACTGTTCTTTACCGATTGGTTGAACCGGGAAGCAAAAGCAGGGTCTCCAACACGCGGGCTGCCATAAGTATAAACGAAAGGATTATTAAACTTGGTGTTCAACGCAAAATCCAAAGCAGCTAGTACGGCTAAACCTCCTCCTAAACTGTGACCCGCGACGAATAATCTTTTTGATCTGGAAAGCAGTTTTACGTTTTTAATCAATTCATTTCTTGTTGATTGATAAATACAGGTAAATCCGCGATGGGTTTTTCCTGTATTTTTGACAAAAGGATAGGGTACCTGATACAAGTCCTGGTCCGACTCATTGTCGTTAAATGTGCGGGTTCCTCGAAAAGCAACAATAATTTTATCCTTTGATTCCACAATAAAACCAAACACTTCCGGCTCTGGTTCTTCAACGCCAGAAAGTGCGCGAATGGTATAGCGAAGGCTAAATCCTTTCGGCAAGACAAGGGATTCCATTTCAAAAAGCTGGTATGCCTGATGAATCATGGCCGAAAGCACTATCGCATCTTCACTGCTATAAATACGATCTTGACCTGAGCTAACCATAAAGGTGGCTCCTTTCTTATTTGTAAGGCTACAAAGACTTGCAAGCTCCTTGAAACGGAAAACAGATTTCGGCATCGGGACAAAAACCGGGATTATCTTCGCATAATAATTGAGCAAAGTCAGGATCAATATGGCTAATGCTTTTAAAATAGCAGGCGATGCTATCATTACGGGGCGTATTATTTAGTTGAAACGCGATTGGAAACTTTGTTTTTACATGTTGATAGAATAAACCTTGCTCTGTAAACGGGGGCGGATACTTTTGCGTGGGGAAAGTAGGATAGGAGTCGTGAATATTGACAATTCGGATACTGTTGTTGACTACTTGATTGTATCGGAGTGCAAAGTCAGGGTCGCCAATGCGAGGACTGCCGTACGTATATACGATAGGATTAAACTTCGTGTTTACTGCAATATCAAAGGCAGCTAACACTGCCAAGGCCCCTCCGTAGTTATGGCCCGTAATAAACAATGTTTTTGATGCGCGTAAAGCATGTAATGTCTTGACGATTCCATCTCTTGCGGATTGATAAAGACAAGTGAATCCACGCGAGGTTTTGCCCGCATCCTTCACGAACGGATAGGGCACTTGAAGGATGTCATAGGCTGCTAAAAGGTCCGCAGGATATGCAGCGTAGCCTCTAAACGCTAAAATGATTTGATCTTTTGACTCTGCAATAAAACCATATACATGTTCGGTAGGCTCCTCTACATCAGCAAAAGCATGGATGGTATATCGAAGGTTAAAGCCTTTTGGTAAGATAAGCCTCCCGTCAAAAAATAATGGATATGTCTGATAGCTCATTGCTGCAAGTAATATTGCAGTTTTGCTATTAAAAATCATTCTTTTATCTGAGAGAACCATGTTTACACAATTCCTTTCCAAACAAGTTACGCAAAATGTGGGGACTATCAGTAAAGTGTATTCGGATGACGCCTATTTTGAGCCTATGCTTAGACAGTTGAGTGCGTGCTTGTATGAAGGAAATTCATCAAGAATCTATGATTTTATAGAAGAAACGGAGAGGAAACTCGGGGTGTGTGGGAAATGGAAGATTTTCAGGTGGAATGGACGACCCTACCTATAAAATAGTCGTAGAACCGTTGCTTGCAGATACTTCTACACATTTAATGGTGACAGATGAAGCTGGGAATACTTCTGATGATGTCATTCACCCCGTTCATTAAGAATCACTTAAAGAGAATCCCTTAAGGAGAAATCCTAAGGGTTTTTCTTTATAAAAAGCGCCAGTCAAACAGGATGATCCATGTTAGACTGGCATGGCTAAGTTACTCACTTTTTATTTCTTTCGCTTACCTTTTAAGTTCGAGATGAATCAATGGAAATGGCCGTCCCGATCCGTCTAATTCTGAACGGCCTGTTTGCACAAAGCCATATCGGCTGTAGAAACCGTGAGCTCCCTCGTTCTGCTCGTTGACATCGACTTGGAGATTGCTTCCATGCCGTTTTTCAGCATGCTTGATCAATCGACTACCAGTTCCTTTCCCGTGGTAATAGGGGTCAACGAACAACATCTCAATTTTTGTTCCCACAAGTCCAATAAATCCAATTGGTTCTTTCCTTTCGTTCACTTCCATCCATACCTCAAGCCAAACATTCATTTTAAGAGCGCTCTTGGGAACATATTATACATACTTTTGAGAACTTTCTTTTCATGTTCACCTCTGATCTGCGAGCAGACTCACGTCCTTTGGCAGCGATGCCCGGTCATTTTTTTCTGTGTTTTTTAGGGGGGCTAATAATCGTTCCTTGGATCACAAAACCGATGATAAGAATTCCAATAATAGCGATCAGACGAATCAAACTAAGGGTGATCCATGCAGTAACAACCAACAGAACAACTAAGACGATTAGCCAAAATAAAAGAGTCTTCAGATCCATAATCAGATCTCCTCCATTTCTTGGGTAATCCTTCTGAAGTACAAGCAAAATGAATCAAAAAGTTGCTTAATGCCCAATAGTATGAGTTTGTGCTTCCAAGTTCCAAAAGAGTCCAAAAATAAACAAAATAATGACAGAAATTATCAGAACGAATGTCCATTTTGTGCGGACAACGTACACGGTGAATTAAGATTTCATTTTTGATTTCTAAAGTCGAAGGTATCAGTAGGAACATGAAGAGTATGTCCGTTTATGACTACTGTGCTGTTATCCTTCCATTGAATATCCGCAGTTTCTTCACGATAATTCCAATAGATATTTTTTGTCTTATGATTTCGGTTGTTGAATACTAATTCACCTCGTATAGCATATGAAGTTGTAGCTCCTCCATTCGTGAGATATGCTTTTAACGTGTAAGTTCCATCTGGAGAGGTGACTTCTGTAAGATAATCTCCTGTTGGCAATCTATTCATATCAAAAAATGCCCAATATACTCCATAGCCAATGAGACCAGCACATAAAAGACTGCTAATAAGAAGCGTTTTTAGTATTCTTTTCATTATTCTTTTCATTTTTGTTTCCTTTCTTGCTTGAACATGATCACGCTTTGAAGAAGAAAACAGCCACCTGCGAAAAACCAAATGAAGAGTTCAAGATTCGAGATATTGTCTCTGAATAATTTCCAGCGGGCATTGATCATCCAAAGGATACCTACAATGAATACAAAATACTTACGCATGTCATCACCTAGTTATTTATTCCTTCCAGTTGGCCACGTTCATCGCATAGACACAGGAAGGATAAAGTATCTCTTGCGCTTTCACTGAGGAAGCGAGTTTTGTAATCGGGAGAGTATATGATTGATTCTTTCTTGGTCCATCCTTCGCAAGTCATCTCGTGTAAGCGATTCTGTAATGAGTTGAATAACCTCTGCGTGTTTTCGTAATTTCTCTTCCGTTTTTTTGGTATCAAAGCCTAATGAATCACGGTATATGTAGTTGCTAAGATCAGCTGCAGTTAACGAAAACTCATGCGTAATGTTAGAAAGATCTATGTCGTCATGGCCAAAAAGGAAACTTGTGTTATACAAAGCAGAGTTCGCATTTTCGATACTGCGGAGTAAGTACAAGGAATTCTTGATACGATCGCCTTTTGCATCGCTCGTTAAGATTTCTTCTACCGTCGTTTTGACATGGTTCAGACGTCCATAATCAGCAGACGTAAAGCTAAGTAAGTGTTGCACAGACGCTGCTTTTCCTTTTTGATAAAAATAACTTCCACTTAGACAAGCGCTAAGTACAACTGCTGAAATCATTATGATGAGCTGCTTTTTCATTTGAAACCCCGCCTTTTGAAATATATGGAAATCATATCATAGATTCCAAATGAGGTGGTTGTTTAAAATGGCAAGAACTTTTTAAACAGTAGAAAGGTGATTTTCATACGGAAAGACAAACAAGACATGCGTACTGACATGTCTTGCTTGTGTATTTGCATGGGGAGGGATTATTTCGTGATTCGCTCATACCGTCATAGGTAATAATTATCGTTCAGTAGAGAGTCTATTTATTATTTCATCTGCACCTTGTTTCAATCTAGCAATGATCGTATCGTAGTTTTTAAGTTCCATTCGTGAAGACGGTCCCGAAACACTCAAAGCCGCGAGTAGGTGACCAGTGGAATCTTTTATAGGAACAGCAATACATGACAAACCGTACTCCCATTCTTCTTTCTCAAGTGAATATCCATCAGTGATAATTTGGTCCTTCTGTTTTGAAAATTCATCATACGATGTGATCGTGTTTGCGGTTTGTCTTTCGAATGTTGTCTGAGTAAAATAACCTTTAATATCAGAGTCGGGCATGTTTGCTAAAAAAACTTTTCCTAAGGATGAATTATGCAAAGAACAAGTAGGGGGCAAGATTGAAACGAGAATGGATGCTTCGCCCTGTTCACTGTGCAGGATAACAATTTGGTTTTCATGTAAAACTCCGATATTTGCGGTTTCACCAATATCTTGTGCTATTTCCTTTAATACAGGTTTCGCGACGGAAAGAAGGTTTATATCTTTTTTTGCCTTTTGTCCATATACAATGAGAGCTTTTCCAAGTCTATACTCATTTTCAAATAACGGATCCCGCTCAACCATTCCCCATTTTTCCAAGGTGCTGATTATTCGAAAAACATTTGCTTTCGGTAAATCTAAGTACTTTGCAAGTTGTGAAATACCCGCAGTACTCTCTGATTTCAGCATGTAGTCCAAGATTTTCATGGCTCGATCGACCATGGCTACATTATATTGTTTCTCAGTAGATTCGCTATCGATTGTATGATCGTCCATTTTCCTCATCCTTTCAACTTTGCTGTGAAGGCAATAAGGCAGGAGAGCCATAAACTGGCCTTCCTGCCCATCTACTTGTATCCGTACTTATAGTGGATGGTTATACCTTAGCCTCTGTGATGAGCTTCTCTATTATATCACAAAAGATATTCATTTCTTCTTCGCTCCCGATACTAACACGTAAATAATTGTTAATACGGGGTTGTTTATAATGTCTTACAAGTACGCCTTCCTGTTTCAGTTGTTCATAAAGATAGATAGCAGGGATATCTCTATGGGTCATGAAAATAAAACTTCCTTTTGAATTTGTCAAAGTAAAGCCTAGATTTTGCAGCTTTCTTGTAACCATTTCTCGTGTTGTAATAATCCGATTCTTCATTTCTACGAAGTAATCGTCATCTTTGATTGCGGCCACTGCGCCGTACATAGCTAGGCGGTCTACCGTAAACGAGTTGTAAGAATCCTTCATTCTTTTAATTCCCTTTATTAACTCTGCGTTCCCGATGGCAAAACCGATTCGAAGACCGGCTAGAGAACGCGATTTGGAAAATGTTTGAACAATTAATAAATTATCGTATTTATCAATCAAACTTGCAGCTGTTTCTTCCCCAAAATCGATATAGGCTTCATCAATCAAAACAACCCCATCCGGGTTTGCACGAACTATTTTTTCAATCTCGGACAGATTCATATAAATTCCACTAGGTGCGTTCGGATTGGGAAGAACGATTCCCCCAAACTGACTTCTTGGGTGAAATTTTTTATAGTTATCCCAGTTATAATCATTAGGGTTGACGCTCAAATCTTCTTGTAATGGAACTTCAATAAATTCGGATTCAAAGTATTTGGCGAAGGTGAAATAAAAATTATACGTTATATCTGGGCATAATATTGCCTTTCCGGCAAAAAAAGCTGCAAATGCAAAAGCAAGTACCTCATCTGATCCGTTTCCTGCAAAAATATTTTCTTCATTGACGTTATTATATTCAGCCAAAGCTTTTACCAAAACGGTTGCTTCCGGATCAGAATACAAATTCAGTTTGTGAATCTCCTCTTGGATAGCTTTACCTACAGAAGGGGAGGGGGGATAAGGATTTTCATTACTATTTAATTTAATATACTTTTTATCGCTTGGCTGCTCTCCAGGAGTGTATGGAAATGCTTTCAAAGCCAATCTGCTGTAAAATTTACTCATGGGTAATTATGGCCTCCTTCTTATTTGAACTCTTTTTGTACGGCAGAAAGTAAAGAATCAACTTGTTCCTTCCAAAGCAATTCCCCTTTTTCCTTACTAGCTTTGGTAGCCTTCCAGAGGTTTCCGCTTTTCGTCAGCATTTTGTCGGGTGCCGGAAGAATATCATACCAACATACTTCTTCTGGACAATCATCCACAGCTGCGTCCATATTCACCAATTCTGGCTTCAGATGAAGCATGAGAGAAGTTTCGTAGATCGAGGCATGTTCGAGACCCCAACCAGCAAAATCGTCACCAAAAACGGCATCCATCGTTTGCGATGAGAAACCATTCACAAGCATGTCGAAAACTAAGATTTTTGTATCGGAACGTCGCTCATTTTGGTAAGCTTCAAAAGCTGCTTCATATACAAAGGCTGCATTTTCCATATGTCCATTAAAAATGGCTATTTTTTTGAATCCATCTGCAATCAATTCGTCTAAAATACCAACCAGCAAGCTTGTAAATACGTTTCCTTTGACAGAAATGGTACCTACAAAGCCTTCACCACCACCACTTAAGGGTCTTGATTTACAACCATATACGACGGGGGGAGCTACAATCATATTGGACTCATTTGCTACAGCAACGGCTGATTCCACTGCAATAATCGTGTCAGTGGAGACTGGTAGATGATAGCCATGCTGCTCGGTAGACCCAACAGGCAAAATGATCCCCATTCCGCTTTTGATTGCGGATTCGATGTCAAGTCTTGTCATTTCCCACATTTTTCTCGTTTTCAAAATGAATCACACCTCTATTCGCTTGATCGTAAAATTAAAAGGTATGTGCCTTTAGCCAATCGATGTAGAGCTTCATCCCTTTTTCGAGACTTACCTCAGGTTTATAACCGAGGTCTTCCTCAGCGGCTTTAATAGAGAAGAATCCGTGAACATCCCAGCCTTCAATATCCCCAGGTCCCACCTCAAAATCAGCTGTCGGGATAATTTCCTTGATGATGTCCAGAATTTCTCCGAAAGTTGGTTGGTAGCCACTTGAAATATTGTAGGCTGATAGATCACTTCTTTTTTCACTAAAGCAAGCTTTAATAGATGCATTCACGACGTCAGTGATGAACACCATATTAAACTTCTGGTCTCTTCCACGTGGTAATGAATATTTTTCGCCAGCTACGGCAGCCTTGATCGCATCACGTGCAAATTCAGGCATGACTTGGCCGGGACCATAAACGGCACAGCTTCTCAATGAAATAATATCCATCCCAAAGGACCAGTTGTACGCGCGGGCCATCATTTCAGCGGTTGCCTTGGTTACACCATATGGGGTTCTTGGACACAAGGGTTGGTCCTCTGTTACAACGTCTACCTTGGCATGTCCATACGCAGCATCTGAGCTATAGCAAACAATTCGCTTAATTCCTGTAAGGCGTGCAGCTTCAAACACAGATAATAATCCCATTGTGTTCGCTTCCACCGTTCCAACAGGCATGACAAGAGAAATGTCAGGATGTGATTGTGCGGCTGTGTGAATAATTCTGTCCACTTTGTGTTCTTGGATAGTCGTAATCAGACGTGGAATATCACTAAGTTCACCAATAACAAAGATATTTTTAGGATTTTCAAAAGGTAATGACATGTCCCTATTGTAATTAATGACTGTATGGCCTTCTTTCAACAGTTCTTCTACGATATAACGCCCCATATAACCTTTTCCGCCAGTCACCATGATATTCATGTAAAAAACCTCCCTGGAATTTTGGGTATTACGAATGACGTGATTCTCTTTTCTCACGCGGTCGAATGTAAAGGAAATAGTAAACGAAAGCAATCAAGTAAAAAATTCCTGCTGTTACCATGTCTTTCAAGGATTGCGATGAAATCGCTACAACTAAACCAATGATCACCACAATCGGTGGCAAGGGATACAACGGCATCTTAAATGGTCGGGGAATCTCAGGATTTTTGACTCTGCTGACGATAGCTCCAATGGCTATAAGAAGATACACCGTTGCAATCAGAATGCTTCCAAATGTAACAAGATTGATCAAGGATGAAGCAAATACCATCACGATGGAAACGGTTGCAATCGTAAGAGTTGCAACCCAAGGAATTTGAGCCTTACCAGATACTTTCGTCACTGCATCATTCACCACATCTGGCCAAACACGGTCTCTCGCTCCTGTATAAAACACCCTTGCCATGTAGATGATCAGCACAACAAGTGCGGTGAATGATGCGAGCAAGACACCTACATTAATAAGCGTGGTAATGACTGGACCACCATGAATTTCAACAATATGCAATAAAGGAGATACCGCTGATAAGTATTCTTTGAGATCTGGTGCCGCAATCATCGATCCGATTAATGTGATTGACATTAACACAGCGGTTAGAATTGCGGAAATGAGGACTGCCTTCCCAACATTTCTGCTTGTCCCTTTTGTTTCCTCAGCAAATCCTAGAGATGCCGCATAACCATCAATGACACCAAACAATATTCCCATCGACATAAGGACACCTGTAAATCCGGTTGCCATCAGACCGGTATGTGTTTCATTCAGCATTTGAGGCGAAAAAATAAGCTCCGTTAATGGTCTCTGGGTATGTGTAAAGCAAATGAACAGAAACACTCCCAGGATAGCCATCTGAATCACCATTAAAATTTTCGTTACGGTACTACTTGTAGCAATATCTTTGATTCCCACTAAGAGCGCTACCAATAATACAATCGCGGCAATCAGGCTGGTTGCCAATGGAGTCTGTGGCAATTCAGGAAAGAGCAACTGAAGGTAAGTCGCAACACCTAATGCCAGAGATGGGGGAAAGATAAAAGCCTGCAACATAAAGGTTAACACAGCAATAAAGGTAAGAGGCTTCGGTAATAGATGCCGAACTATGGAATACAGCCCTCCTGAAATTGGATATAGGGCCCCAAGCTCAGCTAGAACAATTCCGATAAAGATTACCAAAATACTTTGCAGAATGGCCGCTGCTGCACTAGCAGTACCGGTAACAGCTAGGGGAGCAAGAGCGAAGATGAATATCGCCATTACAGGTGAAGCATTGGCTACTGCCATCGTTACGTTGCCGCTAACCGTTAATGTTCGCTGGAGCTCCTGTCTATAACCCAGCTCTTCGAGTCTGGCTTGGGCCCCAATCATTTTAGGGTCTGAGTTCTCCATACTTTTCTGATCCCTCCTTCGATGTTGAAACGGCGTTTCAACGAAATGATAGCATAGAAAAATTGGTGCTTCAACTAAAATTTCAGATGATTCATACATAACTATGTTTTTGAAGAGTGATATTTTTCAGGAAGAGAAGCTTACTATTTTACACGAGGTGAGTCGAATGAAGAGCAGGGATTACCGTAATTGGGTAATAGAAAAGTTGACATTGGAAAGGAGGGTTTATACCTGACGAGGCAGGTGAAATCGAGAGGGGGAAGACTGGTGAGGAAATCATTGGACTCGTAGTTGGTCATTCCGCGTGAGGGAAAAAAGTCCCTTAATGGAAAAACAAAAACCAGTCAAACACTTTTATAGCGGTGTGTTTGTAACTGGTTATAGAATAAAAACTTATTTTTTCTAAGCCAAACGATATTCGGATTTTACTTATGCCACTTTTCTTCTTGGTCGGCGAACAAGCTCACCAGTACAGTTTGGACAGGTTGCATTCATTTCATTTGTACAATCTTTGCAAAAAGTACATTCGTAACTACAGATGTATGCTTCTTGATTAGGCTCAACTTGCTTCTGGCATTTCTCGCAACGATCTCTCATTTCTAACATAGTGACAAGCCCCTCTCCATGATATGTATAAAAATCCTTGTGTTTATGGCAAAATATAACATTTCAGAGCGGTGAAGTAAACAAAATATCTCAGTAGTTATTTAACTGACAGCCTCTGAATAATTAGTTTTAGACTAATCCGATCAAAGAACAACAACGGCAGTCTAGGAATAGTAAATAAAGTCCTAGACTGCCACTGTTTTGTCTTCAACTATTTAACTATCGAACCCGTCGAATTCAAGGAAAGCGAGAATTTAGAGAGCCTTCATGAACACACCGTTTGAAAAACTCAACAATCTAGGCAATGGTATTCAGCCTTTTTACTATCAATACTTGTATGCGCCAAATACCACCATCAAGGAAAGAGTTATTGGAGAATTCTTAATCGGTACAGACACTTCGGTTTTCTTTGTTTTTGTTACTCGCTGCGTGTCCGGTTTTTTTATCGTAAGCGAACAACCAGGCTGCCAGTAGAAGCGCCAGCAAGACCAATGCAAATCCACTCCAGCCTAGATTGTCTATAGAGGAACTGCTGATTACCAATCCCCCTATTCCCGAGCCAATGGCGAAGCCGAATTGGATAAACGAAGTATTGACGCTTAAAGCAATATCCGGCGACTGGGGCACCAAGGTAACCAAATATAACTGCTGTGCCGGGGAGGTCATCCATGTGGCGGCCATCCATATCATGATCAACGGGGTGACAACATAGATCAAACCGTCTGACCAGGTCAAGAGCAGCAGCGTTCCAGCTTGGAGCGACAGTCCGGCATAGATTGTGAACTTGGACCCTTTCGTATCCGCTGCGACCCCTCCGATTTTGGAGCCGGCAAAACTGCAAATCCCTGAAAGCAGCAGAATACCGGAAAGCGCCGCCGCAGACAGTTCGGCATTCGATTGCAAGAATGGTGATATATACGTAAACAGTGCAGAGTATCCTCCTATATAGAAAAGCGTAATGGCAACCGCCAGCACAATCTTTTTATTCTTCAAAATCGACAGCTGCATTCCGAGCGTAATAGCTCTCTGCTCAGTAATGGAAGGGACTCTGAAGTAGACCGCAAGCAGCGGAATCACCGTCAGCAGCCCAACGATGACGAATAAGGTTCTCCACCCTAGCGCTTCGCTTAATAATGTGCCGACAGGTACGCCTAGAACAAGCGAACTGCTTAACCCCATCAAAATAGTGCCGATTGCACGACCTCGATTCTGCTCCTCAACCAAACGCGTTGCGACGGCCATTGCAATGACCGTGGCAGCCCCTCCGCTGAGCCCCTGGATGATTCGAGTCATTAGCATCATCTCAAACGAGGGACTAAAATAGACCAGGATGCTGCTTAAAATAAAAATACCGAGCATGATAAGCAGTATTTTTCTTCGGTCCACCCGGATGGTTATGGCGATCACGACGGGGGAGCCAATCGCTGCGGCAAGGGCGAACGCCGTGACGAGCGTCCCCGCTGCGGATGTTGTAATCCCGAGATCTGCTGCTGCGATGTGAAGAATTCCGCTTATAATGTATTCAATCGTCCCAATTAGAAAAACTGCCAGTGCAAGCGAATAAACGACCCATTTATTGTTCATGATTGTTCCTCATTTTCTTCAATTGGAATTTGGATTTCGATGAGATTAACACCCGGCTTTCCAGAAAGTGGCACATAGGTTTCTCTACCGGGCTGGTCGCCCCGTATGAGACAGCCTTGCCGCTCAATCCATTCAGCAAGGTCTAAGCACGCCGTCTCTGAATATATCGAATCCGAACGGAATAACATCGTGGCCATCGTCACCGAGGGCAGGAAACGGAAATGAAGATGCTCGGGCAGCTTGAGAGCTTCCGATTTCAAGGCATAACCGGCCTCAAGCTCAAACACATGAGCCTTGCTGCCGGATACGTTCCATAACACCGTTCGCGGGCCGGATAAGGCAGATCGGACTCGACTATCAATCAGACCATCGAAGATATTGAAAAGATTTGGGATATCGTCAACCGTGCCCGTAGAAGTGTAAGTAACCATGTGCATTTCTTCAACGCGCTTCACAACGATTTCTGGTTCTTTATCCATCTTTCCCTCACGTTCCACAAGCTGCATTCGTTCTTTTATCCGGGAAAGCTTGGAGAGTTCGATATTTAGCTGGCGCTCGATCTCACTCTCTTTGAGCTTCAGCATACCGCGAATCTGTTCAGCTGATACATCCTCATGAAATAGCTGCGAGATTTGCTGCAACGTGAATCCCAATTCCTTAAAAATCACAATTCGATTGATCTTCAGCAGTTGTTCCGCAGAGTAGTACCGATAACCGCTCGATTCGTCGGTCTTGGCCGGCTTTAAGAGTCCGATTTGATCGTAGTAGCGCAGAGTTTGTAGCGGAATACGACTCAGCTTGGAAAATTCGCTGATTTTAAACAATGATTTCACCTTCTCTTCTGATTTTGTCGTTTTGATTGTACACTCTCCAGTTGGGTGTAAAGTCAAGAGCTTTATTTCTCGTAGGAACAGGCATCCTGTGCAAGCAGATAAGCCGGATTCGTTGATTGTTGAAAAGTTGGCTTACTGATCTTCTGGATCTTATAATCAAGGGATTGACAGAAAGTGGTTTGGTGCCATATTATACGGTTGGAAACTAAATGATAGAGAGCAGGTGAAATCTACCTTGTTGTTCATCTTCAGTGATAGTTCTACACAGGTCTTTCTAAAAGAAATACAACAGGACCTGAAGGAAAATGACCTTTCCGCTGCAGAAACGTGGCTCCATCTATTAAAAACCATTAGCGACATGTATGGGTCCATGGGGAAGTATCTTGCACGTTACAACTTTTCACAGGCAAAACTCAATCTTCTGATGCTGCTGTATAGCAACCAGCAGCTTCGAGAGGAAGAATTGACGCCCTCCGAATTGGCAGAGCGTACGAATGTAACAAGAGGGACCATTACGGGTCTTTTAGATGGCTTGGAGCGAGAAGGGTACGTACAGAGGCGTAATCATCCTCATGATCGCAGGAAAATTACGATCTTTCTTACGGAGAAAGGTAAGGATCTGTTGTTTTCCATTTTGCCAGAGCAGTTAGTACGCATATCTACCGTATTGGCAGACATTTCTGTGGAAGAAAGAAAAACGTTGATTGAACTGCTTGGAAAAATACAGACAGGATTGACTCGATTGGAGTAATCCTCTTTTTTTGCAAAAGTAGTTTGGTGGTCAATTTTATGCCACCAAATCATAATCTAGCAACAATACACGGGTTCCCATTTGGAGGGTTTTGGTTATGAAAAGAAATCTAGTTTTAGCAGGAATTCTAGGCATTAGCCTGGTTGGAGGTGGGGGGATGCTGGCAACCTACGGAAAAGATGCTGTCAGTGTAGCGGCAACGCAAAAGGAGAGTATTTTGACAGCAGAACAGGTGAACGTTTCTTTTCAACAAGTAGGAGGGCGTGTCACCCAAGTGGAGGTGCAGGAGGAGCAGCAAGTGAAAAAGGGAGATGTACTCATCCGCCTCGATCCAACCGATCTGGATCTGCAAATAGACAAGGCACAAAAGGATTTGGAACAGATGGACGTCAAGATCAAACAAATAGAGGATTCTGTCCGAAATGGCGGAGAGAAAGTATCTACACAGGAGCTTCAAGCGAAATTGGGGGTCGAATCTGCCGTAACCAGTCAGCAGCAGGTAAATAAAGGGGCACGGGATGAGGATCTGCGTCGCCAGGAAATCGTAGTGGCAGACGCGCGCAAATCTTTGGAAAATGCCCAGCTTACCTATGATCGGACGAAAAAGCTGTTTGACGAGGGAGCGGTGGCAAAAGCAAGTCTGGATAGTGCGGAGACAGCCTTGTCCACGTTTCAAAATGCTGTGGCTCAGCAGGAAGAGGTCCTAAAAAAGCTGAAGACAGGGGCTACCGCCGAAGAGAGACAGCAAGCCAGTATTGCAGCGGAAAAGGCAAAAACGGCGCTCTTGCAAGTGGATCAAGCGCGCGATGATTTGGTCAATAATGCGATGAATGCAGATATTTTGAAAAAGCAAAAAGAAGCTGCCCAGGTTCAATTGAAAACACTTCAGATACAACGCGAGCGATTGACGTTGACCTCACCGCAAGACGGCAAAGTAATCAAGGTTATGCCCAAAGTGGGGGAAAATGTGACCACAGGCGGTACAGTCGTACTGTTGGAGACCGATAATCTCTACTATGATATTTATGTTTCGGAGACACAAGTGCCTAAGTTCAAGGTCGGAGCCCAGGTAAAAGGCCATGTACTCGCCCTAGACCAGGAGCTTACAGGGGATGTGCGATTCATTACCGCTGCACCACAGTTTGCCAATCTACGCATGAGTAGGGAAAAGGGACAGGCGGACCTGAGTTCCTTTCAGGTTCGTGTCTATGTAAAACGAGTGGCCGATCTATTGCCAGGCATGACAGTGGAGGTGAAAGCGAATGAAATCGCTGCGAGATGAATTCTCCCATCTATTTAAAGGAAAATTCATTACCCTTGCCATCTTGGTTCCACTGATTGTCGCAGCGGTATTCGGTTTTATTTTCAGCAAGAACCAGATTACGGAGGGTAATCTAGCTGTCATCGATCAAGACAACAGCTTGTATAGCAGGCAACTGATTGACAGACTGGATGCTTCACAATACGTGAACGTGGCTGCGGTTTTCCTGCACGCAGTGAAACCGGATGAGCTGCTTTATAACGAAAAGTTTATGGGTGTAATATACATACCGCAGGGATTGGAACAAAATCGTTACAAGGGTATTCAAAGCACTATTGGCTTGTTCGTTGACAATGCGAATGCCACTGCTGTTGGCACGTTACGTAACGGAGTTGCTGAAGTCATAACGACAGAAAATATCGGTTCCTCAATGGGACGCCTGAAAGCGATGGGAATGAATGATGAGCAGGTAAATGCAACAGTTTCGAGCGTATCCTTGCAGCAGAGACTCTTGTTTAATCCCACAACTGATCCGATTAACTCAAGTGTAATTGGATATGTCATGCTGATCTGCCTGGCAATTTACACCTTTCAATGCCTACAAATTGTCCCACGGCTCCGTGTGGAAGGGAGATTACAGGAAGAACTAGCCAATCCCATTGGCTTGATGAGCCGCGTGGTTCCTTATGCGCTTGTCGGAACGATTGGCATCTTTTTCTCATTAGGTGTCCTTAAGGTAGTGGGTTCCTTTCGCTTTACAGGGAATCCGTTGGAGTTTTTGCTACCGCTGTTCTTATACTCTCTTGTAGCGGGATTATTGCCCATGCTGATTACCTGGAATGTACCCACTCCAGCTAAAGCGAGCTTCCGGGTGACCCTATTTCTCTTGCCCTCGATGCTGCTGGGAGGTGTGCAGGCACCTGTTGCCATGTTGCCTACTGTATTACAGATTGTAGGAAAAGCGATCCCTTTCACATGGCTGTTCTCTTTTATCCGTGGGATGGGCTTGCGTGGGGGAGACTTGTTTTATTTCCAAAAAGAAATCGGTGCGCTTCTTCTCTATGCAGGGATTTTAGTAGTGCTATTGATTTTCTGCATGCTACGCGAGCAGAGAAAACTACGTCAGGAGGGCGAAAAAAACGAGGAGACTCTGCCTGGAAATGTTCTCGTGTAAACACCAGCTTATCGTTTGTCCACACTGCTGTGCCTTAAAAGTTTTGTTGAATGAAGGAGAACCCGTGCTGCAGATATCCTTTTCCTCAAAGTGGAAAGTAAGCTTATGGAGGTTGTTGTATGGAAGCCCAGGTTATAGAAAATTACGAGAAATGGAAACAAATGTTCAGAGAAGAAGCGCAAAGAATAAAAGACATATTTGCTGATGAGCTAATTGCTATCCATCATATTGGTAGCACGTCTGTTCTTGGTCTAAATGCCAAACCAATCCTTGATATCATGCCAATAGTAAAAGATATTTTAAGAATTGATTCATTTAATGAACAAATGATAGGGATTGGTTATGAATGTATGGGTGAGCTCGGTCTGAAAGGTAGAAGGTATTTCAGAAAAGGCAAAGAAAAGCGAACCCTTCAAGTACATGTCTTTCAAGTGGATAACAAGGAACATATAAATCGTCATTTGGTTGTAAGAGACTACCTCCAAGCACATTTCAAAGAGACAGTGCTGGATCGAGATGTGATAGAAAACAGCAATAATACGGAAGCATACTCGAATGCGAAAAATGCGTTTATGAAAGAACTGGAAAGAATGGAAAGCCATTTCTATTTGAATAGCTAGCGATAGGTATTAGTTCCTTAGCTGAAAATAGCGCAGCGGCAGCTTGGACAGAGGCGTCCAGGACTGCCGCTTTACGCAAACATCTGTAGGAAAGACATTTATAAAACAGATTCATGTAAATGGCAAGCTAACAAAATTTGCAAAAAATCATCGGGGTTATGAAGTTCCAACTGCAGCAATTCCTCAATCTTTTTAAGCCGATGATACAGCGTGTTTTTATGAATATGCAGCTTCTCCGCCGTTTCGATGATGGATTTGTTTGATTTAATATACGTGAAGAGTGTTTTTTCCAAATCATTGTTCAGGGCTTTTTCGGAGCGCAGGGGTGACAAAATATCATCTGCAAAACTCTCAATCTCAGAAAACGGTTGTGTCAGAAATAAGCGGTTGATTCCAATTTTTTTATAATTCATGATGCCTGTTTTTTTGCGGCTGATCATGTAAGAAAGTGATTTGCTTGCTTCGTCGTAGCACTTGGCAATGGAATGGATTCCTTCGTAGGAGGTACTTAAACCGGCATGGAGCGGCGTCTCTTCCCGCTCACCCCATTCCAGCAACTGTGAATGAAGCACCCAAATGGCTTCATCGATTTCATTCGGAGCACTCGTTGAGAAAAGAATGGTTACTTTATTGTGAAAGCCAAAAATAAGGGTTCCTTTTTCGGGTATTCGCCGTTTCATTCTGGAAATTAATCGGTGAATGAAGGCTTCTAACGTTTGTAAATCTGTATAAGAAACGACTTCCAGTAACAGTACAGAAAAAAAGGAATCGGGATGAAGGCCTAGTGATTCTCCTGCTTCCTCCAGCAATCGCGGATCTTTATATTGCAGGAAGTCATTAAATAGCTCCTGTGTTTTTTTATAGTAGACTTCTTCCTGCGTTTTCCTCTTGGTCAGTTCCAGAGCCAGAACGTAACTGGCCTGTTCGATTGTCATTTGATCATGCGGTGAAATCGGAGCGACGAGAGGAATAATAAAACATCCTAACGTGACACGATCCGATATGATCGGGTATACATAGCAATCCGTTTGGTTTTGATCTACCGGATCCATGTAAAAGGGCTTCTTTTTTGTCAGGAGAATACGAGAAAACTCATCATTGCTTACACAGAGGGAATCGAATGTCTTCTTTGGAAATATCTCTGTATCCAGATTGTCGAAAAAGTAAATTTCACGGTTTATCATGCGATTTAGTTCCTGAATCATGAACTCGATACTCTTGTTTTGCAGCGAAAATTGTGTTAAGGCTTCATGTATTTCTGCTCTTCTTAAAAGAAGCCTGTTTTTTTCTTCCAACTGCCTTGTTAATTCAGTAATCTCCCCGAGTCGTTCATTCGCTTTTTGATAAAGCTTTGCATTGTGGATCGCGATAGCTGCTTGCGCGGCAAAGCCCTCTAGTAAGTGTAAATCATCCTCACTTAATTTGCCTTCCGCTTCATATTGTTGAACGTTCATTACGCCTATCGCTTTGTTCTCCAATAAAAGAGGAACCGAAATTAATGACTTTAATTTTGAATAATCAATCGCGCTATGAATATACTTTAAATTTTCCTCGGAGAGATCCGCCATCGCTTCAGAGATTTCAGAGCGTGAATAATAAATGACAGGAGTGCTATCTCGAAATACTTTTCCGGTAATGGATTCACCACTTTTGACTTTTGTCTCGTGAAGTTTGGAATTAAAACCGACCGCTGCTCGAGACGTTAGTTCTTCGTTTTTTTCATCGTATAGCTGCAAGTAGCCGGCATCGGCAGCAGGAATAACACTGAGAGCCTGGGTTATAATTTTATTCAATACGTCTTGCGGCTCAAGCGAAGAGGTAATGGAACGAATACTTTCGATCATGCTTGCGAGCTCAGCGTCTTTTGCTTTCATTTTGTTTTCCATGCCCAAGAAAGAAAATAGTACATACAAGTACTCCAGATCCTCATCGGAGGGAGCCGCTTGTGGACTGGAAAGCAGGAGAAGAACTTGACTGTTCCCCGAATAAAAAAAGGAAATAAGTGTCTTTTCTATGTCTGATTGAATACGGAATTTTTCATCGCTTTGGGTAGAGGGAATCGGTTCATCCGTGTCCATCTTGCCATTTTCATAAAGGAGCTGGATTTTTTGGTTTAAATGATCGGAAAAAAAGAGTTGAAAAGGGAGATCGTTAAACTTTTTACACAGAAAGAAGTAGAGCTGTTGATTTTGGTTCATGAGAACACCCCCTCATAAGACTAGTATACAATAAAAAAGGGTATATATTGTGCGATCGAACATTGAGGTGTTATTATCAGATAGTTTATTATATTCTGCATAGAAAAATATTTTTGTTCACGTTGAACCAGCGATTTTTCTCGGCAATTGAATCTCAAAAGGGAGATGGCTTGAAATGGAAAAGCTCTATGAATTATTGGATCAGGCATACAGTGAAATGGTTGACGTGCGTCGATATTTGCACCAGCATCCAGAACTCTCCTTTGAAGAAGTGGAAACACCCAAATACATCGAGAAATACCATGAGAAATTAGGCCATGAGGTCCGCACAGGAGTAGGCGGACGCGGTGTCGTAGCTACGTTGCGCGGCGGAAAACCAGGCCAGACAGTCGCTCTTCGCGCCGACTTTGATGCGCTGCCCATCCAGGAGGAGACAGATGTCCCTTATAAGTCTGTCGTAGACGGAGTGATGCACGCCTGCGGTCATGATAGTCACACTGCTACTCTTTTAGTTTTGGCAAAAGTGTTGAACAGGATGAAAGATGATATCGAAGGCAATGTTGTATTCATTCACCAGCACGCGGAGGAAGTGCTACCGGGTGGGGCAATTGCCATGATTGAAGACGGATGTTTAGATGGAGTCGACGTGATCTTTGGTCAGCATATCTGGTCCACGGGCCCAGTTGGAACGATAGAGTATCGACCAGGCCCTGTCTTGGCAGCCGCTGATTTTTTCCACGTGAAAATTCAAGGCCGTGGTGGACACGGTGCACAGCCTCATAAGACAAAGGACAGTGTCGTGATCGGAGCTCAACTGGTCAGCAATCTGCAGCAAATCGTTTCGCGCAGAGTCGATCCGCTAGATTCAGCCGTTCTCTCCATCGGATCGTTCGAAGCGAAAAATGCGCCAAACGTCATAGCTGATACAGCCAAGCTTTCGGGCACAGTGAGAACCTTCAAAGAGAGCACTCGCGAAGAGGTTGAGAAAGAAATCGAACGAGTTATTAAAGGTACGTGTATTGCGGGTGATGTAGACTACAGCTTTGAATATGTAAAAGGCTACCCGGCAACGATCAATCCGAAAGAAGAAATGGAATTTGTGGCCAACCTCGCTAAATCAGTACCTGGCGTAACCGCTGTACATGAATGCGAGCCGCAAATGGGCGGGGAAGACTTCGCTTACTATTTGCAGCACGTGAAAGGGGCTTTTTTCTTTACCGGCGCTCAGAACCCTGAAGTGAATGCGGTCTATCCTCATCATCACCCGAAATTTAATATTGATGAACAAGGGATGTTAATTGCGGCAAAAACATTAGGGCTAGCGACGTTAACTTATTTGGCCGAAAACAAATAGTCAGGGTTTCTCATGTAAAAAGGTGCTTGAGCCCGAGCTAGATGCTTCATTGACTGGGAGCAAGCACCTAAAGTAAACGTTGAATTCACATTACTTTTTACTATTCCTGCAATGAAAAACAGCATGATGAAAGAAAGGGATACGTATGTCTCAAATGCTAGCTTTAGTTATTCTTGTTTTGATTTTATTTGTCGGGGATCTGGTTGCTGTTCGGACAAAAGCCTGGGTGCCGTCTATTTTCGTCTGTGCAGTCCTGTTCCTCTTCGGGTATTGGACGTTCTTTCCCAAAGATATTGTAGCGGTGGCAGGAGTACCGCCGGTTGTTGCGACGATGATGATGTACTTGTTAATTACCAATATGGGGACGCTGTTATCCATTCAGGAATTAAAAAGGCAATGGAAGACCATTGTTATTGCCCTTTCAGGCATTTTAGGAATTATCGCTATTTTATTTGGCATTGGAACCATTCTTTTCGACTTTGAAACCGTCGTCGTTGCCATTCCGCCTTTAGTAGGGGGAGTCGTTTCTGCGCTCATCATGTCAGAAGGAGCCAAAGAAGCAGGGCTTGTCTCACTATCCGTGTTTGCCATCGTCATCTATGTGATGCAAGGATTTGCAGGATATCCGATAACGTCCATCATGCTGAAAAAAGAAGGAAGGAGACTTCTTCAGCAATATCGCAGCAGACAATTGATTACAGCGGACTCGGAAATAGCTGCTACATCAGAGAATGCGGGGTCTGAGCCTACGTTATTTAAAAACATGCCAAAGAAGTACAACACCGATTTCTTTAAATTTTTCAGACTGGCATTAGTAGCGTATCTTGCCTACCTTGTTTCTACTCTACTGGCGCCTGTCATGACAGTCAGTCCGTTTGTTCTCTGCTTATTGTTCGGGGTTATCGCCAAAAGCATCGGTTTTCTGGAAAAGCAGGTTCTGCAAAGAGCGAACGGTTTCGGATTTGCCCTCATGGCTCTGATGCTGTTCATTTTTGACGGGTTGAAACAGGCGACACCGGCTATGATGATTGAAATCATGTACCCGCTAGTCGGTTGTATTGTTTTAGGTGTCATCGGTATGTATCTGTTCTCCTTTGTAGCAGGGAAATTATTAAAAACGAGCAAAGAAATGGCGTTTGCCGTTTCCTTAACAGCTTTATATGGATTTCCGGCTGACTATATCATCACCGATGAAGTCATCAAGTCATTGACAGAGGATGAAAAAGAAAGAGAAATGTTGACGAGCCACATGCTACCGCCTATGCTCGTTGGCGGTTTCATTACCGTTACCATTGTTTCAGTCATTTTGGCGGGAATATTCGTAGGGTTTTTGTAAGAATGTTAATGACTCGCGCTTGCGTTTGTGTTAAAATTTTTCTGTAAGTCATTTTACTTTTAAATAGAGGAGGGGTACCTGATGAAAAAGAGATCCATTCAATTTTTGTCTTTTGGAATTGGGTATTCTACTGCTGTTTTTTTCTAGAATGATTGATGACGGGATAAGTCTGTCTAAAATTAATGAAATGAAAAAACAGTGAAAATATATAACACGTCCACCGGTTTTATATTTTCTATTTAAAAGGAGACGTAACAAATATGAACGTAAACCATGTAGTGAAAAGATATAATCCAGATAACATAGCAAAGCCTGTAGGAAACTATAGTCATGTAACAAAGATCAGTCGAAATGCGGAATGGTATGTGTTTTCAGGTCAAATCGGTATCGATCAAAACAATCATATTCCCGCCGATTTTAATCAACAAGTAACGAATACAATGAATAATATTGTTGATATTCTATCTTCTCAAAATTTGACTCCGGATCATGTAGTTAAAATTAACATTTGGTCTACAGAGGAAATCGATTGGGATCATTTCTATGAGGTTTGGAATAAAGTATTCGATTCCACACCCCCTTCCATGACGATAGCCTATATTCAAGCATTAGGCTTACCGGAAATAAAAATTGAATTGGATGTTTGGGCTGCAGGTTGATGTATATAGTCCTAAAAAAGTGCCTATTCGGGCACTTTTTTTAATTGAAAGGAAACAAGTTTGCCGATGGATAGATTGGTTCGTTAAAATACAAATATATATTTTCCATCTGATGATAAAAATCTGAGGTGATCTTTTTTCGAATGTTACCTATATATGGGATTGTCTGTAAACCAAAGGGAAGTCTGTAGAGAGTAGGTGATAATGAAGTGGAACAGATCCAAGATGTCCAAACACTGATCAAAGCATCGCAACAGACACGATTGAAATACTTGTTCTTTTGGGGAAATACACAAAAAAAGCCAAATGTTATTGATAAGTCGTGCTTCAGCCAATGGTATCCAGCCCCTTTTGTAGATGAAAACACGACGTACCATACCGCAGAACATTACATGATGGCCAAAAAGGCAGAGTTGTTCGATGATCCTGTCATTCGTGATGAAATACTTCGTATGAGGCATCCAAAACAAGCAAAGGCACTGGGACGCAAGGTTCGTTCGTTTGATGAGAGCGAGTGGAACGAGCACAAGACGATGATCGTACGCCGAGCAAACCTGCTAAAATTCAGTCAGCATCCAGATTTGCAGAGGTTCCTCCTGAGCTCGAAAGACCGAATATTAGTCGAAGCGAGTCCATATGACCGGGTATGGGGAATAGGGCTTGCCCAAGATCACCCACATGCAGAACAGCCTGAACGCTGGCGTGGAGAGAACCTGCTTGGCTTTGCATTGATGGCAGTAAGAGAGGAGCTGCGCTTACAATCAGCGTTATAGTGAGAGGTGGACAATGAGGAAGTGCCTATCGAGCTCAACATTGAAAAGCCATCCATTCGTCCGGAAAGAACACTGGTATCGGAAAACTGCTGCACGGACGTATTAGGAAGGGGAACAGTTTGAGGCTGGTGGGATCTAATATCCGGGTTGTTTTTGAGGGGAAACGTTGTAAAGGTCATTGGTTAACTGGATTTTTAAAAAATCCCAACGAGAAAAGCAAGTGGATCATCCTCAGTGGAGAAATCACTTGCTTTTGCTTTCTGTTAGAACCCCCGCACCCGGTCGCCACTTCACACGTCAGAAATAATCGGAGAAATAGGGTGTCTGGCGTTCTATCAGCCTCTCCAGCAGCTCAATCGTCGTTCGTCGCGATTGGAAGCGACCTGCCCTCGCCAAATATGCCGGACGCTTATAACCCATCAGCATCGTTGTGAGCGTCTGAATATCGAAGATCGCTTCGGCATTGCCGCCACCCTCCGTCAATTGCCCGCGGCCCTGCTCATCAACCTTTAACGTGAATTTGCCCTGATTCCACTCCAGCATCGGATCGTGAAGTGTGAAGGTCAGTTGGCATTCCGTAGTCTGAGGCAGGAACGGATACTGCTTCACGAAACGATGAATGTCGACGATCCGTGCCATATAGTAGGGCGAGATCGTCTCCTTGATATCGCTGTCTTCCAGCAGGAAGGCGAGAGGCTCAGTCGTGTAGATATGGCCTTTTACCCGTGTTATCATCGAGAAATGGGCGCTGATGAAATTCCACAACCCCGCTCGCGCCTCTCCGTCGGTAAACACCATTTCTTTCATATGGAAGACTTCTTCGGCAACCCAATAGAGCAAGTAGCCTTGTGGCTGCTGATCCTCGTCATAATAGACCGCTACGGTCAGATCATCCAGATCCCAGCGCAAATACTCTTCCCAGGCCAACTCGCTCCGCAGCATCGCACCATGATGACTCAGAGCGAAGCGTCGGTACACATCTCGTATATCCGGGTGATCGATCGACAGCCGCTCTACATTGCCGGGTACTGTCTTCAGCTTCGGTAACTGCGTGTCCTTCACCTCGAAAGAGATCTTGTCGGAAATAATTTCCCAGCCTTTGCGGCGGTAGAACGGGATCGAATACGGATACAGATAAGATATCGACTGCTCCCGTTCGCGCATATTTGCGAGCGCTCGACGCATCAATTGGCTCATCAAGCCGAGATTGGCATATTCCGGGTAGGTTCCGACACCGGTCAAGCCGCCCATGTCATAGATCTCCCCAAAAATATTAACCTGGAACGGATATACCGCCAACTGGGAAATCAACTTATCATCATCGAACCAGCCCATTACATCGGCTTGCTTCAGTACGGGAAGCTTCGCCTGCGCAATCTCGCGGTTCTCCCATCCGAACGTATGCAGATCATGATTCGTCACCTGGAAAACATAGCGAAGCAAATCGTTGAATTGCTCTCCATGCTTTGGCTCGACCTTTTTCATCTTTAATCTGTCTTGAAGCTTCTGCCGGCTCATTGCGTTCTCCTCCACATTTTGTCTTTATCGCTATTATGTATCGAAGCCATTTTATGAATACAAAAGTGGAACAGGCGGAAGGTAGGAAACCACATCTTTCGTTCAAGATATTTTTTGTGAAAATTATAAATCTTGCGTCTTGAAAAATATGAAGTAAAAAAATATAATAGCGAAAATAGAGTAAAAACTTCCTGAAACGGTTATTTTCGAAGTTCAAACTTCAAAAACCGGTCATAAACTGTTGAAGAGGTAATTTTACAAAGGAATGAGGAATAGGGGCATGAGTGGACAAACCGCAGAACGGGTCAGTCATTTACAAAGTCATGCACAAATCATCGATGGCCACTTCGATCTTTTGCTGGACGTGGAGATTCAAAGATCCCGTGGGCGAAAACGGGTAATTGAGACGGATTATCTCCCTGCTTTTTACCAAGGCGGCATCAAAACGATTGTCGCGGCTATCTTTGTGGACAACGAGTTTTTACCGGAAATGGGGCTGCGAAAAGCTCTTAACCAGATCAGCGCCCTGTATGAAGAAGTAGAAGAATCTGCCGACAAAATGATGTTGTGTAAAACACTAGACGACCTTAACACCGCAAGAGAACAAGGAAAGGTCGCTTTTGTTTTGTCGTTGGAAGGTGCGGAACCGCTTTCAAATGATCTCAGTCTGCTTCGAATCTTTTATGAGCTGGGAGTACGGCTATTGGGCCTGGTGTGGAGCAGACGCAATTACGTTGGGGATGGCAGCTTTTTTTCTCCCGTACGCGAGGGTAAAAAGGGGGGGATTACCGATTTTGGCGTACGTCTGATTGAAGCAGCTGAAGCCATGGGGATGATCATTGACGTGAGCCACCTCAACGATGAAGGCTTCTGGGATGTGATGGAGATTGCGAAAAAACCTGTGATTGCTTCTCATTCTAACTGCCGCAGTCTCGCGGATTCGATGCGCAATCTCACCGACGAGCAGATTAAAGCGCTCGCTGTACGAAACGGTGTCATCGGAATGAACGCCAATAATTTCTTTACCGCCGACAGAGATGAAGAGGCAAATGTCGGGACGTTACTTAATCATGTTGATTATATTGCGAAACTGGTTGGGGTAGAGCACATCGGTCTTGGACTCGATTTATGCGACGACTTCATGAAATACGTTTCTCCGGAAAGTTTACAGCACATGCCTCGCAAGCCGTTTGATGTGGTAGCCGGGCATCGCTCCGTTCCTCAACTGACGGCAGGATTAGTGGAACGTGGGTATACAGACGAGCAAATCGAAGCGATTTTGGGAAAAAATTTCGAACGTGTCTATCGGGAGGTCTGGAAGTAATATCATCACTTTCCTATAAAAAATGACAATGGAGGAATCAATTCATGGCTAATGAAAAATGGATCTCTACCTTTGAGGAATATGTCAACAAAATGATGGATGAAGGCAAAGTCCCCGGTGCTGCTATTGGCCTAGCGAAAGACGGCCAGCTTGTCTACGGAAAAGGAGTAGGCTACCGCAACGTGGCAGAGCGGCTGGAAGTAACGCTGGATACTGTTTTTGGAATCGGCTCAATCACGAAGTCATTCACATGTATGGCCATTATGCAACTCCAGGAAGCCGGAAAACTATCCGTCCATGATCCGGTACTCACGTATCTTCCTGAATTTCGATTAAAGGTGGGAGAGGTGGTCGAACAAATGACCATTCACCATTTAATGACCCACACTACTGGGATGCCGCCACTGTCGACCTTGTATGCAGCGTTGAAGCGGAGCATCGAGCTTGATCCTGAACTGGAGCACGATCCGCAGCAGAAAAATGAATTGGCCCAAATACCCCCGGTCGATACGTATGCGGAAATGTTTGACTATATAGCTGAATTAGATTTCGACTTGTTCGGTTCCCCTGGTACTCAGTTCAGCTATTCCAATGATTGTTATGCATTTCTTGGCGTTATTATCGAACGCGTCAGCGGCAAGTCTTATGAAACATATCTCAAGGAACATATCTTGGAGCCGGCAGGGATGAATCACAGTGTGTTTTTCCTCGACGAGCTGAAGGGTTCAGCGGATATTACCTCCATTTACGCGGCCAAAGAGAAGGACGGCGAAAAAGAGGTCTTCCTTTCTGACAACTGGTGGGATGCGCCTGCGATGCGTGCAGCCGGTTTTCTCAAGTCGACTGTACAGGATATGTTGAAATACGCGGATATTTACCGTACTGGAGGTCTCGCCGGCAGCGTACGAATTCTGACTGAAGAAAGTGTCAAGCAGATGGTGACGCCGTATATCCAGAGTGAACCTGGCCGCTACTACGGCTACGGCCTAATGATTACCCCCGATTATCACGGAACGGTTTTGATCGAACATGGTGGCAGCATCAAAGGAACGCAAGCGCAAATGTACGTGATTCCCGAACAAGGGGTAACTGGCATCGTACTTACCAACCTAGCTGATTCACCTGCTACCGCACTGATGAAAGGGGCTAGCAATGCATTTGCAAATCGACCGGTTGACGCATCTCATTTGCACGTAATCGACTACGAGGTTCCTGCTGATCGGGTGGAAGAATACACCGGAGAATACCTTTCGAATGAGGGTATGAAGCTTACTATTATCTCGGAAGACGGAAAGTTCACGCTTGTCAATGAGGATCAGCAGTCGCTCCCGATGCAGCCAATCGGTGAAGACCTCTTTTTAGTCAAACGCAGAGGTTCTGAGGCTTGTGTCCGTTACATCCGCGACAGCAACAGAGAAATCATCCGCATTAGCTTCGGCTTCCGCCAAATTCCTAAAGCTGTAAAACCGCAAACTGTTTAAGTCTTCAAATGATTCCTCAACCAAACCTAGGGTAAAAGGGAGCGATGAGAAATGAGAACAGTAACCGCTCAGGATATTTATAATTTTCAGTGGCCTAGCAAACCTACGATCTCACCGAATGGTCAGCTTGTCGTATACGAGCGAACAATTGTCCGCCAAAAGACAGATGATTATGAAACGCAACTGTGGTTGGCAGATGTTCACGGCCATTCCAGGCGTGTGTTAACCACTGTGGGTACACGCAACATGAGTCCGGTGTGGTCGCCTGACGGGAGGACGATCGCATTTCTCTCCAATCGCGCTTTTGGGACCCAGCTCTGGCTACTCTCACTGGACGGTGGGGAAGCACGCCAAGTAACCCGATTTCGTCATGGGGTCAGCTCCATCGTTTGGGCACCTGACGGAAGATTTGTTTATGGCCTTGTCCCGGTTGCTGAGAGGGAAACCATTGAGGTTTTTGAGCCCGGTCTGACAGCGAAAGAAGCGGAAGAGCATGCAGAAAAGGAAAGCAAGCAATGGCGCAAGCGCCCAAAACGATACAATCGCCAGTACTACAAACTGGATGGCGCTGGTTTGCAAAGGGCACTGGTACGGCAAATCGTTGCCATTGATATCGAAACAGGCGATATTTCGCAGATTACACATGGTTTTTATGACATCTTTGAACCGACGGTATCTTCGGATGGACAGCATATCGCCTTTATCGCCAATCAGAACGAGAGCGAACAGCAGCACTTTGGCGGACAAATTTACCGTGTGCCGACTAGTGGCGGTGATGTGGAATTGCTCTACAACGGTTTGAAAGCGTCGTACTTGTCGTACTCACCGGACGCAAAACAGCTGGCCTTTGTTGCCAGCAATATTGACCACAAAGAGATGTTCGTCATTCCTGCCGATGGTGGAGAGGCACGCTGCTTGAGTAAAAATTTCCCCGATACATTGACGGATCTCGCTTTTACGGATATGCGCTCTTTGAAATATACACCGCACCCACAGTGGTCTAAGGACAGCCAATACGTCTATGCGTTAAGTACGCGTGAAGGAAAAAACGAAATTGTCCGATTTTCCCTAGCGGATAGCGATTCACAGGCAGTAACCGTGATTGGCGGCGAACGTACGATTTTTCATTTTTCCTATGATGGAATTGAGACGGTTGCTGTGGCCTACTCTACCGTGCATCACCCCGGAAAAGTAGCAGCGGTCAAGGTCTCGCAGGAGGCAATGGTTGAGCGAAAGCTTCGGACACCTTTGGAACCGTTATCAACCTCAAGTGAAGCGCTTTTTCCCGAGAGTGAGGTTCGCCTTGATGATTGCAATGATGAGCTGCTGTCTGAGTTGATTACCGTCGAACCGGAAGCATTTTCATATGATTCAGAAGACGGCTGGCAAATACAAGGATTCGTGCTGAAGCCGGCAAACTACGAGGCAGGGAAAAAATATCCGGTACTGTTGGACATTCATGGCGGGCCACACTCCATGTTCGGATTTACGTACTTCCATCAGATGCAGTTGTTTGCTGCAAACGGATATGCTGTTGTCTATTCGAACCCGCGGGGCAGCTCAGGGTATGGAGCGGAGTTTACTCATGCTGTGCACGGAGATTACGGCGGCAAGGACATGACGGACATCCTGAATGGACTGGCCGAAGCATCCCGAAGGTACGATTTTATTGACGATAAACGGGTTGCGGTAAACGGGATTAGCTATGGCGGCTTTATGGTAAACTGGCTTGTCACGCATACGGATCGGTTTTTTGCAGCGGTTTCGGAAGGGTGTATTTCCAACTGGATATCCATGTATGGAACCAGCGACGTCGGCCCCGACTTTTTGGAGATGGAATTCCTAGGCAAGACTGATGTGGAAACGCTTTGGAAGTTTTCACCGCTCGCCTACGTGAAAAATGTAAAAACGCCACTGCTGTTGCTTCATGCAGAAGATGATCTGCGCTGCCCGGTCGAGCAGGCTGAGCAGTTTTACACTCATATCAAGCGGCAGGGAGGAGAGGTAGAGCTACTCCGTATACCTCACTCCAGTCACGGCCTTTTACAGATTGGAATTCCTTCACTGCGTCAGGCGCGCTTGGAAGCGATGGTTGATTTCGTCAACACTCATTTGCCTGAGCATACAGACTAACCTTGGAACACAAAAAATGTGATGAGCGGAGGAGATCGTGTATGAGTTTGCAGCAAAAATTGGAGGACGTTGTTCGTGACGTATCCGGAACGTTTGGAGTCTCAGTGAAGCATCTGCAAACGGGAGAAGCGGCAAGCATGAACGAGGATCAATTGTTCCAATTAGCCAGTACATTCAAAATTCCCATTCTCGCGGCCTTGTACCGGGATGTGGAAGCAGGCAGACTGTCACTTGAGCAGCGGGTCAAAATCAATGAGGAAGATCAAGTACCCGGTTCAGGTGTGCTGCAGGAGCTTCACATGGGTATGGAGGTAACCGTCAAGGATTTGGCCATGCTGATGATCATTGTCAGTGACAATCTGGCGACGGATCAGCTCCTCAAGCTGGTAGGGACAGAACGGGTAGCAGCCTACATGCGGGAACTAGGCCTTGAGCAGACCCATATTCACCATAGCTGCTGGGATTTGCTCAGCCTAAGCGTAGGTATGGTGCCACAAGCTTACTCGCGGGAAACGCTAGAACAAATACTCGCTTGGGAATTCGATCCGGACAGCATCGTCTTTCAGGCGGATCCGCGTAACAATGCTGCCACGCCTGCGGATATGGCTAGGCTGGTGGAAATGATTGCGACCAAACAAGTCATCTCGGAGTCTGCTTGTGGTGGAATGCTGGATATTTTATTCCGTCAGCAGTTTAACAGCCGTCTGCCTTATATGCTCCCCGACAAAGCGAAGGTTGCGCATAAGACCGGAACGCTTGGCGGTGTCGTCAATGATGTGGGAATTGTTTATATGCCGGACAACAAAGGGGCATTCTCCATTGCCGTCCTGTCAAAAGATAACCCCACGATGGAAGAGGGCGAGCGAACGATTGGTCGACTGTCCAGAGCTGCATACGATCACTTCATGAACAGCTAGACGGGCCATTTTATAAAAAGTGGATCAGGGCACTTCACGGATTGCAGTTATTCATTCAATTGAAATGAAGAAGGGGTTGTATCGATGCATATCGAACGAGTAGAGTTGCAGCGATTACAGATGCCTTTTAAGGCATCTTTTGAAGCAAGTTTTGGTCGACTGGCCAAAAGAGACTTGGTGCTGGTCAGCGTCTATAGCAGTGACGGAACTGTGGGATACGGAGAGAGTACATCTATGGCATTGCCCTTGTACAACGAGGAGACAACGGAGACTGTATGGTATATGCTTGAGCATTTTCTCATCCCCAAGCTGCTTACGGCAAAGATTACATCGCCAGCGGAAGTGGCTGAGCTGTTCGCTCCAATACGCCGCAACAACATGGCAAAGGCCGCGTTGGAAGGTGCTGTGTGGGATTTGTACTGCAAGCAACAAGGCATCTCGCTAGCAGCAGGTTTGGGTGGGCAGAAGCAAACGATTGAGGTCGGTGTAAGTATCGGGATTGAACCAACCGTCGATTTGCTTCTCCATAAAGTGGAAGGCTTTATCAATCAAGGCTACAAAAAAATCAAAGTAAAAGTAAAGCCTGGCTTTGATATCGAACCGATGAGGGCGATTCGCAAGCAGTTTGGGTCAGACGTACCGTTGATGGCAGATGCCAACTCCGCGTATACCATGGATCAGATCGACATTTTGAAAGAGCTGGATCAGTTCGATTTAATCATGATCGAGCAGCCGTTGGCACATGACGACATCATCGACCACGCCAAACTGCAAAAAGAACTGAAAACGCCGATTTGTCTTGACGAGAGCATTCATTCGCTGGAAGATGCACGCAAAGCGATTGAAATGGGCAGTTGCGGCATTATCAACATTAAAGTTGGCCGCGTAGGAGGTTTGACCGAATCGAAAAAAATCCACGACTTGTGTCAAGTGCACAACATCCCCGTCTGGTGCGGTGGAATGTTCGAGACCGGCGTGGGGCGAGCCCACAATATTGCGATAACATCACTACCTAACTTCACAATACCGGGCGATACCTCTGCATCCGACCGCTACTGGACAGAAGACATCGTCGATCCTGAAGTGGTTCTACTCGAGCCAGGAATTCTGGCTGTGCCGACTGAGCCGGGAATCGGTTATAATCTGAAGCCGGAAAGTGTCAACAAGTTTCTCGTTCGCCAAGAAAACTACAGCAGACAGACAGTCGCTAGCGTGGAATAAGGAGTGGGATTATGAAGCCAACGATTCATTACGCGGTCGTGACTGAAGCGGTTAGCATGAGGGAAGTAGAGGAACTGCAAACAATCGTCTGGGGCAACAGTACGATATCACCAACCCCCCAGCTCGTGGCATCCGTCCACAATGGCGGTGTTGTGATTGGCGCGTATGATCAGGACAAACTGGTCGGTTTTTGCTACGGGTTTGCCGGATACAAGCACGGCAGTGTCTCACTCTGCTCTCACATGATGGGCATTCTTCCGCAGTATCGCGACTTGAATATCGGGTATCAGCTAAAACAACAGCAGCGGCTCTGGGCGATTGATTACGGATATCAAAAAATCACCTGGACATTCGATCCATTGGAGACCCGAAATGCGTTCCTCAATCTTTGCAAATTAGGTGGAATCGTCCGAACATACATCCCTTCTTACTATGGAGAGATGGCCGACGAGGTAAATAAAGGGCTGCCGACTGATCGTTTACTCCTGGAATGGGATGCAATGTCAGACCGTACGTTACAAGCTGCTGCGGGAACACTGCTAACAAGTGAGGTGTGGAGTGGTTATCGGTCGCTCGTGGAGTGGGTGCCTTTAGGCAGCTATGCTCGCCCCGTGCAGCGACATGCGATAGAAGAGGAAGCCGGATACCTCATCCCAGTACCGCGGTATATTCATGAAATGAAGAAAGACGAACTGGAGCTGGCCAAAGAGTGGCGATATACGCTGCGGGAGCAATTGCAAGAGGCGCTGGCAAAAGGGTATGTGATCACAGGTTTGCTGCGCAGTGAGGATCCAGTTCATTATTACGTAGTTGAAAAATGACCAGACATAATGTGACGGAGAGGATGGACTTACGTGATACAGCAAATCAAGCACTGGGCAGAGAGCAACCGAGAGGCTATTGAAGCAACGTATCGTCAGTTGCACGAGCTGGCCGAAGTTAGTTGGAAAGAGACGGAAACCACCGCATATCTCTGCAAACAGTTGGAGGATATCGGTGTAGGGTATCAGACTTTTGCTGATCAGACAGGGGTAGTAGCTGTATGGGAAGGGAAATCAGCGGGCCCTACGATAGGTGTACGGGCCGACATTGACGCGCTTTGGCAAAACGTCGACGGGGTCTGGAAAGCGAACCATTCGTGCGGTCACGATGCGCATATGACAATGGTTCTGGATGCGGTTCGGTGCTTGAAGGAAAGCGGATTTCAACCGAAAGGGCGGCTGAAAATCATTTTTCAGCCTGCAGAGGAGACGGGCAAAGGAGCACTCTCACTGATTGACAAGGGCGTCATCGATGATATTGACTACCTACTCGGCATCCATGTACGACCCATCCAAGAGCTTTCTTTTGGCACGGCATCCGCGGGAATTCATCACGGGGCGGTCGCCATGATAAGAGGGCGGATAACAGGAATGCAAGCTCATGCAGCTAGACCCAATTTAGGGATTAACGTCGTCGATTCACTTTCTGCTGTCATTGCTGCAGTCAATGCAGTCAAGCCTGATCCGACCGTTCCGACATCTGCCAAAGTGACAAAAGTGCGGGCAGGTGGCGACAATCTCAATATTATTCCCGATGAGGCAGAATTCGGCATCGATCTGCGCGCACAAACCAATGAAGCAATGGACGATCTCGTCGACAAAGTGACGAGGGCAGCTTTAGCAGCGGGAAGCGCGAACGGAGCGAACGTGGAGATTGAAGTCACAGCGCGGTTGAATGCCGCTGTTCCGAATCCGGCGATGGAGCAAATGGTCGGAGTCGCGATAAAGGATGTCCTTGGCGATGACGCCCTGATCGCGCCGCCGGTCACTCCGGGCGGGGAGGATTTTCACTTCTATGCCACTCGCAAGACCCATATTGCGGCCACGATGGTAGGCTTGGGGACAGACTTGGCACCCGGTCTGCACCACCCGCAAATGAAATTTAACCTGGCCTCCTTGGCCAGCGGCGTGGCAATCCTCGCAGCTGCTGTCGTCAAACTACAAGATCAATAGACAGGCAAAAAAAGTCAGTGATCGGATCTTTAGTCCGTTCTCTGACTTTTTTATTGCTGCACAGCCTCTCGTCCTTCGTTGAATGATCCCAAACCTCTAGCAGCGCAAATGCTGCCCAATGCTATTTGTAATAGTTGGAGACGTATAAAATCTTTGCAAATGCCTCTGAAGAAGGCGAATCGGTCGTTTCCGAGGTTTTGAGCCATGCAGCCATCGATTCCAGCAGTGCGTAGCGGCTTCTGTTTTCCTGTGCAGCAGGCTGTCCCCGCAGTTCTATGATTGAAGATTCGATAAAGGAGATGAGATCCTCTTTGGCCAGAGTCTGCGCTTTTTTTGTACTTATGTCCATACAGAAACCTCCAGAACAGTCAACTAGGTTGCATCGTTTACAAGATTCATTTACCGAACCAAGGCAATATCGTAAGCAGCAAGCAAAAATGTCGAGTGAATGTTACACAAAAAATCTAATTATACCCAAATATAACTAGATATAATTAAATTATATTAATTATAGCTGAATAATCAATCGTCGATTTGAAATGTTCGTTGCCAAAAAGATGACAACATGTTTATTCGGTCCCCAAAATATGAGATAGCAAGAATCCGAAAGTACTGTTTTCAGGTTCGTGGTACAACTGGAATAAAGTTGAATTTGGGGGGATCGGATTGTTGCAACAATCAATTTCTGTTTGGCAAGGGATTGCTTTATATGTAGGAGCTGTTATAGGGTCTGGAATTCTGATACTCCCTGGAATGACTGCAGGGGTAGCGGGGGCCAATGCTCTATTCTCGTGGGGTGGGATGATTTTACTGAGCGTTCCATTAGCCTATACCTTTGCTTTATTAGCAAAGGAATACCCAAGTGCGGGAGGCGTCTCCACCTTTGTTGAAAAAGCGTTTGGGAGATATTCAGGTGCAATCATTGGTTGGTACTATTTTATTGCTGCAGCAGTTGGACAATTCATCGTCCCTTTAACGGGAGGGAGGTATGTGGTGTACGCTCTTCAAATGTCCCCTGATCTTGCCTTCATCATTGCGGGGATTATCCTATTGAGTGCGATCTTCTCTTTCACGCGAAAACGTATCATTGATTGGAACAGCAGGGATGCTTATTTTTTGGTCTTTTTTTGGTTGGGAAGCTATTGCAAGTTTAGCCCCGGAGTTTAAAAATCCAAAGAAGGATATCGTTCGAGCTACATGGGGGGCTCTTGTCATAGTAGGGATAGTCTATCTTGGATCAGCTATTGCTGTGATAGGCACACACTCCTATTCTACTGGAATTGGTAGGGTCGATGAAGCGATGAATAGTTCGTCTTTGGTCCAGGTCATGACGAAAGCAACAGGTGTTCACGGCGGATATGCCACAGCTTTTGTTGCTCTTGTTATTTGTTTGGGAACAACGAATGCGTTTGTGGCGGGTATCAGCCGTCTTGGGTATTCGCTCGCACATGAGAAATTAGCTCCTTCATGGCTTGATTATAGGAATGAAAAACATTCGACTCCTTCCCATGCGATTATGTTTGTAGGCGCTTTTGCTGCCATTGGTCTTCTTCTCACGTATGTGTTTGAAATCGGGATGAACACATTAGTCTATATCCCGAACTCTCTCGGTATAGCCACTTATATTATTGGAGCGTTAGCAGGTGTCAAATTACTGAAATCAACGCTTGGGAAAGTCATGGCCGGAATGACAAGTTTAACTTGTTTGGCAGCCTATCCTTTTGTCGGCACGTTTATTCAAATCCCTATCATTGTAGGAGTATGTTGTGTAGGGTATGTCTATTGGAGGGGGAAAAATGGATCTCAAGCGGTCCAAACAAAGATTGACGATGAAAATCCGAGGTAATAATATGAGAAATTAGAAGAAACGTTCATTTTCATCGAGAAAACACGCCAATAGGAGGCCGCGATGTCTGAGAACCACACAAACAGAGGCCAAAGCCCAGACAGGAGCCGCAGCAGTCTCCAGGGTGACTGCGAAAACTGCTTCGGTTTATGCTGTGTAGCATTACCTTTTGCTAAATCAGCGGACTTTGCCTTCGACAAAAACGGGGGGCAACCCTGTCATCATTTGCGAGCGGACTCTCGTTGCAGCATTCATGACAGTCTGAGGCAACAAAATTTCCGAGGGTGTACCGTTTATGACTGCTTCGGTGCAGGGCAAAAGGTTTCCCAGGTAACTTTTTCAGGAAAGGATTGGCGGCAAGACAAGCAATCCGCAAAGCAAATGTTCGATGTATTCCCCATTATGTGGCATCTTCACGAATTGCTCTGGTATGTAAGTGAAGCGCTGGCGCTTCCTGCCTCCCGTCCCATCCATTATGAGCTGCGAAAGGCGTTAGACGAGACAGAACGCCTTACTTTTCTCAGTGCGGGCTCTCTTTCAAAAGTGGATGTAGCGTCTCACCGTGCAGAGGTTAATACATTGCTGCTGCGGACAAGCGAGCTTGTAAGAGGAGAAGCCCTTCGCCAGCAGAAAAATTCTCCGAAATCCCAAAAGACTTTTGGTCGAGGAGCAGACCTGATTGGTGCAAAACTCAAGGGTACTGATCTGAGGGGCGTCAATTTAAGAGGGGCCTATCTGATTGCCGCCGACCTGCGGGGAGCTGATCTGCGGATGGCTGATCTCATCGGAGCGGATCTTCGAGATACGAATATAAGTGGTGCTGACCTCAGTGAGAGCCTTTTCCTGACACAGGCCCAGATTAATGCGGCAAAAGGAGATAGGCATACAAAATTGCCAGCGGCTCTTACTCGTCCAGCCCATTGGTCTAAAGCTTGAGCCCTGAACCTCCAATCTGAGAAGAAGGCAAGCCTCACCTTTATCAATAGGGTGGGGTTTTACTCATGATTACAGCAAACAAGCCAGTAACCAGTATCCTGACATTTTTCAAGCAAAAAACTCGAAATGATCAAGAGCGTAATCGAAAACTGGAGCAGCTCATCAGGTTGCTGGACAAGAAATCGATTGAATGGTGTTCACTGAGGGCGATTAATCGTAATGAACGATATGCTCGATCGCGGTTGGAAGTAGACGTAGCGCGGAACGCAAGAAAGTTGGATAAAGCGGAATTTCCTCCAATGAATCTACTGGGAACCAGCGGAAAACCAGCGCTACATCCTGTTCAATACCGACGTGCTCTCTTTCCTGATCGAAAAGCGAGGGTGTGCCTTCGATAGTGACAAGATAGTAAAACGATAATTCATGATGAGGGACGCCTTCGAAATCGAAGAAGTTTTCAACCACAAAGAGCAGCCGATTAACGCTGACCTCCACACCAAGTTCTTCAGCGAATTCTCGCTGGATCGTTTGGGCAGATGGCTCCATCAGCTCAGCCCGACCTCCTGGGAGCGCCCAAAAATCGTCTGTTACCTTTCGATGCAACAGGACTTGGCCTTCATGGATTGCCACACCAACGATGCGATGATTAAACAAACCTGCGGGAAATTCCTTGCGAATCATCCGGGACAATGAAATACCTCCTAAGCGGTAGGGGTAAACGCCTTTTAAAAATTCTTCCAAGTAATATCAATACTTAGATAACCAATTCGTTTTTCCTTAATCGTTCCTTGTTCCTTTGTAGCCAACTCCGGTTTTCTGAAACAGACCAGATCTTTGTGATAACCAAAGTTTCGGCAAATTTCCGGACGAACGGCATGAATTCCACAATGATCTTTATTCAGATCATAAAAAATACAGGTTCCGTATAATCTTGGCTGATTTTCTAACGCTTCACGGATTTTTCGTGGCATAGCTTTAACCTTTTTATGTATTTTTTTATATTCATTCTCCGTTATCGGAACAGGACCACAGCACAAGCCTTTACAACCTTGGCAAGGTAATGTATCCATCTGTGTACACCCCTCTTCCTATTCTTTGAATACGTTTTCCTAAAGAACATTATGAAGGATTTGAGTTATTTGTAAATACACAGAATTTTTAATATAACACAATAAAATATTTTTGTCAATAGTTTTTCTTGAAATTTGTATGAGAACTAGAGGCAATACAAGAGTAATGGCGCGAGGGCGATCCGGAAAACGGATATATAAACACGAATAAAACCCACTGAGGAAGTTCATTTTTCTAGTGGGTTTTATTCCGTTTGTGCACTATAGGGAGAGAGACACCAAAGCCTCACCCACGAGCTGCCCAAGCCTCTACCTCAACTTTAATAGCGGGCTGAGCCAAGGCACTTACATAAGCAAAAGTAGTTGGTGGTGGGTTACCACCGTGGAATTCGTTCCAAATGGCTAGGTATTCACTGCGATCAAATGTTTCCGTAAACCAGAAATTCATTTTAACGATCGCGTCCAAAGTTACGTCTTCACTAGCTAAAATGCGAATGACATTGTTTAACGCATTTCGAAATTGATCTTCGACTCTATCTGGAATAGCTCCATCTACATCCGCTCCAATTTGCCCAGCCAAAAAAAGTAAGTCTGCATCTCTCGGCAAAATGGAAAGGTGCGTGTACGCTGCAATCGGAGGAGCTACATTTTCATGATTTTTACGTGTTACTTTCATAAGTCTACCTCCTAATGTTTTAATTGGAGGATTATACCATCACGAAGAAACAATCGCAATATTTGTGAAAAGAAATGACAGCTTAAAATCAACAGTTGGGTAGCGTCGTCCTGACTCAGTTGATGAAGCTCAGTGCTACACCGATGAAGTAAGGAACAAGCCAGATCCCCCACACACTCAGGCTAAATTTATGGAATTGTTTTATCTGTAGCTCCTTCTTTTTCCATAAAACAAAGCATGCCCATGCCGTGTGAAAGAACATCAGGATCAGAGCTACTAAACCGGTTATTCCATGCAAATTGATGGCTGATCCGTCCGCAAGTAATTTCATAAACGTTGTCCCGATCGTATCGAATAATAATCCGAAGCCAAAGTAAGCCAAATGCTTTAATTTTAGTTCTCCAGACCGTTTTTCACTCCATACCCCAATCGTATAGGACAGTAGGGCCAGGTTGATAAAAATGACTGCTAATGGTAACAACTGCGTTCATCTCCATTTCTAATTTTTATGTTTACACCTGTTAGTGTAGCGGTGGAATATGAACGTCTGATGAACAAGAAAGAAGGAAAGTGAAAAAAACATGCCCGAGCTTTGCATTCGGGCATCCAGATACGAGAAGAATTATTCAGATGGATAAATATCTTTTAAGAAACGCTTGAGAGATCCTTCACCATCTAAGGAAAGATGTACGGAAACGTCCTCAGATTTGAACGTAACGACAGTCACGGGCTTATTATTGCTATCACCTACTGTATACGTGTACACACCAGAGAATAGGCTATCACTTGACAACAAATAGCTAATGAAATACAGTATTTCTAGAATTACTGAAATACATAGTTGGCATGGAAGGGAGGTTACCTTGGGTGACTGATGATTGCGCGGTAAAAGTCTACAAAGCACTGGGTGAAGCCACGCGTTTTCAAATCGTGAAAATGCTCTCCAAGCAACCGGAGTTGGCCTGCCTGGAAATGGCTAATCAATTGAACATCGCGGCAAACTCAACATTGACACATCATTTAAAGCCATTGCTTGACTGTGGACTGCTTGCCGTTCGCAAAGAGGGAACCTACCGATACTACAGCTTGCAACGCGAAGTCCTTGAACAATATGCTCCCGCTTTGCTTGAAGATTAAAGCGGAATATTTTTTCTCATATATTTCGGTATTTATATAAATACTAAAAAAAGAACTGAAATGGAGGAGAGCAACCGATGAGTCAAGAAAAGAAAGGAATTTTTCAAGCAACCGAAACGAAAGCTTGGGGGGCCCTGGATAATGGAGAAGAAAGTAAAATTTTTGAGCCAGTAAAGATCGGAGCCTGGAGCCTACAAACGCGTACAGCGATGGCTCCTATGACTCGCTGCTTTGCAGATGACCAGACGGGTGTAGTGGGAGAAAATGTAGTCGAGTACTACCGGAAACGGGCCGCAGATGGGATTGGTTTGATCATTACAGAAGGGATCGTTGTTAGCAAGCGGGGTAAAGGCAATCAAGGAGTTCCCGGCCTATATACCCAGGAACAAATCGAGGGCTGGAAAAAAGTAACGGATGCTGTGCATAAAGAAGGCGGTACGATTATTGCGCAAATATGGCATGTAGGACGATTATCCCATCACGAACTGGCGGGGAACTTGCCACCGCAGGCACCTTCAGCCATTCAAGCAGAAGGAGCTGTTCCTCGTTTCCGAAAGCCCTATGATACTCCAGAAGAAATGACTATCGCAGACATTCAGGAATTAATTGGACAATTTGCGGAGGCAGCGAGGAACGCAATAGAAGCCGGCTTTGATGGGGTGGAAATTCACGGCGCACATGGGTATTTAATCGATCAATTCAATTCAGATGTATCCAATCATCGTACAGATCGATATGGCGGAAACCTGGCACAAAGATTGACACTAATGAAAGAAGTCTTGAAGGCGGTTATTGATGCAATTGGTACCGACAGAACATTAATTCGCTTTTCTGCTCATAAAAGCGATAATCCGAGCTACATGTGGGAAGATCCGGAAATGGCCATCCGCACGTTTGTAGAAGCATTCAAGGAAGTCGGAGCTACCATGATCCATCCTTCCACCATGCAGTTTACTCGCGTGCTGGCAGACGGAAGAACCATGCATCAGTTGGTCCGCAAATACTGGGATGGCGTGATTGTAGGGGTTGGCACGCTCGATCCAAGAAACGCTGAACAAGCGTTGGCAGAAGGCACGATTGATGTGGCAGCTTTCGGGCGCCCGTTGATCGCTAATCCCGACTTTGTTCATCGGTTGAAAAATGGTGAGGAACTGGAAGAATATGATGCTAAGAAGCATCTCGCTGTCTTGGTTTGATGGGAGAGCTTTAACGAGAAAGGTAAAAAGGGAGGAAGCTCATTGTGGAGCTTCCTTTTGTTCGTTTCAGTTGCCTTGCTGGTAGAACATGCCACAGTCATGATAGAATCAATTCAGAAAAAAGAAACCAGCGATCACCAGATTGTGGAGCAAACTATCATCATAAATAAAGGGGTAGGAAATCAATGTCGATTTCTATGGATGATCTAGAACTATCTTGCTGGGAGTGTGAAGGTCAAGGCGTGTTATTAAATGAGGAAAAGGAAAAAATCGCGTGCTCTAAATGCGATGGCAAAGGCACGGTACTAACAGCCCAAGGTCAGACCTTGCTTCACTTCATAAAAAAGCATCTATAAAACCTTGCTGCGTGCATGATATTAAATCACGAGAGGACGTCAGATACTCACTTGTAAAAAGGAGACTGGCGTTCTTTTTTTGCTTTATTTTTCGGAAAGTATTTCCTTTGCATGTTCGTATGTTGTTCGCATATAATACAGAACAAACGTTCCATTCGGAGGCGAATGAAGTGATAAAGGAAATGCTTCGTGCAATAAAACAACAGCAACTCATTCGTGTGATTTATCTCGGCAACAACGGTCAGACAACGATTCGAGTCATACGTCCATTAGAGGTGGAAGGAAATCGGTTAAAAGCATACTGTCTAACACGCCGGGGGCCACGCGTTTTTGCCATCAACAATATACTTGCTATTGAGCCGATGGTGAACGGCCGTGCTGTCTGATATCGAGCGAAAAGTGCCCCGGGTCATTGCGAACTATTCCGCAAGGCGCCGCATGACACCTGCTGTGCAAGAATTATGCACCAAAACAGGACGGAATCGTGATGGTATGGGAAGCATGGGAGTAGAAAGAAGGTTTCGGTGAATAATGTGGATAAGGTCTGGGCATACTAAATTTCATACACTGTTAACAACCTTTTTCAACCCTCGTCCATACGAGGGACTTTTTTTGTTGGAGGGCATATGTGCGGTAGGTTCACATTAACCGTTTCATTAAAAAATTTATTAGACCATTATCATGCAGAGGACACCATTCCTTTTGAGTACATGCCGAGATTCAACATCAGTCCCACCCAAATGGTCGTAGCCGTTATCCATGACGGAGATAGGAATCGGGTAGGAAGGTTGAGATGGGGTCTAGTTCCTTCATGGGCAAAAGATGAAAAAATAAATTTGGTCAATGCACGCGCTGAAACATTGGTACATAAACCGGCTTTTAGAGTCCCACTCTTGCGAAAAAGGTGTTTGATCCCAGCGGATAGCTTTTATGAGTGGAAGAAGACAGCCGCAGGGAAGCAACCTACACGTATTTTGTTGCGATCTCAAAAATTGTTCAGCATTGCGGGGTTATATGATACCTGGATGTCGCCGGACGGTAGGAAGCTGAGCACTTGCACGATTATTACGACATCGCCCAATTCACTTGTTGCAGATATCCATGATCGAATGCCTGCGATTTTGCACCCTGCGGATGAAGCAGACTGGTTAAACAGGGATAATCAGGATACGAAGACGCTGCTGGATCTGCTCCGACCTTTTCCTGCCGAAGAGATGAGGGCTTATCCGGTTTCGTCGCTTGTAGGTAATGCAAAGAATGATGTCCCTGAATGTATCAGAGAGATCACTGCGGACAAGTAACGCCTATTTAACTTAAGGGTGGGAAACAAAGGAAAGAACAACGACAGCCACGGAAATTACTCATTTCTGTCCGGAACTGCCGTTGCTTTTTTATTTTCATTACCGTTGATCAGTATGTGGTCATTTTTTAGGAGCTACTTAATTAGCAAACGGAAATGCTTAGCTCCAATCGAAAAAGTCTCCATGCCTTCTTCTTCCGCATAGGTGACATCGGCAACGAGCACATTTTCACGCAGGACATGATCAAAATGCAGCAATGCCTCTTTTAATTGAACATCGACATCGAGTGTCAGTCTTACTCTTTTATCAAGAGGTAGATCCAGCTTCTTGCGGTAATCCTGGATCACGCGTATGACCTCGCGCACGAGACCCTCCTCTTCGAGCTCCTTTGTTATCGTTGTATTTAAAGCGACGTTCATCTGATAGCCAGATGCGGAAGCAAAGCCTTCTTTCCCATGCTTCTCCACCAGCAGCTCATCTAACGCAAGACGAAGCAGTTCGCCGGAAAGAGGGACGTCCAAAGAGCCGGTCGTAACGACTTGTTTTGCTTCAGATGCTGACAACTGTTTTAAATGGTTTTGCAAGGGCCCGACCCATTTTCCAAATTTCTTGCCGGCTACTTTTAGATTTAGTTTTAACTGGTAGCGAACGAAGCTGCTGTCACTTTGCTCCACACGGATCTCTTTTACGTTGATCTCATCCTTGATGATGCTTGCAAAGCGGTCCAGGTTAAAATCGCGCTCAAGGGAAATGATCAGCTCGGACAATGGCTGGCGTGTTTTGATTCCTGTTTCGTTGCGAATATTGCGAGCGAGCTCAACGATTTGACGTGCTGTTTCCATGTCGTTCTCCAGAGCTTCGTCGATAGCGTCTTCGTCTACTTTTGGATAATCGGTCAAATGGACACTTCCTTGGCTGCCATCCAGGTTGCAATAGATGTCATCGGCGATGAGCGGTGCATAGGGCGCGATCATCCGCGCGAGTGTCAGCAGGACATTATGCAGTGTTTGGTAAGCTGCCACCTTATCCTCCGTCATTCCACTACTCCAATAACGGTCTCGGGAGCGGCGGATGTACCAGTTGCTCAATTCGTCGATGAACGTTTCGATGTGCTTGGCAGGATTGAGAAAATCGTAGGACTCGACTCCTTTTAATACATTCTGCAGAGTAGTGTTTAACCGGGAAAGAATCCAACGATCCAGTTTATTCTTCTGAACGGGTTGTAGATGGTCTTCAGGTTGATACTGATCAATCGTCGCATACAGCGAATAGAAGGCATGCGTGTTGTTGATCGTATCAATCACTTTATACTTGGCTTCCGCTACGATCTGTTTCGAGAATCGTTTGCTGCTCCATGGCGAGCTATCAGACAAGAGTGCCCAGCGGAATGCGTCGGCACCGTATTCATCTATGATTTCCCACGGATCAATAACGTTGCCTTTACTCTTTGACATTTTCAGACCGTTTTCATCCAATACATGCCCGGTTGAAATGACCGCTTTATAGGGTGATTTTTCGTTATAAAGGGTGGATACCGCAAGCAAACTGAAGAACCAACCTCGTGTCTGGTCAATACCTTCGGAGATTATATCAGCAGGATATTGTTCCTGGAATAGCTTCTCATCACTGAAAGGATAGTGGTACTGGGCAAATGGCATCGAGCCGCTGTCAAACCACACATCAATGACTTCAGGTGTTCTTTCCATGGTACCCCCGCAAGAACAACGCAGTTTGACCTCGTCAACAAAAGGCTTATGCAGTTCGAGGCTCTCGTCAATGGCTTCCACTGATTTTTCACGTAAATCTTTATGGCTCTCTGGCGCATATTCGATTCCACAATCCGTACAAATCCAGATGTTTAGGGGAGTACCCCAAAAGCGATTACGACTAATATTCCAATCGACGAGCTCTTCCAGAAATTTGCCGAAACGTCCATCGCGTAAATGAGAAGGGTACCAATCGATGTTTTGATTGTTTTCGATTAGCTGGTCTTTAATCGCGGTCGTTTTGATAAACCAGCTCTCCATCGCATAATAGAGCAGTGGAGTTTTACAGCGCCAGCAAAAAGGATAGCTGTGCTCATAACGCTCTTTGGAGAACAGCAAACCACGATGAGCCAAGTCTTTTACGATATCGACGTCGCAATCTTTGACGAAACGTCCGGCATAATCGGTTATTTGATCGGTGTATTGTCCAGACAAATTCACGACATTTACAAAGTCAAGCTCATGCTGTCGACACGTACGGTAATCTTCTTCTCCGTGTGCAGGTGCAGTATGAACGATACCTGTTCCGCTTGTGTCACTGACGTATTCTGCATCTACAACGATGTGACCTCGATTCACGCCAATGTATCCAAACGGTGGCTCATAGGCAGTTCCGACGAATTCTGCACCTTTGTGAGTAGATAGGATTTCGTAGTCTTCCTTTAACACTTTTTCCACAAGCTTTTTGGCTACGACGTATATTTCGCCCCTCTGTCTTGCACGCACGTAGTCCATGTCTCTGTTAATCGCCAATGCGACATTCGCGGGGAGAGTCCACGGTGTAGTTGTCCAGGCGAGAAAAATCTCCTCACCCGCTTTGCTTCTAAATTTCACCGTAGCACTCAAATCTTTTACGTCTTCATAGCCTTGTGCCACTTCATGGGAGCTTAACGTCGTTTGGCAGTCAGGACAATAGGGGCTAACACGGTGACCTTTGTACAGGAGTTCTTTCTTGTGAATGGTAGACAAGATGTGCCAGACACTTTCGATGTACGGATTCGTCAAGGTGACGTAGGGATTAGCCATGTCTGTCCAATAAGCGATTGCTTCGGTTAGTTCCCGCCACTGCTTCTCGTATTCAAAGACACTGCTTTTGCACTGTTCAACAAACTTGGCTACCCCGTATTTTTCGATCTCTTGTTTTCCCGAGATTCCGAGCTGCTTCTCGACGCCGAGCTCAACGGGAAGTCCGTGCGTGTCCCAGCCTGCCTTGCGGACGACTCGATAGCCGGACATCGTTTTGTAGCGACCGATAAAATCTTTGATGACCCGTCCGAGTACGTGGCCGATATGAGGCTTTCCATTCGCTGTCGGAGGGCCTTCATAAAATACGAAATTCGGTTTTCCGATCCGATCATCCATTGATTTTTGGAACGTATTGTTTTGTCTCCACTGATTCAAGACGCGCAACTCACGGGTTCTCGCTTTTTCTTTCACATCCACTTTTCTCATGTTTTTCATCCTTTCGCCATTCAAATAATTGAGTGTATAACTCAAGAAAAACAAAAAAATCCCGCCCCCTAAGGGACGAGATTCCATCTCGCGATACCACCCTTGTTCCGAAATGACCAATTAAACATGATCTTTCGGCACCTCATACTACGTACCATCATACGCGTCCCTTGTAACGGCGGGATCCCGGGTTAGCTTACTGAACTGCTTTCAGCCTTCCTTCTCGGAGAGGATTTTCGGCTAAGTCTTGAACGTTGGCTTTCAGCACAAGGCCAACTCTCTGGGGAACAAGGGGTTTAGCTTACTCTTTCTCGTCAATGAATTTCTTCAGATCATTTGGTTACCTCTTTTTTTACAACAGAATCAAGCAAATGTCAAATCAATATAAGAAATCCAAAGAGCGAGTAAAAAGGACAAAATTGAAGTGGCAGTGATCGAAATAGTTACGTACCGAGGCAGAGGTGTATTCCTCGTGCTTTTATACCACCCTGCGAATTGCAGCTTGTTGCGGTATAAGATAAAAAAAGCCAAGTACATAGAGAAAGTCAGCAATAAATCAGAGGTGTCCGAGAGTGGAAACGTAAACAATTCATGGACTAGAAAATGAACTGCATACATGAAAAGAAACCACAATAGTAAAATTCTAATGATTTCTGATAGAAAAGAAAAAAATCTTGTCATTACTAATCACCCTATATGAGTGTAGCATAGTGGAAACTATCCGCATTAAGGAGCGTTATTTTCTGAAAATAGAAATTACTATTAAAAAGGTGAGGAGTAAAATAAATAATAAAATAAAAAACTGAGATAAAGGGCGGTGAGTCACCTCATTTCCTACGATAATTCCAGCAATCGACAACCCGATATTTTCCCGATTATATTTCGTGAACTTATACTTGAAGACGCGGTATAAAACAAGGGCAGCCATTCCAAGCGATAAAAGAATGATTATGGATTCCATAAAAAACCTCCTAGGCTAGATCCCATCTTCAGCATTCACTTTTTATTATTCTTTATTTATTATCACATTACCTGAAAGTACAGGTGAATTTCCATATTTTTCGTATAGAACCAAAAGACAACAATCTAAGAATAGGTATTTATACCTATATATACTTGTTGTTAGCACTCCACCCAACCGATATGCTTACCTTATTCACGTATGACTTAGCGTACTACCCCGTCCGCCCCCAACCATATTTAACTGGTTGGGTTTTTTTTCAAAAAAATGTGGAAATGAAAACGATCCAGTTTTCTCCTATCGCGCTTGTATATCATTTGATATATCCTATATAAGGACTCGAAAAGTTCTTGGGGTCTGCGGTGACTCAATAATGCAGATGAGTCACCGTTTTTTTATTTCGCATATCCCGACCCGTCTCTGGCAAGCACCGAGGCGGGTTTTTCTTTGGAATAATCACACCCACATACTATTGCTATTTGCGGTCATTCTAAAGATAGAATGACTTTGGTTGGGAGGTTTTTGCTTGCGCAGTACACTCGTAGTTTTAGCATTCACGTTATTGATCACGGGCTGCTCTTCACAGTCGAATTCCAAAGCCGGGATCCAGTCGAAGGAACAAGAACCGTTGTGTTCTCCTGCACCAGTCCGCTACATGCAGTGGGAGGAACAAGCGAAATCCATTGCAGGCCAAGTCAAAGGCGTTGATAGCGCAGTTGCTGTTCAGATTGATAATGAGTTGGATGTAGCCGTCAAAGTGAGTAACTTCAATCGATTTCGATTGGAATCGATTAAAAAACAGGTCGCCGAGCAATTAAAAGCGGCTTTTCCTAAATCGGACATTCATGTCACTTCAGACAAAAAACTAAACCGTGAGCTGCAGAAAATTAGCGAGAAGCCATGGCCGACAGACGTTAAAGAAGCGTGCAAGCAAAAGAAAAAATTCCAACAGATAGAGAAACAAATGAAGGGGTAAAACAGCTTGGTAATGACCTTGCCTTATTCGAATGCGGGCTTGAGTTGTTACCTTTTTCATTGCTTTTGCTCACGAAGCTCTTTGTCTGTATGAAAAAAGACTCCTTCAGTAGGAGTCTTTTGTGTATTTTTCAGTAGGTTGATGTGCTTTTTAGTCAGTCAGTGATGATCGAAGTCACGATGGTCACGATGAACATGAAGATCATGAAGATCATGGTTGTCACGACGACGGCGGTGCAGGTCTACAGTGCGAAGCTCATCTTTTGCTTTTTCAACGAGCACTTGATAATCTCTCACCACCTCAGTAAGGGCAGAGACGGACTCCTTATAGTCGGGTTCATTAATGATTCCATCTATCGCTCGATGGAGGTGATACATCTTATCTTCGGTTTTTCGGATAAATTCAACCCAATCCATTCCGTTCATAAAATACCTCCTTTCCACTTTAGGCTTTACACGCCATTGGGAAAGTATGCAAGGACGGGGGGATGAAATGAATTTACATAGTATAAAAATGAACGTTAGTCTTGTTAAAGAAAAGGGTTCATGATAACATACGTCACGTCAGTTGTTCACAGAGCGGCCATTCTGCGGTCTTTTATGAGCAACACGCACTTACTTAAGTGACTTCTGAGGTGGATGTATGGACACATTAGCCAAAATAAACAAGATGCTTGAAAAAATAATGCCGATTCTAACGCCAAGCAGTGTCTTCATTGGCGTATTGGCGAGCAATTATTTGCAACCATATACTTATTTGTCTCCTTGGATCTTTGCCTTTATGACTTTTGCCGGGAGTCTCGGATCCGGGTTCAAAGAATTCGCCAAAGTACTTACGCGCCCATTGCCGTTAATTGCCAATCTTTTGATTCTGCACGGACTCATGCCGCTTATCGCTTGGGGAACGGCAAGCCTGTTTTATCCAGATGATAGGCATCTGGTCACAGGGTTTGTATTGGCAGCATTAATTCCGACGGGTATTTCCAGCTTTTTGTGGTCGTCTATTTACATGGGAAATATTGCTCTGACGCTCTCGATTATTTTAATTGATACGATGCTCTCTCCTTTTGTTGTTCCATTGGGCATGTCGCTGTTTTTAGGGGCAAAAGTAGAGATGGACATGGCTCTCATGATGCAAGGTCTGTTTTTCATGATCGTATTGCCTTCATTAATCGGTATGCTGCTCAATCAGTTGACTGATGGAAAAGTAAAGACTACATTGGCTCCACGCTTGGCTCCTTTCTCCAAGATCGGGATGGGCGTGGTGGTCGCAATTAATAGCTCCGTAATTGCTCCGTATCTGTCTAAGTTGGATGGAAGGCTTATCGGCATGGCAGGAGTAGTTCTGATGCTTGCTGTCACGGGTTATCTTGTCGGTTGGTTCATCGCCAAATGCTGCGGCTGGGACAGAGGAACGATCGTGACTCTCACTTTTAACAGCGGGATGCGAAATATCAGTGCAGGTGCCGTTATGGCGATCTCATATTTCCCGGCTTCCGTCGCGCTTCCGGTTGTACTGGGCATGCTTTTTCAACAAACTCTAGCTTCTACATTTGGCAAGTTCCTTGCGATCGTGGAAAAAAGACCTGTTCACAATTCAACAGCACAGCTCAGCCAGAAAGCAGGATAGCCTGCTTTTTTTGTTTACTCGAAAAAGGGTTTTGATGTCAATTTTTATTGCGCGTTCGTATCGTGTTCGTATATAATACAAACAAACGTTCGAGATCAAGGGGGCAAGTCATGATCGAAACGATAATGGTTCCCGTAAACAAGAAAATGAAGCGTGTTCCTGTATTGACGAAAATGCATTTGCGAGTTTTCAGAATGCTGGATAATGGTGCAGAAATAGTTGCCATTGTTGCAGATCGCCAAATGAGACGAGCGGTCAATGACTTATGTAGATTAGGGTGGGTGAATTCGCGTGGCAGCAGGCATTAAGAGTGCAGAAGAAAAGGTGTTAACACCGCAGGAGAGAGAATCCTTTTACTACATACTTCGCGATTCGGGGAGGGAGGATTATGCTGTAACGGTGAGCTGGTGGGTGTCCCTGGAGGGGGAAAAGGGTAATACATGTACTATGTGGGGAGTTGTAAAATGGTTGGATCCGAAATCGCGGAAAATCAAGCTCGTCAACCAAACGAAAAGTACGTGGATCGACATGGAAAATATCTTTTACGTACAAGGATAGCGATATTTCGATCATGTTCATAAACGATATTTTCCACGTCATCCATGAATTATTTTGTAGTTCCCCCGTCATGGTGTCAGGAAATGTGACGCGAATATTTGGAAAGATCAAAAAACGGTAGACGTACGATTTTTATATGTTTGCATATATGACATAGCTTGCATTCTCTCCACTTCCTAACTTTGGCTCTTTATGGGTCACTTTTTTTGCCCAATCACCTCCCTTTTTAGGGTAAATAGGATTTTTTTCCGATAGCTGGTAAAATGGACTGATCATTGGGGGTAGGGTTTGCCGTCACCTTTAAACAGCTTGCTAACCATTGCATAGAGGCGCGCAGGCATGTTGGGGAAAACGAAGGAATACTGATCGGCTCCATCTTTGAGCAAAGCAACAGGAGCTTCTAAGGAATACGGAATTTTCATCAGGTCGAGCATCTTTTTATATTCATCTACCATGGTATGGTCCACTGTGTAATAAAATGATTTCGAAGGATTCATACGCTCACACTCCTTTTCCCATATTGTAGCATAACAAAATCATTTCTTCGAAAAACAGTTGTTTGCAAGGATGTAGGATTTTACCTAATCGAGAGAACGGTTTTCTGCTTGGAGGGAGAAAGCAATGCTTACACGTTTTTCGGCTGCAAATCGGACGGCGCTCCTCAAAAAGATGGATATGCATGAATTGGACTTATTAGTCATCGGGGGGGGCATTTCAGGGGCTGGGATTGCACTGGATGCAGCTCTACGCGGCTTACGGATTGGCCTGATCGAACAAAACGACTTCGGCTCAGGGACGAGCAGCCGTTCGACAAAACTAATCCATGGCGGCTTGCGATATCTCAAGCAAGGTGATGTGAAACTAGTCCAAGAGGTAGGGCGTGAACGAGCGATCTTGTATAAAAACGCACCGCATCTTGTTGTGGCTTCCCCCATGCTCTTACCTATTTATCGCGGGGGAACATACGGGTACTTCGCTTCTTCCGTTGGCTTGTACCTCTATGATTGGCTGGCTGGGGTGGAACGTCCGGAAAGACGTAAAATGATGAATAAACGGGAAGCCCTCCAATTGGAGCCGTTGTTAAAGTCGGAAGGATTAAAAGGCGCGGGCTATTACTATGAGTACCGTACCGATGACGCCAGGTCGACCATAGATATCATGAAAACAGCGTGGCAGCACGGGGCAAGCATCGTAAATTACGCACAGTTGACGGGCTTTATTTACAAGGAAAAGCGAGTAGCAGGTGTCCATGTTGTCGATCGGATTACAAATGAAAGCTTTGATTTATACGCAAAGCAAATTGTCAATGCAGCAGGACCGTGGGTTGATGAGGTACGAAAAGTAGATGGATCTCTTTTGGGAAAGCGCCTTTTTTTAACCAAAGGGGTGCATCTGGTTGTGGCAAAAGATAGACTGCCCATTCGCCAATCTGCGTATTTCGATACCCCTGACGGACGGATGATTTTTGTCATTCCGCGTGGGAATGTCACATACATAGGAACGACTGACACTGCGTACCAATTGAAAATGGATCAACTTCGAACGACCGAGGAAGATCGAGATTACTTGCTGCGAGCCGTAAATGCCATGTTTCCAGGAGTGGGCCTGCGGGTCCAAGATGTTTGTTCTCACTGGGCAGGTGTGCGACCTCTCCTTTATCAGGAAGGGAAGGGACCATCTGAGCTGTCACGCAAGGATGAGATCATTATTTCTCCCTCGGGTCTGATTACGATAGCGGGGGGCAAACTGACCGGCTTTCGCAAAATGGCTGAAAAAGTGGTGAACCTGGTCACGAGTCAATTGAAGCAGCTGACGGGAATGGATTACAGAGCTTGTACGACGGATCGAGTCGTTATTAGCGGTGGAGAACGCATGGGTCACAATAATTATGAGGCATGCAAAAAAGCCATTTGGAAGCAAGGGATTTCGCGTGGTGTGGATGGGGATACGGCCTCGGAATGGGTAGATTTATTCGGGACCAATACACTTCGCGTCTACAACCATTTAGGTGCAGTGAAAAAGAAAGGCGAGGGATTGACAGGGGAGCAACTGCTGCAAGCGCAAATCTCGTATGCGGTGGAGGAGGAGATGACAGCTACCGCTGTTGATTTTCTTCGACTTCGAACAGGGTGGACGTATTTTCAGGTGAAAAAGGCGGAAGAGAACGCTGGAAAAGTCATTTGCCTGATGGGGGAAAAGCTCGGATGGAGCAAGGCCGTGCTGGAACAACAGCGAGCGGAGGTAGCTCGGCTGCTGGGTACGATTTATCACCTTCCACGCAGCGACAATGAACTGGAGAACCCAATTGATTGAGTGGATCACTGTTCGCATGGAAATCCGCAACGCAAAAAAAAGCACCCTGATAAGGTGCTTTTTGTCGTAATAGGAGAAAGCTTTGCCAAACGTCACGGTCTTTGGAGACGGGATAAGTATATTTTTAAACGATCGTTTAACTGCTGAAAAAGCTACGACTGGAGCGCTTTTTCTTGTAATGGGAGCTTCCGTAGTAAGAATGCCCTTGCCCATGTCCGTAATTTGGATCATGGCCTTTTCGGTGTTTGTAGTCGCTGCTGCTGAACTTTCGGTACTTGCTGGATGTAGATGAGTGATTACCCAGTAGATTTCCCAATAGCTTTTTTAACATTACAATCACTCCTTGACGTATGTGTATTCGTATATACGAATATGTTTGGCGACAGTTTCACATTTTTCCTTTTTCTATTTAGATTGTATGACAGGTCCGATCCGATCAATCCTGTTTGTCCATATCCACCCGGAAAAGCCAGGAGGGATGCGCGAAAGATCGTCTACACTGTCAAAACCGCTGGAGACATCTCCGCTGCCAGCCACGAGAATCACGTTTGTATGATTCTGCTCCATTCTTTCCATAAAGCGATTAGGCCAACCCCACAGCCACGGAGCAATTTGGTCTGGAATGTGAAGCTGCGTCTTTTCACATGCTTGCGGGACATAACCGGACCAGCCTACGGCAATATAGGGGATCAGACAGCTTTTCAATGTTGCTTTAGACATCACTCGCATCTCTGGCATAATTTGGTGCAAGGATTCGATTGGCTTGTCCCCACCATAAACAGTGAGGGTTGCCAAGCGTTCTTTCGGAAGGGTGGACAGGTAATTTGCCAGTTGTTCGCCTTCGGTTGGATCATTGCTTTTTATGTGAATCAACAAGGAGCGATCAGGAAAAGTTTGCAGCACTTCCGGCAGAGAAGGCATCATGCCAATGCCCTTCCCGCGGAAAGGATACGTTTTCCCTCCATCTGCCGTGTAATTGTAGCCAATATCCAGCTTTTGCAGCTCTGCGAGAGAAAAGTCGCGGGTGACACCTTCCCCATTCGTTCTGCAGCCGAGCGTCCAGTCATGAAAAATGACGAACTGTCCGTCTTTTGTTGGCTGAACATCCAGCTCGACGACATCGGCACCTGCATCAAAAGCGGCATGCATAGAAGCAATCGTATTTTCTAAATAGGGGTGCTCGGGTGAGTAAATCCGTTCTGCTGTACAGGTTTCGTCGGTGATGCCTTCCATATGAAAAGTTTGGGCCAATCCTCGATGCGCGAGAAGGGAAGGTGCACCAGTGCCTTCTTTTGCCAGATAAGAACTGTTATTGATAAATAGAAACAGGATAAAAACAAGGAAAAACCAAAAGAATTTTCGCTTGAACCATGCTTTTCTCGGTTTGCGTTCGCGTGTTGACATGGAAAGGAACCTCCAAACAAAGGGTTTAAAACCGTGCAAAATGTGCAAGGTATCTCATAAGCTTGTTTGGTGATTCTACCAGAAATAAGTGCGAAAAGGAAAAGCTTTTGCCGGTTCGGGTCTTGGCATTGTCCCAAAAGACTGGCAAAATATACGTGATAACAGATGATGAGGACGAAAATCTGGGAGGTTCCATGAAAATAGCGTTACATCAAATCGCCTATCAGATCGGGATGCATCCTACAGAAATGGCTAGGCTTGTGTTTGAAGGGGAAATTACCGGAGAAGTACCAGACCAAAATCCGCAAGCCAAGGATGCTTGGGTAGATCTGCACTCCCTGAGTAATTTTATTCAATGGCGATATGATCAGGGGCGTTTTGATAAAATGTTTTATGACAAAGCGATGCGCCATATTAATAAATCTATGCCGAGACGGTAGGAGACAAAAGGAGAGGCGAGCATGGAAAATACGATTTATTGTTTAGTGCCAAAAACGTACTGGGAGCGATGGGCGGATCGAGAGCATTACCTACCGCGTGATTATGAACAAGAAGGCTTCATTCACGCAACCAAGGGAGACGAGCTGCTGGGGAAAGTAGCTAACCGTGTCTATGCATCGTTCGAAGGAGAATTGCTGGTGCTGGTTGTAGACGAGAAGAAGTCGTCCTCGCCGATAAAATACGAAGAGGCGAAGGATGGACTTCTTTATCCACACATCTACGGCCCGTTGAATCGTGAAGCGATTGTCGATGTAAAAAGGATGCAACGAAAAGAAGAGAGCTGGAGCATTGGCCCGTCCATTAATAGTTAAACCATTTTAATAACTCTAGCACTTCTTGGCGTTTCGACGCGGGGAGCTTATCGAGTCTTCGCAAAAGCAGTCCAATTCGAACACGCTGCTCTTCTTCAGACTCGTTCTGTTTTTCACTGCTCATCCACTGGCGCTTTAATCTGACGGGTTCCGTCTCGGAAATAATCCGAAGCAGCTTGCGCTCCAGTAAATCTAAGGAAGCCATGTAGAATACCTTCTTTGCATCTTGATTCTGTGTACATGCATTATAACAGCTTCTTACATAAATCATCCAGGATTAGCGCACAATGGTATTTGTGTTAACCAGATATCATGACGCGAGGGAGTGTATTCAACATGCCAAAACCAGATGACCGCTCAGATAACGCAGAAAAGCTGCAAGAGATGCTGCAAAATACAGAAGAGAGCATTCGCGAGTCCGAAGATTACATCGCTGCTCATGGCAATGAGATGTCTGCTGAGGAAAAAGCGAACATCGAAGCGAAGAATCAACGCCGTGAAGAGAGTATCGAAGGATTTCGTTCGGAAATTCAGGACGAAACCGCGGAAGGTTAAAAGTGTGACTAGCGTCTGTTGCCGTCAAAAGCGACAGACGCTTTTTTTACAAGCGAAAAGGAGAAAAACACGATGGATGAGAGGAAAGTGCAACAATACATGATTTGTTTTGCGAAACATGGTAATCTGTTAGTGGTACAATTTGAAAAAAGAGGAGAAAGACCATGAAACGACCAGAAGATACTCGCGTCGTAGTCGGCATGTCTGGCGGCGTCGACTCCTCCGTGACGGCTTACCTGCTCAAGGAGCAGGGATATGACGTCATCGGCATCTTCATGAAAAACTGGGATGATACCGATGAATTCGGCCACTGCACGGCGGAAGAAGATTTCCAGGATGTCCGGCGCGTCTGTGAACAAATCGGCATTCCGTATTACACAGTAAACTTTGAAAAAGAATATATGGATAAAGTATTCCAGTATTTTTTGGATGAATATAAAAGGGGTCGTACACCTAATCCGGACGTCATGTGCAACCGAGAGATCAAGTTCGGTGAACTGCTCTCAAAGGTAATGGATCTGGGCGCTGATTATATAGCGACAGGTCACTATGCCCAAGTGAAGTACATGGACGGGGAGTACAAGTTGATTCGCGGCGTGGATAGCAACAAGGATCAGACCTATTTTCTCAACGTGCTCGGGCAAGAACAGTTGTCCAAAACGATGTTTCCAATCGGTCATTTGCCGAAACCACAAGTGAGAGAAATCGCTGAAAAGGCAGGTCTTTATACAGCAAAGAAAAAAGACAGTACCGGTATTTGCTTTATTGGCGAACGGAACTTCCGTGACTTTTTGCAAAGTTATCTCCCTGCCAAGCCGGGTAATATCGAAACAGTTGACGGGACAGTGATCGGACAACATGATGGATTGATGTACTATACGCTTGGACAACGCCAAGGGCTGGGCATTGGTGGTGGACATGGAACCAGTGGTCAACCTTGGTTTGTCGTTGATAAAGATTTGGAGCGCAATGCTCTGATTGTAGGTGAGGGCTCAAATCACCCTCGCCTCTATTCAAAGAGTCTGCTCGGAACAGATGTTAAATGGGTGAGCGATAAACAACCTGCCGCTACTTTTACTTGTACAGCCAAATTCCGCTACCGCCAGCCTGATCAAGGCGTTACGGTTCATATTCTAGAGGACGGGCAGGTAGAAGTCATATTCGATCAACCTCAAAAAGCGGTAACGCCGGGCCAAGCTGTCGTCTTTTATGATGGGGAAGTTTGCCTGGGTGGAGCGACGATTGACAAGGTGCGCCTGATTGATAAAGAGAAATAGATGTGACGGGGGAATTCGGTGGTGGATGCAACAAAAAAATCGAAAATCATTATCGTTTCTTTTTTAGCGGGAGCTGTATTGTTGGCGGCTGTAGCATTCTTGGGCATGTCTTCAACCAACACGGAGCATATCACGATCATTCAGCAAGTGATCAAGGAAAAAGGCGGGGTTGTTGCGGATAAAGGCATTACAATTGTCCCGGTGGATGAAAGTCCATTTGAAAAGAGCGGAAAAGGCAATACCATTTACCGTATCTTCTATACCAAAGATGGGCAAAATCTGACGGCATGGTTTCGCTCTGAAAACCATTCCTCAATAAAAAAAGAACCGGAAGAGTGGATTCTTCCATAAGGGAGAGGGAGGTTATCGACATGACCCAATTTGCTGGACTGCGTGAGCTTGCAGAGTTGATTCGACGATTAGAGCCTGAAATGGCGGGAGCTTCCCTGAGTATTCTGGCTCATGAAAACAGAGAGGAAATTGCTTCTCAGTTATTGGAAGGGTTGGGAGTTCGCATTCCTGTACAAAATAGTGCTGGAGAGTACGCCAACCATCTCGCTGTGCTGCAAGCAGGAGGAAATAAGTACACGATTGCACAAGACTGGCGAGAGGTTTATATAAGCGAGATCAATTACTGTTTCTGCCGCATTCCTCCAGGAGCGCATGGGCTTTTGGTCCATCATACAGATTACCCAGGGGTTATTTATGATGTCTCGAGAAAATTGGCCGATCATGAAATCAATATCTCGAAGCTGAACGTATCCCGTGAACAAAAAGGCAGAAATGCGTTGCTTATTTCTGTGACGGATGAGGAAATCACTCCGGTTGTCGTATCTGCCATCGAAGAATTGCCCCAAATTAATAAAGTGGTTTCCCTGAAGTAAGTCGGGTTGAATGGACAAATGGGGTACCGCCCGCAAGCCAGTGGGCGGTTTTTTTGTGCGATCGAACAGTAGTAAGACGTCGAGGGGGATAAGCTAAAGAAAGCAATGGCGGAAGGGGGATCTGTTTTGTTTTATCTTCTGCTTATGGCCATCCTGATTTGTATCATTGCCGGAATCATTTTGCTCGCAGGTGGAAGGATCATCTGGGGTATTGCTTTGATCCTCGCCGGTATCGCATTGTTTTGGTTTATGTACAAAAGATATCGATCCAGGGTTCGAAATAGCTGTGACTGCATGCCGGATATTCCTTGCCTGGAATGTGATTCCCCTGATTGCCTGGATTGCGGAGGACATTCATGAGAATGAGAGGATGGTTCGCGTTTTTGTCCTACATTCCTTGTCACCGTCTGCCAGAACGTTCCCTGCATGTAAAAGGCAAGCAGCTCCCGCTCTGCGCACGTTGTACGGCTATTTTGCTTGGGTATGGTTCATTGCCCGTACTCTTTTGGTTATCAGTTCCGTTTCCGTTGTTTGTTGGCTTGCTCTTTCAATTGCCAATGCTTATAGATGGTCTGACGCAGTATGCGAAGTGGCGAGAGTCTAGCAATCTGCTGCGCGTCATTACAGGGCTGCTCGGCGGGGTGGGGCAAAGTATTGTGATTGTCTCTGCTGTTGCTTTCCTGATAGATTCGCTTTCGTAGAGATTCCCGCTCATTTCGCTTGACTGCTACGACATATTGAGGTAAAGTAAGTTTTACCAACTACATATTGATACGGAGAGGTGTTTGCCAACTAGATTTGGCAGACTTAATAGGGAAGTCGGTGAGATTCCGACGCGGTCCCGCCACTGTAATGAGAGAGTTCCATTTTGAGGTTATGCCACTGATCGAAGTGACGGTTGGGAGGCGGAATGGAACGTTTGATCCAAAGCCAGGAGACCTGCCTAGCCGTTGACACTGTGGTACCTACGGTAGATAGGGAAGTGTTCGAGCGCTCAGGTTCGCTACTCGCGACTTGATATGATCAGGTATCATTACGCGCATTCGACATTTTGATTGTCGGATGCGCTTTTCCTTTGGATGGAAAAGCTACATACGCAGTAAAGGATGGGGAAACATGCTAATTGCCTATGATTCAAAAACAGGAAACGTGCGCAGATTCGTCCATAAAATTGATCTGCCGCATGTTGAAATTGATCCAGATCTGGTTATGGATGAACCGTTCATCCTGATTACGTATACGACTGGATTTGGACAAGTACCTGACAAAGTGTCAGCTTTCCTGAAACGAAATCATTCTTTGCTGCGAGGTGTATCGGCAAGCGGTAATCGCAACTGGGGCTCGAGCTTTGCCAAAAGTGCGGATACCATTGCAAGTACATACGGCGTTCCAGTCATTTCCAAATTTGAACTATCCGGTACCGGCCGGGATGTGGAACATTTTACGAGTGGGGTGGCAGCAATTGCGGCACATTGAATTGAACAACCAACTGATGCAACGTGGAGAAGACGGATTTTATCAACTAGACAAGGATCGAGAGGCCGTCGCTGACTTCATGAAAGAAGTAGAGGCCAAGACCTTGACCTTTAAAAGTGTCAAAGAGCGCATGGACTACTTGATCGAAAATGACTATTACGAAAACGTGTATGATACCTACACAAGTGAGCAAGTGGAAGAAGTCTTCCGTCTGGCAAAAGACGCTTCCTTTCAATTTGCTTCGTATATGGCTATCTCCAAATTTTATAAAGATTACGCACTTAAAACCAATGATAAATCGATGTATCTGGAGCAGTATTCCGATCGGGTAGCGATTGTAGCGCTCTCGCTCGGACAGGGGAATTTTGAACTGGTCAAACGCTTGACCATTTCTATGATGGATCAACGACTACAGCCTGCAACGCCTACGTTTTTGAATGCAGGCAAAAGCCGCCGTGGTGAAATGGTTTCCTGCTTCCTGCTCGAAATGGACGATTCCCTAAATTCCATCAACTACATCTTGGGAACCTGCATGCAGCTTTCTAAAATCGGTGGAGGTGTTGCCGTCAATCTGTCCAAGCTGCGCGGTCGCGGAGAGCCGATCAAAGGTGTCGAGGGTGCAGCAAAAGGCGTCATGCCCGTGCTCAAGCTGTTGGAGGATGCATTCTCTTACGCGGATCAAATGGGACAACGTAAAGGATCGGGAGCGGCCTATTACAACATTTTTGGATGGGATATTAACGAGTTCCTCGATTGCAAAAAAATCAATGCGGACGAAAAAGCGCGGATTAAGACCCTTTCCATAGGTTTGATTGTACCGAACGTCTTTTACAAGCTGGCGGAGGAAAACAAGCCACTGACTGTGTTTGCTCCATACTCCGTGTACAAGGAATACGGGGTGCATCTGGATGACTTGGATCTGGATGAGATGTACGACGAGCTGGTTGCCAATGAACGGATCAAGAAAAAGACGGTGATGAGTGCGCGTGACATGCTGACCAAGATCGCGATGATCCAGATGGAATCCGGCTACCCATACATTATGAATAAAACAAATGCGAATCGTGATCATGCACTGAAGGATATTGGGGCTGTGAAAATGTCCAACCTGTGCACAGAAATTTTTCAGTTGCAGGAAACTTCCTCGATTGCGAATTACGGTGAAATGGATATCATTCGTCGTGACATTAGCTGCAATCTGGCCTCTCTTAACATTGCTAACGTGATGGAACGAAAAATGATAAAAGAGTCCGTCCACGAAGGGATCGAAGCAATCACAGCCGTCAGCGACATGACGAAGGTAGAGAATGCTCCAGGTGTGCAAAAGGCAAATCGCGAGCTGCATTCAGTTGGACTGGGTGCGATGAACCTGAACGGCTATTTGGCCAAGAACAAAATAGCCTATGAGAGCGAAGAAGCCAAAGATTTTGTCCGGACGTTCTTCATGATGATGAACTATTATTCGCTAGAGATGAGCATGATGATTGCCAAGGAGAAAGGAACGACTTTCCTCGGCTTTGAGCAATCGGAATATGCCAAAGGGACATATTTCACAAAATACGTGACAAACGATTATCAGCCGCTTACGGAAAAAGGAAAACGACTTTTTGACGGCATGCATATCCCGACAACCGAGGATTGGGTTGACCTTAAGCAAAAAGTTCAAACATACGGTCTCTACCATGCGTACCGTCTGGCGATTGCGCCTACACAGAGCATTTCCTACATTCAAAATGCTACTTCGAGTGTGATGCCTATCGTGGAACACATCGAAACGAGAACCTACGCGAATTCAACGACGTACTATCCGATGCCGTATTTGTCTGGGGAGAACTACTTTTACTATAAATCGGCGTATGCCATCGATCAGTTCAAAGTCATCGACCTGATTGCCGAGATTCAGGAGCATGTCGACCAAGGCATTTCGACGGTTCTGCATGTAAACAGCAACATTTCAACTCGCGAGCTTGCCCGCTACTATATCTACGCGGCGAAAAAAGGATTGAAGTCGCTTTATTATACCCGTACCAAGCATTTGACGGTGGAAGAGTGCATTAGCTGCGCGGTCTAAGCTTTTTAACACACCCTACGGCTTTATCTAATGGTAAAATGATGGAAAAACGTAGGGAGTAGGGTGTGTATAATGCAGCTCGTACGGCAAGAGTCGAAGCAATTTCAAACAGCAGTCAATCATGTAACCGAAACATTCCACACCGTTGTAGGCACAGGTGCTGCTTTTCTGGTCATCCAGAACAATGCTATTGTCTGTGAGCAATATTGGGGCAGGCAGGGAGCCGATGCGAATGCGAGAGTCGTTCAACCTGACACGCAGTTCCATGTAGCATCGGTTCGAAAAAGCTATATCGGGTTTGCAGTCGCTTATGCTGTCTATCACGGTCATATTGATTCGATTGACGACCCAGTGACAAAGTATTTGCCCATGCTAGATTCTTTGCTGATGAACGGCACCACCATCCGGCATTTGCTGACGCATACACATGGACTTCACATGAGGGAAGATCGGATTTACCGTGAATTCGCGCCTGGAACCAGCTGGTCCTATCGTGGTGTCGGCATTGAGATGCTGGCCCGGATCGTGGAAAAGACGACTGGCAAAACCATCGCACAAATTCTGTTTGAGCAAGTTTTCCAGCCACTTGGCTTTACGCAGTCGGGATGGTATGGAAACATGAATGAGAAATTGGTTGATGTGATCCGACTGTCCACAGATACAAGCTGGCGCACCAGTGAAAGTACGGCTGGTGACCAGATGAACATGTACGTTTCAACAAGGGAATTGGCGTACTGGGGCTATCTTCACCTGAAGCGGGGGATGATTGCCGGAAAACAAGTAGTAGAAAAAGAAATCATAGACCTAGCAACATCGCTTCAAAGTCCTGCGTTAAACGATAAAGACTTGCCGCAAAACGGTTTCTTGTGGTTTGTCAAAGATTTGCCTGCGAAACAAACAGAGATCGGTGATCGAGTGCCAAAAGGGTCGTATCAAATTCTTGGGTATACAGGGGTGACGCTCTTAGTTATTCCCAAGCACGATCTCGTGGCCGTTCGCATGTTTAATAGCTTTGGTTCGCCTCCGGGATACGATTATCTAACAGATGTCCGAGGCTTTGGAGATCGGATCATGCATTGTTTAGAGGACGCAACAAGCAAATAGAGAAGAGGTACGACACATGAAAGCTGTCAATTGGAACAGGCCGGACGACGACTTTACGATGACGTTTTGGAATCAGAACATTATGCAGTTCTGGACTGACGATGAAATCCCGCTCTCAGATGACAAAATGTCCTGGATGGAGCTCGGTCCGGCAGAACGGGATACATACAAAAAGGTACTCGGGGGACTTACCTTGCTGGATACGGTACAAGGTGGAGTAGGTATGCCCAAAATCATGGAGCATGTAGATGGGCTGCAAAGAAAAGCCGTCCTTGCCTTCATGGGAATGATGGAGCAAATCCACGCCAAATCATACAGCAGTATCTTTACTACTTTGGCTGCTACTGAGGAAATCGATGATATTTTCACGTGGGTTGAACAAAATCCTTACCTGCAAACAAAAGCAAGCCTTATTTCAAGTCGTTACCAGGAGATCCATTCGGAGAAGGATCTGTACATGGCGATGGTGGCTTCTGTCTTTTTGGAAAGTTATCTGTTCTACAGCGGCTTTTTCTACCCGCTCTTTTTGGCTGGCCAAGGCAAGATGACGAGCAGCGGAGAGATTATTGACCTGATTGTACGTGATGAGAGCATTCACGGACTCTATGTAGGCGTTCTTGCCCAGGAAGTGTACCAACGCCTGAGCGTAGTCGAGCAAACCGCGGTAAAAGAGGAGCTGTATGCACTTCTACAAGAATTGCATCAGAATGAAGAAGCGTATACAAAAGCTCTGTATACCGAAATTGGTCTCGCCGAGGATGTTCTGGCTTACGTTCGTTACAATGCGAACAAGGCTTTGATGAATTTGGGATTCGATCCCTTTTTCCCCGAGGAAGAAGTCAATCCGATTGTGCTAAACGGTATCCGCACGCAAACCAAACAGCATGATTTCTTCTCGAAAAAAGGCAATGGCTACGTTCGGACATTGAATGTCGAGCCGCTTACGGATGATGATTTTCAATTTTCATCCTTGTGAAGAAAAAGTTTGACATGACAAAAAATGGTTTGCATGTTACTGTATGAAAAGGATGTTGCCAGCTAGTCTACTGGTACAACCTCACTCATAATTTTAACTTCATAGGAGTGGGAACAGGTTCCTTGGTAATGAATCACGACTAAGGATGAAAAGGGAAGTCGGTGAGAATCCGACACGGTCCCGCCACTGTAAGAGGGGAGTCGGCACAACGAGAAGCCACTGATCCGTATGGATTGGGAAGGCGTTTGCTGATGATGATCCTCAAGTCAGGAGACCTGCCTGTTTCGACGACACTGCTTAACCTACGGGAGATAGGGAGGTGTTAGGATGCTGTGATCTCAGTGCTTATTTGGCATTTCTAACGTTCTTTTTGATCGTTGGAGATGCCTTTTTTGTATAGGTAGGAAGGTATTGGCAGCGGGCATCATTGACGGACGGAACATTTGGCGCTGCTCTCTCGAAGAAAAATGGGAGCTGGTCAAGCAAATCATAGAGCTAGTGCCACAGGAGCGGTTGTGGCTGCAAGCGTCGAGCAGTTTGCTGCACGTACCGGTTACGACGCTTTGCGAAAGCGATTTGGATGAGGAAATCAAACAGACATTGGCCTTTGCAGACGAAAAATTGGGGGAAACAGCGCTCCTGCGTTTGCAGCTGTCACCAGCAAGAAATCGTTCCGAGTTAAAGCAAGCGCTCAAAGAGTTGGAATCAGAGTCACCTATGCGCCAGGTTCCGTTTCAGGAACGGCAGCAAATCCAGCAAGAAAAGTGGAAACTTCCCCTGCTCCCTACGACCACCATCGGCAGCTTCCCGCAGACGGCAGAAGTGCGCCAGGCCAGACAACAGTTTAAAAAAGGCGAATGGTCATCCGAGCAATATGCGACTTTCATCCAGGAGCAGATTAAGGAATGGATCGGCATTCAAGAAGAGATTGGGCTCGATGTGCTTGTGCATGGCGAGTTTGAACGAACCGACATGGTGGAATTTTTTGGGGAAAAGCTGGGAGGATTCCTTTTTACGAAAAACGGCTGGGTCCAGTCGTACGGCTCCCGTTGTGTAAAACCGCCTGTAATTTACGGGCAGGAATACACATGATTCAAGTCGATGAGCCAGCTTTGCGTGAAGGACTGCCTCTCAAGCAAAAGGACAGAAGAGCTTACCTGGATTGGGCGGTCAGGGCATTCCGCCTGGCGACATCCAGCGTCGAGCCGACAACACAAATTCATACGCATATGTGCTATTGCGAATTCCATGACTTCATGGATGTCATCAGCGAACTGGATGCTGATGTGATCTCGATTGAGACATCGCGCAGTCACGGAGAACTGGTCTCTGTATTTGAGACATGCACATACGACAAAGGGATTGGACTTGGTGTGTACGACATTCACAGTCCTCGTGTTCCTACCATCGAAGAAATGGAAAAGATGGTGACGAGTGCCCTCCAAGTGCTGCCACCCTCGCAATTTTGGATCAATCCTGATTGTGGATTAAAGACGAGAGGGAATCGGGAAACGATTGCTTCCTTGAAAAATATGGTGAAAGCAACACAGGCAGTGCGCGACCGATTGGCTGCGCAATCATGATAACAGCAAGAGGAGTTGACCAGATGCCTGTGCAATCTTGCCCGGTTCAGCAGTCCCAAACCTTTTTGACTGATCTCGTATTCCCGCCAGATACAAACCATCACAATACGATTTTTGGTGGAAAAGTGATGGCCTATGTTGACAAAATTGCGTGCATTGCAGCGATGCGGCATTGCAGCGATGCGGCATTGCCGCAAGCCCGTCGTAACAGTGTCTAGCGATTCATTTGACTTCCTGGCTCCGATCAAAACAGGCGAGGCGATCAATCTGGAAGCCTATGTGACCTGGACACATCGTACCTCGATGGAAATATTCGTCAAGGTCGAATCGGAGAATCTGTTGACGGGTACCAAACGCATGACTGCACGAGCTTACCTGACGATGATTGCCCTCGACGAAGACGGGAAGCCAGCCCTCGTCCCGGCCGTTATCGCCGAAACCGAGGAGGAACAGCTTCAACACGAGAAGGCCAAGGAACGGTATGAGCTGAGGAAGAAGCGTAAAGTGGAAGCGTAAAAAAAAGATCGCCATGCCTGGTGTAAAAACAGGGCAGAGGCGATTTTTTTGTTTCCTGAGGATGCTGTATTGAAATGATCGGTGGTCGCTATCCAAACACGTCAAAGGGAACGAAGCAAGAGCACGACACCCATGACGAACAAAGAGCACATACAAAGAGTGTCGAGGGGATGAAGAACTTTTCTTGTAAACCTGGAATCTTTCCATCTTTTCGCGGTGAAATACAGCACGATCAGCATGACGGGGAGACTGCCGAGAGTCATTCCCAGCCTACCCCAACAATTGGTAGACAGTCGAGCCGGCCAAGAGGACAATTACAAACTTATCAAGCGGATGGAAGTATCAGTTTAACGATGAGGCATTCTAACCAATGCAAGCAAGTGCAACTCAAGCACTCTTTTGTTGATAGATGTTTCGAAGCTTTATTCGCAATGTAAAGTGATTATCTTTTTAGTTATAATAGACGGTACATGACTCATACGGGGGAGAAAATTAATGAATAAGGTAGACGAGACGCGTGATCTTATTATTCAAACTTCATTAGCCTTATTTAATACAAAGGGCTATAGTCAAACTTCTATCCAAGATATTATGGAAGCTACAGGACTACCAAAAGGTGCAATCTATCGACGATTTGAAAATAAGAATGAAATCGCTATTGCCTCATTTGAATATGCGGGGAATATTATTTGGAGATTCTTCTTAGAAGCAACGAAATCTAAGGTGACAGCGACAGATAAAATAATCGCGATGTTTTATGTTTATCAAGATGCTGTTCATAATCCTCCTGTGGATGGGGGATGTCCTCTCCTTAATACGGCGATCGAAACCGATTTTGGTTTTCCAGAGCTTCATGATAAAGCCGCCGAAGCCTATAAGCAAACCTTGCTTTTTATTCAAGCGATTATTGAAGAGGGTATAAAGTCTAAAGAATTGAAACAGGACATCGATTCTTATTCATTAGCCTCCTTTTTGTTTTCGACGATGGAAGGTGCAGTGATGGCGAGTCGCTTGTCTTTGAATAATGAACATATCCATCATAGCATTACGCATGTAAAAGCACTGTTGCAGCATTACTCAGAAGAGAACCAGAGGTAAACTTCCCTCCTTTGGTTCTTTTTTTCGTCACAAGAATTTAAGAACTTGTCCATAGAAATCCCTTTCACAAGAATATATGATAGATTCATTGAACCGGACGGTCCGGTCCGATTCGGTCCAAATCAAAACAATCAATGGGAGGATAGGTAAGATGAAAAAAATCATCGGGATAACCCTTTTCATCATCTCGATCATGTGGGTATTGCATACATTTTCAAAAAATTTTTTGGTTGATCCTACTTTCCAGTCATTTCTCTCGAAAAAGGATCAGATTCTGGCAAATCAATCGTTATGGGTGTTTATGATTCGTGCTCATATTGCTCTCGCTATTGTTTCGCTTCTCACTGGTCCTTTAGGAGCCATAAAGAGATTCCGGGTCAAATCATTATCATTTCACCGGTGGAATGGCCGACTGTATGTCTTGTCGATTATTCTAAATTTCATTCCAGGAATTTACGTCTCGTTGTTTGCAACCGGTGGATGGCTGAGTACTGCAGGGTTTTTCATCCTGGAAACGCTATGGCTCGGGACAACGATACTCGGTTATTGGTATATCAAAAAACGAAACATGATTTTACATAGTGAGTGGATGATCCGGAGCTTCTTTCTTTCCTTTGCGAATATGACGATTTATATCATTGTGGCTATTACTCACAAAGGATTCAATTTTTCCTATGGAACAGCCTACACGATAGCGGTATGGTTATGTTGGATGCTGAACCTGCTTGTAGCTGAAGCAGTGATTAGAAAAAAAGCACTCTTATAAACGATCTGCGTCATTACATTTGTTCATGAAAACGAATGACGAACACGAGGTGCCATGCTGGTTAACGGAGGTGGTGTTATGTATCGAACGCACGAAAAGAAACTGATATGGATCAGCTTTATCGTTGCGGGCATTATGCTCCTGTCACTTATTGGACGTATATTCAGAGGCTGAGGAGGGGAAAGCCATGGAGGTCGGGGGTTCTGTATTTTATAGCCGTGTTTTAACAGAACTTACATTAACGTTCCACATCATCTATGCTACCATTGGCGTCGGCGTTCCGCTGATGATCATGATCGCACAGTGGGTAGGGATTAAGAAGAACGACGAGCATTATATTCTGCTTGCCAGGCGACTTGCCCGGGGTTTTGTCATTACTGTTGCCGTAGGCGTTGTGACCGGGACGGCAATTGGTTTGCAGCTGACGTTATTATGGCCAAACTTTATGCAATTAGCGGGGAATGTGATTGCGCTGCCCCTTTTTATGGAGACCTTCGCGTTTTTCTTTGAAGCGATTTTCTTAGGCATCTATTTATATACATGGGATCGCTTTAAAGATCAGAAAAAGCATCTGCTCTTGCTGATCCCGGTCGCAATCGGTGCATCCATGTCAGCTGTTTTCATTACAATCGTGAATGCGTTTATGAACGCGCCACGAGGCTTTGATGTTGTTGATGGTCAGCTGGTCAATATACAACCGGTACTCGCCATGCTAAATCCCGCAATGCCAACAAAAGTGGGGCACGTGCTTGTATCTGCTTATATGACATCTGCTTTTGTTTTGGCGGCAATAGCGGCATATCGCAGATTGAAAGGCTCCCATCATGTTTATCATAAAAAATCCATGTACCTTTTTATGAAATTGGGATTGCTATTCTCAATAGCCACCTTACTCATTGGAGATTTCTCCGCAAAATATTTAGTAGAATATCAACCAGAAAAATTGGCTGCTGCTGAATGGCACTTTGAAACGGAAAAAGGGGCATCACTGGTACTATTCGGTGTGACGGATGGCAAGGAAGTGAAATACGCGATCAAAGTTCCTTACGCATTAAGTATTTTGGCGCATAGCAATCCGTTTGCAGAAGTAACAGGGTTAAACGAGTTCCCCAAGGATGAAACACCGCCGCTGTATATCCACTATCTCTTTGACATCATGGTCACGATTGGTACCTTCCTGATTCTTCTATCGGCGGTGTACGTAATCGGCAAAAGCAAGCGCTGGAAATTCATCTCTTCAAGATGGTTTCGGTCCGTTATCGTTGCTGGTGGACCGCTATCATTTATCGCGCTGGAAGCAGGGTGGTGGTTTGCAGAAGTAGGCCGCCAACCGTGGATTTTGTACAAATATATGAAGGTATCGGAAGCCGCAACAACAAGCGATCATGTCGGTCTCATGCTCATCCTCTTCTGTGCGGTTTATATCGTGCTTGGGATTGGAAGTGTCATCGTCCTCCGTCGCATGTTTCATCGCAACCCGATCGAGCGAGAAATCGCAGATCGTCAAGCTGAACGGGGAGGGGATTGGTCATGAATCTGGAAATTCTCGGGATATCCGTACTCTGGTTTTTTCTATTCGGTTATGTCATGATCGGATCGATTGACTTTGGTGCAGGATTCTTTAATGCGTATAGTGTACTGACAGGCCGTCAGCACATTTTGACACACATCATCCAACGGTATTTATCACCCGTATGGGAAATTACGAATGTGTTTCTAGTATTCTTCTTCGTCGGAATGGTTGGATTCTTTCCGAAGACCGCTTTTTACTACGGTACCATACTGCTGGTACCAGCAAGTATTTCGATTATTTTGCTGGCTGTTCGAGGGAGTTATTATGCGTTTGAATCGTATGGTTCACGCGGACATAAAGGGTATTCTTTTATGTATGGGGCAGCAGGTTTGCTGATTCCCGCATCCTTGTCCGTTGTATTGACAATCTCTGAAGGCGGCTTTGTCTCCCTAGAAAACGGTGAGCCTGTATTGGATTATCTAGGTTTGTTTACCAGTCCATTAACCTGGAGCATTGTCGTCCTGGCAATCGCGGGTGTCCTGTACATTTCCGCTGTCTTCTTAACCTGGTATGCCGACAAAGCAAAGGATGGGGAAGCGACGAAACTGCTTAGAAAATACGCTTTAATTTGGGCGGGGCCATTAGCACTTACGGTAATAGGCATTATGGTTGAGACACAAAGGCATAATCCGGAGCATTATACCCGCATGATTGATGTCTGGTACTTGTTTGCCCTCTCCGCTCTGATGTTCGCAGCAACTGTTTGGCTGATTTGGAGACGCAGAAATTATGGGATGGCACTCGCATTATTAGTTGGACAATTCATGTTCGCATTCTACGCTTACGGAGTGTCACACTATCCATACTTACTGTATCCGCACTTGACTCTGTATGATTCATTTACAAACGAAGCGATGGCTGTGGCATTAGTCATTGCCTTTATAGCAGGACTTTGCCTGTTAATCCCGTCCATCTATTTAGTGATGAAACTATTTCTATTTGATAAGGATTATGTTCGCGGGAATGAAGATCACCATGTGTGAGGGGGAGGATCGGGATGCAGAGTTTTCTCATTTTCTATGCGCCTTTCATCGTTGTAGGGGTCTCCATTGCAGCAGCCTTTTATGTAGGGTTGAAAGATGGACCTGTCAAAAAATATGAACAATAAAATGAACATCCAAGGGCTAATGACAGGCTCTTGGATGTTTTCTTATGTGAAGTTAATGATTCTCAAGTAGGGGAGCTGCAAAAAAGATCAGTTCAACGCTTCTTTCAGCTCTTGCGTAAGTTGTTCGACTAATTCTGGTCTGCCATGATATTGAGCAGGCGTATTTTGAAAGAGTGTGACTTGCCATGTCTCGCCTTTTTTCGTTGCCACCAATGTTTGATGTGTATGCAACTCCGGCTTCAGTTCGGTTTGTCCGGAAGGGATCATGCCAGCTACAGCACGCAAAAGTCCAAAATCGGGACCGAGCATCCGCACAGACCTTACCTTGGTATAGTAGGGAGGTGTGAGATGATGGGCAAAAATCTCCTGTAAATGGGAGGCAATCTCGGATTTCCCTACGATTTGGGTGCCATCAAAGCCGATGATTTCCCCGTCAAGAGCGAACGTGGCAGTCATAAACTCCGCATCACGCAAGTTCCAGCCCTCGATTACTTGCTGGTACAGAGCGAGAACCGCACTTTCATCCGAGGATGCGTGTTGAGATGGAAAAGAAAAGGATTTCATCGTTTTATCCCCCAAGTTATGATCAGTATTCATTCTAGGATACCATAAATCATCAGGTGAACTCGATAGAGATGAGAGCTTTGGTCGCTACACCCTAAACAGATTACGTGTAGATGGTTATATTGGTTACAATGGAGAAAAGGAATCAATGGAGAAAAGGAATCAATGGGGGACAATCACTTGAGAAGTGAACAAGAAATGATGAATCTGCTCGTAAATTTTGCCAAGGATGATGAGAGAATCCGATTGGTGACTTTGGAAGGGTCACGTACAAACAAACATATTCCCCCGGATCCTTTCCAAGATTTTGATATTTCTTATTTTGTGACCGATATAGATTCTTTCAAGGAAAATGATCAATGGCTTACTATTTTCGGGAAACGGGTGATAATGCAAAAACCCGAAGATATGGAGCTATTTCCGTCCGAATTAGGAAACTGGTTTTCCTACATCATTCTTTTTGAGGATGGCAATAAATTAGACCTGACACTTATTCCAGTGAACGAAGTCGAAGATTATTTTGCCAACAGCGACGGTTTAGTTGAAGTATTGCTCGATAAGGATACGCTTATCAATTTTGAAGTGATTGCAAGTGACCATCATTATTGGATTAAAAAGCCAACAGCAAGAGAATTTGATGATTGCTGTAATGAATTCTGGAATGTTTCCACGTATGTCGTAAAAGGATTAGCTAGAAAAGAAATCCTGTTTGCCATTGACCATTTAAACGAGATTGCACGGCCTAATTTGCTTCGAATGATGGCTTGGCAATTTGGATTCGAGCAGGGGTATTCGTTTAGTGTGGGGAAAAACTTCAAATTTATCAATCGGTATCTGCCAAAGGAAGATTGGGATGCATTGCTATCAACGTATTCAGAGAATGGCTATCCAAACATGTGGCAGTCTTTATTTACTTGTTATGAGTTATTTCGAAAATACTCGAAAGCTGTAGCGGAAGGTCTCGGCTATACGTATCCAGATTACGATGAAGCAATCACCAAGTATACGGAAAAAATTTATGGCTCGTTGATGTGAATAATAGGAATTGACTGCCTTTATTTAAGGCGGTTTCTATTGGACCAAAATCTATAAAAAGATCATCATTTTATGATGTGAAAGCCATCAGTATCCATTCAGACAAACATAACTATTCGAAGATATTCACCTGCTGCGTTACTCCCAAGTGTAGGGTATAGGGCGTAGCATGTAGTCTCTTAATCGTGATGCAAAATGAATGAAAGAATTACAGTATTGTGTAATTAGAAAACCAGCCGTTAAGACTGGTTTCGATTGATCAACTATTTAATTAACGTTTGCGTGATGAAATTCTAATCACGAAATAGGCAGCGACAACAACGATAAAAGCGACAGTCGCTATCAAAATTAAACCAGGATAACCAACACTAGACACGGAGCTTCACCAACCTTAAGCTTGAACAGATTTTGGCTAATGATAGCGAAATTTTCCACAAATTTCAAGTCTTTGACAACTTTACTTAGTAGTTATTTTGTTGTGGCGGCATACAGCGTCTCTATCAACACGAGAACTTGAAAAACCGCCAAACCAAAAAATATAAAAACCATTGCATGATTTTTCTTCAATTCAAATGTTCCATATGAAGCCAAAACACCGGCTAGCCCTAGCATCGTTAGTATTTTAAAGAAAGGAGCATTTGTCAAAAGGTTCGCTATTGCAATCACAATGCCAATTATCGAAATGATTTTAAACCAAAGAGGTCGATTTTTCATTAGCATCATCAATAAATTCCTTTTTGCGTTGATTGTAGCAAATGCTTTAATTGAATGAACTTAACACGTCGGTAATATGATAAATCACTCTTTGCTTTCACCAAAGATCTGGATAGTACCAAAAATTCCAGCAACCAACATGATCGCACCGCCTAAACGACCGGGTCCTGCTATCAAAAAATAAGAGGCAATCATGCAGTATACAATTGCACCTATTTTTTTAAACGATGTTTTTTTCAACACGATCATCCTTTGTTAGAACGTTAGGAAGAATTGTATTACAGAATATGTAAATATACAAATTGAATAGAATAATTAAATTCATCAAACCTGCTATTAAGTCAGTTAAAATAAGCTTTTTTGTATAATGTACAACATTATATAAAATGAGGTAGAATTAATTGAATTTAAGGAGTTCTTTTTGGGGGATTTATGAAGAAATTTTGGTTTGCGTTTCGACCTAAGACAATACCTCATGGATTAGTAAATCAAATTCCTCTACTTGTGTTCGATTCATTAGATCAGCCTTTCCGCCCGCTGACAGTGTTTTATCTAGAGGAAGTTAAGAGGGTCAGTAAAAGCACTGCATGATCCTATCTCTACTCTCTTCTTCCTTTTTTTGATTGGCTTTCAACGTCCAGTAATTATCAAGGGAGGTTGGTAAAGAGGGAAGATTCTACCGAAGTCATCAGAACAGCTGTAATGCAGTATTTGGTAGAGGATGGTTATTGTAAGATACGAAATCATAGAGAAGGGTTTCAGTTGATTCATTTATCTTGACGGGTGGAGGGGGCCTCCCATGCCTATATATCTGCCCAGCAATAGCTTGTTGTGGCTGCCTCACAGCGCCCCTTGGTTGGTTGGCGTCTAGCGTCGGGTCAGACGATCACGCGGTAGTGAAGATGAACAACGCCGCTTCGGAATCGGCGCTCACCAAGCAGCTCGAGCCGCATGCGGAGGTTGTCCGGCAATGCTCGCTTACCTCCACCCAAGACGATCGGATTAAGAAGCAGATGACACTCGTCGATCAGTCCCGCGCTCATCGCCTGCCCAGCAAGCTCGGGGCCGCCAATCGTAATGTCGACTCCTGAAGACTCTTTCAGTCTCCGGATCGCATCAGGATCGAATTCGCGCTCAATCCTAGTCCTGGCGCTTGAAACCGCCTGAAGCGTCCGGGAATACACGATCTTCTCAGCAGCTCGCCAGATCTGCGCGAATTCCCGCATTACCTCCGGTTGATCACCGCTGGCAAAGTTGATTGGTGTCTGTGGGCTCGCCGTTTCCCAGTACACCATCGACTCGTACATTCGACGCCCGTATAGGTAGATGCCAATCGGCCGCTGGAAGTCAGTCCAGAACGCAAACACCTCGTCATCTGAGATCGTCCACTCGATATTGCCGCGCTCGTCCTCCATGTAACCGTCCAAAGATACGTTAATAGGGTAGATCAGTTTAGCCATTTCAATAACGCCCTCCAATTTTCAGTTTCCAACGTGACCAAGGCCTGCTTGTTCTGCCGATTCAGATGGTGATGAACGATTCGTTTATTGAGCAAAATTTGAACAAGGAAACATCAATTTTTATATTAACACATAATGGAAGTATTCTGCCCATTCCGATTTTTTTGGAACGCTGTGCCGGTTTGGATGTGCATCAGGAAACCATTGTAGCTTGTGTAATGTTTGGATCGTTAGATAAAAGGGCCAAAAAGGAAATCCGGACATTTGGTACAACAACAAAAGAACTTCTGCAACTGCAAGACTGGCTAGCAGAATACAACTGCACGGATGTCGCTATGGAAAGTACGGGAGTATACTGGAAACCGGTATGGAATAGAACTTATTCCAATTATTGGATTATATCCTCTCGAAGAAGGAGAGGTTCTTTGTCGTGCCTTTTTCCGGATATTCATTTTCGTATAAAAAATTGTAAAGCGGCCACACCAAACAGAATAAAGGCCATCTTACGGTTTTTGTTCAGCTCAAATGTTCCTAAAGAAGACATGACAACAGCTAAGACCAGCATAGTTAATATTCTTAAGAAAGGAGCATGTGTCCAAAGGTTCGTTATTGCAATCACAATGCCAATTATCGAAATGATTTTAAACCAAAGAGGTCGATTTTTCATTAGCATCATCAATAAATTCCTTTTTGCGTTGATTATAGCAAATACTTTAATTGAATGAACTTTACACGTCGGTAATTAAGATAAGAGATTAATCATAAACCCGATTATCATAACGAAAAACAACACAGCGGAAACTATCCGAGCCATATCGATGCGAAATTCTGAGGGCTCATAATTTCGATCCCAAAGAGCGTGCGGCTTCAGAAAAATAAAACCTGTTAGAACCATCATAAGAATATAGAAAATAAGATCCCCTGTTGCCAAAATTATCTTCCCCGTTCGTGATTATGGTAATCGGCATCGTCTTTTGTATATCTGCTTGCATCGCAGTTGTAAGTGTGGTTGAAATCACAAATCGGTCATTGTGGGTACGATAGCTTCGTATTAATTGGTTACTCATAGTGAGGGAGTTGAGGGTCAAGGTAGTCTATTAATTCGATAACCCCCCAACAAATGATGAATGTGATCAGCACATATATCCATTTTTTACGAGGTGACTTTGAGCTTACGATAAAACCCCAACCTAGGAGGGGTAATGTTATCAATATTATTGTTGCGAAGTCGATCACGCGAAATTCACTCCTTCACGTTTTAATACGCAAATGGAGAATATTGGTTACGACGATTTTACAAACCACACGATTTGTTAAATGGGGCTCATAAAAGCCCCTCGGTTACCTGATTTAAAATATGTTCAATTGTTAAGTGGTCAACAACCGCGTGTTCCAGTCTTTCGTCGGCACGTCGCCGCTGAAGTACAAGCACAGCTTCTACCGCGGCAAATTCATGGACGATTGAGGCGAACGGGTTCCAAAAGAAAAGCCCCCGCATCGGGGACCGGCGAATGAGAACTGCAAGCCCGCGGGACAAGTCCGACGGGCCTGGTTATCCGGAGCACTACTTGCCGAGTTCGTCGGCGGTCGGGCCGTAAACGCCCGGGACCGGCTGGTCGAGCAGACGTAAGTACACGCCGAGCTGCGCGCGGTGGTGAATCATGTGGCTCATGCCCATCGTACGGAACGCAATCGCCTTCGGCTGAACGGCCATGATCGTATCGCCGCGACGGAGCGTCCAGTCCGAAACCAACGCCGCTTCATCGATGGCGTCCAGCGTCCGCTCCAGCTCCCGGATGTTCGCGTCGAATTCGTCCAGCAACGCCTGGCGGCTCGTTAACGCTGTCCTCCGAGAAGATGTGGTCGCCAGGTCAATACCTGGATCACGAAGAATGCCCAGTTGCCAATTCAATAGGTTGACGACGTGCGTCGCCAATTCCCCAAGCGTGTGCGACTTCGCGTGCGGCTTCCAACCGAGATGCTCGTCCGGCAAACTTGCCAACAGTCGGCGCGTCCCCGCCCACTCGTGCATGACATCCCCGACCAGCAATGCTTTGTTCAACATCGGCTTGTCCCTCCTCGTGCGAGCAAGTCGTCTTGCCCTGCACCGCCAGTATATATCCACGGTACAAGCTTAATCAAAGACAATGCGTTTGTAAAAGTATAGTGTAACGGTCGAGCAAGGCCCGCTTCAGCAAGTAAACGCGTTTACACAAAAATATTGACAGACCCGCTGGATTTCCTCGATATTTCTTGATTCAAACAGTACTAAGGGTTTCCTCCCCAAATTCAGTTTGTTCGTCAGGATCGTCAAACAACTCTATGAGTAATAAACAGTATTTGCCTTTAGGATTAAAGGAACGATACCAACCGAGATCTAAGATGCGATTTCGAACCTCGTTTTTAAGGTGCAGAATATCTTCATCAAATGTGATTCAAAGTAACCATTAACTTTTCCGTTTGGGAAGGAAGTATCAACCTTCAGGGCATCTAACAAAAGAGAAAAAGAGAGCAGTTACGCTCTCTAATCTAATCATTTTGCACGTGGTGCACTTTCAAAATTGATTTTTTTATGGGTTCCATCACAGAAGGGTTTCTTCTCAGATTGACCACAGCGACAAAGCGAAAAAGTTGACCCAACTTGATACTTGTCACCTACTCCATCCACCAATTCAACTTCACCGTTAACACGAATCGAACCGTTGTCGTTAATTTTGATTGTTACTTTTTCTTGTTCCACAACTAATCCCTCCTTATTAACATCATTACCTAATACTATTAGGTCCAGAAGGGTATTAGAAAACAATCTCGTTAACAAAATATTTCGGAAGTAAAAAAAGAAAGCCCCGTTTGGGAGCGAGTAAGGTTAGAAAATCAGTTTAATCACGAAAGCACAATATGTAGTCAAAGTGAGTATATAAATCGACCAGGTTAACATTTCTGTAGCTATATAAAAACCTTCAGCGAAACGTTGATATTTCATTAACATCACCTGACCCTTCAAAAAGGATTATACAATATTTACCATTACGAATAAAGCCATAAAAAAAGCTCCCGTTTCGGTTTAGCAATATTTTTACTACAACAAAGAAATAAATAATAGGGATGAAGAACATTTATTAGAAGAATATCTTTTGGAGGGGACAAGAATCTTGCAGGGCGACAACGAGCTCGGACAAAAGGGAACGCCGGATATGGTGAAAGACCGTAGCTGATTTGAAGAAGCTGATAGAGCCAGATATCGAGCTTCAAAAGGATATGTTCTAAATGAAATACGTGGTAAACTTCCTTTTGTAAATAAAGGATGGGAGGATTTTACATGTTACCTACGGATATCTTTTGGAGGCCAAGCACAGGGATCGGTTATGAACACCTTAAAGTAACAGAAGAAAAATATCAGATTCAAGTAGATAGTATTGTCGTTGGAAGTCTAAATGACAATCGTATATTTCGAATAAAATATGATATCGTGCTCGATAAAAGTTGGGTCACTAGAGAAGTGAAAATTTGCTACTTGGGAGAAAATCAATGTTTGTGTCTCTCATCCGACGGTAATGGGATTTGGAAAGATGAAAAGGGACAAGTAATTCCGGAACTGTCCGGTTGCATGGATATTGATATTTCATGCACTCCATTTACGAATACGCTTCCGATAAAACGATTGTCCTATGATCCTTTGCAACAGCATGAGATTAAAGTGGTTTATATCTCTGCTGCTGATTTGAACTATAAACAGGTTAATCAGAAATATACCTTGCTTGAAAGTGGGAATGATTCATCCGTATTTCGATATCAAAGCGGCGATTTTTTGGAGAACATCAATGTTGACTCAAACGGTATCGTATCGGTTTATCCAAATCTATTCTATCGGGAGATTCTTTGAGGCCACTCAATTTTGAACTCATAAGGTGCTTAAAAAGATTGTTAAATCAGTATTTTTTATCCATAATGAAATAAGCACAACAAGATCCTAGCACCTTTGAGCTATTCAATCCCCTTTAATGACGAAAGGAGTGATGATGTTTTGGACACGAACAAACAAATCGCGAAGCATATGAGGGGCCAGTTTTCATAACGGAGGACAGCCTCTCATAGCTTTTGGGAGGAAAAGACATGATTTTTGCAAAGAACATGGTTCACGGCAAGGAACTGACGAGCGAAAGCTTTCATAGAGCTTCCAATCTTTTTGAATCTTTGACACATCATATCTCCATCAAAGGTGTGATAACGGGGTCTCTGCAGGGTAGAGTGTTTCTGGCAAACGATGGAACAGCAGCTCTGCTAACGAGTCCACAAGGCATTTTTCTGGGAGGCAGTACAGAAAACAAGCTGTTTCTGGAAGAGACGGCATTGCTGTTCAAGGAAGAGTTGTTACCGAAGCTTGCGTCTGAGAGAAAGCTGGATTACATCCTTTTTTACCCTTCAGATGGGATATGGGAATCTACACTCGAAGTAGTATTGCAACCGCTATTACCAATGAAAAGTGGACGAATGACGTTTACGCACGATCTGCATGAAATAGATATATACATGGAAGAAGGTATTGTTGCGGTGAATGGCGATTTTTTGAATCGTCAAGATGTAATGGGACTCGATGATTTGCTAGATGAAATTCATCAAGGTTGGTCCTCAGTAGACGCCTTCGCAGAAAAAGGCTTTGGGTGTGCGGCAATTCAAGACACAAACACGGGCCCAACCATTATTAGCTGGTGCTTGACCGATTGGGTCGTTGATGATGAGTGTGAATTCGGCATTGCAACCGAAGAAGGCTACCGTGGAAAAGGGTGGGCACGAAAAACAGCATTGGGTGCGCTTTCACTCGCAAAACAGCGTGGAATGAAAAGAGTTGGATGGCAATGCTGGTCCAGCAATGTAGGGTCACAAAAGACAGCCTTGTCTGTAGGTTTTAGACTGCTGGCAGATTATTCAGTACTGTTCGGGTGGAATCGCCCGTTAAACAACCTCTTGGTCAACGGGAACTATTACATGCATGGTGATCGAAAGGTTGGGGTCGAAAAAGACTACGCCCGTGCAGCGTGGTCTTATGATCAAGCACTGAGTAATGGCTGGGACTGGAACGGAGATGTGGCGCTGTATTGGAACGCAGCCTGCATGTTTTACTTGATCGGCGAGCCAAAGCGTGCGAAGGATTACTACCAAAAGGCTGTAGAAAAGGGCTGGATCGACATCCACCAACCGCATTATCATGACTTTGTTTACAGAGAAGCAGACAGCGAGCAGATTGCACGTATTCTTAGTGACTCACAGGAAGATAGCCCGATCTAGTTCGCCTTGTTCACATCAAGGTTATGTTACCATAGCATGAGCTTTTCCTGCCGCCCTACTATGGGCGGCTTTTTTTGTACATGCTTGAATGAGCTATTAACCAATGCGGCCTTGGACCCCATGGAATTTCAAGTACGCGGAAAGAAAATAGCCGAAGCAAGCGATAGCCAGCCAGTAAACCCCGGATGCTGCCCACAGATACAAGCTAAACGGCAGCGTCCAGACAAAAGCGATTAAAATGACGGGTACTCGTACGAATGAAGTGATAAAGGCGAGTATTGCAGGAAGTGCAACGAGCAGAATGAGCAGAGGATAATACATACACCAAAATGAAGTGTAAACTACATTTTTTGAGATGTATTGAAGTGTTTTACTTCAAAAGATATACTATTCTCAAAATTGCTTGATAAAACGATGGCAAAGGAGCATCCAGTATGGAGCAGCAAGTGAAGGAACGAATTCGCAAGCAGTATGGTCAATTGACGGCAAGCCAAAAAATCATTTCCAAGATCGCGATAGAAAAACCAGGTTTACTTGCGATCCATACGGCCAAAAAGATCGCTGAGCTGACCAATACCAGTGAAGCAACCGTCATCCGTTTTTGCTATGCATTAGGCTATTCCGGCTATACAGAGCTTCAGGATGAGATCAAGAAATCCCTCTTGATCGGAGACCAAAAAAAGGGACCCTTCCAGAAATATCGGGACACCGAGGATACACTGAGCCGCGACAATTATGCACATCAGGTCATTGAAACGGATATTGCCTATTTACAGCAGAGCTTGCAGCAAATCGACTACCATCTCTTGCAACAGGCGGTGGACAGCATTATCCGGGCAAGCCGCATCGTGGTCGTCGGATTCCGCTGGTGTCATATCCCCGCCAAATGGCTGTTCTCCTCGCTGAATGCGATCAAGGGAAATACTCATTTATATACGGGGGCGGTTGATAACGCCGATTACTTCCTTACAGAGCGGGAACAAGAGTGGCTCGTCATCGCCATTTCGTTTCCGAGGCACCCAAGCGAGACGGTAGCGATGGTCCATTCGGCAAAAGCGTTGGGAGCAAAGGTCTTGGCCATTACGGAGGGAGAGCTGTCGCCCATTAGCCAGGCAGCCGATCTCTTATTAAAAATCACGACCCCCCAGCCTGTAGCGACGAGCGGGATGCCTATGCTGTTCTCCTTGCTGAATGTTCTGATCAAAGGGGTGATGGTAAACGACTCGGAAAATGTGCAAAAACGACTGCAGCATTATGATGAAATCAGCTCAAAGCTGTATTCATTTGTCGGCGATGACGATGACGATTTTTCGATCTTTTGAAGGAACAAACGATACCGGATTATAAGGAGGAACGTTATCATGACAAGACCAATTCTCTTTGCCGCAACAGGAGACAGCTTCATCACTCGAAATCTTTCGTACAAGGATCAAGCTTTCCAAGAGGTGTCACGGTTATTGCACCTGGCAGATGTGCGAATCGCGAATCTGGAAACGACGGTTCACAACAATGAAGGCTACCCAAGTGCCCAAAGTGGCGGAACCTGGGCGATGTCACCGCCATCTGTCCTACAGGTGATGAAGGATTACGGCTTTAATCTGATTGGCTGGGCCAATAACCATACGTTGGACTATTTGTACGGTGGCTTAGAAGCTACCGAGCGCCATTTGAACGAGTACGGCTTTATTCACGCGGGAGCAGGCAAGAATCTGGCAGAGGCAAGTGCCCCCCGTTACCTCGAATGCGAATCAGCCCGAGTGGCTTTGATTGCTGCTACGTCGACATTCCACCCTTGGTGGGCGGCAGGAGACCAACGCTCTGACAGCATCGGTCGCCCCGGGATCAATCCGATGCGCTACATCATGACCCACTACATAAAGGAAGAGAAGCTTGGGCAGCTGCAGGAGATTGCTGAATCGACAGATATCAATGCATTCAATAAATTGTTGATCGAGGAAGGCTTCATGAATGATCCGGGGAAAGATGTTTTCCTCTTCGGAAATGCGCGTTTCAAGGTGGGGGAGGAAGAGGGTACGACCACTCAGCCGCATCCGCGCGATCTGCAGCGAATGGTAAAAACGATCGAAGAAGCCAAGCGACGAGCGGATTACGTGATTATCAGCATTCACGCCCATGAGATGAAGGGAGACGCAAAGGAAGTAGCGGCTGACTTCTTGCCTGCCTTTGCAAAAGCTTGCATTGATGCTGGGGCACACGCTGTAGTTGGACACGGTCCGCATCTCTTGCGCGGAATCGAAATCTATGACAATCGGCCGATCTTTTACAGCCTTGGAGATTTTATTTTCCAAACAGAAGCCGTAACTAGTCAGCCCGCCGATTTTTACGAACACTATGGCTTGGATCATACCCACAATGTCGCTGATGCCTTAAGCGCCATGAGTGCGAACTACACGCGGGGGCTTTGCGTGCACAGGGAAGTATGGGAATCGGTCATTCCTATCTGGAAAATGCAGGATGGGGAATTGCTGGAGGTGGAGCTGCACCCTATCGAGCTTGGTTACGAGCTCCCTGTTCACCGGATGGGCTGGCCAAGATTAAGCGCAGCTACACATATTTTAGAAAAGCTGCAAGCTTTGAGTGCCCCTTATGGCACTGAAATCGAAATCGAAGGAGGGATTGGTCGGATCAGACTCAGCTAAGACTTTGCCCCTATCATGTTTACCCAAATCTGATTTCTACCTTATTACAATGGAGTGATACGTATGATGGCGAGAATTACAATGGTGATGCTGTTTGTGCTTTATATGATTAACTATGCAGACAAAACCATCGCGGGATATTCCGCCGTTCCGATCATGGAGGAGTTTTCCTTGTCACAAAAGGAATGGGGGCTGGTAGGAAGCAGCTTCTTCTGGTTCTTTTCGATAGCGGGCATCTTAGGGGCGGCGTTATCTGACCGTATCGGCACCAAGAAGATGCTGGCTATCATGGCTATTTCCTGGACGGTAATCCAGTTTGGCGCCTATGCGATCGCAGGACTGCCGATGTTGGTTTTGGCGAGGGTGCTATTAGGTATTGGAGAAGGGCCATTTTGGGCTACGATTGTCAGCCATCTGAACAAGTGGTTCCCCGAAGAAAAACGCGGTCTCGTCTATTCAACAGTGAACTTTGGTGCATTCGTCGGAGCGGTAGCCTCAGCGCCGTTGCTCGTCTCGTTAATTGATTCAAACGGCTGGCGCTTCGCCTGGGCTTTTATGGGGGCGCTCAGTCTGATCTGGCTGCTCATATGGCTATGGATCGGCAAGGAAAGACCGCAAATAAGTGTGACTTCTGCTAGAATAGAAACGCCAACTCTACCAAAAGCGAAATGGTCGGACATCTCTGGGGTCCTGCTTTCATCTACTTTTATCCTCTGTTTTCTCGTCTATTTCGCACAGATTTGGGGGACGACGTTTGCGGCGGTTTGGGAGCCAGTCTATCTGGTCAAAGTCATGGAATTAACGAATCAACAAATGGCTTATGCCATCGCGGGGACTGGGCTTCTGGCTGGGTTGATGACGATCCTGATTTCCTGGATGGGTGATCGTTTGTACAAAAAGCATCGCAGCTATCGCAAATCTTATGTATTCATCGGTGGTACTTCGATTATTTTGGGAGGGCTGTGCTTCTACTCGGTTTCCTTCCTGCAATCAACAGCATTCGTATTAATTGCACTATGTCTAGGAAAAGGATTTGCTTTCTCTGTCGGAACAGCTGCGTCGGTTATTGTCAGCAGCCTTTTGCCAGAGCGTACCGGCTTGCTCGTAGGAGTGTTGTCCAGCCTTGTTACGCTGGCAGGAATTATATCTCCGCTCGTTACCGGATCGATCGTCCAGGCAGCAGGTGATGTCGGTACAGGTTTTAGTAATGCCATGATCGTCAATGCTCTGATCTTTGTTATATTTGGGATCTTATTCCTGCTTTTTGCAAAGCGAAATGAGCAAAAAAATGAGGCTGCCCCCCCGATTACGAATGTTTCTTAAAAGGGACTTATTATTTCCACATTTTTATACAAAAGAAAAGCTTTAACCGAATTATTTCGAATGTTACAATTTTCCAAAGGGGGTAGATGTGTGATGTATCTATTAAACGAGAATCTGAAGCAAAGCGCTCAAAACTTCCCAGACCATCCCGCCTACATATTTTTGGGGGAATCGACAACCTATGCAGAACTAAACCTGCAGGTAGATTACTTAGCTGCAGGACTTGCCAAGCGCGGGATTGGAAAAGGGGACTCTGTTGCTTTACTGATGGATAACCGCCCACATTTTGTAAGCGCTTACTACGCAATCTTACGGGTAGGAGCGGCAGTCGTACCGATGAATCCCATCTACACACCTAGGGAAATCAGCTTTATTTTGTCAAACAGCAAGGCAAAAGCAGTAATCGCTTTGGCAGCACTTGCGCCAGTCATGGCAGAGGTCAAGGAGCAATTGCCTGATTTGGAGCTTTTCATCTACACGGAACCAGTAGGCAGTGAACCTGCGATTGACCAACTGATCGCGGAGGCTGAGACAGGGTTTGAATCTCCTGAAATGAGCGAGGACGATTTGGCTGTCATCTTGTACACCTCAGGTACGACTGGTCAGCCAAAAGGTGCCATGCTCTCTCACCGCAATATGGCTTCGAATGCAGAAGCGATGGGCATTCTTTTCGAGCTCACGCCACAAGATCGGGTTGTCGCGGTATTGCCGATGTTTCACGTCTTCTGCATGACTGTATGCTTGAATGGCCCGGTACGGTACGGCGCGACTATGTTGATTGTGCCGAGATTCCATCCGGTTGAAGTGGTCAATACCATTCGCGAGCAACAAGGTACCTGCTTTGCGGGTGTGCCAACGATGTATAACTACATGCTCCAGCTACCGAACGCGACAAAAGATGATTTCTCCTCTATCCGTCTCTGCTGCTCGGGTGGTGCCTCGATGCCAGTAGAACTGCTCCATAAATTTGAAGCCAAGTATGAATTGAAAATTCTCGAAGGATACGGTCTCTCTGAAGCCGCGCCAGCTACGGCATTCAACCCACTGCGGGGAACACGCAAGCCTGGTTCGGTTGGAATTGACATTCCGGGGGTGACCAACAAAATTTTTGATCCCGAGGGTAACGAATTGCCCCGCGGGGAAGTCGGGGAACTGGTCGTAAAAGGACCGAACGTGATGCTAGGCTACCTCGGTTTGCCAGAGGATACCCGTGCAGCGCTCAAAGATGACTGGCTTTATACAGGAGATTTAGCTCGCATGGACGAAGAGGGCTACGTCTACATCGTCGACCGGAAGAAAGATATGATTCTAGTCGATGGCTATAATGTGTACCCGCGTGAAGTTGAGGAGGTACTTTACCAGCATCCAGCTATCATTGAAGCAGCCGTGATCGGTATACCGGATGAGGTGCATGGGGAAGCCGTCAAAGCATTCGTCGCGTTAAAGGAAGTTGCGGTGTCACAAGAAGAGATCGTTGCGTTTTGTAAAGAAAAACTCGCGAAATACAAGGTACCCAGACAGGTGGAGATTGTAGCAGAGCTGCCTAAAAACAGCACAGGTAAAATCCTGCGTCGCACCTTGAGAACCTAGTATCTGTCGTTTATCCAACTACGATTTTTTTCATAAAACCAGTTTAAAACAACGCGAACGTTTTAAACTGGTTTTTTCGTTTGGAAAATTCCCCATCATTACCACAAAATCGTTATTCTTGGCGCAAATGACAGGCCAGCTGCACCTTGAGCAAATCTTCCGGACGTCGCAAATCAATCTGGAGCAGCTCTTCTATACGCTTCAATCGCTGATACAACGTATTGACGTGAATGTGTAGATCACGTGCTGCCTGCTGTGGAGACTGGCTGCATTTCATGTAGGTGAGCAACGTATGTTCCAGCTCCTGATACTTTTCGTGTCCTTCCCATAATGGTGCAAAGACATCGTGGATAAAGGCATCAATATCTTCCTGGGATTGGTTCAGCATCAAGCGGTTGACACCCAAATCTCCATAGCGCACGACGCCCGAGCGACCTCGATTCGTCAAATAATGCGCTGCCTTTTTCGCCTCCTCGAAGCTTTTTCCGATCTGCTCCACGCCAGAGACCACACTGCCAGCCCCAATCGAAAGCGATACTTCTTTAGCCAACTCCCATTCATCTACCGCATCAGACAGTCGTTCGATCACTTCCTGCACCTCGTGGGTGCTTGCGAGCTGAAGCAGTATCGTGACGTGGTTGTGAAACCCATACGTCAGAACCTGACAACTGGAGAACTCCCATTTCCATCTGGTCACCAGCCTATGGATATTAGCTTCGAGCAAGGACAAGTCATGACAGCGGCTTAAAAAAGCGTAGATGACTAAAAAGTCTCCCTGCGGCTGCAATCCGAACTCTCTGGCGCGATCGAGGAGTTCACTACCTTTACTGGTGATCAATTCTTGAAATATGTCGTGGGTACGCTTGTACAAAACAGAGCTAAGCGATTGTTTTTTCACCAGATCGAGGGTGAGGACGGCGCTACCTTGCTCGATCGTGACTCTTTCCAATTCGGACAGATGGCGTTCTTTGATCAGAATCAGAAGACATCCTAGAAAAACACTGCCATTTGACAGGGGATAGAGATAACAAAGCTGATCATTTTGCTTTTGGTCAGAAAATAACTGGATAGAAACGGGCTGTCGCTTCCCGGCTAACAGTGAGGAGAGTTCATCCCAGCTAAACAGGATAGGGCTTTCCTCAGGGTAGTATCGCTGTTCGAGCCAATCTGCGAAATATACCTGTTTGGTGGTCATCCTGCCAAGCGCTTTTACGATGGTTTCAGTCCCTTTATTTTGCAGAGAAAGCTGCTTGATGGACTCGTGAATTTTATTTCGTTTGACCAGATCGTCATGCTTTACCCGTAGCTGCTCGCTGATCGCGGCCATATTTTGATAGGCCTGACGAGCTTCTGCATACAATTGCGCGTTTTGCAGGGCGATCGAAGTCTGGTCAGCAAATCCTTGGAGCAGTGCGAGATCGTAGGCAGAAAACACATTTTCCTGATGAAACTGATGCAAGACAAGGACTCCGATGCGTTTTTGCTCCAACGAGATGGGCACACACAACAGGCCAGTCAAATCACGCAGTGCTTTTGCGTCATTCAGCGAGTCAAAATTGTCAGGGGACAAGTCCATCATCGCTAGGGATGTTTCTGGATGGGAGCGGTACATGCGTGGTTGTCCGTCCTGAAATACCTTGCCGGCAATCGATTCGCCGACACGCAGTTTAAAGTTGCGATAGACCGTATCATGAAAACCGACCGTAGCCTTTGGAACCAGCCGATCTATGTCTGCATCGTAAAGGTGAAGCAGCCCGGCGTCCGCTGCCGGGATAACAGCCAATGCATTTCCGATAATATCGCGGATGATGTCCTCCACATCCAAGGTGGCCGAAATCGAGTGAATCCCTTGTAAAAGCTTGGCCCATTCTTGGTTCTTGGTTTGAATGGTTTCCTCCGCCATAAATAATTGAAAGCCGAGCCATAGAATCTCCCACTGTTCAGAAGTGAGGGGAGGAGAGGACGTAGCTTTTGTTTCCATCATGACGAGGGCTTGTCCCTCTTCCGCAAAAAAGAAGCGGAGATAGCAGCAGTCTAGTTGTTCTTCATAGCGATAACGGTCTTCGCCCGCCACAAAAGAGGCTTCGCTCGGCTTGCTATCTATGGAGAACGGGGCTTTTTGTTTGGATTCGCTTGAATAATAGAGATGGAGATGGCGGTCACGAGAGCCTTTCAACCAGATCGTAAAGGGAGTATCACCATAGTATTGATGTATTCGGGACAACAGATAGGCAAATGCAGCCATCCCTTCGCCTCCTTATGGAGATATACACATTTAAATAGAATAAAATATGTGTGTACACACATTGTAAGTATTATTTCGAATTTATACAATACTCTTACAAGACAAAACGTTAGGCGGGGATAAAATGACAGCGACTTACCAGAACTACATCAACGGAGAGTGGGTCACTAGCCACACCGGTCAAGTATTTGCCAGCACCAACCCTGCACAAACAGCAGAGGTTCTCGGATATTTTCAAAAATCGAATGGAGCGGATGCTCGTGTGGCAATCGAGGCTGCTGCCGAAGCGTTTGGAAAGTGGTCCAAAACGCCGGCGCCTGTTCGCGGAGAATTCCTGTTCTCGTTAATCAATCTGCTAGAAAAGCATAAAGAAGAATTAGCGGAAACGATCACGCGTGAAGTGGGGAAAACGCTTCGTGAAGCACGGGGTGAAGTGAACAAGACGATCACTTCGATGAAACAATTGGCGGGAGAGGCGACACGATTGACAGGTCAAACCGTTCCATCCTTTGATGAGCGGGTCATTGGCTATACCGTGCGTGAACCAATCGGAGTCTTTGCGATTATTGCTCCGTGGAACTTTCCTCTGGGAATTGGCTTGTGGAAAATCGTCCCGGCCATTATCGCAGGAAATACGGTTGTCTTTAAGCCAGCCAGCAACACCTCATTGATCAGTGTCAAGCTCGTAGAACTGCTGATCGAAAGCGGTGTTCCTGCAGGAGTCGTCAATCTAGTGACAGGGCCGGGATCTGTTATTGGGGACGAGCTTGCGAATAACCCGCTGGTCAAAGGAATTTCCTTTACAGGTTCGTCTGATGTGGGCATGGCCTTGGGACAGGCTGTAGGAGTGCGTGGCGGCAAAATTCAGGCGGAGATGGGCGGCAAAAACCCAGCCATCATTTTGGCAGATGCGGACATTGATCTGGCGATAGATTGCATCGTGACCAGTGGATTTTTTGACAACGGACAGCGTTGTACCGGGACGAGCCGTGTATTGGTTGTCCCTGAGGTAGCCGAGCAGGTAAAAGCAAAGCTGATCGAGCGTGCCAAGAGCATGAAAGTAGGGGACGGCTTCGATCCGATGAGCAATAATGGTCCTGTGGTGGACGAGCATCAGCTAAACCTATACCTCCATTATGTACAAAAGGGAATCGAGGAGGGAGGCGTGCTCGAATGCGGCGGCAAGCGACTCGTGGAAGGCGACTTGGCAAACGGATACTTTGTGGCTCCGACAGTCTTTACGGGGATCACACAAGAGATGACGATTGCGAAAGAAGAAATCTTTGCTCCCGTCATCGCAGTCATTGATGTGGAATCATTTGAACATGCCATGGAAATCGCCAACCAAGTGGAATTTGGCTTGTCGTCTACGATATTCACCAATGATTTGCAAAAAGCATTCCAATTCGTAAAAGGCATTCAATCTGGTGTCACGCATGTGAATATGCCTTCTACGCACTTTGAATCACAGTTCCCGTTTGGCGGCAAAAAGATATCAGGTCTGGGTCCAAGAGAGCAAGGGGAGTCGGCACTCGATTTTTATGTCGAGACCAAAACCGTCTATATTCGAGCATAAGTCGTAAGAGAGTAGGGGGAAGAGGGATGGAAGCGATAGGTGTCATTGGCATTGGGGCTATGGGCAAGGGAATGATTAGCAGCTTGCTCAAAAAAGGGTATCAGGTATATTCATACGACCCAAATCCGGCGGCTCAGCAGTGGGCAACGGAGCAAGGGGCTCATGTGGTCGCGTCACCGCAGGCTGTGGGCTCAGTCACTTCCGTAGTATTTGCTTCTTTGCCGGGACCTGCGATTGTCGAGCAGGTGATGCTTGGCGAGGATGGACTCTATCAATCTCTGACTGAGGGCAGCTACGTGTTCGATACGAGCACCATTGATCCGGCTACTGCCAAGCGACTAAACCAAAAGGCGCTTGAAAAACAAATCTACTACTTTGATTGTCCGGTGAGCGGAGGACCAGCAGGATCTGCGGCAGGGACCTTGACCATCATGGTTGGCGGCGACGAGTCCAAACTCGGGGAGATCATGCCCTACCTAAAGGCGATCGGAAAAGAGGTTTTCTACCTGGGAGAATCAGGAGCAGGCCAGGTAGCCAAGCTTTGCCACAATTCCGTGGTGGCGGTCATTACGACTGCCTTGGGTGAAGCCTTAACAGTAGGTGCAAAGGCAGGCGTAGATCCACATAAATTAGCGGCAGTCATCGATAAGGGTTCAGCTCACAACCGGGTCCTATCTGTATTTGGTCCCAATATCTTGTACGGCACCTACCAAAAGTCCATCTTTTCGCTCGATCACATGCATAAAGATCTACAACTCTACTCTGCAACGGCCCGTGAGCAGCAAGTACCTGTTCTCGTCGGAGCCACCGTTGCCCAAATGTATGAGGCTGCGAAGGCGCAAGGCAAAGGAAGCTGGGATTCTTCCGCTGTTTGCACGGTGACGGAAGAGCTTGCCAACACCACCATCGCTCGTTAATCGGCGAACGTTCTCAGCAGTATCATGATCAACGGAAAAGAAGAACAAAGCAAGGGGAAAAAGTCGACGGTTCCTGTTCACAGGTGCCATCGACTTTTTGTTGTTATGGCGCTTTGGATACATTCATTTTCATGGAAAGGTTGACAGGATAAGCGCTTGGTTCTAGCATTAAGCATCATGTTATTTGGGGGAGGAAGGAGAGGCGAATTTTGCAAGAAGTAAACGAGATGATACTTAATCAGTTATTGAAAGACCAGAAGTCATTCGCTCTGTTTGTTTATACACCTATGTGCGGCACATGCAAGCTGGCAGAACGGATGCTTAATGTAACCAGTGAAGCGCTGCCAACGGTCTCCATTTATCAGCTCAACATCAATACGGCGCATGCGTTCGTAGAGCATTGCCAGGTTACCAGTGTCCCAGCGCTCTTGCTGTTTGAAAAAGGAGAGCTCGTAGCGCAGCATTATGCCATTCAATCTGTCGCTTTTTTGTATGACGTACTAAAACCATTCGTCTAGACATACACCTAATCCCTTCGCAATGAATAACAAAGAAAAGAGAAGTATTGTGAAGGAGGAGGCGTGTGCAAATTCATGTGGTGGAAACGGGACAAACCTTGTCCAGCATCGCCGAAACGTACGATTCGACCCCAGCGGCGATAGAACAGGCAAATGATTTGCCTAACCCAGAGAATCTTGTTATCGGGCAGGCGATGGTAATCCCAATTGTTGGCAGCTATTATTGGGTCAAGCAGGGAGATACCCTTTATACAATTGGGCAACGGTATCAGATAAGTGCGGCAGAGCTTGCACGGGTCAATGGAATTTCCCAGTATCGTCCGCTCGAAATCGGACAGCGGCTCTATATCCCGCCTCGACCAAGACGTGCAGCCGACTTCAATGCGTATGCAGAACCGAGGCGAACTGTTTCACCCGATCTGGAAGCCGACGTGCGTCAGGCTGCACCCCATCTCACTTACTTGGCTCCTTTTAGCTTTCGCATCAAACGGGATGGCACGCTGGCACGCCCAGCTCTTAATGATTTCCAATCCATCGCCAAAAACAACCAAGTCGTACTTATGCTCGTAGTGACTAATTTGGAAAAGGACCAGTTCAGCTCGGAGCTGGGCGGTCTCATTTTGAATAACGAAGAACTGCAAAACAAGCTGCTGGATACGATGATCAGTACGGCACAAGAACTTGGGATGGGGGATATCCATTTTGACATGGAGGCACTCCCGGCAGAAGATCGCGAGGCCTATATCCGTTTCCTGCGAAAAGCGCGTGACCGGGCACATGCAGCGGGACTAATGATGTCTGTCGCCGTAGCGCCAAAGACGAGTGCGGAGCAGCCTGGAAAATGGTACGCTGCCCACGATTACAAGGCAATAGGGGAATTGGCAGATTTCGTCGTCATCATGACCTATGAATGGGGATATAGTGGTGGGCCACCGATGGCTGTATCTCCGATTGGTCCGGTGCGAAGAGTGTTGCAGTATGCGCTGACTGAAATGCCGGCTGAGAAAATCATGATGGGGCAAAATTTGTATGGGTACGACTGGACACTGCCTTATCAGCCGGGTACAACCGCAAAGGCACTTAGTCCGCAGGCAGCGATTGCCCTGGCAGCACGGCAAAATGTGCCGATCCGGTATGACTACCGAGCGCAGGCACCGTTTTTTGAATACACAGAGGATGACAAGAAGCATCAGGTTTGGTTCGAAGACGCTCGGTCGATCCAAGCGAAGTTTAATTTGGTTAAACAGCTTGGATTGCGGGGCGTGAGCTACTGGAAGCTGGGTTTGCCATTTCCGCAAAATTGGCTGCTCATTGATGAAAACTTTCGTGTTCGCAAAAGAGCATAAGCATGAGGCGTACAATCCCAGAGGTTTGTACGCCTTTTTTTCGTCAGGAGAATCATGGTATGATGGCTAAAAGCCTATCATAATGAGGGAGGACGAAAGTACATGGGTGAATGCAAGCTGGATCACAGCGTAGAGGATGTACAAAACAAGTTGGCAGAACAAGCGCCATTCCTGTCCAGTGAACGTGTGACACAATTGCAAGCATTATTACAGACAGAATTGTCCCAGGAGAGCCTCAATGCATGGTTCCATCTGCTGAAAAAGTATGATTTGGCCAGCCCTGAGGAGCGCTTGAATCGTGAAACACAGATGGATCTGCTGCTAGGTTAATCAGTGGGATTTGTAAAGGTTGCGAGCCATCATCAGTCGATGCGCTTGCGTCCAGCAAAGCCGTCGTGAATTCCATGATAGTGGGTAATGGCAGTCTCGCCAGCACGCCAGCACAACAACACTTCCTCGCCGTTCATGATTGCTGGAAAGTCGAACAAGCCAATGTCTACATCTTTGACCTGTATCCCTTTTGAGATCAGTCGGGTAATACGCGTTTGAGCTTCCATTTCCATAAATTCGAGACGGCATTCCAGTGAAAACAGTTCTTCATCGTCTGTAGGCTGTTGTTTTTTTACCTGCTCACGTTGTTGATAAAGGTTATAAAAAGAGCATTTGAACTCCTGTAAAAAGGAGAGCTCTTCGCGAACATAAGGCAATAATTCGTTGGCTTCTTCTAGAGTAAACAGCTTTTTGGTCAAAGAAAACACCTCCTGACTCTATTATACTAGCAACCCCTACCGGGAGAAAATGGCTGGAGCACATGACGAGTGTCGGAACTGTTCCATGCAGCAAGGAGTAACGATGAACGATAGATTGTATTACCAAGATGCTTATATTCAATCATTTACGTCCCAAGTAACGAAACGCGGGACGGAGGAGGACGGCACTCCTTATGCCGTACTTGCGGAGACGGCTTTTTACCCAACAGGTGGCGGACAGCCTTGTGACCATGGTGTATTAGGTGATATTCGAGTAATGGATGTAGAAGAGGTGGACGGGGAAGTACGTCATCGACTCGAATCCCCACTGCCAGAAGATTGGACAAAGGTCACCGGTCAGATTGATTGGGAACGACGCTTTGATCACATGCAGCAGCATGCGGGACAGCATATCCTCTCTGCTGCCTTTCTCGAAGTGGCACAGGCGGAAACGGTTGCCTTTCATTTAGGCAAGGAGCGCGTCACGATTGACGTCGTTCTCGAAGAGCTGAACGAGGACTTATGGGCGAAGGTAGAGCAGAGCGCCAATCAGGTGGTCCTCGAAAATCACCCCATCATCGCCCGGTTTGTAGAGGAAGCAGAGCTGGCAACATTGCCATTGAAAAAACAGCCCACGGTTACCCAAAACATTCGCGTCGTGATGATTCCCGATTTTGACTACAATCCATGTGGAGGGACACACCCTGCACGTACAGGGGAAGTCGGCATGATTAAAATCTTGGGTTGGGAACGTCACCGCGGCAACATTCGCCTGGAGTTTATTTGCGGGTGGCGCGCCATGCGTGATTACACCCGCAAGCAAGCGACGGTTCGTGAGCTGGCTCGTCAGCTTATTACGAGCGAGGCTGAGCTGGTTTCGCAAGCAGAGAGAATAATAGCGGAACGAGAGGCATTAAAACAAAGCCTGGCAGAAAAAGAAAAACTGCTGCTAGAGGTAGAGATTCGCGAGCAGCTTGCGAATGCTGTCACAATCGGAAATGCACGCTTGATTCAACTTTCCACTGCAGACCGTACCATTCAAGAACTCCAGCAATTGGCTCAATTGATGACCAGTGAAGCACCAGACGCAGTGTGCCTGCTCGCAACGTCAGGTGAAAAAATGCAGCTCGTATTTGCACGCGGGCAAGCAGTCGATGTAGCTGTCAATCAGTTGCTAAAAGAAACACTGCCGCTCATTCAGGGGAAAGGCGGCGGAAATCCAGCGATGGCCCAAGGTGGCGGACAACCGGTTATCGCTGTCGAAGAAGTTCTTGCTCACGCCCGCAAGCTAGTAGAAACAGCGTTGCAGCAGAAAACCAACTAAAAAATCAGTTTAACATGTTTGAGGAGGGGATCATGATGATCTGGAACCCGGGAGATATCGTACGTGTAACGCAAAAGACCGGAGAATACATTACCGAAGTGCTGGAAACCCATGATAGCAAGCTGTTGGTAAAGGTGCTGGCTGTAACCAAATTTCCTACACAGGGAGATTTGCACACGTCCTTTGAAGTAGACGTTCCAATGTTTCATCAAAGACCTGCACTCTCCTATCAAGAAAAGTTCATGACGCCTGCGAGCGGTCCAATCCGTTATAATGGGGCCATTCCAGATTACAAGGAATCGGTCCGTGTGGCGATGGAGCGTGAAATGGACAAATTGAAAAAAATGTCGCTCTGGGCACAGCGTTGTCTCGTTGAATTGGAAGCTATGCACAAGGAAACCTTTACAAACTCAAAATAGAGTGGTACTGTAGAACTCGAACGAACGACAATTGAAAAGGTTTACTACCAAACGGGAGCCGAGCAGCGTTGGCTGAGATTGTAACGAGTGTGTTACTGACCGTTGAACCTGACCTGGGTCATGCCAGCGGAGGAAGAGGTATAGCGAATCGTTATCACAGGAAGAATTCTATTTGAGTGGGAAAAGCTCAAGCCAAGACTTCTCCTGAGAGGATCGAACCCCAACCATCCAAGGCGGATGGTTTTTTTCTTGCCATTCGTCCTTGGGTGTACCGTTATTCGGCTTCTTCTGTCTGACTGGATTGACTCCATCTGGCAGGGGAAGCCGTTTTTTCGTGTCCGAAAGGCGAAGGTAAACAGTCCCCAACGAGTCTTCAGAAGGAGGAATAGTATGGTTGTTCAGCTGAATGGAAAGAAAGTAGAGCTGGCAGCAGAAATCACCACGCTACGTGCGCTGCTGGCTTCTTATCAACTGCAAGAGAAAATTGTCGTAGTAGAACAGAATGGTGAGATCATCGACCGTTCCCTGTACGAGACGACGCCGATTGCAGATGGAGATCGGATAGAAATCGTTCATTTTGTCGGAGGAGGATAAATTTCATGGATACTTTAAAAATTGGACCTTATGAGTTTCGGTCGCGCTTGCTGCTCGGGACCGGTAAATTTTCTGATTTGGAAACACAAGGAAAAGCAGTAGAGGTCTCAGAAGCGGAAATTCTCACCTTTGCCATTCGCAGGCTCAATTTGGAAAATCCGCAAGAGCCTAACTTTTTGGAACAGCTCGATCTGAAAAAATTTACCTTGCTGCCCAATACAGCAGGCGCTTATACCGCAGAAGAAGCGGTGCGCATCGCTCGCCTGGCAAAAGCATCTGGATTGTGTGACATGATCAAGGTCGAAGTGATCGGCGATCCGAAAACATTGTTGCCTGACCCGATCGGCACATTGGAAGCTTCGAAGATCCTCGTGGAAGAGGGCTTTATTGTACTGACTTACACCAATGATGATCCTATTTTAGCGAGACGTCTTCAGGAAGTAGGGGTCCACGCTGTTATGCCAGGCGCCTCTCCAATTGGTTCTGGACAAGGAATTGTGAATGAAAACAACCTGCGCTTCATCATGGAAGAAGCCAAAGTCCCAATCATCGTCGATGCGGGCATCGGTGCCCCTGCTGATTGTGCCAAAGCAATGGAACTGGGCGCTGACGGGGTCTTGCTGAATACAGCAGTCGCTCTCGCAGAAAATCCTGTACTGATGGCCGAAGCGATGAAGCTAGGAGTTGAAGCCGGACGCAAAGGCTTCCTCGCCGGCAGAATTGCTAAAAAACGTTATGCATCAGCAAGCAGTCCTACCGAAGGGATGATTGAGTAACGTGGACCGTCTGCAAGAAGCGATTGACTCCATTGACAACCGGAAAGAAGAGATGTTCGCGTTATTGCAAGAGCTGATCGCTTACCCAACCGTAAGTCCGCCAGCACGTAATAGTAACGGCGCACAAACGTTTCTGGCAAATGAATTGCAGGCCATGGGCTTTCAGTTAGACCGCTGGGAAGTTTACCCTGGGGACGACAATGTAGTAGGCCGTCTTCCGGGCACCGCATCAAACGCGGCCAACAGCCTTATCATCAATGGGCATATGGACGTGGCTGAGGTAGGCGATGACAGTGGTTGGACCTACCCGCCTTTTGCTTTGACGAAAGGCGCAAACGGTCGACTCTACGGTCGTGGTGTATCGGATATGAAAGGTGCCCTCGCAGCGTCTCTATTCGCGATTAAAATGCTTCGGGAACACGGGATCGAGCTGAAAGGCGACTTGCTCTTCCAATCCGTCATCGGAGAGGAAGCGGGGGAGGCAGGCACGCTGGTTGCGATAGAACGCGGCTACACGGCCGATTATGCAGTGGTTGTGGATTCCAGCGATTTGCACATGCAGGGACAGGGCGGGGTCATTACCGGATGGATTACGATTGAGAGCCCGACTACGCTGCATGACGGCATGCGGTCCAAAACGATTCATGCGGGTGGAGGGGTACGTGGTGCCTCTGCGATCGAAAAAATGATGAAAATCATCGCTTCCCTGCAGGATTTAGAGCGCGACTGGGCAGTGATGAAGTCGTACCCCGGCTTCTCTGCTGGAAGCAATACAATCAATCCTGCAGTGATTGAAGGCGGTCGCCACGCGGCATTCATCGCGGATCGTTGCGCATTGTGGATTACGGTTCACTTCTACCCGAACGAAACCTACGAAGAGATTATTCGAGAAGTCGAAGACCATATCCATCGAGCTGCCGCCGCTGACCTGTGGCTGCGAGATAATCCGCCCACATTTCGCTGGGGTGGCCGCTCGATGATCGAAGAACGGGGAGAAATCTTCCCGTCACTCGAATTGGACCTGGAGCATCCCGGGCTCGCGATGCTGCGATCCGCTTATGAAGAGCAGCTCATGCAAGAGCCGATGGTAGATATGTCTCCGAGTGTGACCGACGTGGGCTGGTTTGCCCATGCGGGAATACCCGCTGTTCTATTTGGGCCGGGAGAGCTGAAACATGCTCACACCGTCGATGAATCCATCCATCCCGAACAGCTCGTCCAATTTGCCCAGATCATGGCGCGCTTTATCGCCGAATGGTGCAATACGGCAAAAAATGCGAAGGAGAGACGATGATCATGGCAACATTTACCGACCGTTTGTTAAATAGCGTAGCTCCGCTTTGGGAGCGTATTCATCAGCATCCGTTCGTTACAGGAATGGGTGATGGCAACTTGCCCGTTGATTCGTTCAAGTTTTACATGAAGCAAGATTATATTTATTTAATCGATTACGCCAAAATGTTCGCGATCGCCAGCGCCAAAGCGTACGATTTGACCACCAGCGCCAAGTTTGCCGGATTGCAGGAATCAACGCTCACTAGCGAAATGGCCCTGCATCGTCAATACGCAGAGCGATTCGGAATTTCCCGCGCAGAGCTAGAAGCGACAGAGCCTTCCTTTGCCATGCTCGCCTATACGAGCTATATGCTGCGAGTGGCTCACCAGGGGTCGCTGGCTGAAGTGGTCAGCGCGATCTTGCCTTGCACGTGGAGCTATTGGGAAATCGGCAAGCGGCTCGCCAAAGTGGAGGGTGCTCTCGAACATGAGCTGTACGGCGAATGGGTGCGCACCTATAGTTCGGATGAATTCGGTCAGCTTGCGATATGGCTGATTGATGTGATGAACCAGTTGGCTGATGGAAAAAACGAGCAAGAGCTAGCGAGACTCGAAGAGCATTTCCTGTACACGTCCAAAATGGAGTATTTGTTCTGGGAGATGGCATACAGAAAGGAAATGTGGCCGTGCGAAATCAACTAGCCTTCGCCGGTGTCCGGTTTGCCTATGGCGATCAGCCGATTCTCGACAACTTTGATTTGAACGTGGCAAAAGGGGAGTTCGTCAGTCTTATCGGACCTAGCGGGATTGGTAAAAGCACGCTGTTTCAACTGGTAGCAGGGCTTTTGCAGCCCGAGCAGGGAGAGATTCTGCTAGGCGGCGAACCTATGGCAGATCGACTGGGGCAGGTCGGCTATATGCCCCAGCGCGATTTGCTGATGCCATGGCGAACGATTGTCGAAAACGCAGCGCTGCCTCTCGAGATCCAGGGTCTTTCCAAAAAAGCTGCTCAGGCGAAAGTGAGAGCAGAGCTGCCACGGTATGGCTTGGAGGAATGGGCAGATGCTTACCCTTCGCAGCTATCTGGCGGCATGCGCCAGCGTGTCTCCTTCTTGCGAGCATTGCTTTCCGGTTCCGACATGATGCTCTTGGATGAACCATTCAGCTCACTAGATGGGATTACGAGAATGGATATGCAGGAATGGCTGATGGCCAAATGGCAGGAGACGAATAGCACGATGCTGATGATAACGCACGATATAGATGAGGCCATTTTGCTGGCGGATCGCGTCATCGTCTTGACTGGGAAACCGATTACCAAACCGATAGAATTGCGGGTATCGATCAATCGTCCGCGCACCCTTATCAGTCGCAATCAGCCTGGATTTTTAGCCTTGCGTGAAGAAATTTGGGACCTTTTGCGCAAACAGCGCAGCAAGCAGCCGCTGGGGAGGGAGGCTTGATGGGCAATTGGCAGAGAGGTGTATGGTTTGGAATTTCGATCGCGCTGTTCTTGATCGCGTGGGAAGCTGCTTGCCGGTTGCTGGCGATCCCGCCGTTCATTCTGCCTCCACCAAGTGCAGTAGCTATTTCGCTGTGGGAGCTGCGTGAGTCGCTTCTGGGTCTGCATTTGTGGGCGACGTTGAAAGAAGTTTTGATGGGACTTTCTATTTCTATTTTATTTGGGATTTCGCTCGCCTTTGCGATGAACATGAGTCGCGTAGTCGAACGATTGGTCTATCCATATATCGTCATTTCCCAAACAATCCCAATTATAGCATTATCACCCTTATTCATTTTGTGGTTTGGCTATGATTTGTCAGGGAAAATTGCCGTCACCATTTTGTTTACCTTTTTCCCGATCGTGGTAAATACGTATGATGGGCTGCGCTCCACAGACAAAGAGACATTGAATTTGCTGAAAACGATGGGCGCGACAAGAGCGCAAATCTTTACGAAGCTGCAGCTGCCATCAAGTCTGCCGCACTTTTTCAGCGGATTGAAGGTAGCAGCTACATATAGTGTAGCGGGAGCAACCATCGGGGAGTGGCTAGGTGCCAGTGAAGGTCTGGGGTATTTCGGGCGGCGCGCATCAGGTAATTTCCAAGCCCCCGCGCTCTTTGCATCCGTTCTGCTTTTGTCGGTACTCGGGATGCTGCTCTTTTGGGTGGTAGGAAGAATCGAGCGGTATTTTACTCCACATGGGAAAGGGAAAAAAAGCATCAAGGTGAAAAACTAGGAGGAACACCAATGAAACAGATTCATAAATGGACCAAGACACTCATCGCTTTGGCACTTGCTACAGGTCTAGCCGCGTGTGGGAATCAATCGGGCAGCACTACTCAACCGGCACCGGAAACGAAGGGAGGAGAACCTACGGAGCTGACGATTGCGCTGGACTGGTACCCGAATGCGGTACATTCCTTCCTCTATGCAGCGGAAGATCAAGGGTTTTTTAAAGCGGAAAACCTTAAAGTGAATCTGCAGATGCCTTCAGATAGCAACGATCCATTGAAAATGGCAGCCGCTGGTAAAGTAGATCTGGCAATCAGCTACCAGCCGCAGGTCGTTCAAGCACGTTCAGAAGGAATTCCCGTCGTCTCTGTTGGAGCACTCGTTCGCCACCCGCTTAATGTCATCATGACTCGTCAGGAAAGCGGGATAGATACTCCTCAAAAGCTGGCAGGAAAGAACATAGGCTACCCATCCATTCCGCTTGATGAATCCATTGTTCGCACAGTGGTGAAGCACGCAGGTGGAGACGATTCAGCTCTAGCCTTCACGGACATTGGTTTTGACATCGTGCCAGCGTTGACTGGTAAGAAAGTAGATGCCGTAGTAGGTGGATACATCAACCACGAGCAGCTGATTCTCGAAAAAAATGGTGTGGCCGTTCATGCTTTCAAACCGTTTGAATTTGGCGTTCCAGACTACTATGAGCTGGTTCTGACCTCGAGTGATGACACGCTGGGCAAAAAGCAGGCAGCGATTGAAGCGTTCATGCGTGCCATTGCTAAAGGACAAGAATATGTGAAGAACAATAAGGAAAAAGCTCTTGATCTGCTGCTGGCAAAACAGTCAGGAGAGTTCCCGTTGGAAAAAGACATCGAGACAAAAAGCCTGGATATCCTGATCCCGCTTATGGATGCGGCTGACAAGCCATTTGGCTACCAGACGGCTGAATCGTGGCAGACCCTGATTGACTGGATGAAAAAGGAAAAGCTGATTTCGAGCGATGTAAAAGCCGAGCAGGTTATGCGCGATCTTGTAAAGTAAATTGGACCAGGCGTATTCTTTTGGAGAAGTTTTTTAAGAAGATTCTTCCTTTATTCACAACCTTCGTTTCCCTTTCGCAGTCGTTCCCTTTATAATAAGAGGTGAATGCTTGTACGAGGAGTAGTTTCTATGAGCGAGAATCCGAACAACAAAAACAACAACAAACTGGTTATTCTTGGTTTTGTTGGTGTCATCGTTGCTTGTGCCGTTTCCATGGTGATTTTCATGTATGCAATGTCCAAATGAATACACATAGCTGTGTACGCAAAAAAGCCGCTCAGAGCAACCTGACGCGGCTTTTTTGCTGGAAGAAAACCGGAGTTCCTATGGACGGACACTCTGTATCTTTTGTTCCAGCTCTGATAATGACAGTTGGTTTAATTCCGGAAAACCGACACCCTCAAGTGCTATTGTTCGCCCTTGATACAGGGGATAAACGCCTTGCCACAGGCCCGTAATACTGTAGTAGGAGGTGCCTTTCACAGGTTGGAGAAACAGCACGTAATTCCCTTCACCGAGAGGACCCGGATATTTGTAATTGAGCGGGCTTGAGGCGTCGGGCATAGGTTCTACACCGGTGCTTACCACATTTAGGAGCCGTGGAGGAGATCCCTTCAGTACTTTTTTTACTTGCAGGGTTTGGGTGTAGTTTACTAGTTTTGCCTCGTCAATGGTATGCCTGGTTAGATAAGAGTGCTGGGCCGAGTCTGCCCACGCGACTACGATCAATTCGCTTCGTTTCACCAGTTCCTGCCAGTTGGTGGTTGTTGTAGCATCTATCTCAAGATCGCCTATAGCTGGTGCAGCAGATACTGGAAATAAAACGGTACCGGTCAGAAGGAAAAGGATGAGTACTACTCGGTAAAACATGGATGCTTCCCCTCTCTTTTGGATAGACATGAAAATTAGTATGGACAGAGGAAAGATTATTAATCAGATTTTGCATTTGGTATTATGGTAATATTTCGAAAATATAAATTACATGCTATCATGGGGGCGTGCTGCTTATTTTTCTTCAAATGAAAACAATAGGACAAGGAGGTCTTTATGAATCACCTAAATGTCAGACGTATCTGTACATGGCTTCTCATGCTTGCGCTCATCCTCCACATGACAGTCGTGCCTGCCTTTGCCGAAAGCAAGACACTAGCAGCAAATCCGCTATCCGCGAGTATTGAGAAATACCTCTCCGATTTAAAAAAGGACGAAAATAGCATGGGCATGTACGCAGGTATCGCCGTGTATGATCTGACCGAAAAAGCCTATTTGTATCAGCACAACTCTGGCCGCAATTATATACCAGCGTCCAACATGAAGCTGTTTACGACGATTGCAGGCTTGGACAAATTGGGTCCTGATTATCAATGGAAGACAGAAGTATATGTGGATGGAAAAGTATCCGTAGCAGGTGTACTCCAGGGAGATCTGGTCTTGAAAGGTTACGGTGATCCAAGTCTGACCCCAGCTGATTTACAAGCGCTAGCAGCTGCATTGAAGGAAAAGGGAATCAAACAAGTCAACGGAAATCTATTGCTCGATGAAAGCTACTTCGACGATACGCGTCTAGGGGTAAGCTGGATGTGGGACGATGAACCGTACGGGTATAGCGCTCAAGTAAGTGCGCTAGCGGTACATAAAAACTTTATCACGATGACCATGACTCCCGCAAAATCCGTGAATACTCCTTCGATTATAGTGATGGAGCCAGCGACTACATATGTGAAGCTTAATAACCAACTGAAAACCGTTGATGGCGACAAACGCGACATAACGGTGGAGCGTCCACGCGGTAAGAACGAAATCATCATAACCGGAACGATCGGCAACAAAGCCAAACCATACCAGGAGGATGTGTCGGTGGAAGACCCGGCTCTTTTTGTAGGGGAGGTATGGAAGCAGCAGTTGGCTGCCCAAGGGATAAAAATCAACCCGAAAGCAGAGCTGAAAAAGACGGTAGTAACAAGCGGGGTTCCGATGCACACGCATCTTTCCAAACCGCTAAGCGAGGTTCTGGTCGAGCTGAACAAGGAAAGCGATAACTTTTACGCCGAAATGCTTTTGAAAACGTTAGGAGTGACGCAAAAAGGGGAGGGGAGCTTTGAACGAGGAAGTGCAGTAGTGGCGGAGGTGATGCAGCGTGCCGGAATCCAGACAGCATTTACGCAAGTGGATGGGTCGGGTCTATCCAGGTTCGATCTGATCACCGCCGAGCAAATGGTCACTCTCCTGACATTCCTCCAGGAGCAGGAATACCGGGATGCCCTTGAGAGATCGCTGCCTATAGCGGGTGTAGACGGTACCTTACAGAGCCGCTTAATCGGGACGTCAGCAGAGAAAAATGTAATTGCCAAGACTGGTTCCATGGGTGGAGTAAACAGCATGTCGGGCTATGTGACTGCGAAGAACGGAAACAAGCTCGCCTTTTCGATTTTGATCAATGGCATCTATAAGTCGAAATACGCAAGAGATCTGCAAGACTACGTCGCTGTGCTTTTGTCTACGTATCCAGACATAAAAGCACCGGAGGGATATGTAGCGGAACCTGAGAAGGCCTACAAGCTCTCTGCGCTCATCGATCCGATTCTGGATCAACCACGGGCGGCAGGAGTAACTGCAGGTGTCTTGGTCAAATCCTTGGAATCGTCAGGGGAAAATGCAGTCTGGTATGAACGGGACGCCGATTCTCTGCTCACACCTGCATCCAATCTCAAACTGTTGACTACCGCTGCTGCACTCAGTCAATTAGGTCCAGAATATACGTTTAAATCCGAATTGTACGGGGATACCCCTGTGGCGACCAACGGTGTTCAACAAGGCAATTTGTATGTAAAAGGGTTTGGAGACCCTACTCTGCATACAGAGGATGCCTTGAAGGTGCAGGATGGGGTGTCGATTGAACAGATTGCGAAATGGGTCAAAGAAACAGGGATTAAGCGAATCAATGGTCATCTGATCTTGGATGAAACCTATTTCGATCAGCAGCGCTTAGGTTTAGGCTGGGCTTGGGATGACGAGAGTTACTATTACAATCCGACACTCGGTGCACTTGCCTTGAACAGAGGGACTGTGATGGTCGAATATGAGCCAGCGGGGAAAGTGAACGAGCCCGTTCAAATAAATCTGTTGCCGAAGACCTCTTATGTCAAGGTGATCAATGAAGCCATTACGGTCGAAGAAGGCCAGGAAAATACATTTGCCATCCTGCGAGATCGTGGTACAAATACCATTCGTGTGACCGGAAATTTGCCAGTTAACCATTCCAGTGATTATGAACGGGTACCGGTCGAGGAGCCCGCCAAGTATGTTGGAACAGTGCTCAAGGAAGCATTACACAAACAGGGCGTCAGCTTTAGCGGAAACAGTACAATTTTGGTTCAGCCGACCCCTGCGACTGCTGTAAAGTGGAACGAATTTCATTCCCTGCCTCTCCGGGAAATCGTCACCTACTTAAACAAAAAAAGCGATAACTTTTACGCGGAAATGCTGCTGAAAACAGTAGGAGCGGTGAAGAAAGGGGAAGGAAGCGCAACAGCGGGAGCACAAGCAGTAATGGAAACAGTGGCTGCACTGGGCGGAACCACTAATTTCGATATGATTGACGGTTCTGGCCTGACTCGCTACAATCTCATCTCCGCCCGGCACATTCTCTTTGTTTTGGAAGGGATGACCAAGCACGCGACATTCAGCGTATTTGATGAGTCCCTGCCGATAGCAGGAGTTGATGGAACCATAAAGAATCGTTTGAAGGATACGGCTGCGGCTGGCAACCTCCACGCAAAGACAGGATCAATGACTGGGGTCAATAGTTTATCAGGTTATATCACAACCAAAAGTGGAGAAAAGCTGGTTGTCTCTATTATCCTCAATGGATACGCTGAAGATGATGATCTCTTCACTGAAATTCAGGATCAGATTGTTACGATTCTCGCGTCATTTGAATAAAGGTTTTTCATTTGAAAAGGAATGCTCCGATAAGGGGTGTTCCTTTTTTAGGTCAATGACTGTGTCGGTGCTATGGACGCGAACATATCTATATTCAGATCAGGACGGAGACGGCAGGCATGTATGATAAAAAGGGAGGGGACAAAGAAGGTGAATCCAACACGATTTTGCCCGAAAAAGTTGGAGGAAATCGCTGCGGAAGTGTTTACGCGAACAGGAATCTCCCACGCACAAGCCAAGGTCGTTGCCCAATCTCTTGTGCACGCCGATCTGAGGGGGATTGAATCGCATGGATTGTCTCGTATGCCGATTTATGTCAAAAGAATTGAAGCGGGTTTAATTGAGCGGCAAGAGGAGCCACAGCTTGTCATGGAGGAAGGGGCAACCGCGCTCATTGATGGCAAAAATCAATTAGGAGCCGTGGTCGGCCTGACGGCATTAGAACAGGCGATGAAGCTTTCTCGCCAAACAGGTATCGGCTTTGTGGGAGTTCGTCACTCCAACCATTTTGGAACGTGCTCGTTTTACGCAGAACGTGCCATTTCAGAAGGACTTATTTTACTCGTGCTCACAAATGCTCCAGAAGCGATGGCCCCGTCAGGAGGAATCCGCCCTTTCTTGGGAACCAATCCGATTGCAGTAGGAATTCCGGCTGGGAATGAACCATCCTTTTTACTGGATATGGCTACTAGTGTAACTGCCCGTGGCAAAATTGTGCTGGCGGCCAAAAAGGGGGAAGCCATTCCTGAAGATTGGGCGATTGATAAAAATGGCAATCCTACAACAAAACCGGAACAAGCGCTATCAGGTTCGCTTCTCCCGATTGGAGGAGCCAAAGGATACGGTCTGGCGATGTTTATTGATTTGTTGTGTGGTCTTTTGACAGGTGCTGCCTTTGGACCTGGCGTTAAAAGCCTGTATGATAATTGGGAACATCCGCAAAACGTAGGACATATTTTTTTAGTCATTGATATTCAGCATTTTTTACCATTGCCCGTTTTCCAGAAAAACATGGACGAGTACATCCGTCAGGTAAAGAGCGGTCCCAAAAAGGAAGGGACATCCGAGATTTTGATTCCAGGCGAGATCGAGAGCAGAAAAAGGAGTGAACGTTTGGCTGCTGGCATCCCATTTTCAGCAAATGTCGTAGAGGAATTGACACAGTTATGCTCCATCTATCGCCTTGATTTTAACGAGGCACGTATTACGTGACCTTGCGTCTATTGCTCAGTATGGTTTCACGGACATCCTTTTCCACATAGACTGGTGTCAGTGGTTTGGAAAGGAGTGAAATGCAGTGCAGCGACATATGTGTAAAGGTAAAATTCATCGGGCGACGGTAACACAGGCTGAATTGGATTATGTGGGGAGTATTACAATTGATGCTCTTCTCATGGAAGCGGCAGATATCAAGCCATATGAGATCGTTCAAATTACGAGCTTGCGGAATGCGACGCGATGGAAGACATATGCTTTGCCGGCACCAGAAGGAACCGGGAAAATTTGCCTAAATGGGCCACCTGCGCATCTCTTTTCTCCAGGAGATTTCGTGATTATCCTCAGCATGGGCATGTACGAAGAAAGTGAAGCAGAAAAACTGGTACCCAAAGTCGTTTTTGTCGATGAGAAAAACCAAATAACAAAAATAGAGGAGCATCATCTCATTACGAATGGGGAGACAACGACATTAAAGCGCCAAACATAGGGAAATGGGGCAAACATCAGCATTTAATAAAAGATGAGTTCCTGCTGGATCATCTGCCAAGAACCCAACTGTTTACACCAGAAGGTTTGTGGGAGTATGCAGAGACATATAAGCGCGTGATGCTGAAGCCCTCAGGGGGAGGCGGCGGAGCCGGAATCATCCAGGTTTCGAGTAAAGGTGATGACCATTACCTGGTACACACAGGTAAGGAGAAGCGTGTCGTGGAGGGAAAAGAAAGGACGGTTCTTTACGTAAAGTCCCTTTTCCGTCCAAAGCCTTACTTGCTCCAACCGTGGATTCCCTTGGGCAGAATAGACGGGAAGCCATTTGACGTAAGAGTGATGGTCCAGCGGAAGAACAAACGATCGCCTTGGACGATTACTGGGTGGGTAGCGAAGAGAGCCGGACGCGGATTTGTCGTTACCAACGTAGCGAGGAGTAGAGGGAAAGTATTACCGATTCGTACGGCGATCCGCCGCTCTAATATCACCCCAACGCCGTATTTACTCCAGGAAATGCGCCAAGTATCGTTAGCCGCTGCAAATTGTTTGGGAAAAGCGTATCCGACACTTCGAGAGATTGGTCTGGACGTAGGGATCGACATCCATGGTAAACCTTGGATCATCGAGGCCAACTTTTGGCCAGCACTGTCGCTCTTCCGCCAGTTGCAGGACCAGACCTTTTATCGGCGGATAAAGTCAATGAGGACACGGTGAGGGAGAATCCGCTGGAAGTTAACGAGAAGGGAGCCGCCTGAATGGGAAGCGTCCCTTCTTTTATTTTCAATCAACTTACAATTTCGACTAAAGGTGAACCACTAGCTATTGATGAAAAAAGTTGATAGAATGCCTCTCATTATGATGGGAGGATGTATGCTTCTTGAGAACAGCGCTGTCAATAAAAGAAATCATCTTTGTGAGTTTCATGCTTTTCTCCATGTTCTTTGGTGCTGGCAACTTGATTTTTCCCCCTTTTTTAGGGCAATCAGCAGGTGAGCAAGTGTGGTTGTCTTTAATCGGATTTATTTTATCTGCCGTTGGGCTGCCCATTCTCGGGGTGGTAGCCATCGCAAAAGCAGGGAGTTTTCAAGTGTTGGCTAGCAGGGTTCATCCTATTTTTGCTATTATTTTTCCGTTTTTGATTTACGTTTCTATTGGACCTGCTCTAGCTATTCCACGTGCGGGCAGTCTCGCCTTTGAAATGGGAATGGCTCCCTTTTTGCCGGAACAGTGGGTCGCGTCACGATCTAGTCTTTTGTTGTACACCTTTCTTTTTTTCGCTGTGGTTTGGTGGTTCAGCTTATCTCCCTCCAAATTAGTGGATCGATTCGGAAAAATGCTAACGCCAATTTTGTTAGCCTTACTCGTATTGATTTATGTAAAAAGCTGGATAACTCCGTTGGGGACTTACTCTGCGCCTACTGGTAACTATGCCGTTCATCCAGCCATTCAAGGGTTTCTGGATGGGTATTTAACGATGGATGCATTGGCAGCTCTTGTATTTGGCATTGTGGTTGCCAACGCTCTTCGAAGCAAGGGGATTGAGACAAAGAAAAGCTTGTCCACCTACATGGTGATTGCCGGAGTTGGCGCAGGAGCGTTGTTGACTATCATTTATGTGATTCTGGGGGTCCTTGGTTCATCAAACAGTACTACAGAAAAAGCAGAAAATGGAGCGCAGATCTTGACGATGATCATGAGCAAGCTTTTTGGCGAGAGTGGTACCCTCATCTTGGGGATCGTCTTTACGGTTGCTTGCTTATGTGTTTCTATCGGTCTGGTTACTTCGTGCAGTCAGTATTTCCATCAACTTTTCGGCAGACTGTCCTATACCTGGTGGGTTACGATACTATGCGTCTTGAGTATGGGAGTCGCCAACATGGGATTAACGCAAATACTAGGTGTATCTGTACCGATTCTAGGGATGATCTATCCAATGGCTATTGTTCTTATTCTCTTGGCACTCGTAGAAAGGATAATTCCTTCCCATTCACTGGCCTACGTAACAACAATAGTTGTCGTCGCTTTGTTTGGAATCGTTGATCTGGTTAATATAACGCTCCTCGCTCACCATTGGGACAAGTGGATGCTTGAATTCCCTTTTTATAAAGAGGGAGCTGGATGGGTGATGCCTGCTTTACTGGCAGGATGTGCAGGCGTGGTACTTGATTTCAGAAATCGTGTTCATTCGATACGCTAAGGGGAAAAGGGACTTTCTTGAAAGAGAAGCTCCCTTTTCTGTTACTTTTTCGGGGGACAACCGTCCTTACAGTGTACTGAAAATGACCGTTAGAGAGGAAGAGGCCCAGTGAGAGCTGTTCCAGTGTCAGACGCAGAGCGAATCCATCAGCTGGATGCGATCCGAGGCTTTGCTTTGTTTGGGATTTTTCTAGTCAACATGCCCACTTTTTTGCATCCCATGCTGTTTCTCCCCGTAGATGGGCTGCCCTATAATCATTCGATTTTGGATGAATGGATACGGATCCTCTTTCATATGTTTGTGCAGACCAAGTTTTATACGATCTTTTCGTTTTTGTTTGGAGCCGGATTTCATCTTTTCATGAGCCGTGCAGAGAAAAAGAACTTGCCCGTGAAACCCATGTATCTGCGCAGAATAACCGTCTTGTTTTTGATGGGAATGGTCCATCTCATTTTTCTCTGGTACGGGGACATCCTGCACACATATGCACTGTCGGGAATCATGCTCTTGTTATTTTATAAACGAGAAGAACAAACAATTCGCAAATGGGCATGGTCGTTGCTACTCGTTTTGCAACTGTTGTACGGCCTTGTTCTCTTCATACCTTCCGATCCGTCTACGATAGACAGTAGTTCACAAGCTATCGCAAGCAAAGCGGTAGAGGTCTATACACAAGGCAGCTGGATGGAATGGCTTCAGTTTCGAATTGCCTATGAACTCCCTATCGTGGGAGCCAATGAATTTTTAGCTGTTTTTTCGGTATTCCCCCTCTTTTTATTCGGATTTTCAGCTGCCAAGCGAGGTGTATTTGTCTCTGGGGACACTAACCGTCCGGCCATTAAACGAGTTTGGTGGAGCACTCTTCTCTTGAGCCTAGTCTTTGTTACCATGATCCCTCTCGTACAAACCGGCCTTGTACAATTCCCGGCACCAAAAGATGTGGCCATGCTTGTATTCGTAGGGTGGAGTGGTTTGACATTGTGTGCTTTTTATATTTGCTCGTTTTTACTGCTGTACAACAACCAACGTTGGCGCAATTGGCTACAGCATTTGGAACCAGTAGGCAGAATGGCATTGACTAATTATTTAGCGCAAACCGTCATCACGGTTGTCATCGTTTGGGTGCTTGGACTGTATGGTGCCCTGCATCTGTCGTCGGGGCTTTTCTTATGTTTATTGATATTCCCGCTGCAAATAGTTGCGAGCAGATGGTGGTTGACGCGTTATCAATTTGGTCCAGTGGAATGGTTTTGGCGCTGTATGACGTATGCGAGATATATCCCAATGAAAAGAAAGGAAGGTAATTATGAGATTTGATACGATTTTGACGATTATGGTCGTTCTTATTCTGACGTCCTGTTATTGCTTTTTATGGAAATGGATACGGTCGAAAACGTCTAGTTGAACTGGGCGTTTTTTTATACTGGTTGGGGGGAAAGATTGATTTCAGAACCCGCCGAAATTACAGGATAAAAGTGGTATCAAATGGGCAAAATTTCCCTATCTTAAGTCCATAGGTAAAGAGCGGAGGGATAGATAGATGAATCGGAATGCGCGCAAATGGTGGAGGATGAACAAAAATAAGCTGAACCAGCAGACACCTCAATCAAGCACGCAACTGTACAAGGAGCTTGAAAAAAACGAGGCAGCCTTGCGCGACCTGTACTCCAATTGTTCCGATGTTGTTTATCGTTCCTTTTTCATCGGGGGCTCGATTAAAGCGCTCGTGATTTACATTGATGGACTCTCTAACAATGAAGAGCTTGACAGAAGTGTCTTGTCGTCTCTGATGCACGGAAAGACCTCAAAAGAAACGAATGCCCGCAAATTGTTGGAAAAGACGATCTCTGTTTCAAAATGGCGAGAATTACAAACGCTGGAAGCGTGTTTGGAGTCTATTGCGAACGGTTGCCCAGTGCTTCTGATTGATCAGCAAGAGACTGCCGTCTCGGTTGGATTGGAGAAATGGGAGAAGCGTGCGATTGAAGAGCCGGTTGCAGAAGGCGTCGTTCGAGGTCCGCGAGAGGGATTTACCGAGTCCATTAATGTAAATACGGCCATGCTGCGGCGTCTTATCAAAAGTCCAGCGTTGAAAATGGAGCTTATGCAAATTGGGGGGTACACAAAGACAAAAGTCGTGCTTGCCTATATTGATGGGATCGTCGACCCGACCCTGGTTACAGAGGTGAAGGCACGTTTAAGCCGAATCGACATTGATGGGATCCTGGAAAGTGGATATATCGAAGAATTGATTGAAGATCATCCAGCGTCTCCTTTCCCGCAAATTCTAAGTACCGAACGACCGGACGTCGCCTGCGGGAATTTGTTAGAGGGCCGTATCGTGATATTGGTGGATGGTACTCCTTTTATCTTGGTCGCCCCGACAACCTTGTTAGCACTGCTTCAATCCAGTGAAGATTATTACCAACGCTCTTTCGCCAGTACGGCTATCCGTTTACTACGTTATTTATTTACCGCCATGTCCTTTTTGTTGCCCTCCCTTTATGTAGCATTAATCACATTTCACCACGAGATGGTACCTACCTCCTTATTAATCAGTATGGCTTCTTCCCGTGAAGCGGTACCTTTTCCTGCATTGGTGGAAGCGCTGATGATGGAGGTTACTTTTGAAGCATTGCGTGAGGCCGGTGTTCGACTTCCCAAACAAGTGGGGGCTGCTGTCAGTATCGTAGGGGCTTTGGTAATTGGACAGGCGGCAGTTCAGGCTGGCTTGGTTTCTGCACCGATGGTTATCGTTGTGGCGATTACCGGGATTGCATCCTTCATGATTCCCCATTACATAGCGGGTATTGCGATTAGACTTTTGCGCTTTCCCATGATGTTTCTAGCGGGAACATTAGGTCTATTGGGGATCATGCTAGGGATCATTGCAACAGTGGTTCATTTATGCACCATTCGTTCGGTCGGTGTTCCTTATCTGGCTCCATTCGGACCTCTGAAAAGTAAAGAATTTAAAGATACGCTCGTCCGTTCACCATGGTGGATGTTAAATACCCGTCCTCGCCTGACTGGAGAATCGAACCTATACAGGCAGTCACCGGGGTTAAAGCCCGACCCATCCAAAGGAGGAGATACAACATGAAGTGGGGGCTTTTCTTAGGAATGAGCGCATTAGTTGGGTTGATCATTCTGTTGGAATGGCCCAAATTAAAGCCTCTTCCCCAGAAAGATAAAGTGAGCTTTTTCACGCTATTGTTTATTGGATGGTTCCTTTCCATGTTCGATCTTCCCAATCTTCCAGGGCCCACCTCCGTGCTAGAAACGATGTTTAAGCCGCTTTCGAAAATGTTGGAGTAACGATGACAAAAAGGGTGGGAAGATGCTACGACAAGAGAAAATATCCGCTGGCCAACTGGGTTTGATGATGTTTTTTGCCGTTGCGGCTTCAGCTGTAACGAACGTCCCTGGAATTACGGGAAAATATGCGCAAAATGACCTTTGGCTCTCACCGATTTGGGCATCCATCATCGGCTATTTGACGGTTTATATCGCGTTCTCCTTAAACAAACTTTATCCAAATCAATCGGTCATCCAATATAGTCAAACCATACTGGGGTGGTTCCCTGGTAAACTCGTTGGTTTACTCTTGATTTTATTCTATCTGCATCTTACTGGTCTGGTTGTAAGAGGCTATGCCGAATTTGTGGTCGGCAATTTTCTTACACGAACGCCGATCAGCGTGGTGATGATCAGCATGGTTATGGTCAATGCAATGGCTGTCAAAGGAGGTGTCGAAGTCATTGGGCGAACATCCCAGCTGTTTTTTCTCATATTCTTGTTGCCTGTTACATTAATGCCATTGTTGTTTCAAGATATGAAGCTTCAGTACCTGTTCCCGATGTTTGAGCATGGGCTGACACCGTCATTATTGGGATCACTCGTCCCGCAGGCCTGGTTCAGTGAGTTTTTTTTAATGGCGTTTTTTCTTCCCTTTGTATCCAATCGGGAAAAAAGTTTGCGTTCAGGAATGGTTAGTGTATTCGGTATCATGATTCTGCTTACGACTATAAACTTCTTTATTCTCTTTGTTCTTGGGAGACAGGCAAGTGACTTCCTATATCCAGTGATGATTGCTTTTCGCTACATCAGTGTTGCAGATTTTTTTCAAAATCTGGATTCCGTGGTAATGGGAATATGGATAATCGGGATGTTCCAAAAAATAAGTGTTTTTTATTACGCGAGTGTAATCGGTACCAGCCAATGGCTTGGCTTGAAAGACTATCGACCGCTCGTACTGCCATTTGGAATTTTGATCATGGTTATGGGTTTTTGGTCTGTTCCTAATCAGCTTAAGGCTAGCGGTTTTGATGTTCTCGCGTTTCCTTATTACGGACCGCTTGTCCAAACTCTTTTTCCGCTTTCGCTTTTGACTTTTGCCATTTGGCAAAAAAGAGGGAGGCAGAAGAAAGCTTGGACTACCACATCGACAAATGGAACTGACTCCTAATCAAGGAAGGATAGAGATACATGGTGGAGACAGGAAAAATATCATCCTTGCAAATGGGAATGGCCGTCTATCCTGTACTGATGTCGACTGCGATGCTTTTTGGTCCGAGTATCATGGCAAAGCAAGCGAGTAACGACCTGTGGCTCTCGCCGATTTGGGCATCGCTGATCGGATTTCTTTCGGTATACATTGTGCACCGATTACATGAGCGATTTCCCCAAAAAACCATCATAGAACAGAGTGAACTCATACTCGGAAAAACAATCGGCAAATTGATTGGTTTCTTCTACTTTTGGTTCCTGTTGCAAATAAATGGATATATTGTTCGTGAATATGCCGATTTTATTGCTATTTTTTTGGTTAACACTCCACTCAGCGTAATTTCCGCCGTCCTCGTCCTTGTTTGCGCATTGGCGGTAGGCGGGGGGATAGAGGTTGTAGTAAGATCCGCACAGTTTTTTTTTCCATTTTTCCTGATCCCTTTGTTACTCATGATTGTGCTTGTCTTCCCTGACATGGAGCCCCAAAATATCTTTCCTATTTTAGGAAATGGTGTGTGGCCTTCGTTGAAAGGATCGATTACCCCTCAAGGGTGGTTCAGTGAAGTTTTTCTTATTTCCTACTTGCTGCCATTTCTTGTTGACAAAAATAAGGGAAGAAGAGCCGGTATGATAACGGTTGGTCTAGTAATGATCACGATGATAGTAGTGAATCTCGTCATTTATTTTTTGATGGGTGATGCGACAAGTCGAATCCTTTTTCCCGTCATGGACACAGCAAGGTACGTCAGTATCGCCGATTTCTTTGAAAACCTGGAGTCGGGGGTAATGGCCATATGGGTCATCGGGGCATTTGTCAAAGTTTCTTTGTTCTATTACGCCACCGTTCTTGGAGCTGCTCAATCGCTTAATCTCTCCAGTTATCGCCCTTTAGTTATTCCTGTTGGATTTCTAACCGTCCTATTCAGCTTCTGGGGATTACCTACCTTTGCTGCAGTAGGTGACTTGTCCCTTTTTGTTATTCCCATGTCACTCGTGGTGTTTTTTTGTCTGGTCCCCGCTGTGTTGTTGCTTATTTCGACTAAGAAAAAAAGCAGCTCAGCGTCTAAAGGAGTGCGATCTGGATGAGGGCCGGGTATGTCGTTCTTGTCTTTTGCGGCTTGGTGTTAGGTGGTTGCTGGGATCGGACGGAAATCAATGATTTGGCCATTATTACGGCTGCAGCCATAGACAAAGAGGAAGACGATGAAAAGCATGAAATCAGATTGAGCATTCAAGTGTTTAATCCAAGGCAGCTTAGTAGTGGCCAAGGGGGGACGGTGGGTGGTGGAGGTGAATTGACTGCCGTTTATTCAGGGACAGGAGTAAATATATCTGATGCCATGTCAAAAGTACAAGCCAAGCTACCCCGTATAATTTTTTGGGGGCATTGCAAAGTATTTCTGTTTGGGGAAGCAGCCGCGAGAGGAGGAATGGCTGAGCATATTGATTTTCTAATCCGACATCCTGGACCGCGAAATCGGGCGTATCTGTATGTAACCAAAGGCCAGGCAAAAGAAGGGCTTGCCATTAAAACGGTACTGGAGCGATCCTCCGCTGAAGGGTTGAGAGAATTAGCTAGCATGCATATTGGAATGGCCGTCACACTTGTTGATTTTCGTAACATGCTCAAAAGTGAATCTGAAGTCATTACCGTTCCCATGATTCAAGAGGGAGGGAAATTGCAATCACCTACTGCCATACAAACCACACCCATATTAATCGGTTCAGCTTTATTTAAGAAGGACAAAATGATTGCTCATGTTTCCCCAAAGGTTACGAGAGGGATCATGTGGCTGCGTGATGAGGTCACTCATGCTGCAATTACGGTACGGCCACCCCATGTAAAAGGGGATGTCTCTGTCATTCCAAGTCGATCAAAAGTCACATTGATACCCGTGATTCGGAACGGAAAGTGGACAATAACGGTCAAGGTTGATACGGAAGGGGACGTTGTTGAAAATGGTACATTGCTAAACCTGATGAACCCGGATTTCATCGCTATTGTGCAAAAAGCGGTTCGCGATGACATACAAGCACGCATCAAATTCTCCCTTCATACGATTCAGAAAGAATTAAAGGTGGATGTTGCCAATTTTGCGGGAGCTTTTCATCGGAAATATCCAAAGGAGTGGGAGCGAGCGAAGAATCGCTGGGAAAAAATGTACCCGAATATCGAGGTCAAAACCCAAATCAATGTAAAGATTCGCCGCCCTGGATTGATCTCAGCGCCTGCAGGGATTCCGCAAGATGAGGTCATCAATAAGTGATCTTATCTATATGCTATTGCAGACGAAAAAGGAAGGGAGTCGGAATGAAGAGGGGTGAAATAACGTGGATGGCAAGTGGATTTCCTTTGTAATAGGTTCCTTCGTGGGCTCGGTAGTGGCAGGAGTGTGCCTAAGCCTGTTTGTTTTCCTGTTTTTTCGACCGCTCAGTCAGGCGATGTTAGGTCGTTTCATGAAGCGGTTGATGTCGGATCGTTACCCGGAGAACATATTTGAAATGGTATCCGCCATGACAAAGGTCAGTCCACGGATTGTACTGGAGAATAGTCTTCGAGCTACTTTCGGTGAGGCTATAGAACGTCCATTTGGCAGTCCACGGAAATTTCTTAACTTTGATGGCCTGATCTTTTCACCTGCACAATTGGCGGTAATGCCTGCTCATGAGGATGAGGAGGTAGACATGAGCATTACGATTGGACCAATGGCAAAAAAGCCGTTAAAGCTAGATATACCGATAATGGCAGGGGCTATGGGTTTTGGAATCGGCGTTAGTGAAAGGGTGAAAACCGCGATTGCGAAAGGGACGGCGGCAGTAGGGACGTTAACAAATACCGGAGAGGGTCCGCTTCTGCCGGAAGAAAGACAATTTGCCAAGTATCTGGTGATTCAATATAACTCCGGTACGTGGTCGAAAGAACCGGAAACATTAAAGCAGGCGGATGCTATTGAAATTCATTTTGGGCAAGGCGCGACTGCAGCTGCAGCAAGCTTTATCCCGGCCGAGTATATTAAAGGGAAAGCTAGCAAACTAATGGGGGTAGAAGGCCAAGAGATGGTCGTCATTCCTTCCAGACAGCCAGAGGTCAACAACCAAGAAGACTTATTGAAGCTCGTGGAAAAGCTAAGGACCATCACCGATGGCGTGCCGATTGGCGTGAAAATATGTGCGAGTGCCATTTTAGAGGCAGACTTGGAAATCGCCATTCAGGCAGGTGTAGACTTTATCAGCATCGACGGAGGACAAGCAGGGACCAAAGGAGGTCCGCCTATTCTCGAAGATGATTTTGGGTTGCCTACCATTTACGCGTTGACCCGTGCTGTTCGCTATTTAAAGGAACGGGGAGTGAAAGAAAAGATCACGCTTTTATCGGGGGGTGGGTATAACACACCAGGAGAGTGTTTGAAAGCAATCGCTTTAGGAGCAGACGGAATTTTTATGGGGACAGCGATATTGTGGGCTATGACGCATGATCAGGTGACCAAGGCGATTCCTTGGGAGCCACCAACGATGTTGACGAATTATCCAGGAACATTGAAAGAAAAATTTAATACGGATGAAGCTGCCCACTATTTGACTAACTTTTTTCTTTCTTTTGTAGACGAAATAGAAATTGCTATTCTAGCGATGGGAAAGACCTCATTACAACAGGTTTCTGCAAAAGACCTTGCTGCTTTGGATGAAACGACCAGTAATGTGACAGGAGTACCGCTCGCGTATCAGTCACCCTCTGGAAACGTAGGAGGGGGATAAAGAAGAGGGGGAAAGGGAGTGACTCATATCAGCGAAGTGATCATCCGGATAAAACAGCCATTCCAAAAACCTGGGTGGATTATGACCCAGACCTGGGAGCATTTGCTGTTTATCCACTGGGCGGTTTCCCCAGAAGCACTGCGAGGCTTGATTCCGAATGAGCTTGAGATAGATACATACGATGGTAAGGCTTGGATCGGTATCCTTCCCTTTCTATTGAGTGGAGTGCGTATCCGGCGAATGCCCACTGTTCCCTATACTTCCGCTTTTCCCGAAATCAATGTGAGAACGTATGTAAAAACGAAACAAAAGTCTGGGATATACTTCCTTTCTCTGGATGCTTCCAATCCGTTAATAACGTCGATTGCGAAACGATGGTACCGCTTGCCGTATTTTCTTGCGGACATGCAGTTTGCCACTACCATGAACAGGATTGAGTTTGAGTCACGTCGACTACGGGGCAACGGACAATCAGTCGTTTTCTCAGGCAGCTATGAACCGATAGGACTGCCAATCCATGTAAAGAAAGGTACACTTGAACATTGGTTGACGGAGCGCTATACCCTTTTTTGTCAATGTGGTAGATCAAATCAAATTTTTTATGCGGATGTCTATCATGAACCGTGGGTTTTGCAACAAACAAAAGCACAAATCAGGGAAAATACGATGACACAGAGGTTGTCGATCCCGCTCGGCGAGCAGCCAGACTTATCTTTCTATGCGCGTGGCGTGCAAAGCTATGTATGGCCGATTACAATACTGGGGTAAGGTGGAGGCAGGGATAAGGAGATGAAAAAGAAGCTTTTTCTTATTCCAGTATGCATTCTTATTCTAAGCGGCTGCTGGGATCGAACTGAAATCAACGATCTTGCCATTATCACGGCTGTAGCAATCGATATGACAAAAGAAAAAGAAGTCGAGCTCTCAGCCCAAGTCTTCAATCCACGCTCGTCAAGTGGAGGAAGTACCTCTTCGGGGGGAGGAAGTGCCCCGACGACGATTATGCGAACGTCAAAAGGAGTGAATATCGCAGACGCGATGTCTAAAATGCAGTCAAATATCCCACGTACGATCTTCTGGGGACATTGCAAGATATACATTTATGGGGAAGATTTGGCTAAGCACGGGATTATTGAATTTGTTGATTTTTTATCACGTCATCCAGAGCCGCGAAATCGAGCCTTCATGTATGTAAGTAAGGGAAAAGCAAAGGAAATACTGAAATTAATGCCACGAATAGAAAGAAATTCGGCTGAAGTCATGCGGAAATTGACAGGATTAGATGTTGGCATAGAAGTGACTCTCTTGAATCTACAGAAGATGCTGGATGGCAGCTCGAATGCGGCAGTCATCCCGATGATTTCCATTATGAAGCCAGAGGAGCCCTCTCAGCCATTGAAAACGAATCCATATCTGATCGGAACGGCCGTGTTTAAATCAGGAAAGATGATCGGAAATTTAAATGAACGATATACAAGAGGAGCGATGTGGGTACGAAACGAGATTTCTGCCACAACAGTTACGGTAAAAGCGAAAAATGTGCGTGGATTTGTGTCGTTAAATCCGATCAGGGAAGTAACAAAGCTAAAGCCCACAATTAAAAAAGGCAAATGGAAAATGTTGATTGAAGTGGAGACGGAGGGTGATTTGATTCAAAACGGCACCAATCTGGACCTCTCTGTGCCCAAACTGATGAAAGTGATGGAAAAGGCTTTACGCCAAGACATAGAAACGAGAATCAACGGTACTGTCCATTTAGCTCAAAAAGAGCTGAAGACAGATATCTTTCATTTTGCCAAGCATTTTCATCGAAAGTACCCCAGGGAGTTTGCGGCTGTCAAAGATCGATGGGAGCAAGTATTCTCCAGGATTGAGGTGGAGACAAGAGTAAAAGCCTACATTCGTCGCCCAGGCTTGACTAACATTCCTGGAGGCATTCCTGAATCCGAGGTGAAATCAAAGTGAAGTGGGGCGCAATTCTCGCACTCTCACTAGTAGTAGCGTTCATGGTGATCTATGATCGTTCGAGATTGAAAGAAGGCACGCGCAGGACGAGAATGACCTTTTATGTTCTGACGTTTACAGGATGGGTGATAGGGCTCCTTCTCATTCATTTTCCCGCAATGCCAGGTCCATCGGAAGTGTGGTTAGTTATTTTTAAACCACTGACCAACATGTTCGGTCTAAATTAACAACAGCAGGGTGAAGGATATGTCCGAAAAGACGAATATTTCCGAGATGCAAATGGGTTTCCTGTTGTTCCCGGTCATTGTGGCGACGGCGGATCTGATCGTTCCGGCCATCACGACCAAGTATGCGGAGCGAGACATGTGGCTGTCACCAGTGCTAGCATCATTGATGGGTGTACTGACTGTCTTTCTTATTTTTCGCCTGCATGCTCTTTACCCTAGACAAAGTATCATCCAATACAGTTCTCATATCGTTGGAGTCATCCCGGGTAAAATAATGGCTTTTCTCATTTTGTACAATTTTCTCTACAGTAACGGAAACATTTTGAGACTGTACGGGGAGTTCATTGTTGGCTCCTTTTTATCCGAAACACCTTTGTTAGTCGTCATTGGAAGCATTACGCTGCTCTGTGCATTAACGGTCCGAACGGGGGTGGAGGTGATTGCCAGAACGGCGCAAGTTTTAGTGCCCGTCATTGTGTTTTTTTATATGGGTATCCTCTGTCTGATGATCCCATTTATGAAAGTAGAAAATATGTTCCCGATGCTGGCACACGGTTTCACGCCTGCTCTACGTGGAGCCCTTACTCCCCAAGGATGGTACAGTGAGGTGATTCTTTTTTCGTTTCTGGTGCCCTATGTATCGGACTATCAAAAAGGAATGCGCACGGGCATGGCTACGGTACTATGTGCGATGTTTGCTCTGTTTTTCTTAAACTTGTCCGCCTTATTGATACTAGGTCCAGAGGTTGCTACGATGACGTACCCTTTTTATACTGCGATTCAAATGATCAGTTATGCTGATTTCTTTGAAAACGTCGATGCGATTGTCATCGCGATATGGGTAGCAGGTGCCTTCGTCAAAATTACTATGTTTTATTTTGCGTTGTCACTAGGGACAGCTCAGTGGTTAGGATTAGACGATTATAGACCCATTGTTTTTCCTATCGGTTTTTTGCTCGTCTTGTTTAGTTTTTGGACAGCTCCCGACATGTCAACTCTATCCAGCAACATTGGAAAAATGGTCGGTTTTCAAAGTTCAGGGATATCTAGCGGCATTCCCTTGCTGCTCTTCATTATCGCTCTGCTAAGATCGAAGTATAAATCAAGAATCGAGAAAGCCTTATCCTCTCCTTCGAATGAATAGATTTTGGACAGCGGGACTGATGCTTATAAAAGAGTATCAGTCTTTCTTGTTTCAAGGGTTGCTGTGATGCATGGTGACGGGTAATATAGGGAGGTAGTGTTTTTTGATATAACTGGGAAGGTTTGGTATTTTTACAATGGCTCGAAAAGAACGAATCGCCGAACTAGATCTAGTTCGTTCCTTTGCGTTTCTCGCAGTAGTCTATCAGCACGTCATCGGGGTGTATATGAGAAAACCCGGAGTTGATGAGCAAACTGCGATTGTTTACGGGATGCTGTTTCATTTGCTCAAATTTGCCGTACCCGCTTTTATCTTCATTACTGGACTGGTATTGTTTTACAACTATTACGAAAAAGTGAACTACGCGACCTTCATACGCAAAAGAGTGACAGAGATACTGATACCTTACACTTTATGGTCAGCCGTGTACCTTAGTTTATCCTCGAAGTCATTGGGCAGCGATGGACAAATGATTTGGCATATCCTTAAGAAGTTGCTGACGGGCAGTTCATCATACCATCTCTGGTTTGTGGTTATGATCTTTCAGTTTTATCTCTTGTATCCTTTTTGGCAGTGGATATTTCGTTCTATTCAAAGGCTTGTGACAAACCACTTCCGTTTAGCTATGGCCATCGGTGTCTTTGGTTTTCTTTACGGTCTGTTGATGTGGTTTTCCGCACGTTATCTTCCCGCGCATGGCTTTCGGTTTGATATACCCTTGCTGGATACGTATTTCATCAAGTATCGAGATCGCAATGCGTTCTATTACTTTTATTACTTTCTTTTCGGGGGGCTGGCTGCTGTTGCTCTGCCCGCTTTTCGTGCGTCTATCAAGCGACACTGGCTGTGGATCGTCGCCTTGTTTCTCGTCATGTATGCGTATATCTGGTATGAGCTGTTCCGGGATTCGGGTAAAGGTGTTATTAACTTGAATGTGGCTACATCCTTGAAACCGTCTATGGTTCTCTATACAGTGGCTTCTTTGCTGGGTGTCTACGGCGTAGCCCTTTGGATCGGCAAAAGGAAAACAAAATGGATCCACTGGTTTACTCTTTTTGGCAAGTATTCTTATGGCTCGTTTTTAATTCACGCATTGGTATTGACGTATCTGATGAAGTCGTTAAGATTTTTGGGGTTATTCAACACGGGGCTCCTTGGAAGTTTTGTCGCATTCATCTTGTGCTCGCTTATTTCTTTTGGAATTTCGTATGGATTGGGGAAAGTTCCCTTTGGTTCCCTGTTGGTAGGTGCCACTGAGAAGAAACGCGTGCCAGCACGTCAAGCTGAAAAGGCGATGCAAAACGTAGGGTAAAGAAAAGAATTTGACAACGTATGGAAAATAGTAGGAGAAGTTTCCAGTTCAATTGGGGGAGTGTACCCGTTGGCATTTGGGGATTCATCCTGTATTATGCGATTACAGCAAGCGTCCTTTCCTTTTTCCTCTGGTAAAAAGGGGTCGCCAAAGTAGAAGCGTCCAGGGCTGGATTGTTTACAGGGATGATGACAATCAGTGCAGCGCTCGTCGCCATCTTGTTTATGCATGTTAGGTTCACATGAATGCATGTGATGGCATGTCATTCGTTCTGGTATCTATTATCGCTGGAACTCTGCGTAGGCGGCAGAAGGATATCACCGTGCAAAGATAGATAAAAAAGCGTTCTGGCTTATTGGCCAAAACGCTTTTTTCTACTGTTCATTACTTTACGTGTACATTCTCCAAATCTTTCACACCATTGTAAATGAGGTCGAACAATTCGTCGATACCCTCTTCCTCGATGCAAGAGAAGGCGATACGCAGATCCGTTTGACCCAGAGCAATCGTCCCGACACCGTATTGATCGAGCAAGTGATTACGCAGTGTTTCTGCATCAACGGTTTTCAGCTTGAGGCACATGAAATAACCGGAGTTGAATGGGTAGTAACCCCAGGCGTCATCGAATTTACCGCTATCCAGCAGTTGCTTCACGCGATTAGCGCGCCCCTTCATGATCTCGTACTTCTCTTGCTTTTGGGCATGGAATTCTGGAGAAGTAAGAGCGTGAAGAACAAAGGTTTGGGATGGGTGAGATCCACTGGAAATGGTCGCACGGATTATACCCAATGTTTTTTGCTCCAGAGCATTGAGTAGATCGCTGGATGGAGCAGCATAGGTAACGAATCCGACGCGGAATCCCCAAACGTATTCTTCCTTCGTCGCACCGTCTACTTTAACAGGGAGGACGCGAGGATGCAGATTGCACAGATTAGCGAACAGCGACTCCTGCATCGAATCTTCGAAGAATAAGCCAAAGTAGGCATCATCTGTCACGACTACGAGGTTGATACCTGCTTCTGCACCTTCTTTGAGTGCAGCTACGATTTGGCGACCTTCTTCTGCTCCAGGTGTATAGCCTGTTGGGTTATTTGGAAAGTTGAGAACAACGATTGCTTTTCCTTTTTCCCTTTGGGCAAGAATGGCTTCTTTCAATCCAGCAGCATTGAACTTCATCTCATCGTTATACAATGGATAGTTTACGATTTCAGCTCCACGTCGGATGGAAAAAGTGAGTTCATAGTTTTCCCAGTTTTTATCGGGAATAATCACGCTGTCGCCATTGTCAGCAAACAGGTCAGCAACTACGCTCAAGCCGTGAGTCAAAGCATTGGTCACGATAGGGTTGCTGAATGATTGAGTAGCCAGGGAAGGCTGTTCCTCAATCATCTTTTTACGCCAGGCAGCACGCAGCTCAGGCTTTCCAGCAGGGGGAGCATACTCATACAAATCTTTGGGTTGGAAAGCAGACAGGTTATCCTGAATAACCTTCAGATGCATGGGCTGCCCGTTTTCAAGAGCAATCCCGATCGTTGCGTTGTATTTTTTTGCCTTTGCTTTGGCCTCCGCCGATTGGCTGAGAATGCCCTCTTTTGGGAAGTAAATCTTTTTTCCGATATTGGACAGCATGTCAAAAACGTGTGGATTTTCCCGCTGAATTGTCTCGTTCAGCTGTGAAGCTAGTGAATGCATGGTAGCCTCCCTCTTCATTTAGAACATCTGTATGTTTACCAATAAAGATAGCGTATCTACGTGCATTTGTCACCCTCGCGTGGGATGATTTTTCGGATTTTTGAACGGATTTCCTTTGACAATCGTGTTGTGGCTTTGCTACTTTGAAAGCGACGATGCACAATACTCGGGAGGGAAGAGTAATGGCAGAACGAATAATTGTCCGCTTGGGTGATCCGGTATTGCGTGAAGTATCGAAGAATGTCCCCGCCATAACTGCACATACGGAAAAGATTTTAGAGGATATGGCGCAAACGATTTATGCGGATAAAGGTCGGGCTGGATTGTCAGCCATTCAGATTGGCATTCCCAAACGATTGATTGTGATGGATTGTGGAAGCGGCCTGATCGAGCTGATCAATCCACAGATCGTGGAAAAGTCAGGAGAACAGGTGGGTCCCGAAGCGTGCCTTTCCATTCCAGGTGTAGTAGGTATGGTGAGGCGGGCAGCGTATGTAAAGGTGGAAACGTTAAACCGCATGGGGGAAACTGTCACCATCGAGGCTGATGATTTACTAGCACGCTGCATTCAGCACGAGCTAGATCATTTAGAGGGCATTTTATTTATTGATTATGTTGATGAGCTTTATTCAGCAAAATCGGGGAAAAAACTGAAACCGCAAGACGCGAATCCAATTCTGCTACATCGCAGGAGAGTAGTTCGCTAGGCGGGCTTGCATCGGGGTGAAATAGATGAAAAGATGGAACATTGTGATTACTGGTTTTGGGACTGTAGGTAGGCAAGTTGCACGTCTCATCGAACAACGACAAAATGATTATCGGGAAAAGTATCAGGCAGACGTCAGACTCGTAGGTTTTACTCGGTCGACCTCTGGTTGTTATCATCCTGAAGGATTGGTGGAAGATCAATGGCAAGCATTTTGTCAGAAAAAGCAAGAAAAGGACATATGGTTTGATGGCCCAGCCTTTCTTGCCTCATGTGAAGCCGATGTTCTGATTGAAGCAGGTCCTACTGACATACAGACAGGGGGACCAGGACTTCTCTACATACAGCAGGCTTTGGAAAAAAGAATGCATGCCATTACGATATCCAAAGGAGCATTGGTCGTTGATTATGCAGGCTTATCTGCACTTGCTAAAAAACAGGGTGTGTCACTCAAAATCAGTGGAGCTACGGCTGCTGCCCTACCTACCATTGATTTAATAAACTACAACCTGGCAGGGTGCGAAATAAAAGCGGTCGAGGGTATTTTTACAGGCACAACGAATTTTGTTCTAACCAGCATGATAGAGCAAGGGATTTCCCAAGAAGAAGCTATAAAAATGGCGCAGCAAATGGGGATTGCCGAGCCCGATCCTTCCTATGATATAGATGGTTGGGATACGGCATGCAAAGTGACCATTCTCGCTAATGCAGCGTTTGGGGCCCAATTGCAATTGACAGATATCCCGAGGATGAGCGTCAAAGATGTGACTTTGGAACAAATAAGTACGTGGAAAAAAGAAGGCAAGATTCCGAAACTGATTGGAAGCATTCGCAAGATTGGCGATGAAATCGTTGCATCGGTCATCTTGCAAGCAGTAGGTTCCTCCCATCCTTTTGCAAATGTCAAGGGATCGACCAAAGCCATCCGCGTCGAAACAGATGTAATGGGAGATTTATTGGTTATTGGAGGAAAATCAGACCCGGTTGCAGCCGCAGCCGCTGCACTCAAAGACTTTGAGCATATTATTTGCAAATAAGGCTTCATTCATGAGCGTTTCGGATCAGCTTCCATCGTTTTTCGTGGATGTGTGTTTTGCTTTCGCCCATACTAAAAAGGCAACAAAGGTTAAAACGAGTGCGAGGAGGCCGAACGGAATGAATAAGCATTCTGATTTCAACGCTGAGATGCAGCAGGTATCTGCTTACCCTACCAAACAAGAAGTGGGTCAGGAAGAGGTAGCACTCCTGGATGAACAGGATGATTGCTGCACACCGCAGTCAAGCTGCTGCACTCCACAGAAAAATGAGGCTTCCAAAGCACAACAAAAGTAATGGAAACAAAAAGAAAGCCGGGCTCTCTATGATAGAGAAGCTCGGCTTTCGTCATTTTTGTTTTACCCGATAAACTCTTGTACCCAGTAGCCGTTTGTGATACCGACTCCGATTTTTGTGAATGCAGGATTCATAATGTTTTGGCGGTGGCCTTCACTATTCATCCACTGGTTCATAACTTCTTCTGGGCTGCGTTGGCCCATTGCGATGTTTTCACCTGCAGTCATAAAGGAGATTCCAAACTGCTTCATCATGTCAAACGGAGAACCGTAGGTAGGGCTCGTATGGTCAAAATAGTTATTGTTCGACATATCGGCAGCTTTGGCAAGTGCTACTTTGGACAATGCAGCGTCCATTTGAACTGGCTTGAGACCCGCTTTTGCACGTTCTTGATTCACCAGATCCGCTACTTGTTTAGCAAAATCAGATGCTTTTGCCTGAGTGTTTTGCTCAGCAGGTGCCGGTGCTGGTTGCGCCTGGTTATTTACAGGTGCTTGTGCCTTAGTGGGTGCTTGTTGAACAGGTGCTTGTTGAACAGGCGCTTGTTGAACAGGTTGGGCAAAAGCTTGCTTCGGTGCGAACTGTACGCAATTAATCGGATTCAATTGCTGTTTTTGTTGACCAGCAAATTGCGAAAACAGCGGCATAGAAGCTTGATATGGTTGTTTTTGCATTTGCATCTGCTGCATAAAAGGAATCATTTGATATTGAAAGTTCGATTGAACCGGGCAATTCGTAGAAGCAGCAGAAGCAGAGGTGGAAAAGCCTGTTAGGGCCAAGCCCAATCCTAGAGTCATGGCCATAGTAATGGTACCAATGCGTTTCATCTTCACATCGTCTCCTTTTTTTGGCCTACGAGGTTAGTTGTCGGATTCGGATTGAGGAAACAACCCGTCGCCAATGGCGATTCACCCCATGCGGATGTATCCGCAAAAAAAGTCCCCCGCACTTCCATGCGACTGGAAGTTTCGGCGTTTTATTTGGCATGACCCAGAATATCAGACTATCCCACCCGAAATAAAGGAGTAATATTTGGTAGCTCGTTATACTTTGCTGCTGCTATCTTCGTTCCAGGCAGTGACTCCGCCCAGTAGCGCCGTGGCTTTATACCCTTTTTCCCGTAGCAGAGCGGCAGCCTTTTGTGCTTTGTTTCCAGTTGTGCAAATCGTTACAATCTGCACATTTTCCAATTGTCTTGCAGTTTCCTCATCAAATAGATAGTCCTGTTCCTTCATAGAAAGATAGGGGACATTCTTAGTAGGCGCTTTTTCACTGTGAATACTGCCCATCAGGAACTTGTCGTTGTCACGAACATCTAGTAAAATTAGGGGAAAGTCGTTGTCTAACATCTGTTTTAATGCTTTACAATTGAGCGTTTCGGTCATCAATTTTAATCCCTCCTACACCTATTGTACCAGACGTACGATAGCTTCCGGAGGGTAGACAGATATTGATTTAATTGGACAACCATGGTAGAATAAAGTTGCTACTTGAAAAAATCGAGCCCTAAATTCATCGAGGTGTATGCTCATGGATTACGTTTTTGAATCCCCGATTCACACTGGCGCGGTCATCGGAGCCGCAAGGATGGAAGAGAGGAAGGGCTTTCGTTGTTTTAGGTTTTCAAAAAGCTATAACATTGCAGTTCCGTCTTACGACAATCGCATATTATGGGAGTAGGTATTTTTCACATATTATGAAGGAATATCGCTTCACCACTAAGGGGTATTTCTTCATGATATGTGAGCTTTATTTGCTTCGGTAAATATGACTAGCATATTCAAATTGACTTTTTGGAGGTTTTTTTAAATGCAAACGAACGGAACAGTAAAATGGTTTAACGCAGAAAAAGGTTTCGGTTTCATTCAAGTAGAAGGTGGAGACGATGTATTCGTACACTTCAGCGCAATCCAAGGCGACGGTTTCAAAACTTTGGATGAAGGTCAACGCGTTCAATTCAACATCGTTCAAGGCAACCGTGGCCCACAAGCTGAGAACGTAGTAAAACTGTAAGTCTCCTTTTAAAAAAAACTGTTCGTTAACGGGCAGTTTTTTTACTTATAACAAATAAATGCTTACCAAAACCAACCAAGGCTTTGTTTGACAAAGCTTTAGTTGGTTTTTTCTTTTTATTGATGGTGACTTAGTTAAAATGGATTGTTTACATAAGGCCCTTTGGTTGCGATCAGAAGTAAGTTGCTGGCCATGTATTTGGGTGAATAGTTCATGTCGTTTTCCAGCCACCAGATCAATACACCCAAAAAAGCTGATGTGGTATAGCGGATGACTATTTCTTTGGGGACGGTCAGCTGATGATCGTTTGCTAATACGTTAGACAATCCATTTTGAACAAATTCACTCAAGATGTCCTGTAACTTCGTAATAAAGTGGGGAAAAGTGGTCATTATTACCGGAGCAGCGATGGGACAAGGAGCTGCTGAGGCAAAAATGTTTGCGCAGGAAGGCGCGAGTGTGGTAGCCACTGATATGCAAGAAACAAAGCTGCAAGAGGTTGTTTCGGAAATTACGAATGCTGGCGGCAAGGCTATAACTGTCAAACATGATGTTGCTTCTGAAACGGACTGGCAAAATGTTGTTAAAAAAGCGGTTCATGCTTTTGGTAAAATAGATGTATTGGTTAATAATGCAGGAGTAAGCACAGACAAGAAATTGGAGCAGTTCGATGTGGACCATTGGAACAAAGTACTGAACATCAACTTGACTGGTTGTATCATGGGAATGAAATATGTGGTACCTGAAATGAAAAAAGTAGGTGGCGGCTCGATCATTCATATTTCTTCTATTGCTGGTCTGGTGGCTTTAAACTATACGAATGCATATACTGCTTCGAAAGGGGCTTTGCGCGCTCTGGCCAAAGCTTCAGCTGTTGAACTGGCACCGGACAACATCCGTGTGAATTCTGTTCACCCTGGTATTATTGTTACCCCAATGATTCAAGAAGCATTGGACCAAGGTGCTCAGCAAATGTTTGAGATGGGAACACCACTGCCGCGGTTGGGGAAACCAGAAGATATTGCTTATGGAGTCCTTTTCCTTGCATCTGATGAATCAAGCTTTGTGACTGGTACCGAGATGGTCATTGATGGTGGATGGACAGCTCGATGAAATAGGAAGGAAAGGCGTTGGGATTGATAATCCCGACGCTTTTTTTGCTTGTACTATCGGAAAGTATAGAAATGTTAATGAAAATAGTATAAGGGCAACTAAGGCTTCGCCTGCGCCAGAGGCTTGGCGCAGCCAAGTTTTCTAAAAAATGTTTGAGTTCACGGATTCCAATTATTGTAAGGTGTTAGTATAATCAGTCTGTTGGATGCTGCATACGAGGGGGACATCATGCTGGATTGGTTAGAACAGTTGCAAAAGGAAGTGCGATCTCTTCAAAACGCGGTGCGGATCGAGAAGATTCTGAAAGGCTTTTCTACAGATGAGAAGTATCGGATCGACATGGTTAATGGAGAAAAACGCCTGCTTCGCGTCTCCAGCCTGGAGCAGCGGGAGCAAAAGAAAGCTGAATTTGAGATCTTGCAGACCATAGAGTCTTATGGAGTAAATGCGTCTTTACCAATTGAATTCGGGGTGTGGGAAGATCGCGGGCTTTGTTTCATGGTTCTCTCCTATTTGGAGGGGGAGGATGCTCGTGATATGCTGCCGGGTTTGCCGCAAAACCTACAGTTCGATATCGGGTACCGAGCCGGTCAGGATCTGGCCAAGATGCATCAACTGGAAGCTCCCTCCATCATCACACCTTGGTTTGACCGATGCGTCCAAAAGCATCGAAGATACATCGAGGCTTATCATGCATCGAAGCATCGCATCCCGCATGCCGACAGCATCATAGCGTTCATTGAAGAACATCTGGATTATGTGAAAAGCCGGCCCAATCGCTTCCTGCATGACGATTTTCACGTTGGCAACTTGATTGTCCATGATCAACAGTATGCCGGGGTCATCGATTTCAACCGATATGACTGGGGAGACCCTTTTCATGAGTTTACCAAGTTGGCGTTTTTCAGCAAGGAAATCAGTGTTCCCTTTAGCCACGGTCAACTATCCGGGTATTTTGGGCGAAACAAGGAGCCGGATACCTTTTGGATCCTGTATGGCATTTACACGGGGATGGCGATTTTTTCCTCCATCGTCTGGACAGGGCGAGTCGTCCCGGACTTATTAATAGATATGTTGAAGCGTGTGGAACGAATCATAGAGGAGCACAAGGCATTTGAACAGCTAATACCGGACTGGTTTTGTCCCGGGGAATCAGTGTAATAAAAAAGGAACTATGACAAAAGCTCATAGTTCCTGTCGGGTATCGTGCTGATTAGAAACAACTTACAATCGTAACTGATTGAAATTGGCTATCAAGTACAGTAAGTCCGTTCAAAATTCCTCCGCCGACTGTGGAACGAGCATAGGTGTTGAGAAGGACACTTTCATCGTTTTTGTTGTTATTATTGCATCCTACTGTCAGACGTACTTCGTAGTGGTTTGCAGCAGGAATCGGAGCATTGAAGCTCATACGGGTATTCGGCGCAATTCTTTGGGTAATGTCAAGAATTGTGCTTACAGGATTCGTTTGTGTTACATCTGTTCCCCAGTTTAATACCTGAATACGGACGTCGGTTTGGTTGTTATTATTGTTGTTGTTGTTGTTGTTCTGATTGGAGTTCAAATTGAGCAATTCAAGATGCGCGGTGATTTGTGTGGTGAAATTGTTTTGCAAAATACCGGTCGTTCTTACACTTTGTTTGTTTCCATCTCCCATTCAAGATCACTCCATTCATGATTTTTTAATTGTTGGGACATAATACATTATTTCGTCTTGTCTCTTTTTGTAACGGCGAATGCATGGGGACAAGTAACCATTTCAAGTAGGAAGGCGTGGAATTTGTTGACAAAAGCTAATTTTTTCAACCAGGGTGATTATACTGCACGATTTGAGTGGGGCTATGAAGGCGTCCAGCATGTTGGACCAGGCTCTTCTATCGTCGTAATCATTGATGTGCTCTCTTTTAGTACATGCGTGGATGTGGTGGTTGGACGAGGTGGAATCGTATTTCCTTATCGTATGAAAGATGAGTCAGCAGGTATCTTTGCCGAGGAAAAAAAGGCAATTCTCGCTGGAAAACGAGGGGAGCCTATCTCTTTATCACCCGCTTGCTTACGTACCATTCCTCAAAACAGCAGGATCGTTTTGCCATCGCCTAACGGTTCTACATGCACGGTTTTGGCAAAGGAATGTGACGCAATGGTAATCGCTGCTTGTCTTCGCAATGCCTCTGCTGTAGCCAGCTTTATTCGTCAACAAAAAGGAACGGTAACGATAATAGCCTGCGGTGAGCGGTGGTCAAACGGGGCATTACGGCCCGCAATTGAGGATATGGTAGCTGCTGGAGCGATTCTGCATGAGCTAAAGGGACATCGGCTTTCTGTAGAAGCTCAGATTGCTGTAGCTGCGTTCCTTTCAGCGAAAAGGGAGCTATCCTCAATCTTGGAGCAGTCTGGATCGGGTCAAGAACTGATCCGAAAGGGTTACCCTGAAGATGTTTACATAGCTGCTCAATACAATGTAAGTCAGAATGTTCCCATATTGAATGATGAATGTGCCTATGAAGCTGTTGTGGTGAATGGCGCCTGATGCCTTCTCTTATTTTCCAAATATTTGTAACAAGAAGGGCTCGGTGAACGTCTTACAGAGAATAACCATAGACGATTGTGAGGATGGGCGAATGAAGAAAACGAGAAGCTTGTTCTTTATCATTACGTGTTCGTTGGCAATAGGTGTGGCGGTGCCAGGTTGTGTACCTTCAAACGATACAGTAGATTCCCCTCCAAATACAGAACACTCAGCCTTCATGTCTGCGACTGGGCAAACGTCCATACCGCTGCAGTTCACTGCATGCCGTTCTGATAGCAAGCAAGCGAATCCACCCGGAGAAACATTCGCAAAAAAATGGCGTCCCCTTCAGCCGGAACTACCTTTGGAAGAGATAACGGCTATTTCCGCGGGACATATTTTTGACGGAGCTGGTTATGGCTGGAAACCGGGTATATCGTACGGGTTTACAAAAGACGGTGCAGTTTGGAAGTGGGGATATGATCAGCGAAGTGTAGACTTTCCGATTGAAATGAAAGGGCTAAAAAACGTTCAGCAAATTTCCGGTGACTATGCCCTGACGAGTGACGGCCAAGTTTGGAAGCTAGAGAATGGGGAGTTGCCCGAAAAGAGAAAAAGTCTTGAAAGCATCGCTTCTATTCAGCATTTGGATGAGATGTTTGATACTTTGTACGTGCTCAAACGAGACGGTACGGTTTGGAAATGGGAAGATGAAGCTGGGAAGCCTGAACCTCTTTCGGGCATTGCCAATATTCGACGGCTGTACGCGTCCTCCTTTTCCCTTTTTCTTATTGATTACTCCGGCAAGCTCAGCTATATAGATGGTAACAGGGGAGAGATCAAAAGCGAGAACATCCAGCCAATAAAGCTCTCGGGTAAAGTAAAGCAGTTTACAGTCGGTTATGAAGATCAGGCGCTTATTCAACTCGAATCAGGGGAAGTCTATCTTTTTTCCAGGGATGAAAAACAAGTAAAACGAATGCCGTTGGCAGATGGAGCCGTGCGGATGGCTGTAGGTGGCGAGGAGACGTATTTAATCGTTAAGACGGATGGGTCTGTCTGGGGTTGGGGGAAAAACACCGACTCCATGCTGGGACAAAATCAGCCGGAAAATGTGGAAAAACCCGTACCGATTCAAGGCTTGTCCGACATCATCGACGTACAAGCGGGGACAGATCATGCACTCGCTCTGGACAAAAGAGGAAATGTGTATTCATGGGGCAGCAATATGACGGGACAACTGGGAAGGGTTCCGCTTGTTTTTGACCATTGGACAGAACTCGGACAATTCACAGAAATCGAGCAGGTAGTAACCAAATTGGAGAAGCCCTACTTCGTGCGAAAAGACGGTTCCGTATGGAGCATGCATGAAGATCGAACAGCTTATGAAATAAAAGGACCCGTGGACATTCAAAAACTAGACAATCTGTATGAGTTTCCTGTTACCCTCAATAGAGCAGGTCAAGTACAGCTTTGGACAAAGGACTTTACTGGCTGCCAGACCTTGCAACTTCCCTTCGCTACGAAGGACATGTCCAGCGGGGAAGGAGAGCTGTTGGTTCGAAGCGAAGACGACCGCTTTGCAGTCATTCGTTTTGATTTTCCCTATCGTGGATCCGAAGATAGAAGCATTGTTCCTGAAAAAATGGAGATGGTAGAAGCGGATCCAGCGATAGCGTCACAGGTTACCAACTTGTATGCGAGCCACTATTCGTTCTTGGTACTGACGAAAAATGGCGAAGTGTTTCACACCGATCGTACAAAGGAGGTACCGTTTCGCTTTACGAAGGTCGCTGGCCTTGCGGGTATCCAAGAACTGGCACCCCAGTATTATATTCGCTATACCCACGATCCGGCTTCCGTTTGGGCATTGGACCGTGACGGACGTGTTTCAGAAATCTTGATCCATCCTGGGTTTGAGCGCTCCTCTCTTTCGTCGACACGCCTTGAGCTGCATCAGAATGTAGAAGAGGGAATGGCTCGCATCAGTGGCAGATTGCGGATCACAAAAGACGGTCAGATTTTCGAGCAGGATTGGAGCCCATTCTCGAAGGAACAAATTCCGGAGCCAGTCAGACTCGTATCCTCAAGCTATAAGTATGCAATTGAGGGGCCTGGGTCGCATTATCATTTGCTGGTCACAAAGAACAATAAGCTGATTTTCATCGGATATAACCCATTCGGTCAAAGTTCACCGATTCCGGGAAAGGTCAGTTCTCTTCGCCAAGATTTCCCAAGGTGAATGGAATCATCTGTGATTTCCTGATAGAATAAATGGAAAGCCCCTGCGGGGGCTATTTTACTAAGGAGGACTTTCACATGAAAGATAAGACGATGATCAAACTCGTTTATGAAAAGCAACTGGGAGGTGACATTTATTATGAACCATAGTATTATGAGCGGCACACGCAATCATTTGATTAGACAGCTTGTTTTTTTTGATGAGCAATATTCCATCTTTTATGATCAATATGTCCGTGATTACGGAAAAGATAAACAAATCGTCGACGGCTTGGTTAAGCGGTACAAAGAGACGCTGGAAAAGCTTCTATCTTGTGAAGACGAGGTATTATTCAAGTCCTTGCAAGAGATTACCTTGCTCGGAAGCAGTGTAAAAGTTCTTTTTGAAGAGGATGGTTTTGAGGAATCATTTACTGTGGTTTATCCTACAGATATTGATCCGGACAACAATCGAATTTCATTCTTATCCCCTATAGGAAGACAACTGCTGCTAGCTGGGCCTGAAGATTCAATTATTTTGGAAAGTCCTGTCGGTACGAACAATGTCCAAATCAGGGAGATAAGATTTTCATATATGAGCGATTTCACAGCGTAACAAGAAAAACGAATAAGCAATCAAGGAGACGCTAACACTTTGTTAGTGTCTTTTTGAACGTGTAAGAAAGTTTAAGTGCTTCACCGTGTTACAGCAATCTTGCTTAAACTTTCTGGAGCGCATAACAAAGTGCCTCAGCGTCCGCAACCAGCATTTCTTCGGTAAAACCTTCCACTAAAACGCGGTCGCTCGTCCTTGAAAATTCCTCGAAAGAGGTTTTTTTAATTGTTGGAAAGGGAAATGATAATCCTGTATTTCTGGCAAGACTATAGAAAGATAACAGCAGTGTGAAAGGATCGGATAGGATGCAAAAATATAGGAAATGGATCGTGTTGTTCGCATTGATATTCCTTTCCTGGGGACTGTACAGACAAATTCAGCCAGAGAATAGAATGCAGCCGGATCCCACCACGGTAAGGGAGAAAAGCTTGGATCGCATCGTGATGGGCTGGAATGCTTTTGGAACAACCGATACCTATATCGAACAAAACAGTGCGTTCCCCAATCTTAACGTGGTTTGCCCTCGATGGTTTTCCTTACAACCGCAACAATTCGTGACAGGAGAAGTGGATCCTCGTTATGTGGAATGGGCTCACGATACGGGAAAACAGGTATGGGCATTTTTTGGAAATAAATTTGATCCGGAATTGACTGATCAGGTTTTACATGAGAAAAAAAACCATGAAAAAATCGCGCGTTTACTGGAAACGAAGCTTGTGAAAAACAAAGTGGACGGTATCAATATTGATTTTGAAAACATGAAAATGGAAAACAAACAGGATTTCGTTTCATTTGTTCGTGAACTGAAAAAAGTGTTATCTCCGCATGGGATCATTGTATCGGTTGATGTTACACGCGAAAACCCAGATCCTTTTTGGTCTGGCAGCTACGATCGGGCCGAGCTCGGCAACATTGCGGATTACGTCATTATGATGGGGTACGACGAGGATTTAGGTGTAGGAGAGAAAGTCGGTTCTGTAGCTTCCTTGTCATGGGTTGAAGAAGGAATTCAGTTACTCATGAAAGACGTACCATCTTCGAAAATCATTCTTGCCGTCCCCTTCTACACTCGCGAATGGGTGACCAATCTAAAAACCAAAGAGGCCACACGTAATGATCGAACAATGATCGAAGTGGAAGAAATCTTGAAAAACAAAGGGTTACATAAAAAATGGGATGATAAGGCCAGGCAAAACTATGTCGAGTTTGTAGAAAATGATGAAAAGCATCAGATCTGGATTGAAGATGAAAAGTCGTTACAGGAACGGTTAGACATCGTTTCGAAATACAAGTTAAGAGGTACAGCCGCTTGGTTTATCGGGCAGGAAACACCAGATATTTGGCCAGTTTTTCATGCGAGGCCATAATATTCGACGAAGAGTATCGCCACACCTAGTGAAAATGCTAGGGAAAGGGCGATACTCTTCGGGATGGGAATTCTTGAAGCGGGATTAATTACGCTTTGTACTACGTTTTTTTCGCACGAGGGTTGAGATGTTCACTTTCAATTTATCAGCGCACTCTTGCATCGTCTTTGTTTGGGTGAGCATGCGATTTATATACTCTGTCTCAAATTGCTGTACCGCTTCCTTTAGAGATAAAGGTTTATCTGGATTCTCCATGGTCAAGGGAAGCGGGGCTTTTTTTGTTCCCTGGATCGACGAGGGAAGCTGGTCAACCATCATTTTGCCGTTTTCACACATATGGTATGTCCGTTCCACTACGTTTTTTAATTCGCGAATGTTTCCAGGCCAATCGTAGTTCGTCAATGTCTCCATGGCCTCTGGGTCAATCCGTTTTTCCTCATTGTATTTCTGCTCCATTTTTTTCAAGTAGTAGAAGACCAGAGCGGGAATATCCTCACGTCGTTCACGGAGCGGTGGAATCGTAATGGACAGAACGTTCAGCCGATAGTACAGATCTTGTCGGAAGCGCTTTTGCTCAACCATCTGTTCCAGATCGCTGTTGGTGGCAGCAATGATCCGCATATTGACGCGCCGCACGTTTTTACCGCCAAGTCTTCTGATTTTTCCATCCTGGAGAACGTTCAGCAGCTTTACTTGAAGCGGATAGGGGAGGTCGCCAATTTCATCGAGAAAAATGGTTCCTCCGTCCGCTAGCTCGAATAAACCCTCTTTGGACCTGTTAGCCCCGGTAAACGCCCCCTTCTCGTATCCAAACAATTCTGATTCCAGCAAATGATCTGGAATGGCACCGCAGTTTATTTTGATCAATTCACCATCTACACTGCTCTGTATGTGGATGTAATTCGCGAGTACGTCCTTTCCAACGCCCGATTCACCTAAAAGCAGCAAGGGCGAGTCATTCTTGGCAAAGCGTTGTGCAAGCCCCACGATCCGATGCATCACTCCACTACGATACACAAGCTGTTCATTTGATTCACTGTCGTTTTGGATCTGCTCCAATGCCTTTTGAAATTGGGAATTGATTTGACGGGTTTCTTCGAGCTCTTGTTGCAGCTGATTCAGCTCGGTGATATCCCTGACATTGCCAACGACAAACAACAATTCCTGGTTCTCGTCTAGTACAGGAGTCGCCGTGTTCATCGTTTTTCGCCCACTGCCGTAATCAATGGCGGTGCTATAGATTTTTTTTGTCTCAATGGCTTTGACCGCAGATGAATCCGAGACGATTTCCATATCCAATTGTTGAATAAAGCTGTAGTTGTTCAGGACATCAGCCGGAATGCCTGTGAGATGCAAGTAAGCCTGATTGTATAAGAGCACGTACCCATTCCGGTCACAAATCGCTAAGCCGTCATGAGAGGTATTGAAAATGGTGGTAATGAGACCTAGCAGATCGTCTTTTTCGTTGGTTTGGAAGTATTGGGTTTTGTACAAAATGGTCTCCCCCCTATTTAGCCGCAGTTTACATCCATTACACAAAAAAGGCAAATAGCGCGTACATATATGGTAGTCAAAACTAAGCATCCATGCGCATTTTTGCATATGCACAATTGCGATCTGTATTGTGTAATCTCCTTATTTTGCTTTGTAATCAGCAAAATGGGAATTGGCATACTTTTTGCTCTTTTCATTTTATACGATCATAACCAATTATCATACGGTTTTCATTGATGTGAAAGCGAGGGAATGAGATGAGTAATTTGACAAATATGTACCAAGTGCTGACTCCTGCTGGAGAGCTGATTGAAGATGTAAGTGGCAAGCTTGAGGAAGCAACGATGGTAAAGATGTATGAGAACATGGTTCTGGTGCGTGCCTTTGACCGCAAGTCTATCCATTTACAGCGCCAAGGGCGAATGGGGACGTATGCTCCTTTTGAAGGGCAAGAAGCTTCACAAGTTGGAAGCGCTTTAGCACTGTCTGCCGGAGACTGGCTGTTTCCGACTTACCGTGATCATGCAGCAGCGATCGTGCATGGTCAGTCGATGGCACGCGTCTTCTTATACTGGATGGGCCACATGGAAGGCAGCATCAGCCCAGAGGGGAAAAACATCATGCCCCCTTGCGTTCCGATTGCCACGCAGATGGTCCATGCGGTCGGTACAGCTTGGGCGAGCAGGCTGAAGCAGGAGAACCATGTGAGTCTCGCTTATTTTGGGGATGGAGCGAGTTCGGAAGGGGACTTTCATGAAGCATTGAACTTCGCCGGTGTTTTTAAGGCACCGACCATCTTTTTATGTCAAAATAACGGCTTTGCTATCAGTGTTCCGTTTTCGCAGCAAACTTCATCGAAAACGATTTCACAGCGTGGAGCTGCTTATGACATTCCGGGTGTGTGCGTAGATGGTAACGATGTATTTGCAGTCTATTTGACAGTAAAAGCAGCGATTGAACGTGGATTGGCAGGGCATGGACCGACACTGATCGAGGCGGTGACCTACCGTTATGGAGCACACACAACTGCTGACGATCCAACGAAATATCGCGAACAGGAGCTGTTGACAGAAGAGTGGAGAACCAAGCGCGATCCCATAGAACGACTGCGCACATTTCTGGAAAAGCGCGGTCTTTGGAACGAAATGAAGGAGGCAGCACTGAATAAGCAAGTGGCGGAGCAAATAGAGGCAGCCCTCATTCAAGCAGAGAGCTATCCGAAGTCCAAACCCACTGACATGTTTCGGCATGTGTACGCTGAGCCGACGTGGATGATCAATGAACAGGAGCAAGAGCTGCAACAGTCAAAAAGAGAGAGGGGGGAAACAGCATGAGTAGAAAACTGACGATCATCCAAGCGATTACAGAAGCGATGGATCAAAAGATGTCCGAAGATCAGCGCGTAATGTTGCTCGGTGAGGACATTGGGATAAATGGTGGAGTGTTTCGCGCAACAGAAGGCTTGCTAGCGAAATATGGACCGAATCGTGTGGTAGATACACCATTGGCTGAAGCCGGCATTATCGGCTCCGCAATCGGACTCGCAATGAATGGAATGATTCCGGTCGTAGAGATCCAGTTTCTCGCCTTTATTTACCCCGGGTTTGAGCAAATCGTCTCGCATGCAGCTCGCATGAGATATCGTACGCGTGGTCAATATCATGTGCCGATGGTGATTCGCACACCGTACGGGGCTGGTATCCGCGGACCTGAGCTGCATTCAGAGAGTGTCGAAACTTTTTTTGCACACGTTCCTGGTTTGAAGGTTGTTGTTCCTAGTACGCCTTATGATGCCAAAGGATTATTGATATCTGCAATGGAGGACCCTGATCCTGTAGTCTTTTTGGAACCGACGAAAATCTATCGTGCGTTTAAAGAGGAGGTGCCGGAAGATATCTACCGCGTACCTATTGGCGAAGCAAAAGTCATACAGGAAGGCAGCGATTTGTCTATCTTTGCATGGGGTGCCATGGTTCGTGTCGCACAGGAAACGGCGAAGCAAATGAAACGCGAGCGTGGCTGGTCTTGCGAGGTCGTGGATTTGCGTACCATCTATCCATTGGATCGGGAAGCGATCGTGAAATCGGTGAAAAAGACGGGCAGAGCGCTCGTCGTTCATGAGGCACATAAAACAGCAGGCATGGGCGCTGAAATTGTTTCGATCATCAACGAAGAGGCGCTGATCTATATGAAAGCCCCGGTCAAACGGATAGCCGGATTTGACGTTCCTGTACCACAATTTTCGATCGAGGACGATTATTTGCCGACGAGTGACCGGATCAAACAAGGGATCGTCGAAACGATTCAATTCTAGAGGAGGAGCTTGTCATATGGTGGAGTTTAAGCTACCGGATGTTGGAGAGGGCATGCACGAGGGCGAGATCCTGCGGGTACTGGTAAAAGCGGGTGAGTTCGTCCAACAGGATCAACCGATTGTGGAGGTACAGACGGATAAGGTCAATGCAGAGCTGTCTGCTCCGGCTTCAGGTGTTGTTACGGAGATTTTTTTCGGAGAAGGAGATACGGTTCATGTAGGTACCACCCTTCTGGTTATTGACAACGGTTCCAAAACGGAAGAATCAACGCAGCCCTGGGCAGAAGATTCACAAGTATCAGAGGCAAAAACAGAGAAGGAAGCTGTTCCTGCTCCGCTTCCGCAGGGGTCGAGGCGTGTACTTGCTACTCCGTTTGTGCGGCAAATGGCTCGAGAGATGAAAATAGATATCGAACAAGTGCAGGGAACCGGTCCCATCGGCAGGGTGACGGAAGAAGATCTGCGCCGCTTCGTACAAAGAGATAGACCGATCCAAGAAGTCGTGGTAACGGAACAACCCGTTGCTTCGCCGAGTCGGAAAAATACGGTCTCGCCGATGGCTACTTCGGATGCAAGCCACCAAAGAGAAGAGCGCATCATGCTAAAAGGGATTCGCAAGAAAATCGCTGAGCACATGATGAAATCAGTCTCCACGATTCCGCATGTCACCTCGGTTGACGAGTTTGAAATGGATGAGATAAGAGCGGTTCGAGAGCGTCTGAGGCAGCGTGCAGAGAAAAAGGGCGTAAAGCTGACGTTCCTGCCATTTTTCATCAAAGCGCTGGTCATTGCCTTGAAAGAATTCCCGACGTTGAATGCATCCCTCGATGAGCAGACAAATGAAATCGTACTCAAGCATTACTACAATATCGGCATTGCCACCGATACTCCAAACGGATTGATTGTACCAGTCATTCGGGATGTTGACAGGAAGTCCATTTTTGAATTGGCACAGGAAATCAGCTGCTTGGCACAATTGGCACGTGAAGGCAAGCTCTCGATGGAGCAGATTACTAGCGGTACCTTTACGATCAGCAACGTCGGTTCGATTGGCGGATTACAAGCGACCCCTATCATCAATCATCCAGAGGTTGCTATTCTGAGCCTGCACAAAATGGAAAAGCGCTGGGTCGTACGGGAAGACGAAGGCGTCATACGTTGGATGATGAATACGTCACTCTCTTTTGATCATCGGTTGATCGACGGGGTGACTGCTGTCAAGTTTACAAACCGGGTCAAAGAACTGATCGAGGATCCGAATCTGTTGTTTGCGGAGATGATATAGATGGTAGTTGGTGAGGTAGCGGTAGAAACAGATGTAATCGTAATCGGTGGCGGACCAGGAGGATATGCGGCAGCCATTCGTCTCGGGCAACTGGGCAAATCGGTTGTCCTCATTGAGAAAGAAGAATTGGGCGGGGTATGTCTGAACAAAGGATGTATCCCATCCAAAGCTTTGATCCATGCGGCAGGTGAGTTCCACAAGCTGCCACGAATTGCCAAAATGGGGATTCGGTTACCGCTGGAGGAGGCGACGTTTCATATGCCCGAATGGCAAAAGTGGAAATCGTCTCTCATTGCCCAGTTGAACAAGGGAGTGCATTATCTATGCGAGGCAAGCGGTGTAACGGTCGTCAGAGGGACTGCTACCTTTTTGTCGAGTGATCGAATTGGTGTTGAAACGGGCGGGGACTTTGAGACCTTCAAGTTCGAAAATGCGATTGTAGCTAGCGGGTCGAGACCATTTGTCCCAGGCTTTCTGGAACGAGATGGGACGTACATACTCGACTCTACGGATATCCTGCAAATGGAAGAAGTGCCGGACAGTCTGGCGATCATTGGCGGCGGCTATATCGGGATGGAAATGGGGATGGCATTTTCCAAGCTGGGTACCAAGGTTACCGTTATCGAGGCAGCTGATCGTGTATTGCCGCAGATCGCTGTCCATCACGCTCAGGAAGTCCAAAAAGAGGCGAAAAAACTGGGGATGGTGCTTAAAACGTCTACGAAAGTAGAAACGGCAACCGTTACAGAAAATGGACAAGTCGAGCTCTGTGTCTACTCAGAAAAGCAAGGGGAAGAGCGATTCGTCCACGACAAGGTTCTGGTGACGATCGGGCGAATCCCCAATACAGACGCCATTGGGCTGGCGCAAGCGAAGGTGATCGTAGATGAGCGAGGCTATATTCCCGTCGATCAGTCGTGCCGAACCAATCAAGCGCATATATTTGCCATTGGGGATGTGACTCCCGGTACGGCATTGGCTCACCGTGCCGCCAAGCAAGGCGTAGTTGCTGCCGAAGTAATCGCTGGACTGTCTAGTGCCAACGATTCCACACTGATTCCCTATGTGATCTTTACCGAACCACAAGTAGCGGGTGTAGGGCTCACCAAAGAAGAAGCCATGCAGCAGGGGTACAACATTAAATCGGCTACCTTTCCGTACGGAGCGAACGGCAGAGCGTTGGCAACAGATGAGGGCAATGGCTTCGCAGAGGTGATCGTAGATGCAGAAAGCCATTTGCTATTGGGCATGCACATTGTCGGTTCTGACGCATCCAATCTGATTGGAGAAGGGGTGCTCGCACTGGAAATGGCAGCTCGCGCGGAAGATTTGTCAATGACCATGCATCCTCATCCTACGCTAAGCGAAGTGTGGATGGAGGCTGCGGCGAGCGTACTCGGACATGCGATTCACGTGGTGAACAAGAAGTAAATGAGAGTAGAAATCCCAGCGTATCGGCTTGATCTTTGAAAAAGCGAGCAGATGCGACTGGGGTTCTTTTCTATTCCTTTGTAGACTTTAGTCATGTACAGAATGAACGAATCAAAGGATAACCGAATCAAAGGACAAACGCGTCACCGTATGCATTTGCACAGAAGAAACGGGGATAGTACTATCAGATTATTCCAATAAAGATAACACTTTCAGGAGTGAACGAAATGGGGAACAAAATTCGTTTTTGTCCTTGCAATCAACTTACTCGTGAGTCAGAGATGAAAGAGAAACTGAGAAAAATGCCAAATACAGAAGTGGAAGACCATCGGTGCTTGAACTATTGTGGTCAATGTCTGGTGGAGCCCTTTGCATTGGTGAACGGAAAGAATATTAAGGGGTATACGGATTATGAACTGATGAACAACATTTGCCACTACCTGGGAGAATGATTCTTTTCTAACAGGAAGATCAGAGGGGAAAATGGAAATTAACAAGTGGAAGATAGGTGGACATGATGATGAACACAGGGATTATCCCATTCATGACGAACCTGATTGATTATGCTGGACTTTTTCCGCCCGCGAGCTTGCCTCTCGAAACAGCCATCCGCCAGCATGCTGCATACCAGGTTGGTGAAGATGCCTGGATGTTAGGAAGCTTTGTGATTCCCGCTACAAAACTTACAGAACTTGATCCTCATCTCCCCTTATTTTCCAAGGAGAGGCCGCTTGTTATATCCGCAATCGGACGGAAGAGTACTTGTGCAGATGAATGCCTGGAAGCATTGCGTGCCGACTTAAAAGAGATCGCAGCGTTTCGGGAACGTCACGCAGGGCTTGTAAAAGTGGGGGTGCTCGAGCTGCCATTACCGTCTGCTCTCCCTACGGCAGAATTGCTAGCAGCTATTGCGGATGGGGCTGTGCAGCATAACCTCCGTGCCTTTTGTGAAGTGACGATTCCCCTCGGAAACGACTGGGAACGCCTAATGCTAGGAACGCTTGAGATGCTTTCTGCACACAATCTTTCCAATAAAGCTGTTCTCGGTCTTAAATTGCGAACAGGGGGTGTACTGCCCGAGGCTTTTCCAACACCAGGACAAGTAGCTACTGTCCTCGCAAGCTGCCGAGATCGAGGCATCCCGATGAAGTTCACTGCAGGGCTCCATCATCCTGTACGGATGTTCCGCGGGGAAGTGGGTACAAAAATGCACGGGTTTCTCAATGTCTTTTTTGCAGGGTTGCTTGCTCATGCTCATTTTCTAAATCTAGGGACAATCACAGAAATCCTCTCAGATGAAGAAGCTCGTAGCTTTGCTTTTACGTCAGAAGGGCTGGCGTGGCGTGAATACAGTCTCTCTCTGGAACGGATTCAACAATTCCGCGAATCCATGCTGTTCTCATACGGGAGTTGCAGCTTCGACGAACCGCGCGAGGATTTACAGGCATTAGGCCTTTTATAATCAAGAAGTGCATACAAGGAGGAGTCATAGTGATACGTTCTTTTATAGAGATCAGTCCTGAATCCCATTTTCCTATTCAGAATCTTCCGTACGGTGTCTTTCGTCCAAAAAGTGGCGGCGAGGGCAGGGTCGGTGTTGCTATTGGTGAATACGTTCTTGATTTATCTGTGGTAGATGAAGCTGGGCTTTTTGTTGATACGTCGGTTGGTGGAAAAAGGCTATTTCATCAGTCGTCCTTAAATGCGTTTATGGCTCTCGGGAAAGAGGCCTGGGGGGAGGTACGCAGTCAGGTCCAACGATTGCTCCGGGCTGACGAACCAACCTTGCGCGATCATACTGTCCTGCGTAATACTGCGTTGCTGCGACAATCGGACGTCCAGATGCTGTTACCGGCTCAGATTGGTGACTACACCGACTTTTACGCGTCCAAAGAACATGCAACAAACGTTGGGATCATGTTCCGGGGCAAAGAAAATGCCTTGATGCCGAACTGGCTGCATTTGCCTGTCGGGTATCACGGACGTGCGAGTTCTGTCGTGCTAAGCGGAACAGACGTACGTCGGCCAAAAGGGCAAATGAAGTCTCCGGATGCGGCCGCACCCCATTTTGGGGCATGTCGGCAATTAGATTTTGAATTAGAAATGGGGTGGTTCATCGGCCCCGGCAATCATAGAGAGGAAGCGATCGCAGTTGAAAATGCCGAGGATCAAATTTTTGGTCTCGTTCTTGTAAACGACTGGAGTGCTCGTGATATTCAGTCGTGGGAATACCAACCGCTTGGACCGTTTTTGGCGAAAAATTTCGCTACCTCGATCTCGCCTTGGGTCGTTCCGCTGGAGGCATTGGAGCCATTTCGTGTGGCTTGCCCCAATCAAGAGCCTGAGCCGCTTCCTTACCTGCGGGCACAAGGCAAATCTTCATTTGATATTCGACTAGAGGTGCACTTGCAAGGAGCGGGTATGGCAGAGCCACAGCGCATCGCTACGAGTAATTTCCAACATCTTTATTGGAGCATGGCACAGCAAATTGCTCATCATACTGTGGCCGGATGCAATTTACGGCCGGGTGACCTCTTGGCTTCGGGAACGATCAGTGGTCCCGAAAAAGAAAGCCGTGGATGTTTGCTAGAGCTGGCGTGGCGCGGAACCGAGCCGATCGAGCTCGGAAATGGTGAGAAAAGAGTGTGGCTAGAGGATGGCGACCAGCTTACATTGACTGGCTGGTGCCAGGGGGATGGCTACCGGATCGGTTTTGGAGAAGTGACTGGCCATGTGCTGCCTGCTTTTGAATAGCAGCCTGAGCGGAATCAGCAGATAGAGAAAAGAGGGTATCCGCAAAGGGATGCCCTCTTCTTCAGGTTATGTCTTTCGTACCGCATTCGCCGGGCTCGTAATTAAACTGCCACTCGATGTCGAATTTGTCGATGACACTGCCGTAGCATTTGCTCCAGAATGTCTCTTGCAGCTCCATCCTTACTTGTCCGCCATCTTTTAACTGGTGGAAGTAGGATTCGATTTCTTCCCGATCCGGACTGACGATAGCCAGGCTGAAGTTGTTGCCCGCCACGAATAGCGTTCCGGGAAAGACATCGGAGAACATCAAAGGGCTTCCATTGATCATCAGGCGGGTGTGCATGACGAGGTGCTTTGCTTCCTCAGGTAGGGTCGGAGGGGCGTATCTCCATAGGCCATGATTTGCGGTTTTTCTTGACCAAAAACCTTCGTGTAATACTCGACGTCTTCTCGACAGTTTCCGTTAAAATTGAGGTAAGCATTTACAGCCATTCACGTTCATTCCTTTCTTTTTCGAATTTGTTGAAATCGGGCGCGATTACGTCTCTAGCTAATAGCGATTTTCAGGGAAATATACCTCGGAATGTGATTTCGAAAAGGGGATTAGGTTCATGGTGGAGAATGAAAAGGTTGGTAAAACATGAGTCGAACTTACATCCATCCTTGATCGGAGGAATCATGAATGACTGCGCAAAAACCGGTTGGATTAACGGCCGCCGCAGGCTATCAGATTGGTGTGAGAAGAACGATTCCCGTCCATTCGGAGCGAGTATGGGAGTTCTTTTTTTCGCCAGAAGGCCTGCACCTTTGGCTGGGAGACATCGACCATATTTCATTGCAAAAAGGACAGTCGTATGCGACCCAAGATGGGATTACGGGAGAGGTCAGGGTTGTGAAGCCGTGCGAGCAAGTGCGAATGACATGGAATAAAGCAGAGTGGGCCAAGCCGTCCACCTTGCAGGTTCGCTTTCTCATTCCTGGTCCAGACAAAACGACGATCAGTTTCCACCAGGAAAAGCTGGTAGATATGAAAATGAGAGAAGCGATGAAGCAACGCTGGGAACAAGCATTGACGATGATCGCAGAAAAACTAAAGTCAAGCGTTCTATTCATTTGATGTCGTTAACGAGTGGACAACGTTTTTGCGTGGGGCAGAATTTGGTGTCGATCTGGGAGCTGACACGACATCACGCGAAAATGGTTCTGTCGGCGGTTAGATGACAAAGCGGTTGGTTCAATACGCTGAACAGCAAATGTTTCGGATGAAGGTCCCTCATAGGAGGGATATTTTTTTTTGCATAGGAAACAATCACTAAAATTTGGTATGATGAATATACGTGGAGCATACAAGTATTCTGCTCCTATTGAAAGGGGGTGAGAAAAATGAAGAACAAACTCATTGTAATGGCAGGCATAGCTGGTAGCGGAAAAAGTAAGTGGGCAAAAGAAATCGCTAAAAAAGAAAGAGCGACAATCGTGTCCACAGATGAAATCAGACAGAATCTCTTTGGCGATGAAGACAGGCAAAAGAGAACTGCCCAAGTGTTCTACGAGGTATATTCGAGAATAGAGGCCGAGCTTGCGAGCGGAAAGAGTGTCATATTGGATGCGACCAATATTGATCGAGAGAAGCGGACGAAAGTTCTATCCAAATTTCCCGATTCGCAAAAAGAATGCTATTACGTAGATGTTCCCTATTCGATGTGTTTGGAGCGTAATCGTTCTCGAAAAAGAACGGTGGACGAATACATCCTGAAGAAAATGAGGAAAAATTTCCATTTCCCGATTAGGAACGAGGGTTGGGACCACATCCATTTGCTGCATGAACGCATGCCCTATTCCATTGAAAAAGATGAATTTGTTCAATTGGTAATGAACGAGCCAGCCTATGAAGAATTGTTTGAGAAATTGAACGAAATACCTTGCTTTAAGGACATGTATCAGTTTAATCAAGAGAATCCTCATCACCGACATACGCTATGCAAACACACCTATCATGTTTTGGATTATGTGAATGCTTTTTACACGGAAGAAGACAAGTTTCTGATGCAAGTGGTGGCCTTGTTCCACGATACAGGAAAACCATTTTGTAAAACGTACAAACCGTTGAGAGGTCATTATTCCTACTACGGACATGAATACGTTTCAGCACAATTGGCTTGCCATTTCTTGAAAGAGCTTGGCTTCGATGATGATTTCATCTTCAAAGCAGTAAATTTGATTCAAATGCACATGAAGATCAATTACGGGACACAACAAGATATATCGGATATTTACCATTTATTGGGTGATGAAAATCTATGGAAGCTTTACTTCTTTAAGGAGGCGGATTCGTACGCAAAATAAGGAGGTGAAATCAAATGAAGAATAAATACCCAAGGACGTTTCATTTACCCTGGTCCAGAAGTCGTACCGACGATGATAAAATCTTGAGAGTCGTTCATCACTTCGAGGGAAGAGAAGTGGTCGTTACCGAAAAACTGGATGGGGAAAACACGACGTTGTACAGAGACTACATTCATGCGAGGTCCATTGATAGTAAAGACCATGAATCAAGGCATTGGGTGAAAATGTTGCAAGGCATGATATCTTTTCACATTCCAGAGGGTTGGAGGATTTGCGGTGAAAATGTTTACGCAAAACATTCCATTTATTACGAAGACCTCACCAGTTACTTCTACGTTTTCTCCATATGGAATGAAAAAAATGAATGTCTGCCGTGGGATGAAACAAACGAGTGGGCAGCTCTCTTAGGGTTAGAAGTAGCCCCTGTCCTGTATCGAGGGATTTGGGATGAAAAGACCATCAAGAATTGCTACACTAAGAAATCTGTATTTGGTGGGGAACAGGAAGGATACGTGGTTCGATTTACGGATGGATTTCATTATGATGACTTTAAGTGGTCAGCAGCTAAATTCGTACGGAAGAATCATGTTCAAACGAGCAAACACTGGCTATCTGAACCTGTTGTACCGAATGGGATAAAACCAATCTACTAAGATAATGACTTTTGAAGGGATTGAGAATCATGTAATTCGCTAGTGAAACGACTCATTTGAAACGAATATTTACTCGACAAGATGGTTTTATAGAATAACCAACCAATGGTTTGGTAATTGTAGAAGCTATCTTCGTATACAGCACGGGTGATAGGTATGACCCGAGGGCTCTTTACATGATGGGGAAAAGCATGATTATTCGCCAGGAAAAAGCGAATCGTCATGCTTTTTATCTGCGTAAGGATGGATGGATCTGGCTATGCTGTTTGTTGCGGTTCACGATAGGTTACCCCCCAAAAGATCAGGGCTACGGCACTAACAATAGCACCCAACAGGCAAACACCGTACCAGCCAGCGTATGCATACATACTAGTCGAAGCAATCGAACCAGAAGCGCTGCCTATGGAATAGAAGATCATGTAACTGGCAGTAAGTCTGCTGCGCGCCTCAGGTCGAACAGTAAAAATGAGGCTTTGATTCGTTACATGCACGGCTTGCACGGCGAGATCGAGAAGGATAACACCTGCGACTACTCCCCATAAGGATTGTTCAATCATACCGATTGGCCACCATGAAAATAGTAACAACAAGAGGGCAATGCCTGTCGTCTTTTGGCCAAGACCTCGGTCTGCTAACTTGCCTGCCCGCGCAGCTGCCAATGCTCCAGCAACTCCTGCAAAACCAAACGCTCCAATGGCGAAGTGGGATAAGGAAAGTGGTGCTGCACGAAGTGGCAGGACCAATGAAGTCCACAAAATACTAAACGCCATGAAAATTAGGAATGCTAACACAGCGCGGATGCGCAGGATTCGTTCTTGGGTAAAGAGTAAGAGTGTCGATTGAAGGAGCTGCCCATAAGACAACGACTCTTTTTTGCGTTCATCACGTGGCAGTTTCAGATACAAAATTCCTGACATAGCTAGCATGAGCACAGCAGAAACGAGATAAACGGAGCGCCAGCCCGCCAGATCAGTCAATATGCCAGCAAACGAGCGAGCTAACAAAATACCAATGACAACGCCACTCGTTACCATGCCGACGACACTTCCTCTTTGCTGCGATTCGGACAAGGACGCAGCATAGGAGACAAGAGTTTGTGTTACCACAGCGAGTAGGCCGACAGCAGCTAAACTCGCAAAAAGCATCATCCTAGATGGCGAATAGCCAACACCAATCAAAGCGAAAACCAGGAGCAGCATGTGGGTAATGATTAACCGGCGTCGATTCAATAGGTCTCCTAGCGGTACAAGCAGAAAGAGGCCAAAGGCATAACATAACTGTGTTACGGTAATCACAATACCTACTGAGGAATGGGTAATTCCAAACGTTCTTGCCATGTCATCCAACAATGGATGGGCAAAGTAGATTGTGGCAACCGCCATCCCGCATGCAGTTGCAAATAGCAGTGCCATCTTGCGTGAAGGGGAGGAGGCAGGATCGTTTATTGCGCCTTCTTGGTTTTGAGGCAGGAACATATGGTTCTCAACTCCTTACTGGATAGGGATTGGGTTCTCAACATGTCATTTCATACCGACCGGTAAAACAGTAGGTCATTTCATACCGAATGGTAAATAACTGTTGTGAAGCTACTTTACATTCGTTTTTTATCTGTTGTCAATAGTGAATTCCTCATCGGTTTTTGGAGAAGATTGCAATAGCTCTTCAGGAAAGGGAGCGAATTTGTGTATCTTTGCAAATGAATGATATTTGACAGCAAAGGCAGGGGTTGTTATTATGTATTATACCGATTGGTATTTAATTAAGTTCCTCGTATGTAGATAGAACGGTTCGAATAGAAAAGAGGGAGAAGCGATGGTGAGACCGCGCGAGTTTCAGGAGGATAAGGCACTTGAGAAGGCGATGCAGGTGTTTTGGGAGAAGGGGTATGAAGGAACGTCTATGAGTGATCTCACATCCCGAATGGAAATTCAAAAACCGAGCATCTATGCAGCATTTGGAGAGAAAAGAGAGTTATTTGAGAGGGCCTTGCGAAAATATATACAGGAGCACGCCTCCTTTGTCCGAGGCCGACTACAAAGCACCTCCTCAGCCAAGGACGCTATACGCATCCTTTTTGAAGAGATAGTATCACAGGCCTATGATGATAATCTCAGCCGTGGATGTTTTTGTATCAATACGATGGTGGAGCTGGCTCCCCACGATCCAAGATTTGAAGTTTTGACACGTGAACATCAGTTGTATCTTTCCGTCATCTTTCAGGAAGCGATTGAGCGGGGAAAGAAAGCGGGAGAATTCCAGCCTGAAATCAATGCAAAAGCAATTGCAAACACGATGGTCGTGTCGTTGATCGGACTGACTGTAATGATGAAATCACGTCCTGATAAAATGTTTGTGAATCAAACTGTCGCAACCATTCTTTCTTTGCTTGCATAATCGAGCCTAATAGATTGAGTACAGACTGCGAAAGATAACGGAGGGGTATTTCATTAGAAAAGCGCTTCTTCCCGGAAAGAAGTCGCGCTTTTTGGGTAACTTTATTCATTCGATGCACAGCAGTCATGGAAACTTGCTCCGAGTCATTTCCGGGGAGTAATTACTCACCCGGTTTTCCCTTTTTCATACCCAGGAACGAAATTTCACCTTTATCATTTCGTGTAAAAGTGCAGTCCCAATCATACCAAGTATGATGGAAGGTAGTTTCTGATGTCGGATAAAAAGGAATGACGGCTTCTTCATTCCAGAGAAAATACAATTGCTCGCCTTTTCGATCTACAGTGGCCGTGCAGCCGAATCCTTCATAAGTTCCCATATAAGTCTCATACACCCTTTTTTCAAGTGGAACTTCATTTGGACGCCGTTGCATTGGTACGTGTCCCCCAAATAGTAAGGCTGTCAAGGATTCAGTTAGCTTGCGAATGGGAACAAAATCATAATTCGTTGACATGATGACGGTAGCCTGGTCGTCAGGGTATCTATGCATTTCACTTCGGAAGCCACGGTATGCACCGCCGTGATAGATTCTTCTCCGATTATGATGGTTGTCAAGAAACCACCCAAAACCGTAGTTACAGCAGGTGGTTTGCAGAGCCATGTCCATTGTGGGTTTCGAAACCAGTTTTTCAGAGTACAAGGCTTGGTCCCATATGAAGAGATCATCGACTGTCGAATACATGGACCCGGCTGAAAAAATGGAACTCATATCGATATACTCACATGGAATGAAGTCCTCCCATGAAGAGTTGTAAGCGGAACTCATGTTATGGATGACCTTTTGGTTGTTGTCAATGCCAGTATTCTTCATCCCAAGAGGAATAAGTATATGGTCCGTGATATAGTTCTCGAAAGTCGATCCAGTTATTTTTTCAATGACCACACCAAGCAAAAAATAACCGGAATTATTATAAGCAAAAGAAGTGCCCGGGGTAAATGCAAGGGGATTATTTACAAATAAATTTAGAACGTCTTGTTGAGAAAGCCTTAGCTTGTTCAGACGTTTGTTGTATTCAGGAAGGTAAGTGTAATTGGTTAGTCCAGATGTATGGGAAAGCAAGTGAGCGAGCGTAATGTCTTGTAAATGGTTCCATTCAGGTAAGAAACGGTTCAAACGATCTTCGAAATGGAGTAGTTTCTGTTCGTACAACATCATTACTGCCATTGCGGTAAACGATTTTGTTATGGACCATATTCTGAATTTGGTATCAATGGAGTTGGATAGACGATGCTCGATATTCGCATGACCGTATGCTTTTCTAAACAATACCTCTCCATGCTGAGCAACTAATACGGTTCCGCTTAAGGGCCAGCTGCGTTCATACTCCGCTAAATATTCTTCCAGTCGATCGGGAATGTCAGTCATTTTCTTCGCCTCCCATGAGGGATATTTTACCATAACATCTTTGGAGAAGTACTCTAATGAGGTGGAACTTTATTGTTTTTAGCAAGGTTAACTTCCTTTGCGAGATCCAATAGCTAAATTAGATTAGCTTTAGTTAGCATTCTTCTGGTCATAACAAAGGGTGCGAAGAGAAGCAACTAGATGGTAAAGAAAAACACGTACATTAACTTGTGTTTTTTGTATATAATTCGTGTTTTTGGGATGTGTTTCTCTCGAAGTGAAAAAAATCACGGGGGTTATACTTTTTGAAATGATAAGTCACTCGTGTAAATCCGAATGATCTGTTTTGACCAAAATTCTATGAAAAACGTCTTTCAAACAATAACGAACAAAGCGTTTCTGACACTAACACACAAGTTAGTGTCTTTTTTTATGGCAATCATTGGTGGACTGACCACGTAAATTCACTATAATAGAAATCATTCACAGTCGATGGATTCATAGAAATGACAAGGCAAGGTTGTATTTTTACAGGCAAAAACGTGTATGGAGGCGGCAAACATAATGGTTCATACTTATCTCGAATCGACTCTCGATGATATGAAGCAAGCGATCGACAAGTGGTTTGTCTATATCGGCGACAAGGATGCCGAAACCATTGTGAAACGGACTTCACTGCAGGTAGGGATTCATGATAGCGCCCTTTTGGAATATGCCAAGGGGCGGGCAACCGTGACAGACATAGAGCTTGATGAGCTTGACTTTGACCTTGATTCGCCAAAAGGGAAGACGAGAAGTGAGGAGTTGTTATCAGAAGTGCAAGTCAGGGAGCAGCTGGTACCCCAGCTTGCTCTACATATGCAACAAAAATTGAGCAGTCTGCCGAGCAAGGCGTTGATCCATTACAAATTTTCGTTTGACGGAAAGTTTCGGACACAGGAAGGCGAAGTGAAATTGCCGATTTTAAGGCAAGTCGATCAAGAGAAAAAGGAATTTCTTTCCAACCGAATCACTGACTACCTCTCAACGAAGCTTGAAACGAAGGAAAGACCAACAAAACCGTTGGAGACATTTTTTCTATCCAGGCATCTTTTGGATGAAGAGTTATTTCCCGAATTGGATGCGGGGAAGATCATTACTGTTTTTGAAAAGATTCAGGAACTGAATAAAGGGAACAAAGACAAGCTTAAGGAGCATCGGGCAAATATTGTGAATGCTTTGCGTGATTGGGTAGAGGAAAAGCTTCTTCCGCGTTGTTTTGACATCCACGTGAAGAAATGGAACCAGAAGGAGTATACAAAGAAAAGCGACGTCGATCCGGAAAGCATCGACCAAAATACGATGGATCTTCTATTATATACTGCCGTGTCCATCATAAAATACGAGCCAGCTTATAGCAGTGACAGGGGGATTGGCTTTCTGGAGCGGGCGATTGAACTGGGAAGCAAGAAAGCGCCTCTCTTGATGAAAGAAGGCAGTGGAACCTTCCCCCAGGAAGTGGTATATACTAGCGATGAATTCGTGGAATGCAAGGCGAATGATATATTTGCTACGGTGACTATTTCCATCAAGCAGGAAAGCGAGGAGAGCTATGCACGAGCAATTCGTTTTGTATGCCATTTATTGCGTCAAGGCTTTCCCAAAAGCTATCAAATCAAGCTGAAATCAAGTGCAAAGCAGTTTTTACCGATCAAAGGCTTGGCGAAGTCTGCTACCCATCGCTTTTTTGCGAACGCAATGCAATACCCGAATCTACTCCCGCTGCTGGAGGAGTATGCCCGCGAGGCGATGGAAGAATTCGAGTGGTATGGGGATACCGAAGGGGAAAAGAACTGCATGCCAGGCACCTATGCTGTCTTTGGCCTCGGCCTTCTCGACCCGTGCTATTTTCCTCTGGTCGAGGATTATATGAAAGTGGTCGATGAAGAGCACCAATCCGTCCAAGACTACTTTACTGCTGCCTTCATTGAAAAGCATGGTGTGAATGCAGTGACGATGCCCACTTTTGTGGGTTGCTTGTTACACGGGTCAGACTCGATGAAGCTGAAGATCAAAAAAGAGATGGAAGACGAGGAGAATCTGCGGCTGCTGCTGGAGAGAATCAGGGATCTTCGACCACATGAAGTGGAACATATTGTTTTTATCATTTGGGGTGGAGCCGAGAAGCTCAAGGCTATTGCCGCCAAAGCAAAGGGAGAGAAGGAAGCAGTGTTGTCTGAAATTGTAGTGAAGTGCGAGCGTCGTAGAGGAGTTTGATCTTGCTTATAAAAGATACGTATACGATTACAGACCAATGATCTGTCACTCTCCGTCAATCTTGACAGATAGTAAAAGGAGAGGCCAAGTGGCCCTCCTTTGTTTTTTTGTTTGGCAAAAAGGGAGGGAACAGCTGATTTTGTTATGCTCGGACTTACTTCCTGTGAGCATTCTTTATCGCTGTTTGAATGTACGTTTCCAACGTATCCATAAATGCTTTAGCCGCATATCCCATATATTTGTCTAAGCGGTATACAAGGCATATGTCCTGACTCGGTGTTGGATCAAAAAGAGAAACGATGGCGATCTGATCACTACTGAGGTTTTCGAGAAGCAAACGGGGCAAGACACATGCGCCGATTCCTTGTTCTACCAAAGAAATGAGGGAGGATAAGGTAGTGGTTTCAATATGTGGTTGCAGGCGGAAGCCTTCTTGCAGGCAATACTGGCTGATTAACTGTCTGACTTGATGGTCGGGTGGAAACATGACCATCTTCAAATGCTGAAGCTCGGCAAAGGGACTTCTACAAAGGCGAGTGAGTGGTCTGATCGAATGGCCAATGCAAATTCTTCATGAAGTAATGGGATAACCGTAATTCGTTCGTCGGGAATAGGCGTTGTTGTGACTCCAATATCGATTGCGCCATGGATAACCTGTTCCATGATTTTAGTGGATTCAATCACGGATAAGGATATTTTCGGATAAACTCGATGAAATTCAACGAGCAAAGCGTCAAATAGCAAATCCGCATCTCCGGGCAGAACACCGATCGTAAGGGAGCCACCTCCTGCATTTTTCATTTCATCGATAGCGGTGCGTGCGTATTCAATACTCGTCTTTTGCCTGGATTATTTCCTCTCGATTGGTTTGCCGTTTCATTCCAACCTGCCGGAAGCCTATGCGGAAATATTTCATACGGGAACGAAGCCGGCTGACTGGACTGCTGCACCCCCGAGGAAAGAATGGAGCTTGTACAGTACTTAACTGCTCAGCTTGAGAGCCTGACAAAAATTTCCGCCAGTGCTTTGGAACAGCCCTTGCAATCGCCGATTGAAATGGGACCCCTGCGATTCGAAACAGTTGGAAGGTGGTTAACTTCGCTATCGTACACGAAGGAATGCATCTCGGGACGATCTCAAGCTTGGTAAAGGTCATCCGACACGACCTTGCGGATATCGTGAAATAAAGGAACTGGAACAGAGGACGGGTGCTTGTCATCCGTCTTTTTTTAGTTGGACAAGAATGGTGCTGTGAGCATGATGATGAAGATGATCAAATTTTGCAAGTTGCATGCAAGAATTACGCATCTATTTCTTTTTACATGACCTATAATTCTGAATTAATAAAAAACAATTAGAAACGGGGAGTCAACTTGAAAAGAAAGACGATCTTTACTGTTGCAAGTTCCGTAGGTCTGGCCTTTGCGGTCCTTGTCTCCGGCTGTTCCAGCGCACCATCCTCATCACCTGGCACGGGGACAGGCAGTGAAAAACAGGAGCAGGGAACACCTGGAACAGTAGCTCCAAAATCAGGTGGAACGCTTACGTATGCGCTTTATCAGGACATCGTTTCCCTGGACCCAGCCTTTACGTACGACTTCTCTACCGTCGTCAATCAGATTACCGAGGGTCTTTTAAAATTTGATGAGAATTCAAAGCTCGTACCAAGTCTTGCGGAAAAATGGGAAAATCCAGATTCCAAGACGTATGTTTACCACATTCGAAAAGGGGTCTCATTCTCAGATGGAACCCCAATGACCGTAGACGACGTCATTTTTTCCATGGAACGCACGCGTGATCCCAAGACGGCCTCTTATCTTGGCTGGATGTATGGCAATGTGGACAAGATCGAAAAAGTAGATGATTCAACTGTCAAAGTGACACTGAAAGAGCCCGATTCCAATTGGCGATATGCCATGGCGACACCCGCAGGCCACGTCATCAGCAAAGCGTATTATGAAGCACACGCAAGCAATTTTGGCAAACCGGATGGCGGAGTGATGGGGACAGGACCCTTCAAATATGTGAATTGGCAAACCGGGTCGGAAATCGTTCTGGAAAAGAATACGAATTACTGGGACAAGACTGGTGGTCCGTACCTGGACAAAATTGTCTATAAGGTGATACCGGAAGCGATGACAAGAGTGACGGGACTCAAGACGGGCCAAATCAATATGGCGATTACGCTGCCGATTGACCTGCAAGAAGTGGTGGGAAAGATGGACAGCGTAAAAATCAGTCGTTCAGACAGCTTTCTCAGCGATTTTGTGGCGATGAACACACAGCGCAAGCCATTTGATGACGTAAAAGTCCGCCAAGCGATCAACTACGCACTGGATAAGCAGAAAATTGTGAAAGAGATAATCAAGGATGCAGGTGTTGCAGGTAAATCGGTGCCAGTCCCGCCAGCCTTGTGGTTGTTTGAAAATGAGAAGTGGGAAGCCGCTTACAAAGAAATTCCTGACTACAGCTACGATTTGGAAAAAGCGAAACAGCTGCTGGCGCAGTCCAGCGTGCCGAACGGGTTCAATGCAAAAATCCTCGTCGACGGAGACAGTTTGCGGATGAACATCGCTCTTGCTCTGCAGGCAGCCGTCAAACCAATGGGAATTAATCTGGAAGTGGAGAAAGTGACAGGGGAAGAGCTCAACACCCGTTCATGGGGCGGGGCGCGCGATTACGATATGCTGATTCAAAACTGGAACTCCGATTTCCCGGATCCGACCGGCAGCCTGCAGCCGTTGTTCCTGTCCGCCAATGCTGCAGACGGTGGGTCGAACTTCGCCAACTATAAGAATCCGGAAGTAGACAAACTGCTTATCGAACAAGGACGACTGACCGATGACGCCAAACGAAGCGAGATGATGATCCAGGCGGAAAAACTCATTGCGGAAGATGCACCATGGATTGTCGTCAGCCATCAGAAGCATTTTATGATCACCTCGAAAAACGTCGCAGGGTACGAAATCTCCCCGATGGTTTTCTGGCAGCCAATCATGAAGGATGTTTATTTTGCAGAGTGACGGGCAGGCTTCAACCTGCCCGCTTTTTACGCCAAACTATCCATTAGAAAGGCGGTAGAAACAAGTGGTTCACTATGTGGCTAGGCGTCTTCTTCTGCTCATACCGATCTTGTTTGTCGTTTCGGTTATTATCTTCGGCATGTCGCGGCTGGTTCCAGGCGACCCGGCACTGATCATGGTAGGCGGTCATCAAACTACGCCAGAGGTGCTGGAGAATATCCGGGAAAAATACCATTTAAACAAGCCAGTATGGGAGCAATACACCATCTGGTTGAAAAATGCGTTGACTGGCGATTTGGGAGAGAGCTTCAAAATGAAGCAATCGGTCTCCGCAATGATCGCAGAGCGTCTGCCAATGACCTTGCAGCTTGTTTTTATGAGCATCATCTTGACTCTGGTGATGGCCGTACCGCTCGGGATACTGGCAGCGATGCGAAAGCAGACGTGGGTAGACTATTTATCCTCGCTGTTTGCCTTGGCTGGGATGTCGTCCCCTGTTTTCTTTACGGGTGTTTTGCTTGTGCTGCTCTTTTCCTTTCAACTCAACTGGCTTCCAGCCTTTGGAGCAGGCAAAGGATTTGTAGACAACCTGACGCATCTGCTGCTCCCGTCGTTTGCACTGGCTGTCAATATGATTGCTCTCATCATGCGGATTACCCGCTCAGGGATGATTGATGTACTCAGCACGAATTATATGCAGACGGCGATTGCGAAAGGATTGCCGCGGGCCGTTATCATTCTCAAGCATGGATTGCGGAATGCCCTGATTCCTCTCCTCACCGTAACCGGCTTGCAAATCGGATTTTTAATGGTAGGGACGGTACTGGTCGAATATACGTTTGGCCTGGGAGGGCTTGGTAGTCTGATCATCAATGGCGTTCAGACCAGCGATTATCCTGTTGTTCAGGGAACCATTCTTTTTATGGTCGTCATTTTTCTGCTTTTAAACCTGCTTGTCGACCTGCTCTATGCCGTGATCGACCCGCGGATTCGTTACCAGTAAGGAAGGGTGAGTCCATATGGCTATCGCGCCGGTTCATATAAAAACGGAAGATGCAGTCCCCGTCAAAAAGAGAGCAGGAGTGCTTGCTTCTCCTTTTTTTCGCAATAAAACCGCGATCATCTCCGGGGGGCTGATATTAATTATCGTATTGATCGCCCTTTTCGCACCACTGCTGGCTCCTCATGATCCAGACGCGCAGGATCTGTCTCTCTCCATGCAGTCGTCGTCAGCAGATCACTGGTTTGGTACAGATAAGCAGGGACGCGACATTTTCAGCCGAATTCTGTATGGTGCCCGTACCACGCTGCTAGGAGCCGTTTTCGTCGTGTTGATTTCACTATTGATTGGAGTACCGCTGGGGCTTGTGTCCGGTTACTTCGGTGGCCGCGTGGACAGCATCATCAACCGCATTTGGGATGTGATGCTTGCTTTTCCGTCGTTATTGCTGGCATTTATCATTGTCGCTACGTTTGGACGCGGATTTGAAAACGCCATCATTTCATTGGGGATCGTGTATATTCCGATGATTTCCAGAATCGTACGATCGGTGGCAATGGTGGAAAAGTCACAGTCGTACGTGGAAGCTGCCCGGACGCTCGGGTACTCCCACACACGGATCATTTTTCGTCATATTCTGCCGAACTGTTATTCTGCCATTCTAGTCAATGCAATGCTGGACCTTGCGTACGCGATTCTGGATCTGGCAGCACTCAGCTTCCTTGGGCTGGGCGTGCAGCCGCCAACAGCGGACTGGGGCTACATGCTCTCTGAGGGACGCGAATACATGCTGATTTCCGTAAATGCAGCGTTAGCTTCAGGTTTTGCCATCATGATAACCGTCATTGCTTTCAATCTATTTGGTGACTGTTTGCGAGACTATCTCGATCCGAAGCAGCGGAGGGCGTAGGCAAAAGAAATTCGGGGAGGGTCTATGCTGCTTTCACTCAATCTTTTTACGTTTGTGATCGTACTAGGGATCGTGGGCGGGATTATCGGTCTGACTACGATTGTGGTGATTTTGATCACCGAAAAAGAAATTGATTATTTGGAAGTTGAGAAAAAAAGGGCAGAGCTGGAAGTGCTCTTGAAAGAGTCTAAATTTTTGCAGTTGTCTTCGCAAATAAGGCCACACTTTTTGTTTAACGCCCTGAACATTATCTCCACACTCATCCGTATTGACAAAAAACGGGAGGCTGAACAAGCCACTTATGCGATAGCCTCGCTGATGCGCTATCACTTGAAGGAATCCGGACCGCTCGTGACCGTTCGGGAGGAGCTGGAATACGTCAAGCATTACTTAACCTTGCAGGAGCTTCGATTTGGGCCACGTTTGACCTGGCATATTCGGGCAGACGAAGAGGCGATGGAATTGCCGATCCCGCTCCTGACCATTCAGCCACTTGTAGAAAACGCCTGTATTCATGGGGTGGAGCCCCAGATTTCGGGTGGGACGATCGCTCTCATCGCGACCTATTGGCAGGGGATTTTACAAATTGAGGTAACGGACAATGGCGCCGGGATAAGTGAACGGGTTCTCGAAGAGTTTGACAGGTGGAAAAAGACCTACCAGAGCAGCGAAGGTAAGCTGCGAATCGGATTGAAAAATGTTCATTCGCGTCTCGTGCATCATTTCGGCAGAGAAAGCGGGCTGACGATCCGTAGGCTAATGTCAGGGACAGTCAGTCAGATCAAGATCGAATATCAGGCGGTGGAAGCATGAAGGTACTGATCGTAGACGACGAACCACTGGAGCTGTTGAACCTGAACAGTATACTCTCTTCGCATGATCGGAATGCCCTGGTCCGTTCGGCTGCAAACGGAATGCAAGCACTATCCCTGATGGAAGAGCAAGTGGCTGATATTGTTTTCCTGGATATTCAAATGCCAGGATGGAACGGCCTGGAGACATTAGAGAAAATCAAGCGACGCTGGCCGGATGTTCAGGTCGCGCTGATCTCCGCCTATGGCGAATTTCACTATGCCAAATCGGCGATGGAGCTCGGGGTTTCCGGCTATATCTTAAAGCCAGTCGTTCCTTTCGAGCTGATCAAATTATATGAAAAAATGCTCCAGGAGCTGGCGGCAAAACGAAATGTGAGGCCACTGCTTTTGCAAACTGCTATCGAGCAATGGATCGGGATCCATCCGTTGCGAGGGAAGGTTCCGGAATCCGCCTGGAGGCCCGAAATATCGTTTACCCCCAATCTCGTACTGGTAGTAAAAACAGATGACGAACAACTTCCTGTTGCCATTCCAGGCGCGGTAGCGGCCCCGCAGCCGATTGAAGGGTACTGGGTATACGTTGCCCATGCAGGTGACGATCGGCAGGTACAGCATTTCAGCGAGCAGCTTGCCTATCGCAAGCTGCAATGGGAAAAAACGTATCCCGAGCAGCCCTGGACGTATGGGGTGGGAGAGCGGGTCGAATCGTTGGATGTCTTGCGTAAATCCTTTTTTTCCGCCATCAAGGCTTCGCAAAACAAAGAAGAGGCGATCATCGGGCAGTGTCTCAGCTTTCTGTCAAACCATTATGACGTCTTGCTCACAATCAATGATCTGGCGGCAGAGGTGCATATCAGTCCATCTCATTTGAGTCGGATATTAAAGAGGCGCCTGGGTATGACGTTTGTCGATCTTTTAACAAAGCTTCGGATCGAAAAGGCAAAGGAGCTCCTCGACAATCCGGCTCTCTCCATCGAGTACATCGCGCACTGTGTTGGGTTCAGCAGTCCGAATTACTTCGCTGTTACCTTTCGCAAGCTTCAGGGACAGTCACCGCGAGAGTATCGGCTGACATCAGGTGCGTGACGGCTATGAACGTTTATAACATCCACCTGTTTACGATCATCTCCTTACTCGCCTGTTTGCTCGCCATGTATTGGACACAGCGAAATCAGGTCGCCAGGGACGAGGAAAAGCTCGGCTTAGGAAAAGGAATCGTCAAGCTGCTTGGACTCTGGATAGGAATTCCCTGTTTTCTGGCTTCAGCAGAGGCGTCCTATCAATACGGAATAATCGGCATGTTGGGTTACAGTGTAGCTGGAATAATCGGCTTGTTGTTCATCTTTTTGGTCAACCGAAAAACGAAAAACCAGCGACAGTCCTTGCGATTTTTACCCCTGCTGTGCGCGCTGGAAGACATTCTCATCTCAGTATTGGCGGGCAAAATGATCCTGAATCTCATTTACAGTATCAATGAACAATTGTCTGTAGCCTGCGTGACACTGTTTTTGCTCTTGATGCTGGTGGTGCAAATTGGAAAACCGTACCAGGCGTCTTTTGTCATCGTGATTCTCGCCATGTCTGCAACGATGCTGCTTCCGACGCTTGTCTATCTGAAAGTCAGTGTGCCGACGGTCTATTCAGGTGTGAAATTCCTCGCTACCGATATGCTTCGGCTGGATATTTCGTCGAGTTGGAGCTTGGCGGGTGCTTTACTGGTTCGGTTCATGACTGGCAGTCTGATCCATCCGCGTTTGGGGATGACTTTTCACCAAATCAAGGTGTCAAAACGCGGCTTATGCTTTTGTCTGGCGCCGTTGATTTGGGCGTTTTTGCCGATTTCCATGGGTACCCTTGCTTTCGTCTCCAAAGCGGAAGCAATCTGGCCGCCCTTGCCTGATCAAGTGAGCTTAATGGTCGTCGGCTACTTTGCCGGGCAGATCGGAATTGTTTTGTTGATTGTGACCTTGATCGTCATTCTCATCACAGCCGTACCACACGCCACTATCAGTGAACAGGAGAGAGCCGTGTGGATGCGAGGAGCCGTTATTGTGGCAGCGGGAGCGATTTCGTTTTTATTCCCCAAGCTGACGATCCTGGACACGATGCTCTACTTTGCACTCATTTGGGCAGCCGTGGCGCCGGTTGTTCTACTCAAAAACGAGGTAGGGCAGGGAGGTGCGGCAATTGTTATCATCGCAGGACTTGCAGCAGGCCTCTTTTATTCGCAAACGAAAGGGATAACCATTGGTGTCTTGGCTGATGTATTGGTGTCTGTGTCAGTAGCTGTATTGCTTGCCATTCCGACAAACTGGAAGAAACGGAGGAGAAGCCTTGAACCAACTGTTGGAAGTGACTAATTTATCAACACAATTTAAGACGGGGGAAAAAACCTCCTATGCAGTGCGACAAGTAAACCTTTCCCTCAAGCCTGGAGAAACCATCGGTATAGTCGGCGAGAGCGGAAGCGGCAAAAGCGTCACGGCACGCTCGATCATGCGCATTGTCGAAAATCAGGGTGGACAAATTACATCCGGCCAAATCCTGCTGGAAGGTGACGATCTTGTTAAAAAGTCAGAGAAACAGATGCGCAAGATCCGCGGGAATACGATATCGATGATTTTCCAGGACCCGATGACCTCTCTGAACCCGCTGATCAAGGTGGGAGAACAAATAGCTGAGGTGCTTCGGTACCATAAGAACTACAGCAAGCAGCAAGCGAAGGCAGAGACGATCCGAATTATGCAGGATATGGCGATTCCGTCTGCCGAAAAACGCTACGGGCAGTATCCGCACGAGTTTAGCGGGGGCATGCTGCAAAGACTGATGATTGCCATCGCGCTTGCTTGCAAGCCCAAGCTGCTGATCGCCGATGAACCGACCACGGCGCTTGATGTGACGATTCAAGCACAGATTTTGCGCCTCATGAAGCAATTGCAGACGCAGTACAACATGTCGATTCTGTTGATCACGCACGATCTCGGCGTAGTCGCACAGGTGTGTGACCGCGTGTCTGTGATGTATGCAGGTGAAATCGTAGAGAGTACAGACGTTGCTACTCTGTTTGAGGAACCACTGCATCCGTATACATGGGGACTAATCGAGTCGATTCCGCGGCTGGGACAACGAAAGGGCAGCCTGCTGCCAATCCAAGGATCTCCACCGAAATTGACGGACGAAATTATTGGTTGCGCGTTTGCAAAGCGCTGTCCTTACAAAAGCGCCAGGTGTGAGCAGGAAAAGCCAATACTCGAACTACTGCGACCCGCTCATTATGTCGCCTGCCATCATGCTGAAGAGCTAGTGAAAGGGAGGGCGATCCAGTATGGAAGAACTACTCACGGTTAAGCACCTGAAAAAGTATTATCCTGCCGGAAAAACCAATTTCTTCGGAAAACATCAACAGCTTTTAAAGGCAGTAGACAATGTGTCTTTTGATATTTTGCGCGGAGAAGTTTTTGGGCTGGTCGGAGAGAGTGGATGCGGGAAATCAACAACAGGCCGCTGCATTTTACGCGTCACTGATCCGACAGAGGGCAGTGTCATGTACGACGGCAAGGAAGTGACGCAGTGCTCATCAAAGGAACTGCAAGCACTCAGGCGTGACATGCAGATGGTGTTTCAAAACCCGTACTCTTCCCTAAATCCGCGAATGACCATTCGTCAATCGTTGGAAGAAGTCTTGGCCGTTCACCAAATCGCAAAAGGCAGGGAAGCTGTGGAGCGGATCTCGGAGCTGATGGAGCTGGTTGGTTTGTCGGCGGATGTAATTGATCGCTATCCGCATGAGTTTAGCGGGGGACAACTGCAACGCATCGGCATCGCTAGAGCGCTTTCGGTCGAGCCGCGATTTATCTTTGCGGATGAACCGGTGTCCGCCCTGGATGTATCGGTACAGGCGCAAATCCTCAATCTGCTGTCTCGCTTGCGTGAGGAGCTGGGGCTGACGATGCTGTTTGTCGCGCATGATTTAAGTGTGGTAGAGCATATCAGCGACCGTGTCGGCGTCATGTATCTCGGACAGATTGTGGAGCTGGGCGATGTGGATCAGCTGTTTCAAAATACGCTCCATCCATATACGCAGGCGCTCATGGCAGCGATCCCAGTCCCCGATCCTGCGATGAAAAAACAGGAGTTCTTGCTGGAAGGGGACATTCCAAGTCCAATTGATCCGCCTAATGGCTGCCGGTTTGCTTCGCGCTGCTCTCAATGCTTTACACCCTGCAGGGAAGAGGCTCCGGTGTTGAAAGAAGTAACGCAGGGCCACTTTGTCGCCTGTCATTTGTACGTATGAACATATAGGGAGGTTGTTTGAAGCATGAGTTCTCTTGCACAGTACCTTCGTGAGTTGGACAGGATTCACGGCGTTTCAGGGGATGAAGAGCGCGTCGCTGCCTATATGAAGGAACAGATCGCGCCTTATGCTGACGAGCATTTTGCAGATCCACTCGGAAACCAATTCTTCGTGAAAAAGGGTACCAGGCCTGATTTCAAGCTGATGCTTTCCGCTCACATGGATGAGATCGGCTTCGTCGTCAGTCACATCGATGAAAAAGGCTTCGTGTATTTTCTCCCGGTTGGTTATCATGATAGCCGCATGGTGATGAATCAAGTATTGACGATTCAGACGGAACACGGGCAGGTCAAAGGGATAACAGGCGGCAAACCCGCTCACGTCGTTACCGCTGAAGAAGCCAAAATGGCGATTCCGCTTGAAAAACTGCATCTGGATCTGGGGACGTCGACTCGTGCTGAAACACTTGCGCTCGGCGTTCAGGTAGGTGACTACATAATGTTTGACAGAGAAGGTCAGTTTCTAAACGGGACAATGGTGTTCAGTGGCAAAGCAGTCGATAATCGATCCGGTTGTGCTGTGCTGATCGAGGTGATGAAGAGGCTTTCCCAAAAAACAATCGCACCTACCGTGTATGGAGTGGCATCGGTTCAGGAGGAAGTCGGGCTACGGGGTGCCGGTCCTGCGGCATTTGCGATCCAGCCTGACATCGGTCTGGCCATCGATGTTATATTTGCGGGCGGAACACCGGGGATGGATGAGAAAATCTCGCCGATTGAACTAGGAAGTGGTCCGGCCATCAAAATGTACGACTGGACCCCGAGCAACGGTCACGGCAACAACGTCCCCAAGAAGCTGACACGCAGGCTGATCCAGACAGCAGAGAAACATGAGATTTCCTATCAACGTGAAGTCGTGCTCAATGGTGGAACGGATGCTTGGGCAATCAGTCTGACAGGCAGGGGAGCCCTAACCGGATGCATCTCCCTGCCCTCCCGCTATATTCATTCAGCGACTGGCATCGTACATATGGGTGATTTAGAGCAGGCCGTTGAATTGATTGTAGCCTTTACCTTGGAACTTCAGGAAAAGGGGCTATGATTCAGGCCAAACCTGATCCATTTCAGGCTTGTCGTCTTTTATAAGGTCCATAATGTATGCGAGAACGATTGAGATAGAACTACCCCGCCTTTTCTTCTTTAGACACAGAAGGAGAGGCTTCCCATGCTTCAATATTTTCGAGACCCGCGATGCTGTCTTTATAGAACACTGGATCTTTACCTGCTTTTTTCTGCTGCCTGTAATCATGCAAAGCGGCAAAAGCGACTTTGGACAGAAGGAAAATGGCAATCAGATTGACAATTACCATCAGGCCCATAAACAAATCGGCTAAATCCCAGACGAGCTGAACCTTTGCCACCGCTCCAAACAAGACCATGCCTAACACAAAAATCCGATAAAGCATGAGCCATGCCTTGTTTGTTTTTAAAAACTCGATATTCGTCTCGCCATAATAATAGTTTCCGATCAACGTACTGAAGGCGAATAGGAAAACCATAACGGCAAGGACAGCCGAAGCCCAGGAACCAATGTGAAAGTCAAGCGCAGCCTGGGAAAGTTCAATCCCGCTTAGGCCAGACTGCTGGTACGCGCCAGATAGCAAAATAATGAAAGCCGTGCTCGTACAAATAATGAGTGTGTCGGTCAATACTCCAAACGCTTGAATAAGACCTTGCTTCACCGGGTGGCTAGTCGTTGCCGTTGCCGCAGCATTCGGGGCACTACCCATACCGGCTTCGTTCGAGAACAACCCGCGTTTTACCCCATGCATGAGAGCCGCACCGAGCGAACCGCCCGCAATTTGATCGAAACCAAATGCATTTTTCACAATCAACGAAATGATTTCCGGCATTTTTGTAATGTTCATCAGGACGATAAATAGTGCCATGCCAATGTACAGAACTGCCAAAACGATGACGATGTATTCAGACATTTTCGCAATGCGTTTTACTCCGCCAAAGATGATAGCGGCAAACATAATCGTCATAATCACGCCAAGAATCAAGCGGTCTGTGCCGAAGGAATTTTCAAAGGCGATCGTAATGGTATTGGATTGAACCGCATTGAATACCAGTCCAAAGGAGAGGGTGATCAGTACCGCAAACAGGGCACCCATCCACCGTTTGTTTAATCCTTTTTCCATATAGTAGGCTGGACCACCGCGAAAGCCATCTTTGTCTTTTACCTTATAGATCTGGGCTAATGTGCTCTCCACGAAGCTGGATGCAGAACCGATAATGGCGATCAGCCACATCCAGAAAACAGACCCCGGACCGCCTAAGGCAATCGCGATCGCAATTCCGGTAATATTCCCTGTGCCGACACGAGCGGCCATACTGATACAGAAAGCTTGGAAGGGGGAGATACCGTCTGCTGAGCCTGTTTTCCCCTCGCGGATCGCACTTATCATATCCCGCAGCATCCGGATTTGCAAAAATCTGCCTTTATACGTAAAGAACAAGCCCAAAACGACGAGCATAATGATCAGAACATTAGACCAAAGAAAGTCGTTGATGGAGGTCGTAACATCTAGTAGGAATTGTTGCATCGTGTCACCTCTTGTCATGATAGTAGATTTGAAAATATGCCCTTAAAAAATACTTACATCCCATGTTTGTGCGATCTGTTTCAACAACTTGACGCCGGCAACACTGTTTCCGCAATCGTCGATCGCAGGACCAAATATGCCAATCCCGCATCCGTCTGGAAAAGGCGATTCCTTCTTGCTGTTGGGCGGAACCAATGTCATGATCCCACCGGAAACTCCACTTTTAGCGGGAAGCCCAACATAAGCAGCGAATTTTCCCGACGAATCATACATACCGCACGTAAGCATCAAAGCTTTTGCCAGTCTGACTATTTGTTTTGGAAGAATCTGCTCCTTGCGAGTAGGGTGGTAGCCATCGAGAGCCAGAACCAAGCCAATCAAGGCGATTTGTTCTGTGTGTACCTGAATCGAGCATTGCTTTAGGTAAACTTCCAACGCTTCTTCTACCTCACACGCCAGGTAACCGGTGTCTTTCAAATAGTGGGATAACGCCCGGTTTCGGTGAGAGTTCATCCATTCTGAAAGGAAGACTTCTTCATTGATAACGGGAAGCGACCCTGTTATTTTTTGGAAAATTGCGTATAAGTAATCCAGTTTTTGTTTCGGATGATCACCTGGAAGAAGTGAGGAGATTGTGATGGCTCCCGCATTAATCATCGGGTTAAAAGGCTTGCCCGGTTTATGCATCTCCAGGCGGATGATGGAGTTGAATGCGTCACCTGTCGGTTCTACATCGACACGATCCAGCACATAAGAGATGCCATGGTGACAGCAGGCAGCGATAAAACTGATTACTTTGGAAATGCTTTGCATGGTGAAGGGCACTTCCCAGTCGCCAGCCGTCATCCTTTTTCCCGAAGGTTCAATGATGCATATCCCCAATTGTGTCGGGTCAGCTCTGCGCAATGCAGGAATGTAGCTGGCGCATTTTCCTTCTGCTGTCCTAGACCGATAATGGGACACCCATTGATCTAACTCATCTCCCCGCTCAATGCCGAGACTACGCTCTTCCGTTACTACCTCGTGAACCAATCCTTCTTCCCTCCAAGCCCTCTATATTGTTTTGACAATGAAAACGAAAGCGCTTCCACTCCTCGTGAAAGATATATATTGAACACTTTAAAACCAACCTACAAAAAAAAACAAAAACCCACAAATTACTTCATTCGATTCTATAAATATTTTTTCTATACTTGTTCTTTATACGTTTTCTGGATAAGAATAGATAAGGGAAAAATTCGTATCAAGCTACAGAATCAAGAGAAAGTGGAAGGACGGCACATGCATTCGCAAATCAAGAGAGATTTCTACATTTTAGCCCTTATGCTGATTACCGTCCCTTTGGCAGGGGAGTTAAAGTTTTATCCGGTGAATGAGACGTTTCGGATCAGCTTTGGTGCGCCTACCTTTTTCTTCTTTTTACTCCTGTTTCAGAGAATGCCGTCTGTCTTGCCTGGTTTTTTTACAGGGATTATGGTTGTAGGATTTCGTATCCTGTTTGATTTCACGAGTCAGGAGCAATTTGACTGGACGTACTCTTTACTAGAGCATTACTCCAGCTTTTTCTTTTATTTTTCTTATTCTGTTCTTTTTTCCTTGATCAAAATGGACCGTTTTCACAATCGGACGTTGATTATTGGCTGTATGGGAATGATCATCGAAGTCCTGGCTGATTTGGTAGAGTTCCTCTCGCAATATGTGGTGTTTCAAACTATTTTCACGTGGGCGGCCCTGCAAGAAATGTTCATCATTGCCCTTTCTCACAGCTTTATCGTGCTCAGCTTTCTAAACATGATCAAGCTGTACGAGGCGCAGTCGAGAGAAAAGCAGACTCGAAAACAAAACGAACATATGCTGATGCTCATTTCTAATTTATATGAGGAATCAATTCATCTGAAAAAAACACTCCAAAATGCGGAGAGCATTACCATGAAATCCTTTGAGCTGTATCAAGGCTTGCAAACACTAAAAAACGAACAAAATACTGTTCCAGTTGAGGGATTTGTCAGACAGTCCCTGATCATTGCAGGGGAAGTCCATGAAATAAAAAAAGATAATCAGCGTATTTTTGCGGGACTGCTAAAGCTCATTTCCGATGAGGAGATGTCTGATTATATGGATATCCATCAGCTCGTGGACATCATGATGCGTTCCAACAAAAAGTACGCCAGATTATTGGAGAAAAACATCCAATTTGACAGTACGATTATTGGAACACACCCGCATTACCACGTATTTACGATGCTATCACTCATGAACAACATCGTAGCAAATGCAGTAGAAGCCATTCAGAGTGCAGGTACTATTTCCATTCATTTGGAGAGGACGGATGGTTTCGTGGAAATCAGGATAAACGATGACGGACCTGGTATTTCACCGAGACGCCAGAAGTTGATTTTTAAGCCGGGATTTACAACGAAGTATGACGATTCAGGCAACCCCTCCACAGGCATCGGATTGTCCTATGTGAAAGAACTGGTGGAAGAGTTGAGAGGGGAAATCATGCTGCAGGATGAGGCCGGAGCCAAAGGAACTACTTTTCTCATCCGATTGCCGATTGAACAAGTAAGGGAGAAGGAATGAGACGATGCTGTTTTTTTTGGTAGATGACGATGAGGCGGTACGCATGATGTTAACCGAAATTATCGAAGACGAGAATCTTGGGGAGGTAGTGGGCGAGGCTGAGGACGGTTCACTAGTAGATGGTCAGATGTTAACGATGCGAAACGTGGATATTTTGCTGATTGATCTGTTAATGCCGACACGAGACGGGATCGAAACCATCCGCCAGTTAAAAGCGACATTCAAAGGAAAGATTGTGATGATTTCACAGGTGGAGTCCAAGGAGTTAATCGCGCAAGCTTACTCGCTTGGCAGTGAATACTACATTATCAAGCCCGTGAACAGGATCGAGGTGGTGACGATCATCCAGAAAGTCATCGAAAAAATCCGCTTGGAAAAATCAATCCAGGATATCCATAAATCGTTGAATAGCGTACTCCAACTCGATCATCTACCAACTGGCCAGCAACAGATGTCTACGGTGAAGCAACGAAGAGAAGCTGGCCAATTTCTATTAACCGAATTAGGAATCGCCGGTGACAGTGGAAGTAATGACTTACTGGACATACTGGATTACTTGTACGAATATGAGCAAAAGCATACATTTAAAAACGGGTTTCCTGCCCTGAAGGAGATTTTTGTAGATGTGGCTGTGACAAGACTTGGGGCATCAGCGGCGGACCCGCAAATTAATAAAACAGTCAAAGCTTCTGAGCAGCGTGTTCGTAGAGCGATCTATCAATCGTTGAATCATTTGGCGTCCCTTGGTCTTTCCGATTTATCCAATTGGAAGTTTGAGAATTACGCGTCTCAGTTTTTTGATTTCACGTACGTTTGGAAAAAAATGGCGGAGCTCAAAAGTAGCACGGCAACGTCCCACTCGGATATTCGTATCAACATGAAAAAGTTTATTCAGGTGCTTTATTCTGAGGCGAAACGAATCCAGGCTGAAGGGTAGGATATTGCTATCGAACGAAAAAAGTGATAAGCTTTCCTATATAAAATAAAAGAGAACCCACAGCGACTCTGGGAGTCTGATTATGGATGATGGAACCCCTCATTCATAATCAGGCTCCTTTATGCTTTTAGTAGGGCTTAAAAAGGAAGGATAGAACATGAAATCCGCATAAGCCCAAAATGGCAGAAGGAGTGACGAATGTGGGAGAGATTTTTGGTGATCGCAATTTTCGTAAACTGTTCTTTTCTAATTTGTTTTCAGGATTTGGTCAGGGGATGACCATGATCGGGATATCGTGGTACCTGGTAGAATCAACAGGCTCAGCCAGCTTACTTGGCTCCACGATGCTTATCTCTTCTATCATGACGCTTCTGGTTGGACCCTATTCGGGTACTTTGATTGACCGCTTTTCCCGCAAGGCGATTCTACAGATTGAACAGCTGGGAGGGTTCACAGTTCTCGGTCTCCTGGCAGTTTGGGGGTTTTGGGGTCCTTATCAAGAGTGGATGCTGGTACTCATTTTTTTAGCGTCGACATTCATGTTTCAGATTCACGAACCAACGCAGGCTGCCTTCGTGCAGGAAACATTTGAGAGAAAGCATTACAAAGCAATTAACTCTTTGTTGGAAATGGAAAACCAAACCGCTTTGGTTCTAGCCGGAGCATTCGCTGGACTGCTTTTAGGGAAGTTCGGGCTGCATGTGGTGCTTTTACTTAACGCATTGACCTATTTTATCGCCTTTTGGATGCTGTCAGGCATAAACTATGTTTGTACTCTGGAAAAGCAAGTAAAAAATTCCCCTCGAATATCCTGGGTTGAACAGTTTTCTCAAAGCTGGGGCTATATCAGAGAAAGAAGAGGCTTTCTCACATTCGGTGTTTCTGCCCTGATGCCATTTATTGCGGTTATGCTGGTGAACCTGCTGAACCCTCTTTTTGTAAGCCAAGCTTTGGGTGGAGATGTAAAGATCTATTCACTCGGTGAGGTGACGTATTCAATAGGCGCGGTAGTGGCTGGATTACTGATTACCTGGATGAGTCGGAAATTTGGCTCATTTTCATATATGGTGGTGAATTACGTTTTAATGGCATTGGTTCTACTACTGACAGTCGCTATACCAAAAGGCTGGATTTTTGTATTGCTCTCTGCCTTTTTAGGTTGGTGCAATGTTTCTACCCGGCTTATCCGCCAGACTCTTTACATGGAACTGTTGCCTAACCGTTTTATGGGCAGGGTAATGAGTTTTTTTAGATCGGTAGGCACATTGATGCGACTATTGCTGCTCGCTCTGTTCACTGTAATGATCGACTCAACCGGCGCAGCTGCAGGATATCCCGTATTAGCATGTCTTTTATTAATAGCCGCGCTAGGGATTGTCGTTTCCATGCCTATTTTGATGAGACAGGTAGTGGCAGACAGATTGGAAAATTAAGTTCTTTGTTCGGCGTAACAAAACCGCCAACGGTCGTTATTCTAATGGAATGCTCTGTTCGTAGTGGAAGACATTTTCTGGATCGTACATTTTTTTGACTTTTTTCAACTTGGCAATGTTCTCACCAAAATAAGCGGTGGGCCAATCGGAAATCAGCAAATCGCAGTAGTTGCGGTATGCTCCCCGGGTAAAGGGAAGCATGGCAGAACGAAATTGTTCGATCCATTGAGTGTTGGGTGATTCCTCCCTATTATTCTCCCAATAAGATTGGTATTGGATCATAATCAAGGCTCTACGATGCACAAAAGCAGTTGCATCAGGGGGGACCCGACCAATCGCACCGCCATAAGCGTCGAACATGACCAAATTGCTGGGGCCGGGGGCGTTGGATAAATAATGCGTCAGGATGGAAAGAGCTTCGTCTGAGAAAGGCTCGTACACGTAGGCAGATGTATTTTTAAACGTAGCATGGCGGGTCATGGTTCCGGCCAACATGCGTGCTGCCGTGATCCAGGATGCGGAACGGATCGAGATCGTCTTGGGCGGCACTGCCTCCTGCAAAGGCCGTAATAGCTGGCGAAGTTCTTTTTCCCAGCCTACGTATATCCCGCTGGACAGAATGGCACCTTGATCTTGTGCATGGAGCAGGAGCGTGGAGGTTAAGCGGTCATCACTATACGGGGCCCATTCTTGCCAAAAACCCACAACTTTTTGGAGATCGGAAAAGTCCCACGTCATGTTGTAGTGCGCGACATCACCGATCGGATGAACTCGGAAGGTAAAGGCTGTAATGACACCGAAATTTCCGTCACCGGCGCCACGGCAAGCCCAAAACAGGTCAGTGTGGTTCTCTTCACTGGCCTGAATAATCCTGCCCCACGGATTTACCATTTCAACTTCGAGTAAATTGTCACAGGTCATGCCAAAAAGTCGTGATAGATAGCCATATCCTCCCCCTAGAGTCAACCCAGACACGCCCGTTGTCGCGCAGGTCCCACTTGGAATGGTTAGTCCCTGTTTCCACAGGGCTTCATATAAGGGAAGGATGCGATACCCAGCACCAACGTGTGCCGTACCGCCGATTTTGTCAATTTTTACATGCAGTAATTCGCTGACATCGATGACAAGACCTCCGTCAACGAGAGAAAATGCTTCGTAGCTGTGACCGCCGCCACGCACACGAAAAGGCATCTTATTTTTTCGTGCCCAGATTACAGCGTTAGCAACATCCTGCTCATTCATGCAGTAAACAATTACTTTTGGAAATTTGGAAAAGCGGGTGTTGAAATCGAGTCTTGCTTCTTCATAACCAGGTTCACCCTCCATGATCACACGCCCGGTCAATCCTTCTATTCTTGGCACGACAACACCTCCTCTAAGGATCATCTAGTCTCATGGTTTATTCCCCCAGTTTAATAGCGATGACGGGAAAGCTGCGCGCGGGGTACGATCATCCTGCAAAGCGTTGTTAGTCCTAAATAACCAAACAAGGGATATAAAAACATAAGGAGCTGACTGTATCCGATCAAGCAGAGTATGAACGCGCATAAAAACAGCAGAAGGTACAAGCGGGACTCGGGAACATTGATGAGTTCACGCAGCTGCTGTCCAATCCCGAAGACATTGGAGATTAATGTGGTAAAAATCTCCGAGTAGAGAACGAAGACAAAGAAGAGCTGGAGCCACTCGTTCCACTTCTCCGTGATAAATAAGATCGGAATATCCATGAAGCGAACATCATTCCAGTTGGCAAGCATGGCTGTATGTACAACTAGAAGCATGAATCCGAGGACGATGCCGCCAATGACTGCGGCGCGAAGCAGGATGATTGATTCACGAATCGCATATCCAATCGGTATGAGGACGGATTGAGCCATAGCCAAGTTAAAAGAAACGTATAGGACGGTTTTCCATAAAAACTCATAGCTGCTAGGAGTGGTGATAGGGAGGGGGGAGTCGGCACTTCCATCCAATAAAATCAGCAGTGCAAACAGAAACATGGAGGGAACGACGATGGCATTCACGATGAGCAGCTGATCCAGCCCCTTGCGAAGAAGCAAAAGAGCGAAAAAAGCAGTTGCAATGGTGCCCGCCAAATAAGGAATATGGAACTGTTCCTCAAGTACAGAACCTGCTCCTGCCAGCATCACAGTCGTTACGCCAAACAGCGTAAGAAAGACCAGAACATTCATGGTTCGGCCAATCATGGTGCCAAACAGCTTTTGGTTAAACGACTCGTATGAAGGTGTGCGCAAGGTGTGCGCGAGCCACATCATTTTGTAGCCCAGCCAGACGAAAAACGCTGTGGCGATCAGGATGCCAATCGTTCCGGCATGTCCATACGAAGTGAAAAATGCGAGAATTTCCTGACCACTGGCAAAACCTGCTCCCACAACGGTTCCAATGTATGTAGCCGCGACCTGTATACTTTTTCCCCACAACTTCATACTGGTCTGTTCCTTTCCAAATAGGATGCTAGTACAAGTGTATGAGGCCCCGGCAAAAACAGAATGTAATAGCAGAAATAAAGGCGAACGGCACGAGTGGCTATTCGCCTTTTTTCACTTACTCTTATAACAGGAACATGGCAACGATGGTAGTAACCAACAAACCGATGGCAACGGGATAGAGATTGCGCCTCGCCAGCTCAAAAGGGTCAACGCCGCAGATGGCTGCTGCCGGGATTAAGGCCCAAGGAATGATGGTGCCTCCACCTACCCAAATTGCTGAAATCTGACCAAGTGCAGTTAAAGTCGCCGCTCCCGAGCCCATTGCGGTTGCAAAGAGTTGTGCTAGTGATCCCGCGAGTGTAATTCCGGAGAAACCAGAACCATCGAGTCCGGTAATGACGCCGACAGCGGACACCGTCAAGGCAGCAACTTCTTTGCTAATCGGGATCGCCTGTGCCAAGGCAACACCCAGGTCATTAACAATTCCGTGTGAGCCACTTGGCAAAACCTCCCCAAATACTTTGACAAATCCGCTGTCCCCCATATAGAAGAACGCTGCAATGGGAATAACTGGACCAAACACCTTAAATCCGAATTGAAAACCTTGGATCAAATGACTGGTTACTTGCTCCAAGCCTTTTTCTTTGTGTGCCAGCATGGTGACTATGATCAAAATCAATAACGCTGTACCTCCGACTAAGGCAGTTGCGTCGCCGCCGCGCAAATCAAATAGAAACATTGCTACCACATCGAGTGCAAAAAGGATGGGAACAAGTAAGGCTAACACGCGACGGATGCCTGCTTGTAAAGGCACGCGAACCGATGAAAAGACCGAATCTGGAACCGACGTGTCCCTGCCGGCAGCGGGAACAATACCCATCTTCATGTCTTTGCGTAAATACCAGAACGCGGTTATTGTCGTAACAAGACCCATGACAACAACTAAGGGAATACTTGCTGAAATAACATCCCCCACAGGGATTCCAGCTGCTTTTGCTGTCAATGTAGGTGCTCCCTGAATGACATAATCTCCTGACAACGCAATTCCGTGACCAAACAAGTTCATGGCAACTGCTACCCCGATCGCAGGCAAGCCAGCTCGCAAGGCAACGGGTAGCATGACAGCTCCTACCAGTGCAACAGCTGGAGACGGCCAGAAAAACCAAGAAATAACCATCATGACAATCCCGATAACCCAATACGCCAATGTGGCATTCCGCACGAGGTGAGTCATCGGGCGAATCATCGTTTCATTCACGCCCGTATCGGTGAGTACATGGCTCATTGCCACAATAATACAAATGACGAGGATCGTCGGCAGCAGCTCTGTAATCGCGTAAATAAAGCTGCCAAATATTCCTCCGACCGCAGTCGTAACCGAACTTGTCGCTACTAGTCCTAGAATTGCTATTCCGACGATGCTGATCAGACTGGTGTCCCTACGTAAAACCATCATGAAAATAATGCCAAGTACGAACAAGACATAAACACCGTGCAGCAAGGCAAGTTCAATCCCCATGCGAAACCCTCCTTTTTCTGTACTCCGCTTTCCAGCCTTTTGACACACCATATGCGTGATGGTTGTCATGGGTGAGAGCACAGAAACAAGGCATGACATGCGATTTCCCGAGCGAAAACTGGCATTTTTGTCCACATTATGCCACTATAAGAAAACCTATAAGTAAAAAAAGCTTTTCATACAAGCGATCTATTATGACTTGGACTCCAAGCAAGAGGGGGGAAGCGGCGTTCTCTCTTACCGTGAAACAAGAGAGTGAGGACGCCTTCTGCTATGAACACGACAACACCAATTCAACGAAAACTGGACCAGGCAATCGAACTCTTAGAACGTCGTTTTCTGGAGCGGAGCGAACTGATTCGCTTGTTAATGCTCGGAATGATGAGCGGAGAAAATGCCCTGTTGATCGGTCCTCCGGGTACCGCGAAATCACAATTGGCAAGATCGGTCTCAGAGCTGTTTGGCTCGGAGCACTGGTTTGAATACTTACTGACCCGTTTCACTCCAACAGCTCAAGCTGGATCAATACGTACGAAAGACGGATGGCTATTTGCCTGCCGCTCAGTTTGCTTTTCTGGACGAGATATTCAAGGCAAACAGCGCGATTCTAAACGCGCTTCTTTCGATCCTGAATGAACGCATATATTTCAACGGGCGCGAGAAGGAAGCCGTACCGCTTCAATTTTTAATCGCTGCCTCCAATGAATTGCCCGATGAAGGCGAGCAACTGACGGCACTATACGACCGCTTCCTGTTTCGCTATGAGGTCCACTATTTACAGCAGGCCTCAAGCTACGAGCGAATGTTTTCTTTACCAACGACTTCCCTGCCGATCATCTTTTCCTTGTACGATGTGAAAGATATTCAAGCCGCGGCCAAACAGGTGACCATTCCTGAGGCAATCATCTACTTTCTCTACCGACTCAAACAAGATTTAGAAGCAAAAGAATATGTCTTGTCGGATCGACGGTGGAGCAAAATCGCTCATGTATGGAAAACATCGGCTGCCTTACATGGTAGAGCCGAGGTGACGATCTGGGATACTGTCTTTACGCCGCATATGATGTGGGATGTACCGGAAGATTTAATGGTCATGAAGGAAATGTTTGAGCTGCATTTTACAGAAATGCTCAAGGCAGAAATGGAAAGCGATTTACCCCTGCGACGTTTTCAGCAGGTAGCGGATAAGTGGAGGGAAAAAGAATCGGAGCTGCATGCCTTCCAGTTTAAAAAAGAAGTAGGGGCCAAGCTAGGGAAGGAAGCAATGGAGCGCAGTCGACAGCTTCTCGAGCAAAGTCGCTTGGAAGTCGAGGAGACAGCGAGAGACCTTCGCAATCGACTGATCCAGTGGCAGAAGCGTGAGGTGGATTTGCATTCCTTTGTGCTGGAAAAAAACCGACTCATTCACAATGTAGAAAAATACACGGTCAAGTACGCGTATTTGCGGGTAGAAGGAGAGCGGATCCTGCAGCAGCTACAGCGAACCTACCGAACGGTTTTTGACAAGGAAATGGCCGGGACTGAGTACGACTTTACGCTGTAGGAGGTGCGCGTCATGATTATTCGTGCCAGCGGCGTCGATCGGTATCTCTTTGAGAACTACCTTTTGTCCTCGAGAACCGCGCAGGAATGGGTAGAAGAAGCACGTGCGCACGCTTCGTGGTTTGACCTGGAGCTGCTTGCAGACTTTTTTCTCGTTTTTTATCTAGAAAAACCGGAAGTGGATCAGACGCAGGAAACGACTCCTTTTCATCATTGGATGATTCGTACGTTGATGAAGCAGTATTTTACGAAAATGATTCATCCGAGGACAATGGGTCAGGAAAGCGCCGCTTTTAAAACCGCTATCAAAGCACTGCTATGGCTAACCGAAACCTTTCATAAGGAAGTAAAACAAAGAGAAAAGGAAAATAAGCTGACCCCACTCATTGCGGGATTGCAGGAACAACTCGGTCAGGAAGGGAGTAGCCAGGCTCAAATGACCGAGCTCCTGTCGGAAAAGCAGCGAGAGAAGCTCCAGCTCATCGGGTACACACTGCAGCAAGGAAAGCGGATGGTAGAAGACAAGCAGGAAGCACTGGACACAAAGCCGCTGGTCAAAGCGGAAGTGGTGGCGTTGCAGGAGCGGATTGCTGAACTGCGCGAAGAGATGAGCATACAGTTTACAAAACGTACCAAGCTTATGCAAAAAATAAAAAAGCTCGAAGAAGAGCTGCATCAAAGGGAAAAACAACTCGATCGTCTGCAAAAACAAGAAAGAGAGGCGATCGCTGCTTTTGAAAGCGAGCTGGGACAATGGCTTGAACAATCGTTAAAGGAATCGTTATCGAAAGAAGAGATAGATAGCTTATTTGTAAATGAGCTGTTTACGTCCAGTCAACGATTTGCCAACCGATCCTGGGGCCATGATTTGGGCAAGCTACGCCGGCAAAACTTTGAGCAGTACTTAAAATGGATTGAAAAACTGAAGCGTCATCCAGACTTACTTGCTTTTTTGGAAGAAGTGGGCCGTAATGTTCACCATTTTCGTCTCAGACGAAAAGAAATTCGCTCGAAGCAGTTGCCCGAGGAATACTACGACTTGCGTCAATCAGGCGATATCGCTCATATGCTTCCTGGAGAGGCGGTGCTTTTGGCGGATCCTGATTATGAGAGTTATTTCATGCTCAAATGGTTGGAACAAAAGCTCATGACCTACGATGCGACAGGGTGGGTAGAGGAGCCTCGCAAAGGTCCAGTGATCTGTATGCTGGATACCTCACACTCCATGCGGGGATCAAAGCTTAGACTTGCCCAAATCTTTGTGATGACCTTCGCTGCTATCGCGATGCTGGAGAAACGGGATTTTGTGCTTTTATTGTTTGGTGCAAAAGGTGAGCTGCGTGAACATATACTCTCTCATCGAAAGCCGGACTGGACATCATTCTACAACCTTGCTCAAATGGCTTTCGGCGGAGGGACTCATTTCGATGCTCCTATGAAAAGAGCGATCGAAATCGCAGAGGGGGAAAAAGCAATGCGAGGGGCCGATTTTGTTATGGTGACCGATGGAGTGAGTGGGATTTCTCCCTACGTTCAGGAAAAGCTAGCCTATCTCGGACAAAGCAAGCAAATTCGTTTGCACAGCTTGATTGTCGGCTCAGCGCGTCAGCATCTCGCGCAGCAATACGATATCCTCGGTGTTTCTCACCGTGTACGTTTTGCTACAAGCTGGGAAGCGGATGGAGAACAAAATACAGGTCTTCTGTTGGACGTGTTTCAGCAGGCTACTTTATAGAAGATCTGCGTATAAAAAAACCCTGATTTTACCAAAAGACTTATAGCTTTTGGTGAACAGGGTTTTGTTTAAGTAATTAATGGTTTTTGTAATTCTATTTAAACATGTTTCGATGCTTGTCCAGTTCGAATTGCAGGTCATCGGGTACAACCACCGTACGGTCCGTATGTTGTGTAAGTGGAATTAGGCTTGTCCTCTTTTGCCTGGCGTTCCTTTTTCTAGCTGACTCTGCTTGCTAGGCTGCGTCCAAATTCCAGCTCGTCAAATTTGCTGTGAACCACGGTACGATCATACTCCCATGTGGCATCTTCAAAGGAAAATTCTACAGGAACATCACGGATGATCGTCGCTAGCTTTTGGCTTAGGTAGACTTGATCACGGTGCTCTTCCAGCTTACTTCGCATTTTGGGAGTACAGCTATCCAAATTCGTGTAGAGGCTGTCTAGGTTGCCGTGTTCAGTGATCAGCTTAGTTGCGGTTTTTTCGCCAATACCAGGACAGCCAGGGATGCAGTCTGAAGCATCTCCCATCAAGGCTTTTACGTCAACGACCTGCTCAGCACAGATGCCTCGCAATGCTAACAGACTGGCAGGATCGTAATGTTCATGCTTCCCGCCGTTTTTGAGTATTTTTACACTCACTTGATCGGAAACTAATTGCAGACTGTCGTAGTCACCAGTTGCAATGACAACCTGATGCCCGTCGAGTGCAAGACGGGTACTAAGTGTACCTAAGATGTCATCCCCTTCAAATCCGGGACAACCCAGATTCGGAACAGAAAAGGCTTGGGTCACTTCTTTTACCAAATCAAACTGAGGAATCAATTCATCTGGAGGAGCTTGGCGATTTGACTTGTAACCATCAAACCACTGGCTTCTGACAAGAGACTCGCGCGATGCTACGTCCCAGCCCACAACCAAATGAGAAGGGCGGACCAGCTCAGCGTAATCCAGCATCATTTTGGTAAATCCATAGACGGCGTTGGTGTATACGCCTGTGGATGTTTGTCGGTAGCCGCCAGCCCACGCCGATCCGTAAAATGCACGAAACAAAAAGCTCATACCGTCAATGAGCAGTACTTTTCCTGATTGCGTCACAAAATGTTGCTCCTCTCCAACCTAAACTATACGCATCATTATAGCATAATGCCCGTGTGTAACTTTGACAGATATTACATTTTGCTTTGGATGTATGGATGGCAGATGCGGTGGGATGATAGTAGCACAAGAGGTAAACAAATACCTTTTGTACAACTTCCGGTCTCGTTATACGGGAAGCGACCATGTTGACGGTTTCTAGCCGTCCCGGAAGAAAAAACGCGTCGGGAGGAATCAATCATGGCGAACAACAACACTGGTAGCAACAACCTGTTAGTTCCTCAAGCGAACCAAGCTTTGGATCAACTGAAGTATGAGATTGCATCGGAATTCGGTGTACATCTCGGACCAGACACTACTTCCCGTCAAAACGGTTCCGTTGGTGGCGAAATTACAAAGCGTCTGGTAAGCTTCGCAGAGCAACAAATGGCAGGCCGCTAAGCCTGGTATTAACACAAGTAAATAGCTGGATGAAAGAAAGGTCCCACTGGGGCCTTTCTGTTTTCTGTTTTCTAATCACGCCCTTTCTTTCCTACTTGGTGCAAACACACAAGCACATCCGCGGACTAGTCATATGGTGTAACGTACAGAAAATGTTTACGTTTAACATCTGAAGGGAGTGACGTTTCGCGGATGAAACGAAAAGAAGTGAAACGACTTTTAAAAGAGCACCCTGAATTCGAAGCGTGGGTGGAAGAGGACTCTATGCGTGTCATGGCCGTACGCAAAAATCCTGGGATGGCCGAAGAAATGTTTAAGAGGTGGAACGATCGGAAAAAAGGCAAGCTTGATTTTGATCACATTTCTCAAAAAACCAAGCGAGCCAGTGAAATGCTGACAGGTGTGCAGTCGATTATGGATATGATGGCAGACTATACGAAAAAGCTATAAAGCCAAGATACGAATTGGAGAAGGCTTTCAATAGAGCCTTCTTTTTCTTTTTCATTTCGGTTTGTCTTTTGTTATACTGGAAAATGGGAGGGAACGTGCTATGTTACATTCGATGGTCAGTTTCATGTTGGTCGCGGCATTGACTCTCGTTTCGGGGACAAGCACGTACGGCCAAGTGGTAGAGGGTGCTCAGGTTCAATTTGCAAAACAGCAACCGTCGCTTGACGTGATGCCAGGCAGTACGTATCCTGGTGACGTTATTTTTGTGCGTAGCAGCCAAGCCCAAACCGTCACGCTGTTTTCGCAAAGCTATCGTTTGCAGCCTACTCAAGGAGAGTATGCCCGTTTTATTCCGATTCCATTTAACGCAAAGCCGGGATCTTATCAGGTGCAATCCGCTGATAGGAAGCTTTCCGTTCCGCTGACTATTTCACCGAAAAAATTTGAAGTTGATTCGATAACGGTAAGCAAGCAAATGAATCAGATGCGGCAGGATACTGCTCGCATTGATGCTGATCAAAAAAAGATAAATGCAGCCAGGTCTGCCTCTGCGAAGACTCCTTATTTTGAAGGTCCCTTTAAGCAGCCTGCTATCGGCAAGCTGACCACTCCGTTCGGTTATCAGCGAGTTGTGAACGGTGTGCCAGCCAATCGCCATGCAGCCATTGATATTGCCAACAAAACAGGTACTCCCATTTGGGCTAGCAATCACGGCAAGGTAGTTCTGGCGGATTCGTTGTACTTAACAGGTAATACAATCATAATCGACCACGGTTTGCAAGTATTTTCAATCTATGCTCATATGTCCAAGCTCGAGGTGAAAACCGGGCAAGAAGTAAAGCAGGGACAGGTGATTGGGCAAATGGGCACCACAGGTTTTTCCACAGGTCCTCATCTTCATTACGGTATGCTCATTGGGAATACGTATGTGAACCCCCAGCCGTTTTTTGAAGAATCACCTTTCCTCTGGAAGTAATGGGAGGTGTTCTGCCTTGAAAACTTCACACGTGCCGAGTAAGGTTTTGAACAATATGGTTCATTTTTTGGCACCCTATGAACAGGCAGTCGAAGAATTAAAGTTGAAACTAAAAGGAATTAAATACGGTTTTCTCAAAAGTGGCCGATACTCTCCAATTGAATTTGTTGTTGGCCGAGTGAAAAAAGTAGATAGCCTGATGAAAAAGGCAAAAGAAAAAGGCATTGATTTTCAAAACCCTGATTGGCAGGATGAAGTCGCAAGAGAGGTCTCTGATATCGCGGGGTTACGTGTCGTTTGCCGTTATGTAGATGATGTGCGTGAAGTACAGCAGCTCCTGCAGGAACGGGAAGATATCGTGATTCATGATACGAAAGACTATATCGCCACTCCCAAAGATTCCGGCTATCGAAGCATCCATATGATTGTTTCCTATACCGTTTATCATGGGAGTGAAAAGAAAACGCTTTATTGCGAAATTCAGATCCGTACGCTGGGAATGAACTTTTGGGCTACAAATGAGCACGAGCTACGTTACAAGTACGACGGAAACATTCCAGCGGATGTATTGCAGCAGCTGCATGAAGCATCTGTTATCACTCACCAGCTTGACGTATTAATGAATAATTTGAGGCAAGAGATTCTCACCCCTGCAGAAGCAGACTCCACATTGGAGGAAAAATTGGAAGAGATCTTTTCCTTGTACGTTAAGCAGGATTTGGAGTCGGCTGCCGCCCTGTATCGTGAACATGTAAGTGGTTTTGAAGAGGCATTTGCTGATAACCCGAAATTTAAGATGATTTATGATCTCTTGGGTAAGCGTCTAAAGTAGGGAAAGATAACTTCATAAGAAACAAAAGCCATGCGTGAAAATAGCGACAAGCAAGGAAAGGATATAGACTAACATGCGTTTTCTTCTTACGTACCTTCTCGTTGTAGTATCAGTTCTTTGGAGCTTTGACATACCATCGGCTTTTGCAGAGGAGAAGCCATCGCTCACGCCAGAAGCTTTATATGGAGAGTCAGCTATATTAATTGATGCCACAACCGGACAAGTCCTGTTTGAAAAGAACCCCCATGTCAAGCTGTACCCCGCCAGTATTACGAAAATCGCTACTGGCATCTATGCAATCGAAAAGGGCAACCCTGACGATATTGTCACTGTTTCGAAAAAAGCGCGTTACGAAAAGGGAACTCGTGTTTATCTGGCAGAAGGAGAACGAGTTTCGCTGCGAAAATTGGAGTACGGTTTGTTAATGCATTCCGGAAACGACGCAGCCACGGCTATAGCGGAACATTTGAGTCAGACAACAGAACACTTTGCAGAAGAACTGAATGCCTACTTGCAAGAAAAAGTAGGTGTAACCGAAACCCATTTTGCCAATGCACATGGCTTACATGACCCTGAACACTATACGACTGCTTCTGATATGGCTAAAATCGCACAGTACGCGATGAGAAACCCTATTTTCCGCGAAATCGTCGGCACGAACAGACTGCTTTGGGATGGAAAAGAATGGAAATCCGAGTTGGTTAATCACAACAAGCTGTTACGTGATTATGAAGGAGCAACCGGAATTAAGAACGGATTTACTGATCAGGCTATGCATACACTAGTCGGATCAGCTAAACGCGGAGACACGGAATTGATTGCGGTGACCATGAAAGCCGCATCGAGTCCTTATGCCTATAAAGACGTCACAAAGATGTTAGACTATGGTTTTGCTGGCTATGAGACGAGACAGATTGCCGACCCTGGCACAGCTTATACGGAAGCACCTGTTCCCGGCAACAATTCTGTAGTCACCTATACAACTACAGATTCCTTGTTTGCCACAGTCCCGAAAGGCACGGAACCACTGGTACAATTAAGACGTGATGGACAGTTATCAATCCAGGCAGGTTCCCTCTCCATATCGTATCCACTGCACCGCAATTCCCCGCCAGTCGAGGCGCAACCATCAGCAGTACCTCCTGCGAGTGGACAAGACTATCCTTTGGCACGTTATGGTCTTATGATTGTCTGGCTTGGGTTGAATCTCTTTCTGATTTTTTTCACATTTAGAAGAACGAAACGACGTAGACGATTGAAGCAGCGTTCATTACAGCGTCGCGCCTATTAATTGATGCTAGTTCAGCACAGGACGATGGATCCCATCCACGTCCTGTTTTTTGTCTAAAACGGACAATGATCGCGATCCGCAACGCAGATGGGTATAAGTGCCGTGTCCAAATGTCGTTATTGTGCGTAAAGTAGGGTAGAACGTATTTTCCTGCGAAGGGGGGATGAGATGGACAGTCTAGACTACGATCATCCGGAAGTGTCCGTCATCATCCCAGCGAGCGATGATTCACTATTCATACGCAGACTTATTCAATCAGCCCGTAAAATTACTCCTTCTACGGAAGTGATTGTGGTCTGTCCGGGTCTGACACCTCATACGCCTCGAAAAGCGCATGCTGCGGGTGTCAAGATCATTCATACGGGAGTACCGTTTACGTATGACGAAGGAAGAGCGATCGGTGCGACTCATGCCAGCGGGGAAATCCTCCTATTTTTAGACGAAAGGGTCGTCGCTTCTCCTGAGTTGTTAAAAAAGTACGTCACAACAGCCAAAAACGGATGGGATGTTGTCATAACGTCGTATTCAGCTACTTCTCCCAGTCGAAAACGACAAGCACAGCGAACGGCTGCTCGTTTGCTTAACCATATTCTCGCAAAAGCAGAATTAGGTGCAGGATCGATGTGCACCGTACCTTACGCGATAAAAAGAGGGGCTATTGAACAAATCGGACATAATACACTCTGTAACCCACCCCTCGCGCTTGCTTACGCAGTAAAACTAAATCTTTCCATCACTTCCATTTTGCCAGTTCCTGTTTTGCGGTGGAATGTGGGAACAGTACCATCTATGAAAAAAAGGACGCGTGTTATCTTACAAGACCATGCTGAAGCCATCCGCTTCCTTATGCATGAAAAAGGCACACGTGGCGGCTTGCCCGATGGCGATCGATATAGAATCTTGTTGCAGGCTCCGGGTCTGCTTCACTTGCGCTCTGTCTTTTATCAGGAACCCAATGAAAGGGAGGGGGATGGATGGGGTGCCAAACGAAAAACGAAGCGCTCGAACCACAAAAAAACAGGGGAGCGACCGTTTAACCGTCAGAGAAAAAAATGAGAATCAGAGTCGATTAAGCGTCATCCTTGGTGTTTCACAAAGCGAGAAGACAGTAAGAAAGTTGCTCAAACAAGTGGAGAAGCTCTGCCCGAAAGAAATCATCGTGGTGGTAAATGGTAGCCGGGACGAATCGATTGATATTGTCTTGTCCTATACCACATACACTCTCAAGGTTTATGTCTATCCTTTTGCTTTGGGGGAAGATGTGTGGCGCTCGATTGGCGCTCGTGAGGCATCAGGTGATGTATTGTTGTTTCTCGACGCGGATACGGTCATACACGCAGAGGAGCTGCAACCCTTTGCCATCGCTTGCTATAAAGGTGTTGATATCGCCTTGCAAAGAGCGAAGCCATCCTCGATACCCGGTGTGCTTGATAGGAGTACAGTAATGCTAGCACGAACGTATTTAAACAATTTGCTTGAGCATAATGAACTTGGAACGTCGTCTATGTGCGATGTACCCTTTGCCATTACGCGTACGGCAGCATCCCGTATCGGGATTCAGCATTTGCTGATTCCGCCCTTGGCACACGCCATGGCCATTGATATAGGTTTACGAATAGAACGCTCTCACTGTATCAAGGAAGCTCTCCAAGCACATAGGGGCAGGCTTTTTAAGGGGAAAAAAGCATGGAGAGATTTGACCAGTCTTGGCGATCATATAGAAGCCATTCAGTATGTGGCCAAGAGATGCGTGAGTGAAATCCCATAGAGGAGCTGTAATAACAGCCGATGTCACTATACAGGGCATCGGCTTCGCAACTTTCATTTTGAAATGTTCGGTTTTTGTAGTAGGATATCCTAGTAGGTAATTTTTTGAAAGGAAAGGAGCGATTTAAATGAGTATTCATATTGAAGCAAAGCAAGGTCAAATTGCTGAAACGATCCTGTTACCGGGTGATCCGCTTCGTGCCAAATACATTGCAGAAACATTCCTGGAGGGAGCAGAGTGCTATAACAGTGTTCGTGGCATGTTAGGCTTCACAGGTACATATAAAGGAAAGCGTGTCTCCGTGCAAGGAACCGGGATGGGTGTGCCATCTATTTCAATTTACGTCAACGAACTGATGGATTCCTATGGTGTGCAAAACCTGATTCGCGTGGGAACTTGTGGAGCGATCCAGGAAGATATCAAAGTACGGGATGTCATTATCGCTATGAGCGCTTCCTCTGACTCTCAGGTAAACCGCCTGTTGTTTAACCAGATCGACTTCGCGCCTACGGCTAATTTTAATCTATTACATAAGGCTTATCAGGTAGCTACTGAAAGAAACTTGTCTGTAAAAGTAGGAAATATCTTTACAAGCGACAGTTTCTATCGCGAAAGCCTGGATCTATACAAAAAATTGGCAGCCTATCAGGTGCTGGCTGTAGAGATGGAATCGTCGGCTCTATACACGCTGGCAGCGAAATATAAACGCAATGCCTTGTCAATCCTTACTGTTAGTGACCACATCATCACTGGTGAAGAAACATCTTCCGAAGAACGTCAAACCACTTTCAATGAAATGATCGAAGTGGCTCTCGAAGCAGCTTTAAATAAATAATTCGTAGAAAGCTGACATCCCGCTGGGCTAATCATCATCAGTGGGATGTTTCTTTTCAAGGAGGATGAACCTGTGAGCAGTATTTATCCAAAGCTTTTTGAAACCGCATTTGTAGATGGAACGACCTTTCAGCAAGATCATTACGAATATCGCTTGTATTGCCAAGAGATCGGGCAACTGCAAGTAAAAACAGGCAGGATCGTAGCGAATGATCCGCTCGTGATGTTTGAAACTGAGCCGTTTGCCCTGTCGTTTCCCAAAGGAGTCTTTCCCGTTCAGCTGGCCATTGCAAAAGTGTCAGCAAATGCAGACGCGTCACAAGTAGGAGACGAACAGCAGCCGGATGAACGTGTCGCGTTTGCGCAAATCGTTTTCGCTAATAAGCCGGTAACATCCTGGAAGATGGCGGTTTGGGAGAATTCGGATGTGGCTCAATTAGCGGCTAACGAATTCTTCGGATATGGAGTAGATTCCGGGACGGGTTCTTTCATGGATGCTAGCGCATGTCAGCTTCTCGAGCAGGAAATAGAGCAGAACGACATGTATTTGGAATCACTTATAAAAGACATGGACAAAACCTATAAACATACGCGCAGCTGGCTAGTAAAAGATCTCGGAGATGGAAACAATATCGCGATGTTTTCGACCGGTTGGGGAGATGGAAGCTATGCAAGCTACATTGGGTTGGATGAGGAAGGACAAATTGTTCGCTTAGTAACGGATTTTTACTTGTTCGATTGGATGGAAAGCGACGAGGGAAAAGCGGACTAAAGAGGAAACAGATCTTATTTACTTGGTAATGAAGGCCCATACACGACGAAGCAGAGTGCCGCCCTTTGGCACTCTTTTCGTTTTATTTTTTCTTGGCTCGCTCCAGGTAGAGCGCCAGATTATTTAAGGTATCTTCGTAAGATCTTTTCTTTGGAGTAGTAGGGGATGTTTTCGATTTCAAGTTTTGTTTTGTCATGAGGGCCTCCGGTCATTTTAGTTATAGTGATCTTAATTATAATATAAGATAAAATACAATATTTGTAAATGCATAATTTTAATATTATTGAATTTTTTTATAGACACATTACTTGTGAATTAGACTGGCAATCGATTATGCAGAGTCCGTGCTGATTGCACGTCTGTATGGACTGGCTAGATTTGATTAATAAGCCAAGGTTCCCGGGTTAAACTGCAGCATACAGATGGCCATCTAACATGGTCTCAAGGTTTGTGTTTAAAAATGAAAGATGCACGGATTTGCCAAAGTTAGATTTTATGTATGTATGATAGCCAAGGTACTTGCAGGCTTGTTAAATGAATTGTATTGTGCCTGCATAGTTGATCATGAACGCAGTTTGAAGTTTTCCCTTGAATGATGCTAATGCGGTGTAATAGGTAGGTGTTCTTCCCTTGTTCTTTCGATTACACATTGAGTCCGATAATATATATTATGTAAACTGATAAAAAGACCAAGCGTACCAATAACTAAATGGTCTTGGTTCCGATGATGTAGATTATCAGGAATCTAATTGGCAACGGTTCCTGATAATTATCAAGAACGTCTGGATAAGTTTCGGACCCGTTCCAATAAGCTCCATGGACGGTTCATAAATGTCGGTTACGTCCTTATAATCGATTTTTCAGGAGGACGATCCATTTTGCAGGTCAGACAAGTGGTTGATGAATTTTTGAGTTACATGCAGGTTGAGCGGAATGTTTCCGTCAATACGATACGCAGTTACGCGTATGATTTACACGTGTTTGAGGCATTCTTACAGAAAGTTCACGGAATAATTGAGCTGCAGCACGTGTATAACTCGACGATTCGGCGTTTCGTGCAAGACCAGGTCATTGTGCATCAGACGCGGCCAAGAACGCTGCAAAGGCGTATTTCTTGCTTAAAATCCTTTTGTCGCTTTTGTGCAAAGGAAAATTGGATCACCAATGAGTTCATGGTAGGCATTCAAGCACCGAAAACAGATAAAAAACTGCCAGTCTATATGAATTTAGTCGAACTGCAACAGCTTTTTCGGTTTCTGGAAGCTGACCAGCGAAAGTTCGCGCTGCGTAATCACGTGATTTTCAAGCTGTTGGCGACAACTGGTATGCGCCGGCAAGAATTAGTTGATTTGACTTGGGAACAAATTGATCTGGAATGGAATGCTCTACGGATCTATGGGAAGGGTAACAAAGAGCGAATCCTCCCTCTTCACCCGATGGTACTGCCTTTGATCCTGAAGTATCGTGGGAAGGTGGAACCTTATCGGTTGCACCGAAAAGAACCGGTCTTCACGAATTATCTTGGCGTTTCATTAGATCCGCGGGGCTTGCATCGTATCTTTAAAGAAACCCTTGCACTTGCAGGTTTACCTCCGCATCGGTTTACGCTGCATCATCTAAGGCATACATTTGCGACGCTGTTGTTACGCTCCCAAGATGCGACTTCCAAAGTGGATATCCGTACGTTGCAGGAACTTCTTGGTCATGAAAGCTTAGCGACAACTTCTATCTATACACATGTTGACCTGGAACAAAAGAAACAAGCGATTGAATCTCTGCGATTTGATTATTAAAGAAATAGACCTCCCCTCTAATAGTCCGGTAGAGAGGAGGTCTATCTTTTTTGCTTTCAGTTCATGAAATTGCTATTTTATGAACTGGAATTTAGTAATGAAAAAAAATTCAATTTTCAATTTGTTATATCTGTGAGGGAAAAAATAATTCTAATATTTTCCTATATTTAACAACGTCCTCTTTCAATGCCCCTCTTCTCTAACGTACAGGATTAGAAACTTGTTCTTGAGTTAAGGTCTACACCCTTTTTTGTTATTTAGTTTTTAAGTCAATCTGATACTGCCCCGCTCCCTTGCTTTTATACATGTGCTAATCCTTTTTGGATCATAATAACAGCAAGCTCTGGATCGGTATCAAGCAACTTTAATAGTAATTCTTTTGGAAGCTTACGAGTTATTTCTGGCGTTTTCTTGTATTCACTGTCTCTTGTTGTGTTAGGAATCGGAAAATCTTTAAAGACAGTAGATTCTTGGGAGAATTCCTCTTCTATACGTGCTAGTTCCCTGTGAAGCAGCCTTATGTGCCTTCCGTATCGTCGAATATAGAACTGTAAATTATCTTGTTCAGAATGGCCCAAAAGAAATTTAATGGCTGCCAGTTCTACACCTCGTTCGCTAAGGACAGTGCTAATTGTCGCTCTAAAACCGTGGGGAGTCACTCGCTGATCATTCGACCAACCCAGATCAAGCGATATCCGGTTAGCGAGACGATTCAGTGCTTTACTACCAAGTGGTTGACCAGATTAGCCAAATAAAAGATACATTTACTCACTTTTCACCCATCCATTTTTTGCCCATACCTCACAATACCTAAGGCAAGTTATGGGTACCTCTTTCCCTCATCTTGATAATCAGGTAAGCGACTTTGTTTCCACTTTGCTTCTCCAAGTCTTGTAAAAACCCATTTTTTATTACCCATGGCTATTACACCTCATTCCTCTTTAAATTCTTCTGAAGCTTTTCTCTCACAAACATGGGTAAACGATTATGAAGGTGAGGTAATAGCATAAGAGTTAAAATCGTCTCTCGCTCACCATGTCTAGCTAGCTTATATCCCCACAGTAATTCCCAATCAGTAACACCAGCATGCGTTTTCATTACTCCTGGTACGATAGAAGGATGGTACCCTTTTTGTATAAGGTAGTCCCGTACTTCTGCCCCGCTCTTATCTTCAAACATATCAAGAAAGATCGTTAACCAGGTATCCGGATATTCCAAACATGCCTGGATCGCTTCTGACAGCCTAGTACGCCCAAAAACCGCAGAACCTCTACTCATGACAACGGTACTTGCCAGCCATAATAGTTTCTCATCAATGCCTGTATGATTCTGAATCTGTTTTAATAAATTGGATAGGGGTATGGGGTTTGTAAGCAAAGATGCTCTTGCTCTGGAAGGAGTCATGGAAAGATAGAGATTATCAATTAACTGCTGACTCGGCCTTTCATCTCTTACCGGAATTTCTCGTTGTCCAAGATAATTCTCCACATAAGATACCGCGTCATGGTAAGTGTAAATGCCAGGCTTACATACAATAAACGTGAGCTGATTCCAGAAGGTAACTTTGTCTTGCTCATTTAATCCGATGGTTGTCCAATAGAAAGGTATGATTTTTCGCGTCTTTTGATGGATAGCCATGATATCCCGGTATAGTTCTTTTTCAGAGCACCCTTGATCTACGGTTACGTAATAAACTGGACTCAAGGGTTTACTCGGATCGGGGTTGTATATCTCTTGCTTGTTCGGTTTCCTCTAGACCATCTTCTTTCCAACTTAGAACCATATTCGGAATGCTGGATTCCTTCCAATTTACGTTGTAGTGTTCATCCAAGACGAGTGCCCCAACGTAATCAAGTAGTTCTGGACGAAGATCGTCTTCATTTTCTACCCAACCAAATTCCTCGTACCAGCGCTTTTTGATAGAGTTCATGTCCTCTTCAGATACGATCTCAACTCCAGCCAGCTGCTGATAATACAGGGTGATCTTCAGTAATGAATCTAGCTCCCTCCTCAATATCAAAATCAGGGGTAGCCTCCAATACCTAAATAGCCCATTTAGTTAGAACCTTTTTTACATCAACACTCACTTGAGGCTCTTGGGATTGATTTTGCTTTCTCATTGCCATCGCTCAATTCCTCCACATTTTTCAATATTGAGATTAGAGGGGAAACCCGGCGGTCATTGCACTAAGGAAGAAGACCAGTGGCTTTGCGTCCCGTCTTTCGATCTGGTTTGCCATTATCCTTCAAGGCAGATGTAACATAGAGAGCAAGTTCACTTACATTTTAAATGTGCCGTAAGCTGCACCTATGCCAATCAGTTGACTAAAATAGAGCAATCTCAATCATCATCATCAATAAAGAAAACGTCAGGAAATAAAGAGAAAGTCGAAAGTTGTTTGAAGCCCATCTCGATTCATTTTTGGCAAACAACCCATGAAGGCATGAGATCAACCAACTTAATAACAGTGCACCAGAAACGATCAAATATCCTACGCCAACGTAATTATAAGCAAATAACAAATAATTAACGAAAAATAAGCTCACAACATACGGTAGCATCTGTAGCTTTGTACGATATACACCTTTTATAACGGGAAGTAGTGGATACCCTGCCGCTCGGTATTCTTCTTTTTTTAAAATCCCGAGTGCCCAAAAGTGCGGTGGTTGCCATAAAAAAAGAAACAAGAATAAAAGCCAAGCGCCGAGTTCCAGCTTATTTGAAAAACCGCAGTAGCCGATCATTGGCGGCATAGATCCGGAAATACCTCCAATTGAAGTACTCCAGGTTGATGTCGGTTTAAGCCAAGCCGTATAGATCACTACGTAAACAAAAAGTCCAATGAAGCCCAAGGCTGCGCTTAATGGATTAACGAAAATATACAAAGTAGCCAGTCCAGCGAACCCTGCTATAATCCCAACTATCAATACATTCCGAGGTTTCAACCGCCCGCTCGGTAACGGGCGAACACGAGTCCGTTCCATTTTTAAATCTCGTACACGATCCAAGAAGTTATTTAACATCGAAGCAGCCGCAACTACTAATGTTGTTCCAAACAAAATGAATATCAATGTTAAATCGCCAGACGTCAATCTTGAAGCAAGACAATAACCAGCAAACGCACAAAATAAATTAGAAACCAAAATTCCTGGCTTGGTAATAGAAATCCAATCCCTCCAGGGTTGGGGTTCTATTAACGAATGGCCAGAGGCTCCACTTCTGTTCTCCATTTTGTTCCACCTCATATCTTCCAGAAAAAATGATGTTGGAGGAGGTATCTGGATTCGAACCAGAAATCTGGGTTTTGCAGACCCATGCCTTACTTTTGGCTATACCTCCATGGGAAATGATAACAACGATGATTCCAGAGGTGGTCCACGATAAGCTTTCTTAATTAAAGGTGCTGATCATTTCGATTCTCCTTTTCAAATGGTTTCGTGTGCTAGAAAAGCTGGTAATGGGTGTAGTAGTCCGTTGACCACTGCATTGCTCCAGCAGCTTGAACATGGTAAACCCGTGTTTTTATACCTCTGTCTCTTTCATATAGGTAAGGGCCAAAGCGTCATAGGAAATTTCTTGATCCCCCCGCATACGGGATGCCGCACCCGCCACAGCTTTGGGTAGTTTATCGATGGCAACCTTCTCCGCATACAGCGACTGCCGCTGCAGATTGCTCCACTCCACATAGTCGCGATCGATGATCGTGATCGTGCCGACACCGGAGCGCGACTGCACTTACGATCAACACATGTGCATCCGCCAAGACTTATTGACTAGCTGCGCGAATTGGCCGAAAATTTTGCTGTCTGCAATACCGATCATGTGACCTAGCTGTCGCCTCCATCCTGTTCGTTCATCACTCCTCGTGAAATCGACTGTTGCGGTCCTACAATCCGCTCAGATCGGCATGAAAAGAATTGGGGAATTCCCACACTTGCTATTTAAGAAATTCTCCTAGTAAATCAATCTAAACCTACTATATGGAGCAAATCTTCAGGTCGATTTAATCTGTATTTTGCCACTGTGCGTTCTGGTTGCTTTGCCCCCCACATCGCTAAGGCGAAATCGATTTGAGCCCCGTTCGCGCATTTCTGATCAAATACAGTATCTCCGACATAAAGCGTCGTCGTCGGGTTGATCTTGGTTTGTTCTACATACTTGAGCAGCGGGTCAGGTTCAGGCTTATGCCTAAATGTGTCGTCTGCGCAAATAATATGTGAGAAGAGTTCGCTAATGCTATGAGGCATAAAGTCATCTATGAATTCCTCGCGTGTTTTGGATGTAACAACACCCGTATGAATACCTTTTCCCACCAATTTTTTAAGCATATCTTCAATCCCAGAATAGAGGATCATCAGGTGATTATTCTGTTTTACATAAAACGTTAACTTTTCAGCAACGCGATTTACATCCGAAACCCCCAAGAAGTTCAAACTATTTTCACTCGTCATACCCAATACAGGAATTAATTCTTCACTTGAGTACTCTATTTTCTTTTCTTCTCTTAAAACTTTCTGCAAAGCCAGAATGATCGCTTGGTCTGAATTAAGAAGAGTCCCATCGACATCAAATATAACGGCTTGAATCATATTAAAAACCTCCTTTTTTTACTCACAATTCCCGCTAATAATCCATTAGTAATTCAATATCATTTATCGTATAATAATAAAAAATTCCTATCATTATAACAATAACATCAAAGGAGGAAGTTCAGTGGAACTGAAGCAATTGGAATACTTCATGACTTTAAGTCAGGAATTACACTTTACCCGTGCTGCCGAAAAACTCGGAATCACCCAACCCTCACTTAGCCAGCAAATTCGTTTGCTTGAACACGAGATTGGCATGCCTCTCTTTGATCGCGTCGGCAAGAAAACGATGCTTACCGAAGCAGGTCGAGAGTTGCTACATCATGGCTATAATGTGTTTCATGAACTCTCACAGGCACGAGCAGCAATCAGCGAACTGCAAGGTTTAAAGAAAGGCACATTGAAAATTGGCGCGCTTCTGACCGCTGTCAATTACTTGCTTCCTCCAACGGTGATAGGATTCCATAACAGTTACCCCAATGTAAACCTTTCTGTGCTTGGTCTGCGAACCGGAGATATTTATAACGGGCTGTTGCAAAATGAGCTTGATCTGGGAATTGTTTTCTTGCCAATGGAGCATGAAGATCTTGAAACCATCCCGCTTTATAAGGAGAATCTAGCCCTTGCGGTAGCTGTAGATCATCCCATCGCCCAAGCAGCGTTTGTGACGCTTGATATTTTAAAGGAAACACCCTCTGTTCTACTACCAAATACTTATTTCTTACGGCAAGCGATTAATGAACAGTGCCGATCACTGGCATTCACGCCCCAACCAGTGCTAGAAATGACAACAATGGAATCAATCATAACAATGGTTGGCAAAGGAATAGGTATTACTATCCTCCCAAAAGGTTACTTGGATTATATTGACAATCCACGTATTTGCACGATTCCGCTTAAAAATCCGGTGCTCACTACACAAATTGGTATCGTATATCGTAAAAATAAACATTTATGTGCAGCCAGTCGTGTATTTATTGAACAATTAGTTTCAACTGTTAAAAGCAGAAACTTATAAGTGATTCTATTCCTGTAACGTAACAGATTTTAGGTGCTTCGCAATGAAAGCTACGCCTTCATATCCGAGGCATTTCGCTCCGGTGGAAACACTGGATAAAACACATGCTCAACCCTTCCATTATCGATGATTAGGGTTAGCCTTTTGATGAGCGTCATTCCTCCCACTTCAAAAAGTGGGAGTTCCAGAACACGAGAAAGGGCGAGCGAACTGTCTGACAACAAAGGAAACGGCAGACCAGCGACTTCTTTTTGGTAGTCCGTGGCTTGAGTAGAAAGACCGAACAATCCCTCTACACCCACCCTCTTCAGTTCGCGATATGAACGCGAAATGCACAGGATTGCGGAGTGCAGCTGCGTGCACCAGGGATCATATCCCAGCCTTCCAGAGTACCGCCGATTACGAGACTAGTACGCCGGATTTCCGTAGACAACGGTTATGCCACCTTCAGCAAGATCAACAGGAGCGCCTTGAGTTGCAGCTAGATCGATACTCGGGATCTGTAGGTCACTAAGATGCCGGTCTTCCCATCATCTTCCCGCATGGTCAGATGTCCCGACCCAAATTCCTTTTTCAGCCATCGCGACTTTTCCCCATCCCTGTTGCAATAAATGAAAATCGCAAAAACTATTATACCGACAAACTAACGGCGAAACTCTCTTAGTCGCCAATAATAACGTGTCCCTGTTGAAAAGTTCGATAATTGTTTTCCAAGGTATCGAGCAAATGTATCAAAAGTGTACGAGAATGAGTCAGGAAAGACGTCTGATCCATCATTTGACTCGGAAGTTGGCATACGTACCTAATTCAATTTCATCGCCACAGTGTTCAATCAGCTTTTGGATGCTGTCATTCCCCCAAGCATATGCCGAGTACCAGCTTCTGTTGCTGAATCGTAAATTTAATAAACACCTTCTTACGGACAAGCCACGGAATACGCTCCACGTCGTACACCCCTATCGGCCGCCCAAAATGATGAGCATATCGAACTCCGACTGAAGTGGAAATTGAGTGCTTTCATATAATAAAGTGCCGGTTAGCTTATAGCCTTTTCCATAACCCAATCCGAGATACGTTCAAGCGATTCGAACGGAACATGCTGCAAGTAATGAATTCTCATATTTACTCTACTTCCTTAAAGTATTCTTTCGCTTTGTGCAGTGCAAGAAGAAGTTGCTCTACATCCTCTTCCGTATTGTATAAATAGAAGCTGGCACGCGCCGTAGCACTAGCGCCAAAATGTCTCATCAATGGTTGACAGCAATGATGCCCGGCACGAATTGCTACGCCATACATATCCAGTACCGTAGCCAGATCATGTGGATGAATCGTGCCCAAATTAAACGTCACCAATCCAAAGCGGCCTTCTTCCGGGCCGTACATTGTCAAATGTTCGATTTGCTTCATTCGTTCTACAGCATAGCTAGTCAATTGCTTGTCATGCGCCTCTATGACATCCAATCCGATTTGCTCAAGAAAATCGATGGCCGCGCCTAAGCCAATTGCGCCTGCGATGATCGGGGTACCCCCTTCGAACTTCCACGGCAGCTCTTTCCAAAGTGCATCATGCAGGCCTACATAATCGATCATTTCTCCGCCGAATTCGATCGGCTCCATTTGCTCAAGATAAGCTTTTTTTCCATACAACACCCCAATGCCGGTTGGCCCGCACATTTTATGTCCCGAAAAGGCATAAAAGTCGCAATCCAGCTCTTGAACATCCACCTTGATATGCGGAACGCTCTGGGCTCCATCTACCATGACGACTGCCCCATGCCTATGAGCGATTGTTGCGATTTGCTTCACTGGATTGGCAACACCCAGTACATTAGAAATGTGTGAAACAGATACGATTTTCGTGCGATCCGTAATCGTGTTCTCCGCTTCTTCGATTGAAAATGTTCCGTCAGCTTGCAGCGGAATATATTTCAATACTGCCCCCGTCGCCTTTGCTGCTTGCTGCCAAGGAAGAAGATTACTGTGGTGTTCCATAGCGGAGACAACAATCTCATCGCCCTCTTTACATATCGCTCGTGCATAGCTGCTGGCCACAAGGTTAATAGATGAAGTTGTCCCGCGCGTAAAAATAATTTCCTCAACCCGTTCTGCATGGATAAAACGGGCAACTTTCGACCGCGCCCCTTCATAAGCCTCCGTTGCGCGAAAGCCTAACGTGTGAACACCCCGATGGACGTTCGCGTTATCTCGTTCATAAAAGTGTTTCAAGGTCTCTATCACCTGAATCGGTTTTTGCGTTGATGCTGCGCTATCCAGGTAGGCAAGCGGATAACCGTTAATTGTTTGACCCAATATAGGGAAAAGTTTTCTTATGTTAGAAGTATCCAAAATCATCACCCTTTATTGCTGATTTTTGTCAGTGCTTGATAATGAGCGCTGATCGTCCTTTCGATATCCTCTCCGGAATGAGCTGCCGAAACGAAACTCACCTCGTAAGGTGTAGGGGCAGTTAAAATGCCAAGCCCCAGCATAGTTGCATAATATGCTTTAAATAACTGCATATTTGAACCTTTAGCTGTATCGTAGTCAACAACCTCCTGCTCCGAAAAAAAGGCAGAAAACATGGAGCCTACCCTGTTTATTTTAAGCGGTATGCCTGTCAGTTTGGCATTTTGTCCAAAACCTTCTGCCAATCTAGCCGCTTTTCTGTCCAAATCCTCATACAATCCTGGCTCTTCAAGCAGTCGTAGTGTTGTATATCCTGCCGCCATGGCGAGGGGATTGCCTGATAGTGTCCCCGCCTGATAGATTGACCCGACAGGAGCAACCTGCTCCATAATCTCGCGTTTACCGCCGTAAGCACCGACGGGCAACCCGCCTCCGATGATCTTACCAAGACAGGTTAGATCCGGATCGATTCCATACAACCCTTGCGCCCCATGAAAACCTACGCGATATCCCGTCATCACTTCATCAAAAATAAGCAAGCTGCCGTACTGCTTCGTAATCTCGCGCAACCCTTGGAGAAATCCGGGAGCTGGCGGGATAACCCCCATGTTGCCCGCAACAGGCTCGACGATAACAGCAGCAATTTGTTCTCCATATTGTTCAAATAGGAAGCGGACGCTGTCCATGCTATTATAGGGCGCTGTAAGTGTATAGGCAGCAACGCTATCGGGTACTCCCGGACTATCCGGCAATCCCAGGGTAGCGGCGCCCGAGCCTGACTTGATCAATAGCGCATCGGCATGTCCATGGTACCCGCCTTGAAACTTTACGATTTTTTGCCGCTTTGTAAACCCTCTGGCCAATCGCAATGCGCTCATCGAAGCTTCCGTACCGGAGTTAACCATACGCACCATTTCAATAGACGGCATACTACTGCATATCCATTCAGCCATTTTGATTTCAATTTCCGTAGACAAGCCAAAGCTGGTTCCGTAAAACGCTGCTTCCCCGATCGCCTCTACCACTTCAGGATGAGCATGACCAAGGATCAAAGGCCCCCACGATCCGATATAATCGATAAATTCGTTGCCGTCGATATCGAAGACGCGCGCCCCTTGACCTCTTGCCGCAAAAACAGGCGGTAAGTCTACCGTTGAAAATGCACGAACAGGGCTATTTACCCCACCAGGTATCACTTTTTTGGCTTGCTCGAATGCCGCTATGGAACAGGAATCCATTCTTTTTGCGCTGAGATTCATAGAATGATGCCCCCCTTTTAACTAAATCGCCCTGGCTTCTATAACTACCTTGATTTTTTTTACAGTTAAATCTTGTGGTCCTCTTACAGGTAAACCGACTTCCAGATGCTCATGAATGTATCGGATATGTTGTTCCGCGATGACTTCCCCAGGCAGTAAAATAGGAATACCTGGGGGATAAACATAAACGGACTCTGCCATGATGCGCCCAGCAGATTGCGCAAAGGGTATGAGTTCGACGTCCCCATAAAAGGCATCCCTTGGCGTCAAAGCAAGCAGCGGAATTTCTGGTAATTTGACATCAATGGCTCCAGCTTCCGCTTTTGAGTTTTGATGAGCTTTGGCAAGTTCAGCTAAACCGTACAGCAAGCAAGCTACCGTTTCTGTCGAATCACCAGGTGTGATTAAGCAAAGGATGTTGTACAAATCGCTCAGTTCTACTTCAATATTGTAGTGCTTCCGCAGCCATTCTTCCGCAGCATAACCGGTAATGCCTAACTCTCGGACATGTATGGAAAGCTTCGTAGGGTCGAAATCAAAGGCGGCATCCGTCCACAGAATCTCCCTGCCGAAAGAAGCCAGACCGGGAATTTGGTTGATTTGATCTCTGGCGCATTCTGCTAGTTGAATCGCTTTTGCTGCCACTTTCGAGCCATTCAAGGCAAGATGCTTCCGTGCTGCGTCCAGGGAGGCCAAAAGAATATAGGAAGTCGATGTTGTTGTCAGCATGCTAAAGATGGTTTGTACTTTTTCACGCTGAATGAGCCCTTTTTTAATATGGAGCAGCGAGCTTTGTGTCAACGATCCGCCAAGCTTGTGCATGCTTGTTGCAGCCATATCTGCTCCAGCCTGCATAGCTGATAACGGAAGCATGTTATGAAAGTGGAGCAATGCCCCATGCGCCTCGTCAACAAGTACCGGTATGCCGTAATCATGAGCTAAATCAACGATGGCTTTCAGATCGGTACATACACCGAAATAGGTTGGATTGATCACGAGTACCGCTTTGGCATCCGTATGTCTTTCAATCGCCTTCTTCACTGAACGAACAGAAACGCCATGATCGATCCCCCATCGTCTGTCTCTCTCGGGTGTGACGAATACGGGTTTGGCTCCTGCAAAGATGATGGCAGATAAAATCGACTTATGCAGGTTGCGCGGCACAATAATTTTATCGCCCGGCCCACACACAGACATAATCATCGTTATAATTGCACTACTCGTTCCTTGCACGGAAAATAATGTATAGTCCGCGTCAAAAGCATGGGCAGCCATGCGTTGGGCTTCGTCAATCACGCCAGTAGGCTGGTGCAAATCATCCAATGGCGCAATATTGATCAAGTCAATGGACAGGGCATTTTCGCCCAGAAATGTTTTAAACCCGGCTTCCATCCCTTCTCCTTTTTTATGGCCTGGTATATGAAATGGAATCGGGTTTCGATTCGCATGCTCGAGCAAGGCAGTAAACATTGGTGTACGGTGATGATCCATATTGTTGTTCAATTCCTTTCAAAACGAGATAGCAAGATCAACTTATTGTAGATTTTAAATTGAACCGGACCATTGTTCAATTCAATTGATTATATAACAACGATAGGATTTACCTATGAAAAAGAAGAAGGAAATAAAGTCAGATGCGAGGATGACGTTTCTCCACAGCGATTCTAGACTTTGAATGAGGAAGTATGTTCGGGGCATTCTTGGAGTGTGGCTTCGTGGGTAAGATATTTTTGGATCAGCTTGCAATAATGAGGCGCTACTTTATCGCCAGCATTCGGAAGATAATGAATGCAACCTATACAGGGCTCCGAAACTACGAGATACCCCTTCTTTTGCAGGGTAGAAATAATAGAGCCAAGCCCTGTCTCGAAATGCGTCAGCAATTCCTCTGAAATTGGCTGAAGCGCTTCTTCCAGCAGATGCCCCCAATTGTCGAGCTTGTTAACGACCTCCCTTCCCATTGAAGTTAAAGAGAGTAAGGTGACTCGACGATCTTCGGCTTTTTGTGATTTATTGATCAATCCTCTTCTTACTAAGCCATTGAGTATTTTCACGGCTGTTACATGAGTCGTACCGATTGTATTGGCGAAGTTGCCTACCGTAGCCACATCACTTCGTGTGTGAGCAGCGAACAGCAGTGCTTGGATTTGTACAGGGGATAATCCCAAGGTATCGCTCTCGGCTTGCGTCACTTTTTTGATTGCCTGGGACATTCGGAACAAAGCCATGCCGATGCGCGCTGAGCGATTATCCTTTCGATGCTGAGGATCAAATATCATTGCATTTCGTTCCTTCCATATTGCTAGATGCTCTCTTATATATTACATGCAAAGCAATTCGGATAAAAGCAGATTCAATGAAATGTGTTGACAAAAGAAGGTGCCTAATAGGCACCTTCTTTGCGGGATTTAACCTTTTAAATCTTCGAGACTAGCACCGAAATTGATATGATACACTCGTCCGTCAATCACCACGGCTGGAACGGATTTAACACCCGCCTTCTCTGCTTCTTCGATCCGGTTTTGTGCTGTACCGAGATGCACAATTTCTGTAGTAATCTTTAATTTGTCAAGATAATCAACCACCACATGCTCTGCATCTACACATACTGGACAACCTGCATGATAAAAAACTGCTTGTACCATTGAAATTCACTCCTTCATTTTTAATGTAGCTTTGCTACTTAATTTAATTATAGGAGTGAATATGGGCATCATCAATTTCAAATTGCCTTTCGTTATCATAGGTAAATGTAATGGTTATTCAGCCGTTCCTCTTTTGGAAATCAGACCAAAAATCCGCTAAAGCTTTGCAATGCTCATAAGGAACCGCATTATAAATAGAAGCACGCAAATGTCCTGCATCCCGATGGCCTTTCAGTCCCATGAACCCTTCCTGCTCCAGTTCAACAAGCAACTTATTCTCCATTTCCGGACTGGAAGTACGGAAGGTAACGTTCATCATGGATCTGCTGTCCTTATAAGCCAATCCTTTATAAAATCCGCCGCTGTTGTCGAGCACATGATAAAGCAGATCCGCTTTCTGCTGGTTGCGGACAGACATCCCTTTTACGCCGCCCTGATTCACAATCCACCTAAGCACAAGGTTCACCATATACACAGAAAAAACGGGCGGTGTATTGTAGAGCGAATGATGGTTGACATGTGTGCGATAACTTAATATATCGGGGATTGTTTCAGGAATGCACTCTAGCAAAGGGCGACGTACAATGACAATCGTAACACCCGCAGGTCCCAGATTTTTCTGAGCGCCTGCATATATTAATGAAAATTGAGATGGTTCAATGGGACGGGAAAAAATATCGCTAGACATATCCACTACTAAGGGAACATGCCCTGTATCAGGGAAGCTCTGGCATTGGATGCCGTCAACCGTTTCGTTAGATATGAGATGGACATACGCCATATCCTTCGGAATATTCAAATGACTTAGATCAGGCATTTGTTTAAAGCCTGCTTTCTCCCCGCTTGCCAACAAGAGGGTCTTCCCTATTTTCTGCGCTTCTTGCCACGCCTTTCCCGACCATGTCCCACAGTGTATATACCCCGCTATTTTTCCTTCTGTCAAAAAGTTGATCGGCACCATCGAAAATTGCAGGCTTGCCCCTCCGTGAAGAAATAAAACCTCATAATCTGAAGAGAGACCCATCAGCTCTTTAATTAACTGTTGCGCTTCATGATGGATGACTTCGTATGCTTTGCTTCGATGGGAAATTTCCAGAATGGATGCGCCAATCCCTTGATAATTTCGCAGTTCTTCTCGTGCTTCCTGCAATACTTCCGCCGGCAAAGCTCCCGGACCGGCATTAAAATTATAGGTATTAGCCATAGCTATCACTCCTGTAGTCCTTCATATAAAGGGAATTGAGACGTGATTTCCTGCACACTTCTTCGTATTTGCTCCTTGGCGACTGAACTCTCGGGATTTTTAAGTGCAATTCCAATCAGCCGAGCAATTTCTTTCATTTCTTGGGGTCCCAATCCTCTTGTTGTCATTGCTGGAGTCCCGAAGCGAATGCCGCTCGTCACAAGCGGGCTTGCTGTATCATGAGGAATCGCATTTTTATTTGCTGTTATCCCGACTTCATCAAGTATCCTTTCAGCTTCTTTCCCGGTTAATCCGATCGGGCGCAGGTCAAGCAATAGAATATGATTGTCGGTCCCTCCCGATACAACGGTCAACCCTTCATTTAATAACGCCTCGGCCAATACTTTTGCGTTATCCAGCACTCCTTCAATATAAGATTTGAATTCTGGTTGTAACGCTTCGCCGAACGCAACCGCTTTTGCCGCAATGGCATGCATAAGAGGACCTCCCTGGACTCCGGGAAAGATCGCTTTATCAATCGCTTGCGCCCAAGACTTGCCGCACATAATGATACCGCCTCTTGGACCTCGCAGCGTTTTATGCGTTGTCGTCGTAACAAAGTGAGCGTGCGGCATTGGGCTAGGATGGAATCCTGCCGCGATAATTCCTGCAATATGCGCCATATCGACAAAGAAAAGCGCCCCTACTTCAGCAGCGATTTGAGCAAACGGCGCAAAATCTATCGTTCGCGGATAAGCGCTGGCGCCAGCAACGATCATACGCGGACGGTGCTTAAGCGCAAGTTTTCGCACAAGTTCAAAGTCAATGCGTGCCGATTTTTCATCCACACCATAAGGTACAAAATTGTAGATTCTTCCGGAAAAATTAACTGGGCTCCCGTGTGTCAGATGGCCGCCATGAGATAGATTCATACCTAAAATCGTATCCCCTGGTTCAACGGAAGCAAGATAAACCGCCATATTTGCCTGAGCGCCGGAGTGAGGCTGTACATTGACATGTTCTGCACCAAAAAGGGTTTTCGCACGCTCAATAGCCAGTTCCTCGACCCGATCCACATATTCACATCCGCCATAGTACCTTCTTCCCGGGTATCCTTCGGCATACTTATTGGTCAATACCGTACCCGTTGCTTCCATAACAGCTCGGCTTACAAAATTCTCCGAAGCAATTAGCTCAATTTTATTCCGTTGCCGCGCAGTTTCTTGCCAAATGGCGTTTGCAATGGTTTTGTCCTGTTGTTCCAATAATTTCACAAATATCATCCTTTCCATATATCGCGTTGCAATCGCAAAGATTTTCATGATAGTATAGCAATCAATGGATTATAAATACCCATCCATAAACTGTGTATTTGAACAATCCATAATTTCCATCTTACTTTTGGAGGTGAGCCGGATGCTCAAAGTGAACAGAGATGATGAACGTCCCATTTGGCAGCAGTTGCTTGACCAAGCGATCCATAATATTACGACTGGTAAATGGCCGCCTGGCGAATTGCTGCTCCCCTCCCGTGAGCTTGCGCAATTGATTGGGGTTTCCCGTTCAACGATACAAGCGGTGTATGAGGAACTATTCAGCCGCGGATACACCGTAACCTCTCGCCGCGGCGGAACAAGAGTTAGCGAATGGACGTATAAGCCCCACTCTGCAGACGAAGTTCCAGCCCAAGGACCCGCTCTGCCACAATTGCCGTTATTAAACAGCGCAATCGGCCATTTGCATAGCTGGTTTGGAAATAAAGAACACGGCAAGCCAGAGATCGATTTCAGTCCCCATGAACCGTATTTAGAAGAGTACTTTCTAAAAAATTGGCGGCAATCCTTTTTGCAGGCTTCCACAGAAACAGACCTGGACAGTTGGACCTACGGTGACCCTTATGGATTCCTACCGCTGCGAGAACAGATTCAACACTATTTGTCGCTTGAACGAGGCGTTCATGTGAGCGTCGATCAAATTCTGTTGACCTCAGGCGCACAACATAGCCTCGACTTAATCGCCCAAGCCCTTTTGCCTGAAGGAGCAACCGTTTCGGTTGAAGATCCTGGCTTTCCTGCTGCCTGGATGGCGATGAAGTACCGGCAAATGAACGTTATTTCTGTCCCGGTCGATGAGCATGGGCTAAGTGTTGACGGCATTCACCCTGAATCCAGACTTGTGTATGTTACGCCGTCGCATCAGTGTGCGGTTGGCGTGATTATGTCGGAGCCTCGTAGGCAACAACTCTTACATTTGGCTGCAGATCAGCGGTTTTGGATCGTTGAGGATGATTACGACAGCGAATTTCGTTATCGCGGCGACCCGCTTCCCACTTTGTTCAGTCAGCGACCTCAGAACACGTTATATATGTTGAGCTTTTCCAAAATGATCGCTCCCGGTATTCGAATGTCTGCCCTCATTGGTCCCAAAGAGGCCATTCGTCAGCTCGCTCGCGTCCATGAATTAACCTATCGGCATCTTCCAATTATGGAGCAACTAACGCTCACTCATTTTTTTGAACACGGTCACTTCATGCGCCATATGAGAAAAGTACGGAATATATACCGACGCAGACACGCAGCCATGACGAAAGCCATCGTCGCGACAGGATTGAGCGAACGATTCACGCTAAGCGGCGCAGAAACAGGGCTGCATATGCTGCTTGAAGCTGAGCCCTCGTTTGACGAGGCTACCGTGACGAACCTGGCGCTGGAAAGAGGAATCCGTATCTATCCGCTTAGCCAGTATGGTTTAGAAAGCAAGCGAAAAGGCTGGGTACTCGGTTTCGCTAAAGTGGATGAAGCCGCCATTGAAGAAGGGATTGAACGTCTGGCAGAGATCCTATTGCACAAGTAGCCCTGCCAGACGTATGTCTATATGGCAGCTCCGCCTGCGCTGCCATCCCGTTCTTTCAGCACCTTGCCCAGAATGCGAATCGCTTGATCGATCTCATCGCAGGTTACGTATAAGCTTGGCATAAAACGAATGACGTGGGTTCCTCCTGCTAGAACAGCACTTTAGCTTCTACATAATGTCCGATGCGAGCTACTCCGCCTGCCGAGCGAATAACAGAAGGCTGCCTCCTGTTATTTTTGTTCGATTTGCTGTATGCCTCGCGCCTGGTATGGCTTCTTGCGAAACTTGCCATGAATCAATAGATGTGAGGCCAAACCCGCGACAAGTCCCCAAAATGCGCCGCCAACGCCAAGCAAGGTCACATTTGCGGCTGTTGCTAAAAAGGTAATCAATGCTGTCTCGCGTCCCTTTGGCTCCGCTAATGCACCTGCGAGACTGCCGCCAATTGTGCCAAGTAATGCCAGTCCTGCTAACGTGGCAATATAGGTCGCAGGAAGAATTAAAAATAGCCCAGCCAATGTCACGCCAAAAATACCGACAATCGTGTAGAAAATACCGCAAGCTATGCCGGCAATATAACGCTTTGATGCATCTTCATGCGTGTCTTTTCCGGTGCAAATTGCCGCCGAAATCGCAGATAAATTAAAAGCGTGTGAGCCAAACGGCGCTGTAAGAAGCGAGCCCAAACCCGTTACGGTCAAAATCGGATTCGCACTTGTCTTGAACCCATCATTGCGCAATACGAGCATGCCAGGCATATACTGTCCCGTTAACGTAATCATAAATAGCGGCAAGGCAACGCCTAATAAAGCCTGTAACGAGAACTCGGGAGCGACAAATACCGGTGATGCAATCGCCAATTGAACATTGCTGAAATCTGCTTTTCCCGTCAGAAGCAAATAAAGCAGACCGATCACTAAAATACCCACAATAGCGTAACGGGAAGTAAACCGCTTTAGCACGATATAACCGACAAACAGCACAACGACAAGCAGCGGATCTAGTTTCGCTCCTCCAAAGGCTGAAATCCCAAACTGCAATAAAATGCCTGCCAATAGCCCAGAAGTGATGCCGGGCGGAATAAGCCGGACGAAACGTTCAAACATGCCAGATAAACCTAATACAATAAAGCCTGCCGCCGAGATCATGTAAGCGCCAATCGCTTCCGGATACGGGGTGACGGCTAAAGCCGATACGAGAAATGCTACGCCTGGCGTTGACCAGGCTGTAATGATTGGTTCCCGGTAACGATAACTTAGCCAGATCCCGGTTATACCCACGCCAATAGAGATCGACCAAATCCATGAAGCGGTCATTTCGGGACTTATCCTCGCGACTTTTGCCGCCTGAAACACAAGAATAAAGGTACCACCATAGTTGACAATGACAGAGATTAAAGCAGCAATCGTCGGTGATATCCAATCGCGGCCACGCAACGCGGTTGTTGATGTAATCATATTCATTCTCACTTCCTTTACTAGTCCTGACGCATATTTTCGTTCCAGTAATAGCTGTCCGGCAAGTAACGCTCTTTGAATACTTTTGTCCCTACTCGCATGATGGTCGCTCCTTCCTCGATGGCTACCTTGAAATCGCCGGACATGCCCATCGAAAGAACATCCATTTCTACACGCGAGAATTTCCTTTCCTGAATTTGGGCTTGAATTGATTTCAACAGTCGGAAGCAATCTCGTTGGTCGCATTCAGCTTCCCAATCGTCATTAGACCCTTTATGTTTAACGTTTCGAACTGGGACGCTTGTTCTACCAACTCCAGTGGAATTCGGGAGAAGCCCCGAATTTGCTCTCCTCGTAGGACGTATTGATTTGCACCAAAATATCCATCGTCTTGTTCTCTTTGACAAGCTGCTGATGTAGAGCCTGGCCCAATTTCAAACGATCCACAGAATGAATGTCACAAATTTGACGACATCCTTCACCTTATTCGTCTGCAAATGCCCGATAAAATGCTATTCCACCCGGTTATATTGCTGCATAAGCGGGAATTTGTCCCGAAGCTCCTGGGCTTTGTTTTCCCCAAACAGAGCCTCCCCTGCCTGTATCGCTATTTGCAATTTTTCAAGCGTTACGGTTTTGGTCGCGAGCAACAATTTCACGTCCTCGGTTTTACGCCCGATGCTTGGCAAGCTAATTCCATCTGCTGTCTTACGCTTCTGCGATTCTCTTCAACTAAATTGCTCATGTCTCCTCCCCTCCTGTTACACCGCACTCGTCAAAGGAGATTTCCCGCACGCGCTTGATTTCCGGTATCGCGAGTAAGGACTCCATCATGCTCCTTGATGCTTTTTTATCGATTTTTAAGATCATGACTGCCGAGCCGCCAACTTCGTTTCGCCCCACTTGCATCATGGCGATATTTATGCCGCTATCTCCAAGCAATGTTCCCAGCCGTCCAATGATACCGGGCTTATCCTGCTGTGAAATCAACAAAACATGTCCTTCAGGTGGAAGCTCAATCGGATAGGGGCCAATTCGGACAATACGTCCGCCAACGCCGGGCAGTGATGTCCCTGTCACCCATCTCTCCTCGATGGTTGTCTTTAGTCGAAGAGTAATCTCGCTGGACGCGCTCTCGGTGAACAACGATTTTCGTACCGTAAGATGAATGTCGCGAAGCTTCGCCAGGTGAATGGCATTGACGATATTGACCTGTTCCGTGCTGAGATGATGCGAAAGTATCCCCTTGAGCACATACGGAAGTAGTGGCGAAGTGTCCAGATCTGCAAGTTCGCCTGCGCATTCCACCGTAACTTCTCGTATCGCGCCTTCTGTTATCTGGACAAGCGATTTCCCCAGTTGTTCACACAAGGTTAACCAGGGGTGTAATTGTTTGAGCAGGTCGGATGGAAAGGCCGGCATATTGACTGCATTTTTAAACGGTTCCTGTCGCAGGATATGAATCACTTGTTCAGAAACATCAACAGCGACATTCTCTTGCGCTTCCACAGTGGACGCGCCCAAGTGCGGAGTAACGATGATTTTCGGATGCCTTAGGAATGGGTGATCCGGTGACGGAGGCTCGTGCTCAAATACATCGAAAGCAGCGCCTGCCACAATCCCTTCATCGAGCGCTTCAACAAGCGCCGACTCGTCAATAATTCCCCCGCGCGCGCAGTTGATGATCCGCATCCCCCGCTTCATGACATCGAATTGCGGCTTCGCAATCATATGATGCGTTTCATTCGTTAGCGGCGTATGCACCGTTATAAAATCGGCAGTACGGATGATGGTATCTACGGTCGCCAGCTTGATCCCCAGATTGCTCGCCCTTTCTTCCGATAAAAAGGGATCGTAGCCGATAACGGTCATGCCAAACGCCGCTGCGCGTTTAGCTAATTCGATCCCGATACGGCCCAGCCCAAGCACGCCAAGCGTCTTGTTTCGCAATTCAACGCCAAGGAATGATTTGCGATCCCACTGCCCGTCAACGGTTTTGGCATAAGCTTGCGGAATATGCCGGGCGAGTGACATCATCATCGCAAAGGTATGCTCGCACGTAGTGACCGTATTGCCGTCGGGTGCATTGACCACGACAATCCCTCGGCTTGTCGCAGCATCCAGATCAATGTTGTCCACCCCAACTCCTGCCCGACCGATGACTTTCAAACGAACGCCTGCCTCTATAATGCGCTTAGTCAATGTCGTTTGAGAACGGACAAGCAGCGCATCATAGGAATGAATGACCGAAATGAGCTCCTCTTCGCTCAGCCCCGTTATTTTGGCGACCTCCACATCTTCAGCACGAGTCAACTGCTGCAATCCAAAATCGCTAATTGGATCTGACACCAAAACTTTAAACATGATTTTCCCTCCCTCTCTATGCGAAGACTGTATGATAGTAAATGCGGGCTTGTAGTCTGTATACCCACGCGTGTTTGAGAAACACAACGTCAGTTTATCAAAGTATGGTTTGTTTCTATATATCCAAAAACGATGTATTTAAGCAATCCATAAAACAGTGTATGTAGATTCTCAAGTCCCATCATCCCTGTCTTGAAGGTAGAAAAAAACCACAAGAATCGCCAGGATTCCTGCGGTCTATTTTTATTATGAACGGGTTGCGTTCTCCTCCTGAATCGCTCCGGCAAACTTATCCAGCGCCTTCAGCAGCAAAGCACGCGCACATGCCAGATTCACGCAGTCCACGTCCGGTCGATGCGTTTGTCGAAATCGTATTTCAGCGTTTTCCTCCGATCCGTTTTACCCGCTGATTTCCCGTTCTGCAGCCTCGATCGCTTGCCGCAAATCCTCCAAAATATCGTGCTCATGCTCGAGCCCGACGCATAACCGCAGGAGCCGGTCGTCTACGCCGACCGCACGGCGAATTTCTTCCGGAATGTCCGCGTGCGTCTGTACCGCCGGGTAGGTCATAAGGGATTCTGTGCCTCCCATGCTTTCCGCAAAAGCGATCAGTTTAATGTGGCGCAGGATCGGCTCGATCGTACAGACATCCTTCATTCTGAAGGAGAAAATACCTGTATTGCCGGACGACTGGGCCTTCTGAATCTCATGTCCGGGGTGATCCGGTAGCGCCGGATAATAAACCTCTTCCACGGAAGGATGATCCTTAAGCCATTTTGCGATCTTCGTCGCGTTCTTCTGGTGTCGCTCCATCCGCAGCGCCAGCGTTTTCATGCCACGCATCAGCAGCCAGGAATCCTGGGGAGCGAGCACCGCACCGATCGAGTTGTGCAGGAACGCCACATCAGCGGACAGCTTTTCGCCCTTCGTCACGATGAGACCCGCCAGCACGTCGTTATGGCCGCCCAAATACTTGGTTGCGCTGTGGACGACGATATCCGCGCCAAGCTCGATCGGTCGCTGGAAAAACGGTGTCAGCAGTGTATTGTCTACAATCGTAAGCAAGTTGTTACGCTTCGCCCAAGCCGCCACCTTGGCAATATCCGTAATCACCATCAATGGGTTCGTAGGCGTCTCAACAAGTACCGCTTTTGTATTCGGCTTGCGGTGCGATTCCAGCGCATCCAAATCTTTCGTATCGACATAGGTCGCTCTCATGCCGAACCTGGACATCACCTGCTCCAACAGACGATAGGTTCCCCCGTACAGATCGAGCGACACGAGCAAATGATCTCCGATGCTGAACAAGGAGAGGACGATCTGCAGCGCGGCCATGCCCGAGCTAGTCGCGAAGCCCGCGTCCCCGCTTTCCAGATCGGCTGCCGCCGCTTCCAGCACGGCGCGCGTCGGGCTTTTTGAGCTGGAGTAATTGAAGCCCGTGCTCTGTCCAAGGCGGGGGTGCTGAACTTCGGTGGACGGATAGATCGGGAAACTTATCGCACCGGTCTGAGGATCGTTCTGTGATCCGATTTGGGCCAAGCGACTTTCAATTTTCATCATGATTCATGTGCCTCCTAACGATGAATTCCAATCCTTCATCATGTCATGCTTCCTTCCCCTGAATCGATTCCTTTCCAACTAATACCGATCCAAGCCTCAACCAGGTAGCTCCTTCTTCGATCGCAACTTCGAAATCATTGGACATACCCATGGAAAGATGTTTCACGGGATAGGAAAAAATATCTCTTGCATTAAGTTCATCGCGTAATCTTTTCAATTCTCTAAAAACCGGTCTAGTCGCTTCAGCATTAAGCTCGTACGGGGCCATCGTCATCAGCCCCACGACTCGAATCTGTTTCATCTGTGAAACTTCCTGTGCAAATGTAAATAAAGCTTCCGGAGAAAGTCCTTGTTTACTCTCCTCCCCAGAAACGTTAACCTGAATAAAACAATTTACGACGACATTCAAATCAGTAGCCTTCTTCTCTATTTCTTTCATTAAGGATAAGCGGTCTAATGAATGTATATAATCGAATTTACCGATAACATCCTTTACTTTATTGGTTTGCAAATGACCGATAAAATGCCACGTTCCCCTTGGATGGAAGGTCTCCCATTTAGAATGAGCTTCCTGCGTACGGCTTTCGCCGACATGGCCTATACCAGACGACAATACTTGCTCCACTGTTTTCATCGTCGTATATTTCGTCACAGCTATGATCTGGATCTCCTCTTCGCTTCTGCCGCATCGCCCGCAAGCTTCGCGGATGTGATGTTCGACCATGGACAGACGATCTTGAAGATTCATTGGATCACTCCTCTTCCGTGTTGTTTCTGCGTCGTCACTATTTTTTACCCATTTCGCGGAAGGAGGCTTCGACCGCCTCAAGCGTGTCATCGATATCCTGTTCCGTATGGGCCGTCGTCAGGAACCAAGCTTCGTATTTCGATGGTGCTAGATAGACCTTGCGATCGAGCATATGCCGAAAAAAAGCGGCAAATGCTTCGCCATCCGTATCCTGTGCCTCATCATAATTGGTGACCGGATGATCGCAAAAATGGGTGGACAGTGAACCTCGAATGCGGTTGATCGTCAACGGCACGTCATAGCGATATGCCGAAGCCAACAATCCTTCCTCGAGCTTGGCCGCAAGGCGATCCATTTCCTCATAAACGCCTTCGCCCTGCAGAACCTCCAGGCAAGCTATGCCGGCTGCGATTGAAGCCGGATTGCCGGCCATTGTACCCGCTTGATAAGTCGTACCAAGCGGCGCGATCTGCTCCATGATTTCCTTGCTGCCACCGTAAGCGCCGATCGGCAGCCCGCCGCCGATGATTTTGCCGATCGCGATCAGGTCTGGTTTGATAACCTCATGATTGGCAATACCAGCAAATGTTTGGGTAGAGCCGTAATGAAAGCGAAAAGCGGTGATGATTTCGTCGTAAATGACAAGCGAACCGTTATCATGCGCCATTTGGCAGAGCCCCTCAAGAAAGCCAGGTTTCGGCATGACCATGCCAAAATTCCCTACGATCGGCTCGACTATAACGGCGGCGACGTTTTCGCCCCATGTATCCAACGCGTTACGTAATCCATCCAAATCGTTGTACGGAACAGTAATAACCTCCTGGGCGATACTGAGCGGCACGCCTGCACTGTCAGGCATCCCCAGTGTAGAAGGCCCGGATCCTGCCGCAACAAGTACAAGATCCGAATGGCCGTGGTAACAGCCAGCAAATTTGATAATTTTACTCCTGCCCGTATAAGCGCGTGCGATGCGGATCGTCGTCATGACCGATTCGGTACCAGAATTGACGAAACGAACCTTTTCCATGGAAGGGATGGCTTCTTTGAGCATTCGAGCCATTTCGATTTCAAGTTCGGTAGGCGTGCCGTATAGCAAGCCGTTTTCTGCAACGCGCGTGATCGCCGCCGTGATGTGAGGATGGGCATGTCCAGTAATGATCGGGCCAAAGGCCGCCAAATAATCGATGTAACGGTTGCCGTCTTCATCCCAGAAGTAAGCGCCTCTTGCCCTCTTCATAAATACGGGCGCCCCGCCGCCTACCGCCTTAAATGAACGAGAAGGGCTGTTGACGCCACCAGCGATGTGCTGAAGTGCTTCCTGGTAAAGCTGTTCAGAACGAGAACGATTCATTATAGATTCAATTCCTTTCTACATGGACAATTCCAGATTCATTGCCTTACGTGTTGCCTGTTAGTCTTTCTCGAGAATCCGTCTCGGTTCCCGCCAAACGTTTTAGAAACGTATTTCTCCAATTCAAGGACAATTCTTCCACTTCGAGGATTTGTTTGATTCCCTCGATATTATCCTTCTCTCGGTGCATAATCCGATTGGCAAATGATACTGTAATTTCCTCAGGATGACGATGAAGAAGCGATAGTCCGTCGTCTTTAGAGACAACCCCCTCTGCCAGAACGCGGAAGTAAAATCCCGTGTAGCCCGTTTGTTGTACCTTCAAGAGCATATCCGGTACTCCGTACCTGATCGTCAACTTGTAACAAGGCTGTCTCGGCTGACTAACTTGAACGATTGCTTTGCCAAGCTCAAAAACGTCCCCAATGCAGACATCGGTTTCCACCAAGCCTCTTATCGTTAAATTTTCCCCTAAGGCGCCATACTCTAATGGTATTTTCAGCTCATTTTCCCAAAATGGGTAGTGCTCGTAAGGATAGACGCATACAGCCTTCTCCCTGCCTCCATGATGAATGAGATCACCCTGCCCATCTCCTTCAAAGTTTAGATAAGATAAATACAAAGCTTCGCCTGTAGCCGTTTTGAATATCCCCGTAGAAACGTCTTTCTCCTGAAACTGGACCTGTGTGGGCATTCCCACATTTAATGAAAGAATTTCAATAGATGCCATTCGGATCACCCCGCTCTAAGATTTTGATCAACAAGTTTGCTGACGCGACTATATACCACGTTTCTGTAATCGTTCACGACGAATCTCAACAGCAAACCCTGAAAAATAAATAGCAACTGGAGGGTTCGGCTTGGTCACACGAATCGTTACCTCACTGATCCTGGAATACGAATCCAGAAGGGCAGATGCAATGTTTTCGGCCAAAGCTTCTACCAAGGCAACCGGTGGACCCTCGACTATTTTTTAAATCACCTCATACAAATCGGCATAATTTATCGTCAACTCCAAATCGTCCGCCACCCCTGCGGGAGACAAATCAAGATATAAATCTACATCCACAACATATTTTTGACCCAAACGGTTTTCTTCAGACAACAAACCATGACGACCAAAGAACTCTATTTTACATAAAATCATTTTATCCAAAATGGTTCACTCCTCCGTTCTTTTAAGGTTCTTCTGGTTGCCATTGTTGCGATCCAAAATTATTGGCAGATTCGATTCCAATACTTTAAACATCAACCGTCCGCTCTGCAAAGACTGTACGGCATTGCATGGATGACGAACACTATGCTAGTATAACAACATATGGATTGGTTATATACATCCAAAAACCACTCATTTGAGCAATCCAAAAAGCGCTATTTTCATTTCAATATGTAAAGGGGGGATCGAATTGCTGAAAGTAAACCGGGATGATAAAAGACCCCTATGGCAGCAATTGCTTGATCAGGCCATCGATCATATTAACAATGGCATTTGGAAGCCAGGACAACTTCTATCACCAACTCGAGAACTTGCTCAGCAGTTGGGAGTGTCACGTTCCACCGTCCAAATTGTGTATGACGAACTGCTAACCCGCGGTTATACGGTAACATCAGGCCGAGGGGGGACTCGTGTCAATGATTGGATTCAGATCACTGACAAATGCTCTCCCTCACTTGATCCGCCACGGCTTCCTGAACTGCCTTTGCTGGTCGAACAGTCGCAACAATGGTTTAGAAGTAAGGATAACCAGGAATCGGTCATCGATTTTAGTCCCTATCAACCTTTTGTGGATACGCAGTTGTTAAAAGCGTGGCGCAAATCGTATTTGAATGCCTCTTCCCAATTCAATGTTTCTTCCTGGTTCTACGGGGATGCTTATGGCTTTGAGCCGTTACGCCGACAAATCCAACGTTATTTATCACTAGAACGTGGGATTCATGTTCAAACGAATCAAATCTTGCTAACATCCGGGGCTCAGCATAGTATTGACCTCATCGCACAAACACTTTTGACCAAAGGTGATACCGTAACCGTCGAGGACCCAGGCTATCCCGTTGCTTGGATGACGATGAAATACCGGCAAATGAAGGTTGCTCCGGTTCCTGTTGATGAGCACGGCCTTGTCGTAGAGAAGGTACCCTCTGAAGCAAAGCTCATACTTGTGACCCCTGCTCATCAGTGTGCCGTAGGTGTAATGTTATCAGAACCACGCAGGCAACAGCTTTTGCATAGAGCCGCTCAGCAACGTGCATGGATTGTCGAGGATGATTACGACAGTGAATTCCGGTACTGCGGAGACCCGATGCTCACTTTATTTAGCCAACTTCCACAAAATTGTCTCTATTTAATGAGCTTCTCGAAATTGACCATGCCGTGCATTCGCATATCCGCTATTATCGGACCTGCCGAAGCCATTGCACAGCTGGCTCGCGTGCAAGCATTCACCTATCGCCATCTCCCGATCATGGAACAAGTGGCACTGGCACATTTCATTGAGCACGGGTATTTTATGCGCCATATGCGACGAGCCAGAAATATCTATAGACGCCGTCATGAAATCATGCAGAAGGCGATTATAGCCAGTGGTCTCGGAAACAAGTTCACGTTGCGAGGGATTGAAACCGGCTTGCATGTACTACTGGAAGCGGATGAATCGTTTGACGAGGATTTGATGACCCTCCGAGCGCTTCAGGGCGGAATACGGGTACACCAACTTCATTCCTATTGCTTGGAGAGTAGACGCAAAGGGTGGGTATTAGGCTTTGCTAAGGTAGACGAAAGGCTTATCGTGGAAGGCATGTATCGACTTGCTGAAACGATCTTGTAAATGTTCTGGGATATAGCACATCATCCTGTGATGGAACAGATTTTAGGTTTTTCGCGATGAAAGCCACGCAATTACATCCGTGGCATTTCGCTCTGGTGGAAACACTGGATAGAACACATGTTCAATCCTTCCATTATCGATAATCAAGGTTAGCCTTTTGATGAGCGTCATTCCTTCCACTTCAAAAAGTGGGAGTTCCAGAGCGCGACAAAGGGCGAGCGAACTGTCTGCCAACAGAGGGAACGGCAGATGAAGCCGCTCGGCGGCTTCTTTTTGGTAATCCGTGGATTGCGTCGAAAGACCGAACAGCCGCTCGACGCCCACCCCCTTCATCTCAGCAAAATGATAGCGAAATGTGCATGATTGCGAAGTGCAGCCGCGTGCGCCGGGGATTGCATCCCATCCTTCCGGGGCGCCGCCGATTGCGGGGCTTGTACGCGGATACGCGTAGACAACTGTTAAACCGCCTTCAGAAAGGTCAACAGTAGAGCCATCAGTTGCAGTCAGACCGATGCTGGGGATTTGTAGGCCACTAAGATGCACGACCTTCCCGTCATCTTCCGGCATGGCCAGATGCCCCGGCCCAAATTCTTTTTCAGCCATCGCAGCTTCTCTTCCCTTCTATACAACATAGTCCCAAATATTGTTTCGGTTTTACGATATTTGCTCCGCCGCACAATAGGGATTTGCGACGGATTCCAGTGTCCTGGCCTGCCCAAAGCACTGTAGCTCTTGATAGGGGATGATCATGAAGAAACGCATTGATAGACGATCGTCATGAAATCGTGCATCAAAACCATGCCGACAGCATTTACTTACACAACAATCAACAAAATAGCCACCGTCTCTGGACTTGTGGCTGTTTGTCGTTGCTCGATTTGGCTTTACTTTCAGACCAGGTTCTATGTTCCATCTGCCCTTATTTCTTACGTTTAATCACAAAACCATTCTCTATTTTCTCAAACCCGACTTTAGGATAATACTCCATTGCACTTGGTGCGGCCAATAAGATCAAGGAGACACCTTCCCCAATTTCTTCTCGTACTCTGGCAATAAGCTCCCTTCCTATTCCGGATTTCTGAACGTCTTTGTCGACAGCCAGGTCTGACAGATAACAACAAAAACTCCAATCTGTTAGCGCTCGAGCAATGCCGATCATTCTATCCCCGAGCCAGGCGGTGAGCAGGATATCTGAATACCTTATCATGTCCTGGATTCGTTTAGGTTGATCAGTCGGACGTGTAATCCCGCTATTTCTAAACACACGAATCACATCTTCAAGCTTCACATCCTTGTTGTTCCTGTAAGTGATATTCACTATCATCGACTCCTTCCTGCCATGGACAAACTCTACTTTCAATCATGTTCTATCGTTGAGCGACAATAGCCATTACTTCTCTCAGCGCTCTCAAAAACTTGTCGTTCTGTTCAGTTCTTCCAACCGTTACCCTGATGTGGGTTTGAAAACTCAATGCATGACCTCCCCGTATGATAACGCCTCTCTTAAGCAACTCATCAAACATGATTTTGGACGGGCGCTGTACATCAACCAAGATAAAGTTGCCATGTGGTTCGAAATAAAGTAATCCCAAATTATCAAATTCTGAACGGAGTTGAATGATCCCTTCCCGATTGTGCATACGGCATCTCTCAACGAACGCCTGATCTTCCAGCGCGGCCAGAGCTGCTGCTTGTGCAAATCGACTCGTATTAAACGGTTCCCTGACCTGATTGATTGTACGGATCACATCAGGGTGTCCGACTCCGTATCCAATTCGCATGGAGGCCAGCCCATATATTTTCGAAAATGTCCGGAGGAGAACAAGATTAGGATAGTCCTTCAATAGACGAATCCCGTCCGGATAATCTTTATGCGTGACATAATCGGAATAGGCTTCGTCCACCACGACGAGCACATGCGGCGGAACTAGGCGCAGAAAGCGCTCCAATTCTGCATGACTAACGATCGTTCCCGTCGGATTATTGGGATTGCAAATCCAGACAATTTTAGTTCGCTCGTTCATTCTTGACAGCATGCCATGGAGATCATGTTTCCCCTCTTTACTATGCGGGACCTCAATGCAGACTGCGTTTTCTATCTCTGAATTATGTTTGTATTGGGGAAAAGTGTGCGTCGACATCATCGTCTCATCCCCCGCAACCAAATAAGCACGAGCCAGCATCAGAATCACCTCATCCGACCCTGAGCCCAAAATAATCTGATTGAGCTGAACATCGAGCAGCTCAGCCAGCTTGAGCCGCAATGCACCAGCTTCGCCGTCTGGATAGTAATGGATATTTTCCATTTCTACACGGATTGCCGCAATCGCTCTTGGCGAGCAACCAAATGGATTTTCGTTAGAGGCTAGCTTGATCACCTCCGTCAAACCCAATTCACGCTTCACTTCTTCAATCGGTTTCCCCGGCTGATATACAGGCAAATGCAGCACATTCGCTTTCGGTTTCATTTGTTTCTCATCCTCTCACGCCTTGTAAGTCAAGGAGTTCTACTTAAGACAGAGATTTGATCTTTGATTTGTTTAAGCAAGAATTCACAATCTTCAATTTCAAATGCATTGTTATCTTTCCTGTGCCACTTCAAACAAAACAATACATGTTTTTCCCAATCAACTAATTCACCATAAGTACAATTCTTTACCCTTTCAAAAGCGTGCTCTCGATGCACAATAGATCACCTTCCAACAATACAAATCCAAGCCTTAGTAAGGTTGCTCCTCCTTCACTTGCTGATTCAAAAAATTAATACGTACTCATAGGGCATTATCTCTGCTGCAGCACCGGCCTTCAGCTCTTGATTCAAGAACCATTTGCAGAAAATAGGAATGTAATGAAGTGTCATCGGTCAATTCAGGGTGAAAGGAGGTCGCGTGTAAAGGTCCTTGTTTTGCTGCTACAATTCGATCATGATAGGTTGCTAAAACCTCGACACCAATACCTACCTCTTGGATTAAAGGAGCTCAAATAAATAGGCCCGAACAGATTGAGGGATGTCTTTTATCGACAAAACGGTTTCGAAGCTTTCTTTCTGCCGTCCAAAGGCATTGCGGGACACTCTCATATCCATGAGGGAAAGATGGGCTTCCTCTCCACTGTCTATTTCACTTGCAAGAACAATCAGTCCTTCGCAGGTACCAATACAGGTTTTCCAGACATCGCAAACGATCGAATCTCTTGGATAATCATCATTATTCCTATTGCAGTGCTTTCACCTTCAGGAATAATTATGCCATCTATACTGGTTAATTGTTCTTTTCGTTTAATGGCGATGCCAATAGCACCAACTTCATGAATCATGTTTAGATGCTAATCCACTGCCCCTTGCAGTGCTAAAACGCCTATTTTCGTTTCCATAACAGCCCTCGTTCCTGCATGCTATTTATTTACTCGAAATTTGGAAAATTCGATACAAGATCATAGATTGAGTATAATATCGAATTTACGATAAGACTATTCCGTTGATATTATAAAAACGATAGTTTTATCCTATGATTCAAGCAAGCCTATCATTACGATAGGCAAATCATAATTGATGCGGCTTGAAAGCCTATCATATAATATTTTTCAAATCATTTATAATCAAAGAAAAGTTGGCGATAATTTATGGCGATTCAACGTTTATTTCATACGTTAACTGAACTGACATCTCATAAATGGTCCTCAAAGTTGATAGGCTCATTTACTAAAACAAGAGCCAGCCGCTGGCTTCTTCCCTTGTATTCGAGAGCGTACGGGATTCGTATCGAGGATGCTGAAAAACCTTTGAAAGCTTATCAGTCTTTAAATGAATTTTTTATTCGACGTTTGAAGGACGGCCTTCGTCCGATTAATCAAAATAGCGCCGCGTTAGTCAGTCCTGTGGATGCTACCGTTACTGGAATAGGCCGAATAGACGATAAAAGAACAATCCATGTTAAAGGCCAAAATTATACTACGGACGAGTTGTTGGGTTCCGGTTCAACCTTTAACAGATATCATGAAGGATTCTTTATTGTGCTTTATTTGAGTCCATCTGATTATCACCGCGTTCACTCACCGGTTACTGGAACGATCCTAGCGAAGATCCATATTTTAGGCAGAACATATCCCGTAAACGAGTTTGGGTTAAAGCATATGAGCAAAGTATTAAGTCGAAACGAGCGGTTGATTACTTATATGGGGCATCTATATGGTATTTTATCTCTCGTCAAAGTCGGTGCAATGAACGTAAGCAGTATCAAGTATACGAACTCACTCGTTACTCATCTCAACAAAGGGGATGAGCTTGCTTATTTTGAGTTCGGGTCAACCGTAGTTCTTTTGGTTGAGAACGGAGCCTTCGAGTTTCTCCAAGAGCTATGTGTAGGAACCCAGGTACGTGTTGGTGAACCACTTGGTTATTGGGGAGCAGGCTTTCAGAACGGACAGAAAACGGATGCGGGCAACTAACAACTTAGAACGCTTAAATAAAAGAACCGTTCATAAACTCTGCCGAATTCGTCTCGCACCCGTTGCACAATGCAAAACTTTGAAAAAAACTATTCAAGGCTGTTTGCAATTGCTCGTTGCTTTATGATCGGCATTGTTCTACATAATATTGTCGTGCATGAATATAGCGCCAACTTTCTGTATGCGCTTTGGAAGCGGGTCAGAAAGAATGGCGCTTTTTGTATGGGAATAACGCGAAATGTGAACGATCTGATGCAGAGCCATACTACCTCTACTATGCTTGCAAATAGCGAATTCAATGCCATGCTGTGTTGCTTTTATGTATATGGAGAAAGCTTCATCGGACGTTCCGAGATAATCGTCGCGGAGCGAAAACCGGGACGCTCGTCGTTAAAAACATCTGGTACGAGAAATGGCGTGAAGTCCCTTCGTTCTTCTTTTCGAGCTGCCTCACTAAGTGCAGTTACATTGAATTAATGATTGTTGTTCCGCACATGAGAATTCATCGTACTCATTGTAGTGCCTAAATAACACTCTGATTATCCGTTGACTATAACCCCAGCCAAATAATTTTAGAATGTCTCTCTCCACTGGTGTGAGCATGCAGTGTAACTCTTTGCGTTTAATCACCTCGATTTCATTACGTATAATGTTCGCAGCGTCCGCATGAAGGGAAGATTGCCCCTGACCCGCTTCCCTAATGATGCTTGGTATATCTACATAGTTCGTTTTGGTAATATAATTGATTGCTCCTTCTAAATACAGATTAATTATCATCTCACGATCATACAGTGTTGAAAGATTAATAATCGGGAATGGTTTTTGACGAAGAATTTCTATCGCTGTCTCCAATCCATCTGATTTAGAAGCAACATAACGTCCATGACTAATACATCTTTCTCCAATTGCGCTCCTGCTCGAATTACTTCTTCTTTTGTAGATGCAATGCCCAACACTTTAATATCTGATTCAGCGTCAATCATTGTAACAAGACGCTGCCGCCAAAAGGGATCATTTTCTGCGAGTAATACCTGTATCTTCTTATTCATCTGCTGATCGGTTTTTCTATCTCAACGAAATAGGACACCAAAGCATTCATCAATTATCACCTCATATCCTTCAAAAATGAGAAACAGACACAGCCTCCGCCGAGCTATGTCTGTTTCTCATTTCGAGAGGGGAACCTGGCGATCATTGCTTTAAGCAGAAGACCCGTGGCTTAATAGATTGGAACAATCGTTCCGTATTTTTCCGTATTGCTTCATATTGTTTAGTGATAATAAAGTTTTAGACCAGAACCCCTTGTAGTACCAGGAGTCCCGGTCTTCAAATCACCAGGTAATTGAAAATTAGTTTTATACTCAACGTTAGAATTAAGCAATCCATGGTTTTAAACTGAATAATAAAGTTTTAGACTGACTCATTGAACCCCATATTCCGCACCCTTGGATGAGGCGTAAAGAATTATTGTGATAGTACGAGAATTAAGGAGCACGGCGAAAAGTTGATTTCGAAGGGAGAGTGATATACGAATCCGGATGAAAACCCAGCAGGTCGAACACTTTTTTCATCTCGTCGTCCAATTGCACGTCCCGGTACCACTTCTGGTCATCGCGATCGTACCATTTCATCACCGTGATGGCCGAGAGCATAAGAAAGATTTGCCGCGCGGTCGGCTTTGTGGTATATTGACCTCTCATCGGTTGCAGGCGAATGCTCTTTTGCTGCAGGGCCAGTCCGCAGGAACGCGCTGCCTTTGCCAGGGAATGGTGGCTCTCAGCAGATGCATACATGACGGGATGTGTGGGGACCTCAACCCCTCTTTGGCATAAGATGGAAAAGAATGAACTAGTTCGGTCAATACGGCCGTGAGATTTGCTTCCGCTCCCCCCGTTGTAAAAGTTCCATCTGCTGTGTCTGCTGGGTAACCGAATTTTGAAGCTATTTCTTTCAATACATAGTTCTCCATTTCGACGGCTACAGGCGCATGACTCCAAGCTGCAAGCTGCGGATTGAATGCTGCAGTAATCGTGTCTGCCATAATTCCCATGAAGTTGGGCCGCGGATTATACAGGCCGAAATATCGCGGGTGTGGCGTATGCACCTGGTATTGCCTTAATCCATCCAGGATATGATAAATCGCCTCGCGCGGGCTGACGGGATGCTTAAAAGATAATCTACGTGCGTGTTCTGCAACTGCATCCACGCTGAGTTCAGGTGAGACACGAACCCCGCGTATGTGCGTAATATAGTCATTGATTTGTTCCAACAGATAGGTTCCAATGTCCATGCGTTCATCCGTATCAAGATTAAGAATTGAATTATGCTTGATCATGTGGAAAATGCATCTCCCTTCATCTAGTGAACTTTCATTGCTGATTCAGAGTATACACTCGTAGAACTCGGGTGTACGCATTTTCGAATGGAACCGCAATTTTTTGAAACAATCTCTTACCACTCGGGTGGCTTGGGCAGCCCACACCAGTGACCGGCAGCCGAAATGAATAATCCGCCATAAAATTTGTTGAAAAGTGAGCAAGCGTCTATAAGCCGATATTCACTTAGTCTTGGTCAATAAGGACATATCTTTTTATAAACTGTAATTGCTCCTTGATAATAACTTCTTGGATTTTTTGTCCGAAGAAAATAGACTGCCCCCGTATTACTGCCTTTAGCTTAACGAGGCTGCCGGATAAACTCCAGCAGCCTCTGATGTATTTGCTAAGCTATCGTTCTCCGTTAGCTGAACAGCCTGCAGGATCTCGCCGGCAGGCTGTGTAATTAACCGGGTTGTCGCGATCTGATCGAGAATGGCTTGCTGCGCGGTGAGCTGCACCTTGCGATTAATCGTTAGATACAGATTCTGCCCCTTGACCGGCTTGGTCAGCTTCATGTCGCCGACGATCCGGCTCATGCTGTCGATTTGATAGGATTTATAACCGTTAAGCCCCCGCATCTCCTTCTGATACATCAACTCGATGCCGTCGTAGCCGACCTCCTCGGAGTCCAAATACTTAAGCGTGGGATCCGATTGATCTGCGTTGATTTCTTTGTAAAAGTCCAGATTCTCCTTGGCTCCCTTCATCTTGTTCATATAGCCGACCAATTGAACGGCGACCCGGTCGGGACTGTACTGGCGGATGCGCTCCTCCACGATCTCCATGTCCGGATACTCGTCGCGGTGCTCGCTAAGATAGGCGATCTCTTCTTTTGACAGTCCCGATTTGATCCGTCGATGTTGGAATGGCAGATGCGTTCTGCCTTTGATGTCCATAGCCTTGATAACTTCCTCAGTCGTCGACGGCTTGGAATTCGCTTCGCCTTTTTCGTTAAACAGCTGCACGAGTTTTGCAGCCAGCGCCTCCGCCGCTTCCTGCTTAAAGCCTGTTTTGAAAGTAAAGTAAAGGGACTGAGTTGAGATCGAATATGCGATCTGCTGTCCCGCCGAATCGTAAATATTGCCGCGGATGGGCGGGATGGATACGCCCTTCGTGATCATGCTTGTCTGGCGTTCCTAGAGACTCGGACCCTCGACGAACTGTACATAAGCAAAACGTACGATTAGTGAAGAGAACAGGAGAAATGTAAGCATGAAAAAGACATTTAACCTAATACTGAAATGGCGACGGTTTCGAACTTTTTCTTTCGTACTTCGGTTTTATCATTAATTTCCATACCGTTCCCTCATTCCGTCACTCGATACCCACCCTTTAATTGTCATATATTCAGACGAATTCCTTTTTAGAGAGGTTCAATTTTTATCCCTGCATAATAAGAATAAGCAACCTTACGGGAATGGCGGGTATCCGAACTCAATACCAAGTTATTTTTCAAAATTTACGCTTCCGAATCCATGAGACCGATGAATTCCCGGATCGGCTGTCGTCTATATAAACAAAGGCATAAATGAACACAAACTAATTTGACGAAGAGGTGTTTTGAAAATGGCATTAACGTCCGCATTCACGAGCTTCAACCTGCCTGTAAAAAACGTAGAACAATCGAAAGCGTTCTTCACCGGACTCGGATTCGAGCTCAACCCGCAATTCCCCGAGAACGAGAATTCGGTAGCCATCGTGATCGGCGACAACCTGCAGGTCATGCTGATCAATCAAGTATTCTTTAATACGCTCACGGAGAAGGAATCCGTCGATACGAGCAAGTATGCGCAGATGACGATCGCATTGGCCTTCGAGAGCCGGGAAAAGGTCGATGAAATCGTGAATACCGCGGTCTCCTTGGGCGGGAAATTGCACGCTGAACCTGAAGATCATGGGTTCATGTATCATTGGGGCTTCGTGGACTTGGACGGCCATCTGTGGGCCATTAACTACATGAACATGGATGCGGCACAAGGTTAAGGCTAACGGAGAGCACACTCGTACTAGGGTTCAAAAAGAAAGACGCCGGGCATCTCCCCCGGCGTCTTCTTCGCAATGATTAGTTTTGTTCGGTATAGGCTTTGAAATTGTCCATGATCGCTTGCCAGCCTGCTTGCTGGAACTCGACGGAATTGGAGCTTTCCGCGTCGAACGTTTCAATGACCTTCGTCTCATTCCCTTGATCGACGAAAGCAATATCCACTCTTCTTCCGTCTTCCATGGTGTAGCCGATCGCCTCATGCCGATTCACGACATCGTAGACGCCGCCAAAATTAAAGCCCATGCTGCCATCCTTCGCTTCCATCCGTGTCAGAAACTTGCCGCCGACCCGCAGATCGTTTTCGGCTCTCGGCGCATGCCACTCCTCGGACGCTTGATTCCACTTCGTGATGTGATCCGGCTCGGTCCAATAGCACCATACCTTCTCGACAGGGGCTTGAATGACGGCTTGCACGGTTACTTTCGGCGGTTGACTCGTTTCCATTTTAAATAGACACCTCTCTCATGATATTCGTCGTTTGGTTATTCTCAATGATATAGACGTAAGCCAATGACGAAATTCATTGGTCAATTCGCTCAGGCAGCCCAAATCGCGAAAATAATGGCGTATGAATGAAGTTTTGAACGTGCAGGATTTGATTTTCTTTGGTTTCGATGACGTGGATGCCCCAGGGTACCAGGCCAGAGCCCTCTTTGCCCGGCATATACTGGGCCAACGCCGGATAACCGCCATTCACCGTAATGGGCACAAATCGCGAACCTTCGCAATGCCAGCGAGTAAGCGAATAGAAGGCGGACAAATCTTCCTTGCCGCGGATCCACATCTCGAAGGGCGGCATCGACATGCAGCCTTCCTCGTGGAACAACGCGACGAGCGCAGCAATATCGAATTGCTCGAAGGCCTCCACATACCGGGACAGCAGCTGCTGCTCCGGTTGAACGTCCATGCTGCTGAGCTCATCCGAGCGAAGCTGCGCCCGGTCCATCGTCTCCCGGGCTCTTTGCAAGGCGCTGTTCACCGCTGCCGGCGACATCGCCAACGTTTCCGCGATCTGCTTGGAGGACCATTCAAATACATCCTTCAAAATGAGTACCGCGCGCTGCCGCGGAGGCAAGGTCTGCAGGAGAGCGATGAAGCACAGTTGAAGGGTATCTCTGCGGACGAGCCGATCCTCCGGATTGCCCCCAAAGTCGGGAGACGGCCAGATCCAGGCAAAGTCCGGCAGCGTGTCGCGCGGCTCGACGATGGCGACGGCCGGGTCGAACAGGTCAACGGGAAGCGCGCGGCGTTTGGATTGTCTCAGCTTGTCCAAGCACAGGTTGGAGGCAATCCGATAGACCCAAGTTTTGAACGAGGAATCCTGTCTGAATGTGCTCCAGCTCTGCCAGACCCGAATACTCGTCTCCTGAACGGCATCGTCCGCATCGTCCATGGAGCCTAGCATTCGGTAACAGAACGAGGTTAAGCCCGGCTTCAAGCTTGCAAATAATGGTTCGTCAAATGCGGTCTCGTTCATCGCGGCCTCCCTTAACGATCTCCCCGAAGGGTGGTACCTTCATTATATGCAATGAAGCGGACAGCCTCAATCCGAATAAATAGGCAGGATTTAGTACTCATGGATAAAAATTGATCGTACTAATAATTCAATAACCAATAAATTAACCCTTGTCTATACTTTAGAAATAATTCGCAATACCTCACGCTGATGCTCAGATTTGGAACTTTGCACTATAAACATTCAAATCCTGTTGTATCTGTTTCTCTCTTTTATGGTGAGAAACGGCTTATAAACACTTCTAATCTGTTTCGTTTTTTCTGCAACAACAAAATCTTCGATTAGATTTTTGAACATTGGTGTTTCTTTACGTACTTTTTGTGGGATTGGATAAAAACCGGTCCATGGAACATGAAATCTCCTATCCCAGCGTTCTTCGTGTATGTACTTCGAAAAGGACTGCCCCATAATACTTAAAAAATATGTGTTATGAACAAAAACGATTTGACCATCTAGATCCAGCCTTGCTCTACAGAAATCTCTCCCAGTTACCAATGGTATATTTTCTATTAAGCAATTTTCTTCGTACCATACTGAGTGAGAATAAATATCATCATACTTTATAGTATATTCGCCGATTGTTTCAACAAAGATGGGTGTTAATATAGTTGCTATTCTATAATACATAACCTCGCCCCTTTTGGAATTCTCTTATCCATCTTTTCCAAAAGGAGAGTTCTGTATTAACCTACGGTATCATAAGGAATACACAAGAATTAGATTTTTATAATGTGCCAGTGTTACAGAGGGCAAGTTTCCTACTGAAAGATTAATGTTGTGAATATGAAAAAAGTCAAAGAAAAAACGATTTGGATTTCAAAATAATTAGTAGGAATGACAAAATACCCGATAATAAAAATTATCGGGTTCATAAAAAACTTCTGTTTTTATCATTAAGGGACGATTATAACTTAAAACTTACAACTTATATACAATTCTAACTTCTACTTCTTCTACTGACGTTATTTGTGCGTCTTCATTTTTAGAAAAATTAATGATCGCATAATTATCATAGTTACCTTCTTTTACTCCCTTATACTGAACACCATGGAATCCTATTATTTTACAACATTCAGATATATAATTTGTAAGTAAATACTCAAGTTTTAATATGTTTCTGTTATCTGCAGGTTGGGATAAAAACCTTCCAAATCCACCTAATAAGTTACTTAAATCAAGGATCTTTAATGGATTCTTTATTCGAACTGTAGCAATATCCAATTTCTCTCCGTGAGAATAATTAACCTCGTCGGGTATGTATTTTTTCTTACTCGTTAAGTATAAGACAGAAGTTCCTACAATATTATATCTTCCATGACTAGAAACCCCAAATGGAGGATTCCACATTTCTTCAGGTTCATACTTCTTACTTCCAATGTTTCGTTTTCTACCTCTATATAAATTGACATTATGTAAAACCCGATAATCTCCAGCGTCGTACATTGATTTAAATAATTCAAATATTTTTTCACCTACAGAATGCTTAATTGCAAACATCGGGGTTTTTTGTAAATATGTAAGAAAATCGAGTAACTCAAAGGAATGTAAATATACATGATATTGTTCGGCAAAATTATGCCAGTCTTCCATATCAATATCTAGATAACTACTAATATCTTCGGAAGTAAATATCTTATCTGATTGATCAAAACGGCCTATTGACCACGACTCATTTATATTATCAAATCCAAAACCACAACATTTACAACTAATAAAAGGAATCACATTTTCAATATAATCGTATGGCACAAAATGTCGTTTTAGGAAATCTGTAATATCTTCCCCCTCTGAATAAACCATTTCACCGAAATGATTTAAACTTACAACGTTAACTTGATTCAATTCTTTTATGATGTCGCAATGGGAACAATAATCAACATATCTGGAAATTTCCTCACCAATCAATTGGCCGACTTTTCTAGTGAAATCCATTTCTTTTGTATCTGGAATATAATAGTCATCAACTGCTATTTTGTTATTACAAGTTGAACACGTTAATTTTCCTTTACATTTCATATAAACAAATTCATCATACTTTACCAAGAACTGCTGAAGTTCATCAGCGTACTCAACAATACTTTCTAGTGGAGTCATATCAAGTTCATCAATTGTTTTTGTAAGTTCATAGCAATCGAAACATTTAATTCTTGACATTAGTTAATAATACCAACCTTTCTTCTAACTTTATAATTATGAACAATATTAATGAATAACCATCTTCTGTAATCCATAAGTAAACTTACAAGCAGTACCAATCCAAAGAATATTGAATTGAACAAATAAATAGCGCTTTGGGTCTCTCTCAAGCAGCACCTGTAGGATACATAAGAAATACAACTAGGTCCGCATTCTATAGGACGCCCCTACAGGCGTGCTCCCCAGTCAAGATCCAGATCATTGATGCGCCTAGCAATTATTAGCGGAAAATATTTTTCATTGCGAATTTTATTATTTGAACTCGACTTGGATATCCTACTGATTTATAGGATAATTGTTTTCGGTCATTATTGTTTTTTGTATGAAGACATATTTGAGAGTCTTGAATTTGTTTATGTGTTAATTTTGCCAAATGAACACCATCTATTCCTTGTCTTATTTCTTGCAAGAGAACTACTCCCTTTAAATGCCTACTTACCAAAGAACCAAGCTTAATAAATGCATTCTTCTATTCTACGTACTCTTTATTAATTAAATGTATAAATTCATGTGCCAACATATAGTGAACAACATGCGGTTTGGTATTATATAGCGCGACAAGTGATTCTGTCAGGAATATTTTCTTTGAATTAACCACACGCCCGTTTTAATAGTTTCCCAGGAACAATAAATAATTCTAGATTATTTGGTGCCTTAGTTTTTATTTCAAATGCAGAAAAAATTTATACAGTCCTGGGTAATTAGTTTGACTTACTTTCAATCATTCTCTCTCCGTTCTTCTCGTTCTTTCGATTAATTATTAGATTAGCCTTTGTCTATCTCATTTTTATTGCCACTGTTAAAATCAAGGTATCCTTAGGACTATTGGTCCATATGTTTATTGAACAGTGATCTAATCAGATTCCAACAACCAAACCAAAAAGATTCGATAATAAACATTATCGGGCGTAGATGTACAGTTTTTTAGTTTAGTAGATTTGATCATGTTTGGTCTGATAACAATGATTATAGGTAGCTCCTTATTCGCTGAACTGTTGTTATGCGTAATTTACATGATTTCAATTGAAATTACTATTTCGACCCCAACTGTTGTCCATTTAAGCAAAAAAGGTTGCATCGCGAAATGCAGCGAATACTCGATCGTGCTACCTGGATTAAACCCACAATCTCCTTCTCACGGGTTGCTTCTCTTCTCTCATCGTTCTGATCAAGTTTGAAGATGGTGACGGTTTGACGCTTATTACCAAATCCACCTAAACATAGAGCTAATATTTACCCCGTTTTCTCAGTAATAAAGTCTAGTTGCGCTTTTCAGCCGTGAGGTGAAATGGTCTGCGAGCTAGATGAACACTGGGCTTTGGTTCAGGGAGTCGTTTGGAAAGCCTCTTCGTAAAGATAATGCATTAACAAAACCAGCAAAACACCTTTTCTGTGTCGTACTGGTTTTGTTGAAGTCCATTTTGAATTGTAGCTATTTCAACGTGATTGCAAATTCCGAGTTCGGCGCGCCAGCAAATACAACCGTTCCGTTCTTCGGCAGTTTTACTTTGTTATTGCCGCTCACAACGGTAAAATTGACGCATTCTCCCTTCTCATCATACACCGCAAACGTAAAGCGCTACGCCTTAAATTTGCGTTAGCATTTGGGTCAGGTCTGCCAATTTCGTTGTTTTTAGATGCTCGACTCCATTTTCTCTCCCGCATCCATTATTGAATATTAAGAGACCAGTGTGCAGCTCAATATAAGAGTAACACTCCTGGTCTATGAATAATGTACGAGAAGACCTAACCAATTGAAATACACACGATCGGTTTCATTCAGGTTATCCAAGCTCATGCTGCCGAATCGTTGCGCGACCGCAAGAGCATTTTCTCCATGATGCTGCAACGAAGCGAGGGATACATTTTCCGGCGTATCATCGGCGGCATGATACTTGTCCCACCCACCTATATAAGCAAAGTCAAGTCTAGGTATACCTGCTTCGATTGATACATTTAAATCCGTATTATTAGGCATCTTCTGTTACATATTGCCTAGCATGGAATTACTTACCGGGTACTTCGCAATAGAAGCAAGCTCAGAAATGAGCATGCCGTTTTCTGGGCTTGTTTGGAACATAATAGATGGTCCACTAGATCCTCGCGCCTCAAAGTTGACCACGAGGCCAATTGCATCGCGATGTTTGCTTTCTTGCCAGAATTCCTTAGCTCCAAGCATTCCTGCCTCTTCTCCATCGGTAAAGACGAACCAAATATCCCGTTCCGACGGAGGTCCAGCTTGTAGAATTCGAGCCGTCTCCAAGAGTGTCGCTACCCCAGATACGTCATCATTGGCTCCCGGACCATCTGAGACAGAGTCATAATGAGCGGTCAACATCAGTGCTTTGCCTGGTTTCATGCCTTTACGTATTCCCACTATATTGTGAATGTCAAAAGATGTAACCTCTCCGTCAATTTCGTCACCAGAGCTATGATAAGTATCGACTCTAGGTGACAACCCTAACAATTCCATCTGCTTGAGCACATATGTACGAACTTCTGCATTTGCTGCTGAGCCGATCGGATGAGGCTGCGTAGCCATGGCTTCGATATGTTTTAACGCTCGTGCAGCGAAAAATTGATCGGTAGACGCATTCTCATCTTTTGAAGTAAAAGGCTGCTCAAACCAAATCGTTGCGAGAATAAGCAACAAACATATGAAGGAGATTCCAATCGTGCTCAACAGACCTAGCCTCGATTCTTCCTGCTTTTCGAATAGTTCACCCATGTTGAACTCCTCCTCTTTCCTCGTGCCTCCCTAACAAGATGGAGAGTGAATTGTTGTTGTCGTTACTGCTGCATCCGTTGTTGGGTAGTGGGTACTATTGCGACATTATAAAGCTTCACACAGTGTCAACCTCAAGTATGTTAGCTGAAGTACCCTCTTTTTTCTATGCTTGAAGTACCTATCCTTTCGCTTCGAGTTGATCGCAATACAACGACGCATAGCGGGCATTGAGAGCCATCAATGCTTCATGCGTCCCACTCTCTTGAATTCATCCATTTTTACAATAACGATCGACCACAAAGGAAACTAAACAAACTGACGCCGGTCAGTACCGACGCCAGCTTGCAGCTTAGGTGTTTTTTTAACTGTCTACTAAATAGGGTCTTGACCAATCCTGGAGTAATGGTCTTCTTTTTGCTGCCCAAGTGAGGCCGGTGAAATAGTTTCCTACTTCATCAGCTTCAATATTTTTTTCACATTTACGGTAAAGATCGCCATAGCTCCTTGTAACTCCATGCCAACGAGACCCGAAGATGACGCTACGTCATACCCGTGTCTGTGTTTGAGTTCGCTGTTCTTCGCTTCAATTTTGTATCGTTCCTTCGCTTTTTCTCTGAAGTACTCACTTTCCTGAAACTCCATTTGTTCGATATGTTCGGTGGATTTTATCCTCACCGAGTAGGTCTTGCTTTTTGCACCTTCGGTGTAGCAACCTTCCTTCACGGGACATCTCTTGTATGTTTGCACATCAAAGTAGTAGGTATCTGTTTGGTTGTTGCCGACTCCTTTCTTTCCTTGACGCGCTTTCCGGACCGCCAGATGGCCAGCTTTGCACACATACATTCCTGCATCTTTATTGAACTGGAATTCGTCTTCTTTCTTACGAGTCCCTTGCGTAATAAGCGGATTCAATTTGGCGACCAATTCTATGTCATTGTTGCTGCTGTACGTAATGTTGTCTCTTTCCGAGAAGGTAGTATCTCTAATTACCGTTTTGACTTCTATGCCGGCTGTCTTACTTTTTTCGATCAACGTCTGCAATTGCTTGCTATCATTCTTTTCGCCCGTCGTGAAAAGGGCTGCCGTTATAATCCGTTCTTCGGTCATGGCCATGTGAGTTTTGAATCCAAAAAATGAGGAGTCCGCGCTCTTGTGACCTACCCTTGCATCCTGATCTTCCGAGATTCGAAGCTGCTCCAGATCATCTGCGACTGTTTCTTTCAACAGATTCAGTGGTTCTCTTATTTTGGGAAGCCGACAGATGCCTCCTTCAGCTTCAAGTACGGCGATGAGTTTTTGGCAGTAACCAATTTCCTCCTTCAGAACGCCGGAGGCGTTCTTTGCCAGGAACTTCGCTTTTAAGGATTCATTAACCTTGTAGACGGCTTTCCTCAGTTTTAGAGAGCGATCCAGCAAAATTTCTCTCGGGGATTTCTGGTTGTAACGAGCTTTCGTATGAGTTGCATCAACAATGATCGCTTTGCTTTGGATGATTCCTTTTCTATCGCAATTTTGACAGTTTGGTTGATGAGCATATCAAGCAAATTTAGGTCCTTTAACATCAGCTTCCGAAACTTTGTTAAGGAGCTTGGGTCAATCACGGAATCTTCTGGGGCCATGTGAAGAAAATACTTGAATGACATATCGTAATTGGATCGCTCAACGATGTCAACGTCTGAGAGTTCGAAGATGGTCTTCAACAACAAATATTTAAACATCCAAATTGGGTCGATGGCGTTTCGTCCGTTGTCCAAGCAGTATTGATTTTTCAGTTCATCGTATACAAAAGAGAAGCCTACGAGCTCATTAATTTGGCGCAGCATGTTGTCCTGTGGGACGACTAAGTTATAGAGCTCTATCTATGGACTTGCGATTAGTGTTTGTTGTTGTTGAATCATTTGGTTCACCTGCTCCATTATATAGAAAAAAGGTAAAGCTTCCTCAAAAATGAGAAAGCTTTATCTTACTAACTCAAAAGGACTTTTTCAGTGGCCTCCAATATAATCAGGCTCCTTTTATCTTGTATTAACCTTATAATGATGTAAGTTTCATTGGCAATACATTCTATTATTAATAAATTTGACTTAGAGGATTCTACCTCTTTTTTTGTTCGTATCCCCAATGAGGTCACCCAGTCATTTACTCATTGGGTGGTTCTTATGTCTACTATTAAGTATTTGTGTTTGATTCAATTTCATTAATCTTGTTGTCTTCACATTGACGCACTGGTACAAATTGGATACATTCATCTAGGAAAGAAACCCTTTCTTGCTACGCTCCCCCGTTGAGAACGCCTAATCAAAATGCATCGCCTCAATGAGGGGATGCATTTTAGGAAAAATAGACAAATTGTATAATAAATTCCAAAAAAATGAAATCATTTTTCGACAACAAGTCTGATTTCTTGCTCGTTTTCTTGCGTTAGCATTGTAGTGAATCAACGTGCCTATCAATCAGTCAGCCTGAATGCGTACTAATTTCGTTGGGAGGATAATCGATTGAAAAAAAGAGTCAGTATTCTTGTGGGGTGTTTTCTGATTTTTCAGGTGTTGACTGGCTGTAATACGAATGAACCTGCTACTTCAGACAAAAATGAAACACAACCAACAAATGAGAAGTCGCAAGAAATGGTTTTGAATTGGAACGCAGACGGTGGGGAACCGCCTACGGCTGACCCGGGACTTGCCTCTGACGGCACGTCCTTTGACGTTATCACAGCCTGTTTTGAAGGCTTGACGCGCTTTGGTCCCGATGGAAAAGTTGCCAACGCTGCAGCTGAAAGCTACTCAGTTTCACCAGATTTACTGACCTATACCTTCAAGCTGAAGAAAGACATGCATTGGAACAATGGGGAACCGGTTACTGCGCACGATTTTGAATATGCATGGAAGCGAAACCTGAACCCGGAAACAGGAGCGGAGTACGCCTACATGCTGTATTTTATTAAAGGAGCTGAAGAGTTCAACACAGGAAAAGCAACCCGCGACCAGGTCGGTGTGAAGGCTGTGGATGACCTTACCCTCGAAGTGAAGCTCAATGCACCGGCACCTTTCTTTTATGAGCTGACGGCCTTCCCGACACTGTTTCCGCTGCATCAGAAAACAGTGGAGGCAAATCCTGGCTGGGCATCCTCTCCAGAAAAATACGTGGGAAACGGCCCTTTCAAAATGGAACTTTGGGAGCATAAAAACAAGCTCGTCCTTGTCAAAAACAAAAAGTATCACGACAAGGATGCAGTCAAGCTGGACAAGATCGTATGGAGCATGATTACCGATACGAATACGGCGCAAGCTTTGTTTGAGTCAGGCGATTTGGACTGGGGCGGTTACCCGACATACACGCTTCCAGCAGACGTGATTCCGGCATTACAGGAGGAAGGAAAGCTGGTGATCTCACCATATCCAAACACAGTAGCTGTTACTTTTAATACCACGAAACCGCCGTTTACCAACAAAAAGATCAGACAAGCCTTTTCGTATGCGATCCAGCGCCAGCCATTGATAGACGGAATTGTGCAGACAGAGGTTCCTGCTGCCTATGCCTGGGTACCGCAATCCATGGGGTTCAATGGAAACAATTACTTCAATGAAGATCTGGTAAAAGCAAAGGAATTACTGGCGGAAGGCCTCAAAGAACTGGGCTTAACTGCCTTGCCAGAGATGAACTATACTTATGGCTCCGGGGACGATCGTCAGAAAAAGCTGGCAGTAGTGCTTCAGGATCAATGGAAACATAATCTGGGCGTAGACGTCAATATCAGCGGACTGGAAGAAAAGGTGTTTTTGCAAAACAAGCGTTCTAAAAACTACCAGTTTGCGTATCGAAACTGGTCTGCTGATTTCAATGACCCGATCAACTTCCTGGAAATGTTCAAGGATAAAACAGTTGGAACCAATGATGCCGCTTGGGAGAATGCCCGTTATCGGGAGCTGATCGTCCAAAGCTATCTGGAAATGGACCCGGAAAAACGCAAGGCGATCATGCTCGAGGCCGAAAGCATTCTTATGGATGAAATGCCGATTGCCCCGATTTTCTACGGAGCGTGGCCATACATTCAAAATGACAAGGTAAAAGGATTTTTGATTAATTCGTTTGGCGGAAAAGACTTTAAATATACAACGATTGAGCGTTAGCAAAAATATGCTGCCCCCTGCCTCGTATTTTCATGAGGGAGGGGTTTTTGTATACAGTAGCGTGTGTAAATCCGAACAGCCGAAGAGATACTATACGTTTATTATTGAGCATACGCTGTTAAACAAAAGTACACTAACACGATTGTGTACTTTATCAGAAGATAATCTAATTCCCTCACAATCAACAAAGAAGTTGATATTTGATGCTGTAAAGAAAAAAGTGCCTGACGTGGAAATGTCCGATTTGTTTTGATCGAAAAAAGCCCTTTTACTCAAATCGATGATATGCTCCCTTTCGGGTA